>JAGZIY010000025.1 GCA_018365995.1 Butyricicoccus pullicaecorum | reverse complement strand
GTATGGCATAGTTATTATGTATGGCATAGTTATTATGTATGGCATAGTTATTATGTATGGCATAGTTATTATGTATGGCATAGTTATTATGTATGGCATGGTTGTTATGGCGTAGTTGTTATGTATGGCGATTGTTATTATGGCGATAATTATTGTGGCGATAATTATGTGTTTATGCGGATTGCTTTCATGAATCGGTTGATTTTATATATCAACCGATTCTTTTTTTTACCAATTTCTCTTTTTATTATAGTAGGATGTTCCAAATTTGTCAAGTAAAAATGGTAGGGAGATGATTGTTTAAAACAGCTAAATTCTTGATATTTTTAAGTATTGAAATGCTTGTGAAGCTCTTTACAGGCAGACAGTAAATGTTCGAGCTCTTCTTCAAATGCAGAGAGTTTTTCTGAAAGCATATTCGCATCTGTAAACGGTACCTTTGAGATTGATTCCAGTTCATCTGTCATTTTTTTTGTTGCTTTGCAATATTTGTCAATTGCTTTGCAGGGGCTTAGAGGATCTGTTTTTTCTTTGCCCGTGGAGCTTGCAGATGGTATAGTTCGATTTTTTAATGTTTGCAGTGCAGTGTGTAAGCGTTCAGATAAAGGAAGCGCAGGGTTCAGTGCCAAAGTCATTGCAACAACATCTGCCTGTAAATCAATATTTTTCTTTCTTGCAATCTCATAGGCATCTGTCATGGAAATTTTTCCCTGTTCTACCCAGTCGGAAAGTGTTGGGTTTAATTGGAGCAAATCGAGATAACGCTCTACCGTTCTGGGAGATAACCCTGTTTGCGCGGCCAGTTGATTGACACGTTCTTTAATTCCTAAGATTTCGCCTTGCCGGTCTAAGACCTCAGACAGCGTTTCAAGCTGCCGTGCCATATCAAGTGGTGTAATGGTACGCTTATGAATATTTGCGCCGATAAGTGCACGAATTTCTTCCAGTTCTGATTGATATACACGCACCTTACAGGGAACTTGTGTTTTTCCAAGGCGTTTTGCAATGGCTGCTCGTCGATGGCCGGAAATGATGCGATAAGTATCATTTTCAGCAGGTGTGACAATTAGATCTTCGAATAAACCATCTTGTTCGATCGAGTGCAGAGAACGCATAAAGTCTTCATCTTCCTTCATAGAAAAACGATTTAACGGATTTTCTATGAGTCTATCTATTGGAATTTGACGTACAAGCTCGCTGTTTACAGAAGCAGCGCTGTTTGCAGTTTCTTTTAGAGCTGCAAATAGAGAGGTTTTTGATTTTTTCATATCATTATCTCCAATCTGCAATTCGGGTCAATATTTCATTTGTCAGAGCCGCATAGTCGCGTGCACCGGTACACCGTGCATTGTAGTAGCAGAGTGGTACCTGAGCAATTGGTGCTTTTTTGACATCGATATTTTTACGAATATAGCTATGAAATGCAAGGGTTGGAATGGTTGCAGGAAGCGCTTTGATCATTTCACGGTCGAGAGATGATCCGATTTCCACAGCCGTCATGAATACACCAAGAGCCCGAAGATTTACATTTTCTGTTTCTCGTACCAACTGGATTGTATCTAGCATGACCCCATACCCTTCGATGGAGTTTTTATCAACACGAATTGGAATCAGGACATAATCAGTTGCTACCAGAACGTTGATGTTCAAAACAGATTCCAAAGAGGGAGAACAGTCCAATAAAATAAAATCATAAGTTTGTGGAAGCTTTGCGAGCAAGCGCTTGAGTACAGTGTCACGCCCTACCAGCATTTTTTGAATGGCGTTAAAAGCAGAACCAAGGATCGCACCTCCTTGAATTAGATCTAAGCCTTCAACAGCAGTGTGACAGATGGTATCCTGAAGGGATATTTCTGCGTCTGCAATTGCATCCGCTAATGTTTTGGTAGATGGGACTGTAATTTTTAAGTTTGCAGTTGCATTGCCTTGGGTATCCATATCAATGATGAGAACTTTTTTTTTGCGCAGAGCCAGTTCACCAGCAATATTGAGAACAGAGGTTGTTTTTCCTGTTCCACCCTTTTGGTTCATCAGTGCAATCTTAATCATTGTATTATTCCTCGTTTTCTTTTGCCAACTGCTCAACAGAATCTACTTGTTCCAACACACATTCCAAGATGAATCCACTCATAGATAACCCCAATCGTGCAGCGGCAATCTTGATACGGCGTCGTTCCGCTTCTGTTGCATAGACAATAATAGAACCTTTTCTACTGCCGTCCATAAACAGCCTCCTTTTTGAAAGAGATGGTTTTAAGAATGCTATATACTCATTATACTAGCATAATAGTTCCACGTAAAGAGTTTTTTTGAAAAAACATACTTTATTTTTAAAAACAGAAAATCCATTTTGGGAAGATATATATGATAATGATTCTTAAAATGGGGCAGCTGCCTTTTTGAAAAGGAACATATTGATTGAAGGAAAATAAACGGCAGATCTTTTACTCCATTTCAAATGCACCGGTATACAGCTGATAATATACACCGTGCTGACCAATAAGTTCTTTGTGACTGCCGCGTTCAATGATTTTGCCATGTTCCAGCACCATGATTGCATCTGCATTTTGTACAGTAGATAGGCGATGTGCAATAACAAATACTGTTCTCTGGCACATGAGTCCATCCATACCTTGCTGCACAAGATGCTCTGTACGGGTGTCAATGGAACTGGTAGCTTCATCTAAAATCATGACTGGAGGATCTGCGACCGCAGTACGTGCAATTGCAAGGAGCTGTCTCTGTCCTTGGGATAGGCTGGCGCCATTATCTGTCAGCATTGTATCATATCCATCTGGAAGGCGACGGATAAACTCATCTGCATTTGCAAGCTTTGCAGCAGCTTCTACTTCTTCATCTGTGGCATCGAGTCGCCCATAACGAATATTTTCCCGTACTGTGCCAGTAAACAAATTGGTATCTTGCAGAACGATACCCAGCGACTGCCGTAAATCACTTTTACGGATTTTATTGATATTGATGCCATCATATCGTATCTTACCATCTGCAATATCATAGAAGCGGTTGATCAGGTTGGTGATTGTAGTTTTTCCCGCACCAGTAGAGCCAACAAAGGCAATTTTCTGACCCGGTTTTGCATACAGGGTAATTTCGTGCAGGATAGGTTTTTCTGGCGTATAGGAAAAGTCTACATCTGAAAAACGCACATCTCCCATGAGTTTGGTAAAGGTAGTTGTTCCATCAGCGTGTGGCTGCTTCCATGCCCAGATGCCGGTGCGCTCGGCCGTTTCCACAAGTGTGCCGGCGTGGTCATATCTTGCATTGACAAGTGTTACATCTCCGTCGTCTTGTTCAGATGCCTCGTCCATAAGCGTAAAAATACGGGAGGCACCAGCCAATGCCATTACAATAGAATTGAGCTGTCCGGAAATCTGACCAATTGGCATGGTAAAGCTTTTGGACAATTGCAGGAATGCTGCAATTGTGCCCAGTGTTAAGCTGTGACTGAACAGGGCGATGGTACCACCAGCAATTGCAATCACAACATATTGCAGGTTGCCAAGGTTATTCATAGCCGGCATCAGGCTATTGGCATACTGATTGGCGCGACGGGCAGATTGTGCCAGCTGATCATTGAGTGCATCAAAATCTTCTTTTGCCTGCTGCTCATGACAAAAGACTTTTACGACTTTTTGTCCTTCAATCATTTCTTCAATATAGCCATTCAGTTTGCCAAGATCTTCCTGCTGCTGCATAAAAAAGGAACTGCTTCGCTTTGAAATAGAACGAACAATAAATACCATGCAGAAAACGCTTGCAATAACAATTATAGTCAGCTGCCAACTCATAAAGAGCATTGCAACGAATACGGAAATAATGGAAATAAAAGAGGATAATGCCTGTGGAATGCTTTGGGAAATCATTTGCCGGAGGGTATCCACATCGTTAGTATACACGCTCATAATATCGCCGTGTGCATGGGTATCAAAATAGCGAATAGGAAGGCTCTGCATGTGTGCAAACAGTTGATTTCGGATATTCCTTAAACAATTTTGTGAAATTGTAATCATGATCCGGTTATAGAGATAAGTAGAAAACAGACCTGCTGCATAGAGGCATGCCATTGCAGTCAAGGCATGCAGTAAACCTGAAAATACAGGAGCATCTGTGAGCAGCAAGGGCTTGATATAATCATCAATCAGGGAGCCCAAAAAAACAGAGGCACTGACAGTTGCGATCGAGCTGATCAGGATTGCGATAACAACAATACATAGACGGAGTGTATTGCCCTGTAAAATCAAACGAAACAGTCTGGCTGCTGTTCCTTTTGATGCTTTGGTGTGCTTATGCATGTTGTGTTCCCTCCTTACTTTGAGACTGATAAACTTCTTGATAAATTTGGTTTGTACGCAAGAGCTCTTCATGTGTGCCAAATCCAGAAATATGTCCATCATCAAGGACAAGGATATGATCGGCATCCTGTACAGACGAAATACGTTGGGCAATGATAAACTTGGTGGTATTCGGAATTTCGTCTCGGAAGGCTTGCCGAATCAGGGCATCTGTTTTGGTATCTACGGCACTGGTAGAATCGTCTAAAATCAGAATTTTGGGTTTTTTCAGTAAAGCTCGTGCAATACAGAGTCGTTGTTTTTGACCACCAGATACATTGGTACCACCTTGTTCAATATAGGTATCATATTGATCAGGTAGTTCCTGAATAAAGGAGTCAGCCTGTGCAAGCTTACAAGCGTGTATGATTTCTGCGTCTGAAGCATGTGCATTGCCCCAACGTAAATTTTCTTTGATGGTTCCGGAAAATAGAGTGTTTTTTTGAAGAACCATAGCAACTTCATTGCGCAGAGCATCTAAATCATAGCTGCGCACATCTATTCCACCGACCTTGACACAGCCGGCAGTTGTATCATAAAGACGAGGGATCAGCTGTACCAATGTGGTTTTGGATGCACCAGTACCACCCAAAATGCCAACTGTTTCACCAGATGCAATATGGAGATTGATATCATGCAGACTGGTTTTTTGTGTATCTCCTACATAGCTGAAACTCACATTTTCAAAGTCTACAGAACCATCTTCAACATTCTTGATACCGTCTGATTTGCTTGTCAAGCTGCTGGTTTCCGAGAGGATCTCCTCAATACGCGATACAGATGTACGTGCCATAATGAGCATTACAAGAACCATGGACAACATCATAAGGCTCATAAGGATCTGTGAGGTGTAATTAAACATACTGGTCAGTTCACCCGTGGTCATAGACCCTCCAACAACAAGCTTTGCACCAAACCATGAGATAAAAAGCGTACATCCATACATACAAAACTGCATGAGTGGTGCATTGAGCATCATTAAATTCTCTGCCTTGAGAAAGGTACGAAAGAGCTTGTTTGAAATACGATTAAATTTTTCCTTTTCATGATCCTCACGTACAAAGGATTTTACAACACGAATACCATTGAGATTTTCCTGCACTACATTATTGAGTACATCGTAGGTGTTAAAGACCTCCTTAAACAGACCATATACCTGATGGATCAACAGACCAAGCCCAATTGCAAGGATAGGAATCGCAAGCATATATACGACTGATAACTTATGGCTGATTTGTATGGTCATAATAAATGCAAAGACAAGCATGACTGGCGCACGTACTGCAATACGAATCAGCATTTGATACGCATTTTGCACTTGGGTCACATCAGTAGTCAAGCGCGTGATAATGCCGCCAGTTGAAAATTTATCAATATTTGAAAATGCAAAGTCCTGTACATGATGATAGATATCATGGCGTAGATTGCGTGCGAGACCAGTAGATGCATGCGCTGCTGTCACGCCGGAAAGTACGCCAAAGAAGAGCGCGGCAGCAGCCATTCCAATCAGAATGAGTCCAAGACGTAAAATAGTCTGGTGATCGCCCGCATAAATGCCATAGTCGATCAATGCCGCCATGACAAGGGGAATGAGTACCTCGAAGAAAACCTCGATACTGACAAAAATGGGGGTTAAAATAGAATTTTTTTTGTTGTCACGGATTGCAGCCGCGATATGGTTGACCATAGACATACGCTCCTTTGCTGGGTTATATTTTGAGAATGTGCTTTAGTGGGATAGGTTGGCCTCAACTTTTCGAGCCACTTCAAAAAAAACACGCAGTTCTTCTTGGGAAATGCCTTGTGTGATGCAGGCTTCCAACTCTTCCCGTCTTTGAAGGATCTGTTTATGAATGGATAATGCTTTTTGTGTGGGAATAATCCGTTTTTTACGTGCATCATCGGGATCACTGTGTCGTTCAATCAATCCGTCATCTTCCAGTATGGTGAGAACGCGAGAGGCAGTAGAACGACGAATCCGAAATGCCTGTTCTACATCATGCTGATAGAGAGAATCATTAGAATGTTCACATAGATAGCACATAATGAGCCCTGACGCTTCAGAACAATGGTTGTCCTGTGATTGTGTAGGACATGCAAATTTACGCCGTAATAAATTTGAAAGCGTTCGAATAGTAAATCCAACAGAATTTTGTACATCCATATATTTATCTCCTTTTTGATCTTCATTGTTAGTGTGCTCACAATTATAACAGCGATTTTAAAAGCTGTCAATTAGAAAAATGTAAGTTTGCTAATGAAAAAACAGGAATAAAAGCTTTCATAAATTCAATTAGGTTGCGGAAACCCACTTCCTTTAGGTGGTGGGAGGAGCAATCGACCTCCTATCCTTGAGATTCTATGTATTTTTGTATGGTGACTGACGATACTTCTCCAATACTACAGGCAAAGTATCCATCAGACCAAAAGAACTTCATCTTCCAATACTGTTTTGAAAGATGATTATTATATTTCTGCCACAAATAATGCGTCTAATGTGTCGTTTCTTGTTTTACAATCTTAATAATGTAACACACTTTGTTGACTGTATCGTATCCAATAAGAAAATGAATATGGTCTTTATCGGTTTCCATTGCAACTATTTCCCATCTATTCAGCTTACATATGTCAAAAATCTTTTGCTTAACATCGTCAGCGATAAAACATTTAAGTAGTTGTTTTCTGTATTTTGTAACCAATACAATGTGTACTTTGAGACTATATTTACGCCTATTATGATGATATCTGTTATCCATAACATCATCTCACTTGCTTAAATTTCACTAGTAATTAGTATATAATATAACTAGTAATAAATTGATGAAAAAAATATATATATAGCAAATTACCATTACAGCCAAAATACAAATATCTGCATCTGATACAGACAAAGTGTTGCTTGATAATACTATGTCTGTTTATCGTGAAGCCTGTAATTATGTATCTGATTATGTATTCCGTACGCAAGACTTAAAACAGCTTTCTCTTAACAAAGTGTTATATTCTGATCTTCGTGAAAGATTTGGCTTAAAATCTCAAATGACTCAATCTGTATTGAAAACAGTTATTGCCAGATATAAAACCATTCTGGAAAATCAGAATGAGTGGCTCAAGCCTTCTTTTAAAAAACCACAGTATGATTTAGTTTGGAATAGAGATTATTCTTTAACGCAAAGCCAGTTTTCAGTGAATACACTGAATGGTCGTGTGAAGTTACCACATTTCGCTGAAGGTATGTCTAAATACTTTGACCATACCATTTATAAGTTTGGCACTGCTAAACTTGTAAATAAGCATGCGAAGTACTATCTTCACATACCAGTAACTTTTAATGTTGAAGAAAGCAATCTTTCTGAATCGCGTGGGAATCACCTATCTTGCAGATAGTCAAGTACCTAATACAGTTGTAACAGAGTAAACTTTGTTACAAAGGGTGCTGGCAACCACCCTATGATGTAACGCCACTTTAGGTAATAAATACCTATTGGGGTTAAAGGTCGGAGGTGTAAACCGTTACTACGACTGGGCAGTTACAAACCCATTACCTGATGGGTAGTTGACATTTGGGCAATTTTGAAAAATGTGAAGGATATCCCTTATAAATGGGGACGTGCAACGGCGTTAATACAAAAGTGGACACACAGGTAATTTCCTGTGCGATACGGCTGCATAAAGATTTTGCCGGTCTTTCTAATGGAAGTATACTGATCTAAATACAAAGCCAGTTTCCGCAGAAACTGGCTTTGTTATTTCAGATTACATGTTCTATGATGCAGGGAGGAAGGGAGCCTCCAAAGCATTTGAATTTTGGAAATTGTAAGTGGCTTTACCCTGTACAAAAGTCATAAACAGGATTTTGATAGATTGATTTCCGTGCTTAACAAATGATATTTGCCTGACTGCCGTGAATTCCATTTTTTACAATGACAATCTGTTTGTCAATTCGGCGGCTCAGTGCGCCAACGTGAGAAATGATTCCGACAAGACGCCCGTGATCGGAGAGTGCAGTTAGGGCACAAAGTGCCTGCTCCAGTGCATCTTCATCGAGGGTGCCAAAGCCCTCATCAACAAACATGGTATCCAAATGAATTCCTCCGGCAAGAGATTGTACTTCGTCGGAAAGACCGAGCGCAAGGGATAAAGCAGCTTGAAAGGATTCGCCGCCAGATAATGTTTTGACAGAGCGTGTGGTACCATTAAAATGATCTATGACATCTAGTTCTAAGCCTGTCTGGCGGCGATTGCTACCAGATTGTATACAGCGCTGCAATTCATATTGTCCATGTGACATGACGAGAAGTCGGCTGTTGGCTCGAACCAAAATACGGTCGAAGTAAGTCATCTGCACATAGGTTTCCAACATGATTTTTTCCTTTCCAGAAAGTGTGCCGCCAGCAGTGTCTGCAAGCGCCTTGACCTGAACCCAGCGCTGCTCTATTGCGGTCAGTTCCTTACTGAATAGAGAAAGTTGCGTCAGCGCCTCTTGATTGCGCTGCATTCGAGCAGTAATTTGTGTGATCTGCTGCTCTAGGGTGTTGCGGGAAAGTTGAAGTTCCGCCAATTTGGTTTCTGCAATTGGTAAATCACAGGAAATATGCTCTGCAATTTGATTTTGCAGTGCGTGTATTTGCCCCTCCAGCATATTCACAGAGGAACGATATTGCCGTTCGGCTTGTTCGGTTTGCTGGAGCTCCTGCCGGATCACATTACACGTATACTTGAGCTTATCAGATGCCTCCTGTGCTGCTTTGCTGCTGTCGTATAAAAGCTGAGATGCAAGCTGAGTGATCTGTTCTTTGAGATGGTGTGCATCCTGTTTTAAGGCAGTCTGTTGTTCCGTATATTGAGATTGTTGTTTGGAAAGCTGCTCTATCTGGTGTGCAAGCTGTTGAGTTTGCTGCTGAAGATGCTGATATCGTTTGACATTTTGGATGGCTTGTGCAAGCCTGTCAGACGTGTCTGCGATTTGTGCTTGTACATCTTGGATGGCTTGCGTCAGCTTTTGCGGGACGGTATCCCAAGTACAATCTTTCAGCAAGGATTTGAATTGTTTTTCCAAGGCTGCTCTTTGATTATGGAGCTGCCCATGATATATGCCTGCTTGGGTACTTAGCTGTTCGGCGGCTTGCTGCGCTTGCTGTACAGCTTGCTGTGCGCGCTCTACATCTTCCTTACAAGGTGCGCTTTGTATTCTTGGTGCTGGAGAGGGGTGCTGTAAAGAACCACATACCGGACAGGGCTGTTTCTCTTGCAGAGTTTGTGCCAACAGTCCTGCTTGAGCATCTAGAAAAGCACAGTGAATAGATTGGCTCCTTTGTTGTAAGGTATTTAGCTTGTGAGATGCAGATCGATATTTTTCAGTCACTAGTTTCCATTCTTTTTCAAGTTCTTCTAAATTTTGGATATCCTTTTTTAGGGTATGGAGAGAATGATTCCTTGTTTTCAAATCTCGCTGCATTGATGTAAAATGCTCTACCTGCACAGCTTGATCTGAAAGCATGGACTGCTCCTGTTGTAATGCGGTTTGTTCATGCGCAAGCTGTTCTGCCTGTCTGGCAAGCTGCTGTAAGACTACGTTATTTTTTGCATATAGGTGATGGGTTTGCTGCTGTTCCTGCTGCAATTTTATCAGGTGCTGATGACGGTTTTGTTCTTCTTCGATCTGCTGTTCCTGCTGTAAAAGGCGTTCCAGCTCTGGCTGTTTTTGCTGTGCCTGCGTTCTGGCTTTGGTAGCATCTTTCAGCTTGGGAAGCATGGACTGCCATTCTGCTTGTGCAGCCTGCAACTTTTGCTTTGCGGCTGCAAGCTGTTTTGCACGCCCAATCTGTTCCTGAAGTTGCCCAATTTGTATATCCTGTACACCAACTTGTGCACGGAGTTCTGCAAGTGCTGTTTCGTCCTGCTCTGTAACGATCTCCAAGATTGGGAGTGTATCAGATAATAAGAAATCTCCGGCACGTGCCTTCGCAAGCGCTTGTCCATGTGCAGTATCCTCTGGGTACTGGATACCATCTATGTATTGTGCAATTTTCGTGGTCATGGATTCTCGCTGGCGGGAAAGAGTGGAGACCTGTTCTTTGAGCATGCTCTGTAAGGTTTGAAAGTGTTCTGTATGAAAGATTTGTCTGAATATCCGCATACGTTCTTCGGTAGAAGCAACTAAAAGCTTTAGGAAATCTCCCTGTGCCAGCATAACAATCTGGGTAAACTGACTGCGATCTACACCAATGTGCTCATGAATTGCCTGATTGACCTCGCGAGATCGTGTCAATAGTGTTCCGTTTGGGAGTTCTAAGACGGCTTCTGCTTTGTTCAGCGTCAAACCGCCGCCACGTTTGGCTGGCCGCAAATATTCAGGGCTGCGCCGAATGGTATACTGTTTACCTGCATTTGAAAAAGTTAATTTTACAAAGGTTTCTGTTTCGGGCGATGCATACTGACTGCGGAACATGGAGGCTTCTCTTTGGCTTCCGCTGGCTTCTCCATAAAGGGCAAATGTGATTGCATCAAAGATGCTAGTTTTTCCGGCACCAGTATCTCCACGGATAAGATAGAGACCGTGTGTGCCAAGCTGTTCGAAATCTAGACGAATACAACCAGCATAGGGTCCAAATGCAGATATGGTTAATTGTAAAGGTCTCATTGCTCTCTCCCCCAGATTTGTGTGATCAACTCTTGTATGATTTCTTTTTGAGTGTCGGAGGGTGCTTGATTGTTTTGCATTTCATAAAAATCTGCAAAGAGCTCCATGGGTGTACGTTTTTCCATTGGTTTTAGACTGGAAAGCGCTGCTTGGCGTGCAGTGCGGGTATTACAGTAGTCCAGCTTCATGATATTTGGATAGATTGTTCTGAGTTTACCGATTGCATCGGGAATTTCCTGCTCATCTGTCAGTGTAATATGCAGATAGGCGTTGCGGTCAAAGCTTTGATAAAAAGAATGGTGCAGCAAGGCATCAAGGCTTCCGGTACGCTCTAATAAATCAAGACGTGGTTTGAGTGGCAGTAATTGGACATCCACTTGTCCAGCATTTTGCAGAGTAACAACAGAAATCGATTTTTGGTGGCTGGATTCAGAAAAAGAATATTTTAATGGGGTTCCGCAATAGCGTACCGTGGAACGGCTGACTGCCTGAGGAGCATGTAAATGCCCAAGTGCCACATAGTCGAATTCTTGAAAAACCTGAACATCAACCTGCTCTATCCCACCGACCGACAATTCCTCTGATTCACACTGAATGGCACCTGTTACAAATTGATGTGCCAGCATAACAGAACGATTGGCATGTCCCTTTTGACGATGGGTCAAGGCGCTTGCAATGGCATCGGTATAGCTCTCAATGGATTCTTCTGGATAAAAATGGCGAACTTGGACAGGCTTGAGAAAGGGAAGCAAATAAAAATCTATTTTGCCATACGCATCGGATAAGGAAATCGGAGACAGAGAGCCATCATAAACTGGAGAAACATGAATACCGCTGGGCTGCATCAGCTTGCTGCCAAAGGCGATTCGTTCGGGAGAATCATGGTTGCCGCTAATTAAAAAAACCTCCAGCCTGCGTGCAGACAATTCAACCAGAAAGGCATCAAACAAACGGATGGCTTCTGCTGGTGGAATAGGCTTGTCATAGATATCTCCCGCAATGAGGATTGCATCGGGGTTTTCTGTATCTATATAATGCAAAATCTGATGCAGGATATATTCCTGATCTGCGATTAGAGAAAATCCATTCAATCGTTTTCCTAGATGAAGATCAGATAAATGAAACAGCTTCAAAGCAGCTCAACTCCTCTCATTTGCATGAGAAAACGGGTGATTTTCGTCTGAAAACCATCCCATTTTATGCGCAATACGGTCACGTGTTTCCAGTAATGGGCGTTTGAGCTGCAATAGATAGCTGTCACTCATACGAATGATCGGTGCACTGATTGAGAGTGCTCCGCACACATTGCCGGTATAATCGCGGATTGCAGCCGCAATACAGCGCACACCAAGTTCGTTTTCCTCATTGTCAAAGGCGCAATCACGCTGACGAATGGAATTGAGTACGTCTTGTAAATGCTCTCGTGTCATAATGGTATGTGATGTATAGGGCTGGATATCGCTGGCTTCCCAAATGCGATCGACCTGTTCATCTGTCATACATGCCATTATTGCCTTTCCGACACCTGTGCAATACATAGGGCGGCGCATGCCAATGCGTGAAAACATACGGATCGCCCCCTGTTCGGCTTCTACTTTGTGTACATATACAATATCCGTTCCTTCTGGTATTACCAGATGAATGGTTTCATGTACTTCATGGCATAGTTCCTCCATCGGATACCGTGCAATTTGCACCAAATCCAGATGCTCTACTACTTGACCGGATAAGGCATAAAGTTTTGTTGTCATACGATATTTTCCTGTATATTCATCTTTATAGACATATCCATGAGACACCATGGAAGACAATAACCGATGTACAGTGCTTTTATGCAGCCCTGTCTGCTCACTGAGCATATGGATTGCAAGCCCCTCCCGTGCTTCGCACAGTGCCTCCATAATATCAAACGCACGATCAAGAGATTGTACAGACCCTTTTTCAGCCATAACACTCCACTCCGTTTCATAATACAAAACTATGTTTTAATATTAACAACTTTTCACAAAAAATGCAAGTAAATTTCAGTGCAACCGCTGAGTTGATTTTTCTGCATAAAGTTTTATAATAAAAGCAGATAAAAAATTTGAAACAATATTTCATAATATGAAACGATTAAGGTGGAGGTCTTTTTCAAATGGTAAAACTTCTGGAACAGATTCGTCAAATCGGTGTCGTACCAGTCATTAAGCTTGATTACCCAACGCGAGATGCCGCTGCACTTGCAAAGGCTCTTTGTAACGGTGGGGTTGCAGTTGCGGAGGTCACTTTCCGTGCTGCTGGCGCTGCAGATGCAATTCGCTTGATGAAAGAGACATGTCCAGATATGATTGTTGGTGCAGGTACTGTACTTACAACGGAGCAGGTCGATGCCGCCTTGGAGGCGGGAGCTCAGTTTATTGTAACGCCAGGTTTTGATCCAGAACTCGTTGCATATTGTCAGAAAAAGCAGGTGGTGATCCTGCCCGGCTGCACGACACCGACTGATTATCATGCAGCGTATAAGGCTGGTCTTTCGGTGCTCAAATTCTTTCCAGCAGAGCAATCTGGTGGAATGGACAAGATCAAGGCAATGTCGGCGCCATTTCCCATGTTTCAGGTTATGCCAACTGGTGGCATTTCCCTTAAAAATCTTGCAAATTATGTAAAGAATCCCATCATTGCGGCTTGTGGCGGTTCTTATATGGTGACGTCTGAGTTGATCAATGGACAGAAATGGGATGAAATTACTGAATTATGCCGTCAATCTGTCGAAATCGTTCGTCAGACACGTCAGGGATCATAAAAAGTTCAAAATTAAGAGAGGTTCTAGAGATGAAGGTCGTTACATTCGGCGAGCTGATGCTGCGCCTTGCTCCAAATGGATATTATAGATTTTTTCAGGATGACCAGTTACAGGCAACCTTTGGTGGAGGAGAAGCCAATGTAGCAGTTTCCCTTGCAAACTATGGTATCGATACTGCTTTTGTGACTAAGCTGCCAACCCATGCAATTGGACAGGCTGCTGTCAATTCCCTCCGCAAATATGGTGTTGATACTTCTAATATTGTGCGTGGCGGTGACCGTGTAGGAATTTACTTTTTGGAGAAGGGTGCTTCTCAGCGTGGTTCGGTTTGTATTTATGACCGTGCGCACTCTGCAATCCAGCAAGCACAGCCTTCTGATTTTGACTGGGATACCATTTTTGCTGATGCAGACTGGTTCCATTTTACAGGGATTACGCCAGCGTTGGGAGAAAATCTAGTGGATATTTGCCGCGAAGCTTGTAAAAAGGCAAAGGAACATGGTGTAAAGATTTCTTGTGACCTGAACTATCGCGGTAAGCTGTGGAGCCGTGAAGAAGCGCGCAAGGCAATGACCGATTTGTGTCAATATGTAGATGTCTGTATCTCTAACGAGGAAGATGCCAAGGATGTATTTGGAATTGAAGCAGAAAATACAGATATTTATGGCGGAAAACTGAATAAAGAAGGCTATAAATCGGTTGCAAAGCAGTTGGCTGACCGATTTGGTTTTGAGAAGGTTGCAATCACACTACGTACCTCTATTTCTGCAAATGATAATGATTGGGCTGCTATGCTGTATGATGGTGAAAATTACTGCTTTTCAAAGGAATACCATCTGCATATTGTGGATCGTGTTGGTGGTGGTGATTCGTTTGGCGGTGGTCTGATTTATGCGCTGTTATCTGGCAAGGAGACACAGACAGCGGTTGAATTTGCAGTTGCAGCATCTGCACTCAAACATTCCATTGAGGGAGATTATAATCTTGTAAGTGTATCTGAAGTGGAAAAACTTGCAGGCGGCGACGGTTCTGGTCGTGTTCAGCGTTAATATCAGAATTATGATGCCGATTCTGATAGAAAAAAGTCCCTTACCAAAAAAGGCTGTTCTATGGAAATATTTCCATAGAACAGCCTTTTTATATATTTCAGAAATAAGTACGATGGCAGTTTATGCGCTTGAGCTGGCTGATCACAGTACTGCAAATATCATTTTGCTCTTTTAGATATGCCAGCTTACGTCGATAGTCTTGGCTGCGTTTGCTCTGTTGCTGCTGCCAAACTGTACAAGTTTTGTGACAGCCTTCGTGATACATCGCACATGTGCTTCTACATGGAATCATGGGATTTACTCCTTTCTGGCACCAATGAAAATGTTGGTGCACATACGCTGGAACTTGAGACTTTGCTATTCTTATGATAGTACCTTACGGATAAAAAGGCAATCATTCTAGAGAAAAGGGTTTGTAAAAAATATTATGGAACAAAATACTTGAACTTGACAGAATAAAATAGCGGTGTATAATAGTTTTTAGAAAATAGTTCTAAAAAAAACTGTTTATTATAGAACGAATAAAGAGGGAGAAGTATGAACATTGGTGATGTGCGAAAAATCGTAAAGCTATATAATCAAATGCTTGAAACAGTTTGCCAAAATTATCAGCTGTCCAAAACAGAGGCTTCAATCATCAATTTTTTACAGCACAATCCGCAAAAGGATACAGCCGCAGACATTGTGGAAACGCATCTGATTGTAAAGAGCCAAGTATCTGGCGCTGTGGAACTGCTGATTCAAAAGGGGTTGTTGGAGCGTACACAGGACACAACCGATCGGCGGCGGATCCACTTATCATTACTTCCAGCAGCGGCTCCGGTGACAGAAGCAATCCATACCATACGATGTCAGTTTGAGGAAGTCATATTAAACGGTTTTTCATTGGAAGAACGTCAGTTATATGAAGAATTCAGCAAACGATTGTTACAGAATGTAGAAACAGAACTGACAAGAGGAGAACTATAATGACACAGGATAAAGATTTTTTAGAAAACGAACCTGTTGGTAAGCTTTTGCTGCATTTGGCTTTGCCAACGGTTGCAGCACAGATTATCAATATGCTATATAATATGGTAGACCGTATTTATATTGGGCACATTCCTGATATTGGCGGACTTGCATTGACCGGTGTGGGTGTGTGCATGCCACTTATTATGATTGTTTCTGCATTCGCGGCTCTTGTGGGCAGCGGCGGTGCACCGCGTGCCAGTATTTTTATGGGACAAGGTCACATAGATACTGCGGAGAAAACATTGGGAAACTGTTTTTCCATGCAGCTTATCATATCCGTAATCCTTACCATTATTTTATTCGGTTGGAATAAAGAGTTGCTCCTTGCATTTGGCGCAAGCGAAAATACCATTATGTATGGTGTAGAATATATGAATATCTATGCCATTGGTACAATTTTCGTACAATTGACTTTAGGTATGAATGCCTTTATCACCGCACAAGGATTTACAAAGGTCAGCATGATTTCTGTACTCATCGGTGCCATTTCGAATATAATTCTAGACCCTATCTTTATTTTTTGTTTTAAGCTTGGCGTGCGTGGCGCTGCACTTGCAACAATCGTATCGCAGGCAATTTCCTGTATTTGGGTATTACGCTTTCTATTTGGAAAGGACACGCTTTTGCGCATCCGGCTTAAAAATCTACCACTCCAAACACACGTCATTCTTCCGGCGCTGGCACTCGGGCTGTCTGTATTTATCATGCAGGCAAGCGAAAGTATTATATTAGTTTGCTTTAATTCCTCTTTGCTCAAATATGGAGGAGACCTTGCAGTTGGTGCAATGACTATTCTCGCAAGTGTCATGCAGTTTGCAATGCTTCCATTACAGGGACTCGGACAAGGTGCACAACCTATTATCAGCTATAACTTTGGTTCCCGTAATCCAAAACGTGTCAAACAGACATTTTGGTTGCTGCTAAAGACAAGTGTTTGTTACTCTATGGCACTTTGGGCCATTATTATGCTGTTCCCTCAGCTATTTATTCGTATGTTCACACCAGATACTGCACTTTTAGAGTTTACCAAAACACCTCTGCGTGTCTATATGGCAGTTCTTCTGATTTTTGGGATCCAAATGGCTTGTCAGCTGACATTCAACGCAATTGGCAATGCACGTGCATCTATCATTGTTGCAGTAATGCGTAAATTCATTCTTTTGATTCCTCTAATTTATATTCTGCCTTCTCTATTTCCTCAGAATCCAACCTTTAGTGTTTATCTGGCAGAACCAGTCGCAGATTTCTTTGCAGTCTGCTTCACTGCAATCCTATTTATGTTTCAATTTAAAAAAGCGCTGCAGCAAATTTCTGATATACCACCTGAACAGCCTTTTTGACATGTCCCTCGCAAAATCAAATGGTTTCACGCCGCATTTTGATAAATAGACATGAAAAAGCCCTAGATTTTTCTAAAATCTAGGGCTTTTTCTGAGATCCATTATGCACCGATAAAGCCTTGGATCATAAAGTATCCAAGCACTAGAATGCCCAATACGATTCGATACCATCCAAATACTTTGAAGTCATGCTTCTTGATATACCCCATTAGAAATTTAATGGCAAAGATAGATACAATGAAAGCAACGACCATGCCTACAATCAAAATTCCAATTTCACTGCCTGAAAAAATCGCATCTGTCTTGAGGAGCTTAATGGCACTGCCTCCAAACATTGCAGGGATCGCAAGAAAAAATGTAAATTCGGCTGCAACAGTACGCGAGACCCCTATGAGGAGTGAACCAATGATGGTTGCACCGGAACGTGAGGTTCCGGGAAAAATTGCAGCAATCAATTGGAATACGCCAATAATAAACGCAGTACGGTATCCAATCGCTGAAATGGAGCGGACGCGCGGTACCTGTCCACGATTTCGATCTTCAATGATAATAAATAAAATACCAAATAGAATCAACATGATGGCTACTGTTTGATAATTATAAAACCACTTATTTAAGATATCATCAAACAAAATGCCAACCACACCTGCGGGAATCGATGCGACTAAGATTTTTCCCCACATATTCATCTTTTGGGAATCGATGCCCCAATGTCCCTTCACACGAAACGGAAAAATCTTATCCCAATAAATCAGAACAACTGCCAAAATTGCTCCCAGCTGAATGACAACCAGAAATACATCCCAAAAAGCTTCACTTACATCAAGCTTTACAAATTCATCTAGCAGAATCATATGTCCCGTACTGCTGATTGGGAGCCATTCCGTAATGCCTTCAACAATACCAAACAATATCGCTTTTAAAATGTCAATCACGTGTTTATGTCACGTCCTCTCATAAAATTACAGGTGAAAAAAGATTCTATTCCCCGCGTAAAGTCATTGTATCAGTCTGTCTCTTAGGGGTCAAGTCATCTTCTTCATATTTGGAAAACAATTCTATACTAATCGCTGTGCCAAACGCGCTTTGATATACTGCGGGACTTCCTGTGTTGGAATTTCCAGAGCAACTGAAAATTCTCTGCATAGAGTGCTCTCTGCCTGTTTCATATACTTTTCATCTATCTGCCCCAACTTATGTCCATACTGTTTTTTCTCTGCTTCTTTGGCATGAATAGACATCGTTAAACCAATAAGCCCTGCACAATCATGTTTCTCTGTTACCTGTTTATAATGTGAACGAAGTTCCTGTATATTTTTAGTATTATCCGGAGTTACCTCTATTTGCGGAATCTGATCAATCAGAGCATCGGCTTCAGCTTTAGAAATCACTGGACGCATAAATACACGTGTTGTATCTACCGGCGTATAAATAGTTCCATTTTCATAGAGCGGTTCCAACATATAATACTGACCAGCCTCCAAACCAATCTTCTTCCCTGTCACAACAGCTCGCACGCAGCAGACACCAACATTACCATAAATAATATTTTGCCCTATCTTGTACATATGCGCCTCCAGTCTCTGTCCCGCGCCTTTCCTGTTTTATCTGCTTTTTGCTCAGTAATGAACTTTGTTGGATCGGTACATATCCAACAAAATCTACACATTATATTTATATTATAACATATTTTTGATTCCGATGTCAGAAAATCAAAATAAAAGTATATTATATCTTGTAAAATGTAATATTAAAAATTATATATTTTAATTCATTTATTATACGGTATTATAAAACAAATTATTTTTGCGAAAAAGAACTTTTCTATCCCTTTGATATGTCCTTGTACGAAGGACATATTTCTTTATTGTTCACAAAACAATCAATTTTGTTCGAAAAATGTGTTTTCAAGCATAAAAAGATATGATATAATCAAAACCAGCAAAAATAAGGAGAGGGAAATTATGAGGAGTTTAATTCGTCGCTGGAATGAAATCAGCCTAGTAAAGCGTATTCTATGCGGTCTCTTGCTTGGTACTGTTTTAGGGATTATCATCCCTCAAGCATCCATTATTATCTTATTTGGAAATTTGTTTGTCGGAGCACTCAAGGCAGTCGCTCCATTGCTTGTGCTGTTTCTTGTCATGTCTGCGCTTTGTAAGCATCAGGCAGGAAAACAAACAAATATGAAGCGCATTATATTTCTATATCTATTAGGAACCTTTGTAGCAGGCTTTGTAGCTGTTCTTGCAAGCTTTCTATTTCCAATTACACTATCCTTAACATCTTCTGTTTCTGATATTACACCTCCAGAGGGAATCCATGAGGTTCTGAATACATTGCTTATGAATTTGGTTGCCAATCCAGTAGATGCCCTCATTCAATCGAATTATATTGGTATCCTCGCATGGGCAATTCTTTTAGGTATTGCGCTCCGAAATACTTCTGATGGCTTCAAGAATGCAATTGAAAGTATTTCTGATGCACTTTCTCAAATTGTTCGATGGGTGATTAACTGCGCACCTCTGGGGGTTATGGGATTGGTATTCAACACCATTTCACAACAGGGAATAGAATCACTGCTGAGTTATGGCAGACTGATTCTATTACTAGTCGGCACAATGGCCGTCGTTGCCTTTATAATCAATCCCATTATTGTATTTATTGGAATCCGTCAAAATCCTTATCCGCTTGTATTCAAGTGCATCAAGGATAGCGGTATTACGGCTTTCTTTACCCGTTCTTCTGCTGCAAATATTCCAGTAAATATGCGTCTTTGCGCAGAACTCGGGCTCAACAAGGATACTTACGCCGTATCTATCCCATTGGGTGCTACCATCAATATGGGCGGTGCAGCAATCACAATTTCAATTCTCGCATTGGCTGCTGCCCATACGATGGGGATTGAGGTCGATTTTGCATCTGCTCTTATTCTGAGCATCTTATCAGCAGTGAGTGCCTGTGGTGCTTCTGGTGTTGCCGGCGGTTCCCTGCTATTGGTTCCTCTAGCCTGCAGTCTGTTTGGTATTCCTAACGATATCGCTATGCAGGTCGTTGGTGTTGGATTCATCGTTGGAGTCATTCAGGATTCCTGTGAAACTGCAATCAACTCCTCGACTGATGTACTGTACACTGCTGTCGCTGAATTTTCTCAAAAGCGTGAAAAGCTTCCATCTGCGGAAGAAGCCTAATTGAAAAAATGCCTTCCTTTCGTGTAAAGGAAGGCATTTTTTAATCTGTCAAAAAGGTGCTTTATCATCTTCTTGAGAAGAAAGCGGCTGCAAAAGCAATACCCGCACATTCCGGTAAAGAAAAAGCAGACCCAAGTGGGTCTGCTTTATGTGCGCGCCGTGTTATTTTCCCGGGCCGTCTCCAGCCAAGTATTTTCACCGTTAATGAGCTTAACTACTGTGTTCGGAATGGGAA
>JAGZIY010000004.1 GCA_018365995.1 Butyricicoccus pullicaecorum | reverse complement strand
GCGCTGCCCATCCATCATGATATCCGAATAGGCATTGTCATGCAAAACCATGATTTCATGCTTTTTGGCAAATGCAACCAACTTTTCATAAAAAGCCACATCCGCAATCGCTGTTGTGGGGTTGTTTGGATAGGACACAACCATGAGCTTTGCCCGCTCGGCAACCTGCTCTGGAATATCCGCAAAATCCAAAATCCAGTCCTTTTCTGCATAGAGTGGATACAAACCAATCTCAGCCCCTGCCATCATGGGACCAAAGGTAAAAATCGGATAGCCCGGGTCAGGGGCAAGCACCAAATCTCCCTCCCCCGCAAATGGAAAAGCAATGTGGGCGATGCCCTCCTGCGAGCCGCTCACCGACATGATTTGTTCCGGTGCAAGCGATACATCATAGCGTTTTTGATACCAGTGCTGTACGGCTTCTATTAGTTCCGGCGTGTCATGAAGCGAGTATTTATAATTCTCCGGCTTTTGCGCGGCTTGCGAAACGGCCTGCATCACATGGACATCCGGTTCGAAATCCGGTGTCCCAATGGACAAATTGATAACATCTACACCGCGTGCGGATAGCTGCTGCTTTTTTTCATCCAGCTGGTGAAAGATGTTGGACTCCGTCTCCTGTCCAAACTTCTGGAATTTCATCTTATGTCCCCTTACTTTCTATCGACAAAAATCTCATTAGCATTATAGTACAGATTTGCCGCAGATGCAAACCGTATTTTACTGCACCTATGCACGATACTGCCTGAGTGTTTCCACAAAGCGCTGGTGCATGCGATTGCTTACCGGCACACGATTTCCAAAGCTGCACCGCACCTCATTATCCTCGACCGCCTGCACGTGCTGCAAATTTACCAAAAATCCCTGATGACAGCGCACAAACCCATATTCTTCCAGTTCTTTTTCAACCACAGCAAGCCGCCCCGGGATCTCAATCTGCCGCTCCGTAGTCTGAATCATCAGATGTCTGCCAATGGTCTTGATGTAGATGATTTCAGCCGGTGAAAGCCGATAAATTGCACTTTTTGTGTGCACGCACCAGCTTTTTTTCTCCAGCTTACGGCGTTTGATCAGACGTTCCATTTCCTTCAAAAACATCTGCTCAGAAATAGGTTTTAGAAAAAACTGGCTTGCCTGCAAGGAAAATGCCTGCGTTACATATTTGGGACAGCTTGAAATAAAGATGATATCCATATTGGGCTGGCATGCACGCAAAATCCGTGCAATTTCTGTTCCGTTTTTATCAGGAAGTTCAATCGACAGCAGAATCATATCAAACTGCTTTCCGGCACGGATTGCCTTTAAGAGTGCTCTGCCGCTCGAAAAACACAACTGTTCCACATCTTGAAGCTGTCTCACATAAGAGCGCAGCTCCTCAAGCTGTTCGGTATCCCCATCACAAATCGCTAAAATCATAAAACTCTTCCCTCTATTTCTGACGCTCCTCCAAATCCTGCATGAGTACCCGCAGCGAAAACACCCCATCTTGCAGGAACCAATTGAGGTGTCCATGATACTTATGGGCAATTCGCTGCATCCCCGGGATCCCATAGCCATGCTGGGCAGGGTCTGCCTTTTGGGTAATCAAACGGTTCTTCTTTTCCCGTATGGGATGATTGGTTGGATTTTGCACAAGGATCGAAAGCGTCCTGCCCTGCTGTACCATTTTGACCCGAATAAAAGGCTCTTGACAGCCTTCACAGCCCTCGATTGCATTATCCAGCGCCGTTGCAAGCAGCATCGCAATATCCATCGGATCGATACGAATATGATCGGTCAGCAGTGGAATGGAAACATCAAACGAAATCAGCGGGGCATCGGTATATTTCGCTGTGATGACCGCGTCCAGAAGAGGATTTCCTGTATCGAAAAACTCTGTCGGCTGAATACTCCCTAAAAACTGTGAAAAATAATCGTCCAGCTTTTCATATTCCTGCTGCTGTAAATAGCTCTGTGCACCGATGACAAAATTTTTCAAATCATGCCGCATTTTGCGGATATCACGATCGTGATTATAGAATGCGGCATAATGTGCAACCTGATTGGCAGTGTGTTTTTCCAGAAACTCCAATCGGGAGCGTTCCTCCTGTACTCGAAGCTGCTCTCGAAACAGTCCAATACACAGCCCGACGCAGAACAGTACGAAAATCAGCGTGATGAACGTACTCGGCATATAAATGGAATCCGTAAGCATAACAATAAGCTCGATTGCCAACATGCAAAGGCAAAATACGATTAAAAAAATACTTGCATAGGTTTTCTGCGGATAGGCACGATATAAGGCAATCAGCTTGCAGACGACCATCGTCATAATCAACTGAACGACGCTGCACCCCAATACGATCCATATCCAAACATTGTCCTCTGGCTTATTGACCGCAATCGGACAGCACTCTATACAATCTGTCAGAAAAAAAACGATTGCCTGCGTGCATGTCATCATGACAAACGCAAACATCGCTGTCAGGATCCGGTTTACCAGATTGGTTCGATAGCAGAATGTCACCATGAACAGAACTGCAATGCGAAACAGCCAGCTATATGGAACTGGATATTCAATTACGCCTTTAGAAAACATAAAAAGCAGAAACAACGCCCAGCAGACAACACATCTCTTCTTATTGCAGGCGGATACGTCAAATGCTGTCTGCATCAGAAAATGCACGGTCGTAAGTTCTGCCAGCCCCTTTATGATATATGCGAATCCCATAACGTATCCTCTTTCAGAATGTTATATATATTATAGCGTTCCCCAACTGTTTCGTCAAATATATCCCTGCTATTTTCACATCTCTCCCGCTGTTTTCCATCGATTTTCACTTTTCTCCTGATTTCCACAAGGAATCCATCCACAAAAAAACAGGGATACCCCGCCTAAAGGTTCCCTGTTTCCTCTTATTTCGACCGATTTACTGCATATATTCCAAAAATTGATCCATAAAATCCTTTTTGCATCTGGCACTGAGCGGACACGAAATATTATCGGTGCACAGCACCTCATCTGCCTCGATTGCACAAACATGCTTTGGATTTACAAAATATCCCTGATGGCTCTGTAAAAATCCGCGCTGATACCAGATACGCTTCCACGCTTTGACATTGACCCGCACCTCGTATGACCGCTCCCTTGTCCATACCGTCATAATGCCATGATAGAACTCTATATAGACGATATCCTGCTGACGCAGTGTGACTGTGCGCTGATTCTCAAAAACCAGTGTGACCCATGCCTCTGTATAATCCTTTAGCATTTTTCTCATTGCAGTGACGAATACTTCTTTTTCGATTGGCTTCAAAAAATATTGTGCACTTTGCAGCGCAAACGCATGCGTGACATACTGCGGATAGCTTGTCGAAAATGCAATACAGGCATAGGACTGTCTGCTGCGAATCTGTGCTGCAAGCTCAATCCCGCTCACTCCGGGCAAATCGATATCGAGCAAATAAATATCAAACTGTGTGCCTGCCTCCAAAACTTTTGAAAGAGCATCGCCTGTCATGTACACCGCCACTTCTTCTATCGGAAACTCATGCGCAAGGGAACGGATATACGCTTCTGCTGTCTTTGCTTGTCCTGCATCATCCTCACAAATTGCAATTTTCAATTCCAATCCCTCTCTTATATCCAAAAGTACCTGTTTGATTTGCCCTTATCCGTCTGTTAAGAGGCGATACGCTTTGCATGCGCAATCTCCTCACGCCAGCGCTGATTCAGCTTTGGAATCAGCTCCCCCAGCGCCTGTGTGCGAAAACTCGCAGCATCGATTTGCAGGATTTCCTCCTCTGCATCTGCCATCTTGAGCGGAACGACTGCCATTTGCTGTACCAATGTATTCTGTGCCTCCTCAGACAGCAAATAGTTGATAAATGCAGTCCCACCTTCCTTATTTCCACTGAACGATGGTACGGCAGCACTCTGCACCGAACTAATCAAGGCAGGCTCGAGGTTTGCCAGCTTTATGTTTTCCGTCAGTGTACCTGCGCGGCGCGCCAACAGCACCTCACCTACCAAACTCGGGCACATGTCGATTTTGCCCTGTGCCAACAAATCGAGGGTTGCCTGACCGTCTGCTGGATAGGTCACTATTCCGTTCTCCTGATACAAGTATGGATGTAGTTTTGTCAGCATCGCAAAGCCTGCATCCCATTTCTCCTCCCACTTAGGGTCATCACTCATGAGCGCCTCCTCGTCGGGGATTTGGTTGTAGATACAGGTACGTACAAAAGAATCGCCTGCCCCTGCTGTTCCGGGCGCGTTGTATGCAAACCGTCCCGGGTGTGCCACAATCCATGCGCCAAGTGCCTCCATTGTCGTTGGCAGGTCATCCTCCGGCACAGCTTGTGCATTGTATGCGAGCATCACAGCCGTCCCGCGATAGGGCTGTGCACGCCCAATCGCCGCAACCGGCTGTACCGTCACTCCCTCTGCATTGGGAATCGCATCCAAATCCAGCTGCATCAGGATTTCTTCATCAGTGCGGGAAATAATGCTCTTGAGGTCATCGTCCCCAAGTTCCACAACATCAAATTCTGTTTCCCCCTGATCCGACTCATAAGCATGTACAAGCATGTCCGCAAGACTTTCATCAGCATCTTCTGGTACAAAATGCAGCACGGCTGCATACTTTCCATCTGCCTGCTTGTTAAAGTCTGCAACCAGCTTTTCAAATGTCTCCTGCATATTCGCGGTGCCGGTTGCCCAGACATTGACCGGCTTCGCCGCCGGAGCCTCTGTCTGACCGCACCCCGTGAGTATCCCAAGCATCACAGCAGTGAGTACCGCCCATATTTTACTTCGTTTCATAAACCTTCCTCACTTTTCCTCATTCTGTCTATCCTATAAAAGTTTATCAAACTTCAGCCCCATCTGTCTACTGTTTTGCCCCGTCATTTTGTACACAGTTTTTCCGATATGTAACAAAAAATCGTGCTTGCGCACGATTTTTCGACTGTCTCAGCGTTCCTCTCGGAAATAGTTGACGCCCAAAGACCCCGGAATATTCAGATCTCGTTTTTTGCGCATTGAACTGATGACCAGAATGATAGCAGTAATCAGGAATGGCAGCATATCATAAAACGCTGTCGGCAGCTGAATCACTGATGGCGGCATATAGTATTTGAGTACGCGCAGCGCACCAAATACAAACGAGCCTCCAATAGCAATCCATGGATTCCACTTTGCAAAGATCACCAACGCCACCGCAATCCAGCCCAAACCGCCGACATTGTTAGAAATCCAGACGCCGCTGTTGATAATCATTGCACAGTATGCGCCGCCGATTCCACAAATGCCGCCGCCAGTCAAAATCATGATATACTTCCAACGCATGACATTGATGCCTGCCGCATCTGCTGCTGCTGGATTATGTCCAATTGCCTGCACGTTCAGCCCAAGCTTTGTCTTTTTGAGAAATAACCCTGCAAGGATTGCAAGCGCAATGCCAAGATAAACGAACGGGCTATACGAAAACAGCAGATCCCCAATGACTGGAATGTCGCTCAGTCCGGGAATATTGATTTCACGCATTTGCGCAGTGATGCCCTCTGGCAGCTTGAGTGTTCCATTCGCCGTATGTCCCAACATATAAATGCCGATAAAGTTTGCAAGTCCAATACCGAAAATAGTCAGCGTCAGACCGGATACATTCTGATCTGCCAAGAATGTAACAGTCAGCACCGCATAGATGAGCGCCGCCACAAGACCTGCTGCAAATGCAGCAATTAACGCCAACACAAAGGAGTCTGTCTGCATTCCGACCATAAATCCGGCACAAGCGCCAATGGACATCAGTCCCTCTACACCAAGATTCAGATGCCCGACCTTTTCAGACAGGATTTCTCCGACCGTACCAAAAAGGAGCGGAATACTGGCTGCAACCGCAGCAACCAGAAACTTAATAAACATTTCCATTTATTTTTTGCCTCCCTCCGACGCAGCAGTCTGCTTCTGATCCCGAACAAATTTATATCGTACAAAAAATTCACAGCCCAGCACAAAGAACAGGATAATACCCTGCAATACATCTGCACAGTCTGCGGACAGTCCAAACTCCGACTGAATGACTGAGGAACCCTTTTCCAACACTGCAAACAAAAATGCAATAACCATACTGCTGACCGGATTGAGCTGTGCAAGCCATGCGACAATAATTGCTGTAAATCCAACACCACCTGCAACGCCGACTGTCAGAGTGCGGTCAGAGCCTGTGACCTGTACCATGCCGGCAATACCAGCAATCGCACCGGACAGAAACATGGTACGCAGAATGATGCGCTGTACATTCATGCCTGCATAGGTTGCCGTTGCGCGGCTTTCACCAACAACAGAGATTTCATATCCCTGCTTGGTATAGCGCAGGTAGACAAACAGGAGCGCAACGAGTACCAACGCAATCACCCATCCTACCTGCACGCCAAACAGCTTCGGCAGCACCGCACTCTTTTCAAAACTCGCAATTTTCGGGAATCCGTTTGCTGCCGGATCGCGCCACGGTCCCTCTTGCAGCCAGCTGACTAGATGGAGTGCGATATAGTTGAGCATTAGTGTGAAAAGCGTCTCGTTGGTGCCAAAGCGCACCTTAAAATATGCCGGAATGAGCGCCCACAGACCGCCGCCAACGATACCCGCGAGGAACATGACTGGAAACAAAATAAATCCGGGCCAATCTGCATGAAACAGCGCAAAATATGAGGCAAAAATGCCGCCCATAATGAGCTGTCCCTCACCGCCAATATTCCAAAACTTCATCTTGAACGCCAGCGTCACGCCGAGCGCCGAAATCAGCAGCGGGATCATGATTTTAACAGTTGCCTGTATCGCCATCTTAGAGCGGAATGCCCCCGAAAGGATCGCCCCATATACGGCAAATGGATTGTTGCCCAGCATCAGCAGAAAAAGTCCCCCCGCGCAAAGCGCCAGAAAGAAAGCGCCCAGACGCAAAATCCACTGCTGCTGTCTGCTCTTTTCCTTGGTTTTGACAATACGCATCATGCCTGTATCTCCTCCCCTGCACCGACCATCAGCCGCGCGATATCATCTTTGGTTGCCGTTCTGCCATCTACAATTCCCGTTATCTGACCATGACACATGACCAAGATCCGGTCAGAGAGCGCCATGAGCACATCCAAATCTTCTCCAATAAACACAACCGCAACGCCCTTTTTTTTCTGCTCATTGAGCAAATCATATACTGTATACGAAGAATTGATATCCAGACCACGTACCGGATAGGCAGTAATGAGCACCTGTGGGTTGGACTCAATCTCACGTCCCAGCAATACCTTTTGTACATTGCCGCCCGACATGAGACGAACGGGTGTATCTACTGACGGCGTGACAATGCCCAGTCGTTCCACCAAATCCTCTGCATGTCTGCGCGCAGGAGCGGGATCGATAAACGGTCCCTTTGGGGTATCGTAGGTTTTGAGCATCATATTGCCCACCATTCCCATAGAAGCCACAAGTCCCATGCCAAGACGATCCTCCGGCACAAAGCCCAGCTGCACGCCAAGATGAATGATTTCACGCGGTGTTTTTCCAATCAGGTTTTCCTTATGATAGAGAATCGCACCGGTTTGTGCCGGACACAGACCAGAGATACACTCACATAGTTCCTTCTGCCCCGAACCAGCAATGCCTGCAACACCCAAAATCTCTCCCGTGCGCACTTCGAAGTTCGCATCATCAATGGCAATACTGCCATCAGGCTTACGTACCGTGAGGTCAACGATTTTCAAAATCGTCTTGGGATCTACCACATCGGGACGGGCGATTTCGAGAGAAATCGGCCGCCCAACCATCAGTTCTGTGAGTTTCTTTTCATCGGTTTCTGCTGTATTGACCGTATCGATATATTTTCCCTTTCGCAGTATGGTGACACGATCAGAAATGGAGAGCACCTCATTGAGTTTGTGTGTGATAATAATGATTGCACAGCCCTGCTTGCGCATGGAACGCAGGATATCAAACAGGCGATCGGTCTCCTGTGGGGTGAGTACGGCAGTCGGCTCGTCCAAAATCAAAATCTTTTGTCCGCGGTACAGGACTTTCAAAATCTCCACGGTCTGCTTTTCGGAAACCGACATTTCAAATGCACGACGGTCGGGATCGATTTCAAGACCAATCGACTCGCTGATTTCCTTTACCTTCTGACGCATGACAGAAGCAGAAAGGCGCTTGCCCGCGGTTCCGACAGCAATATTCTCAGACGCTGTAAATACGTCCACCAACTTAAAATGCTGGTGGATCATACCGATCCCCAATTCCATCGCGTCCTCTGGACAGTTAATCGAGACAGGCTTTCCTGCAATCTGAATGGTTCCAGCATCTGGGTGATAGATTCCGGACAGCATGTTCATGAGAGTTGTTTTGCCCGAACCGTTTTCACCCAAGAGTGCAAGTACCTCACCATACCGCACTGTCAAATCAATTCCATCATTTGCCACCACCGAACCAAATGTTTTCGTAATGCCACGACACTCGATCGCATATTCGGTATTTGCCATACTCTTTCCTTCTTTCTCTCGAGATACGTTAGAAAAGGGCGGCCAAAAGTGTTTTGACCGCCCTCTTTTTCCAAAACTTGGGATTCTCTTATGCAACCTCAACATTCTTATAGTACCAGTTGCAGGTACCGTAATCTTCTGCCTTCAAGGTATGCTTTTCGCCCTGATTGTCCTCATACTCTGTGGTGCCATCGAAAATGTCCCACTCGCCGCTCATCAGCTTGTCCTGTACCTCCTGTACCTTTTCCTTGGTACCTTCTGCACAGAGATCAGAGAGCGGAGACAGGGTTACAAGACCGTCCTGCATAGAACCGAAGTAATCCTTGCCATCCCATGTGCCCTCCAGTACGTTCTTCACCGCTTCGGTGTAGAATACGGACCAGTCCCAAACAACAGAGGTCAGGGTTGCACCCGGCGCTTTCTCTGACATATCAGAATTGTAACCAATTGCATAAACGCCAGCTTTTTCTGCCTCGGTTGCCGGATTTGCGGTATCACAGTGCTGTGCAATCACATCACAGCCCAGATCGATGAGGGACTTTGCAGCTTGTCCTTCTCCCTCGGGGTCAAACCAAGAACCTGTCACCTTGACATAAACCTTTGCGTCCGGATTTACAGACTCAACACCCATTGCAAAGGCATTGATACCGGAAGTAACCTCACCGTTTTCACTGTTCTGTGCTGCAACATAACCAATCTTGTTAGATGTGGTCTTCATACCGGCTGCAATACCAGACAGGTAACGCGCCTGATTGATTTTGCCAAAGTACTTAATGAAGTTCTTTCCATTGGACTTATAGCCGGTGCCGTGTGCAAACATGACTTCTGGATATTCCTCTGCCATTTCTTCAACATAGTCCATATATCCCCAAGAAGTTGCGAAAATAACCTGACAGCCTTCCTCAACACATTCTTCCAGCGCGGTACGGATTGCAGTCGCATCCGAATCATTTACATTATTCTTACGGATGATCTGGCTATCCTCCAGTCCCAGATTTTTCTGCATGCCCTGAATACCAAGGTCGTGAGTATAGGTGTAGCCAGCACCCTCAGCCGGATCTGTGATATGAATCACACCTACTTTGAGGTCCTCCTTGGCAACTGCTGGAAACAAGCCCTCTGCTGTGGAGCTGTTTTCGTTCTCATTCTCCTTTGCAGGCTCCTGTCCCCCCGTGGAACCACAGCCAGCCATCAGAGACAGACTCATTACACCCGCGAGCACTGCACTTAGAAATCTCTTCATGCTTTTTATATCCTCCTACAAACAAACTGTTTTCTGATACAAAGCGCCTTTCCATAAAAATAGAGCAAAACCATGCTGTTTGCTCTCATTTGGTCAGACAATCTCTTGTATCATCCTTACGAGAGTAAGTATAAAGAAAAACTCACATTTTGTCAAGGTTTTTTGCAATTTCTTTGATTTTACCATTTGACCAAATCAAAAAAGTTGCAAATTCCAATTCTTTGCAATGCAAAACTTCCAAGCGTGGTTCGTGGAACAGGTATGAAATTTTATATTTTGTACAAAAAGAGCGGAGGGAAACTTTTACTCCTCTGATACCATCCCCGACAACTTTGCGATATGCGATTCAATCAGTGCAAGAACTTCCTCTCGTCCTGTCCCCTTTTCCGCTGAAAATGGAATGACCGGTACGTCCTCCGGCAAAAGCAAGGTTTCCCGAATACAGGTGATATTTGCCTCCATCTGGCTTTTTTTGATTTTGTCCAGCTTGTTGGCAATGATTGCAAAAGGCTGTCCGGTTGCCAGAAAGCAGTCTGCCATGATCTTATCATCCGCAGTCGGCTTATGGCGAATGTCCACAATTTGCAGACCGAGCGTAATCAGACCAGTTCCAAAATAGGTTTCGAGCAGCGCACCCCAACGATCGCGTTCAGACTTGGATACCTTGGCATAGCCATAGCCCGGCAAATCTACAAAATAGGTCTGCTTATCAATTTCAAAAAAGTTGATATGAATGGTTTTTCCCGGCTGCCCGCCAACACGGGCAAAATTGCGGCGATTCAAAATCTTGTTGATGGTCGATGACTTTCCCACATTGGACTTGCCTGCAAATACGATCTGCGGCAGCCCATCTGCGGGAAAATCTGCGGTCTTTACCGCTGAGCGGATAAACTCCGCCTTGTGCAGATTGAGCATCGTGCACCCTCCTTTACTGACAGAGCGTTGATTCTGCTGCATGCACCGCTGAAAGCGGCAGCTGTTGTTCGGTTTCTTTCCTCTTTGGTGCAGGGCGGCGGCTGAAGTCCAGCGCCGTTTCCATTACGGTATCCATGTGCTCAGCCGTCACAAATGTAATGCAATCCTTGACCACCTGCTCAACCTCATCGAGATCGGACTCATTTTCCTTTGGAATAATAACAGTCTTGATGCCGGCGCGGTAGGCTGCCATCGTTTTTTCCCGCAGACCACCAATCGGCATCACTCTGCCGCGCAAAGTTACCTCACCAGTCATCGCAACCGTGTGATAAACCGGTATCCCGGTCAGTGCCGAAATGATTGCAGTTGCCATCGTGATACCCGCCGAGGGTCCGTCCTTTGGAATAGCAGCCTCCGGAAAATGAATGTGCAGGTCAATATTCTTGTAAAAATCCGGTTCCAAACCAAGCTGCTCCGTGCGAGAACGCACAAAGGTCAACGCCGCCTTTGCGCTCTCCGACATGACCTTTCCAAGATTTCCCGTCACCTCGATTTTACCTGTACCCGGCACGGCAGCAACCTCTGCCTGAAGCATTTCCCCGCCAACGCTTGTCCATGCCAAACCGTTGACAATACCCACTTCATCGCGTTTGGCAACCGCGTCCTTTTTGAACTTTGCAGCGCCCAGATAGTGTTCCAAATCGTCCGGACAGATGGTAACCGACTTTGTCTCTCCGTCTACAATCTTTTTTGCCGCCTTACGGCACAGCTTTGCCAGCTGCTGCTCCAGACGCCGTACACCGGCTTCGCGTGTATAGCCTGCAATCAGTGCCTTGAGCGCATCATCTGAGACTTGCAGCGCAGATTTGCTGAGTCCATGCTTTTTGATTTGCTTGGGCAGCAGGTGATTTGCTGCAATATGCAGCTTTTCCTCTGCCGTGTAACTCGAAAGCTCAATGACCTCCATACGGTCAAGAAGCGGACGCGGCACGGTTCCCAGATCGTTTGCCGTTGTCACAAAGAGTACATCAGACAAATCCACTGGAATCTCTATATAGTGGTCGCGGAATGTATTGTTCTGCTCAATGTCCAAAACCTCAAGCATTGCAGATGCCGGATCACCGCGGAAATCATTGCCCATTTTATCAATTTCATCGAGCAAGATGAGCGGATTGCTGCTGCCTGCTTGTCTCAGTGCGTTGATAATGCGTCCCGGCATAGCACCAATATAGGTTTTTCGATGCCCGCGAATATCCGCCTCGTCGCGCACACCGCCAAGAGACATACGTACATATTTGCGGTTCATAGACTCAGCAATCGAGCGGGCAATCGAGGTCTTGCCCACACCCGGAGGGCCTGCAAGACACAGCACCTGTCCCTTCAGTTCCGGACACAGTTTCTTGACTGCAATAAATTCCAAAACACGCTCTTTGACCTTTTCCAAGCCATAATGGTCGCGGTTGAGGGTTTTCTCTGCCCGCGCCAAATCATACCGCAGGCGGGTCATTTTTTTCCATGGCAAATCTAAAACCGTATCCAAATATGTGCGAATGACACCCGCTTCCGAGGAAGTGCTGCTCATTTTGGACAGGCGATCGACTTCCTTCAAAAGCTTTTCCGTATACTCCTGTGCAAGTCCTAACGTCTCGATTTTTTCCCGATATGCCTCAGCCTCTGCATAGGTATCCTGTTCCCCAAGCTCAGACTGCATGACCTTGATTTGTTCCCGCAGGTAATATTCCTTTTGATTTTTGTCCAACGCGGCTTTGAGCTGCTCCTGAATCTCGCCCTCAATCGACAAAAGCTCGATTTCTTCGTCTAACAAATGGATCATACGAAGCAAACGACGGTTGATATTGAGTTCTTCCAGAATCTCCTGCTTGACAGAAAAATCAACCGACAAATTCTGTGCAATATAATCTGCAAGGTATCCCCCATCGCCACCTGCGGCTACCGTCATCACGATATCTGACGAAATGCGGGAAGAATGACTTGCATATTCATCAAATCGCGTCTGCAAGGTACGAATCATTGCAGCTTCTCGGCGCGCGCCACCCTCCGGTCTGGTCTCTTCCAGAATCTCAACTACCGCTTTGAGGCTGCCCTTCTCGCCCTTTTCATAGCTGCGGGCACAGGCACGCTGTCCTCCCTGCACCAAAACACGGATATTATCCCCCGGCAGACGCAGGATCTGCCGAACGAGACAAATCGTACCCACTGCATAAAGCTCCTCTGGCTCTGGGGTATCTGTCTGCAAATCCTTTTGTGCGGTTAAAAAAATCCACTGTCCCTCCTTCATTGCAATTTCCAGAGCCTTGACAGACATTGCCCGACCCACATCAAAATGAATGAGCATTTCTGGAAATGCCGTCAGCCCACGCAGGGGAAGGACCGGCAGGATACGCTGGTTATCTTTTTGGTTCACGTTCATATTTTAATACTCCTGTAAACGGAATTTTCTATCTAAAGGCATGAAATGGTTATCCGCAAACGCTGTATCCTTTTTATGAATCTGCACGGATATCCTTTTTATGACTGCCTAATTACAGCGGCTCTGCAAAAAAGCCTTATGATAAGTATAGTATACTATGCGCGTAGTTTCAAGCGGAAAGCATTGGAGATTTCTACAAAAAAGTATCGTATCTCCAAATTTTCTTCATCCGATAAAATGCACGATTTCATGCGCCCTCTGGCCTCCAAAAAAGCAAAAGCAGCCGTCAGATTCAAAGTCTGTCAGCTGCTTATGCTGCGATTTAGGAGCCATGTTTCCGTACCGGACACATGTACATTCCTCACCCTTTTATTTGACAGTTTTTAGGTATCCTTTTCGGGCTTTCGAACAACCTCTGGCTCTCCCTCGCCTTTTACGACTGCCGGCGTAATGGTAACACGCGCAATCGTATCGTCCGATGGAATCTCAAACATAATGTCTGTCATAATATGCTCGAGCACGCCACGCAGACCACGCGCACCAGTCTTGCGTTCTACTGCAATCCTTGCAATTTCACGCAATGCCTCTGGCTCAAATACCAGTGTCACATCGTCCAGTGCAAACAGCTTCTGATACTGCTTGACGAGTGCATTTTTCGGCTCAGTCAAAATCTGTACCAATGCATCTTCATTTAGAGAATGCAGTCCTACGATTGCAGGCAGACGACCAATCAGCTCTGGAATCAATCCGAACTTCATGAGATCATGCGGCTCGATCTTGTCCAACATCAGGTCTGCGCCCTCATCATTCTTGCTATGCACCTCGGCACCAAACCCAATGCCCTTTTTGCCAATACGGTTCTGGATAATCTTTTCGATCCCATCAAATGCGCCGCCGCAAATAAACAGAATATTGGTTGTGTCGATTTGGATAAACTCCTGATGCGGGTGCTTGCGCCCGCCCTGCGGCGGCACGTTCGCAGTCGTACCCTCAAGCATTTTAAGCAGTGCTTGCTGTACACCCTCACCGGATACATCACGTGTAATAGATGGATTTTCCGATTTTCTGGCAATCTTATCAATCTCATCTACATAAATGATCCCGCGTTCTGCCTTCTCCACATCAAAATCAGCCGCCTGAATGAGACGCAGCAAAATATTCTCCACATCTTCACCGACATAACCAGCCTCGGTCAGTGTCGTTGCATCTGCAATTGCAAACGGAACCTGCAAGGTCTTTGCAAGGGTCTGTGCAAGCAGGGTTTTACCGGAGCCGGACGGCCCCAGCATCAGGATATTGCTCTTGGAAAGCTCGGTATCATCTTCATGACCGCGGAAAATTCTTTTATAATGGTTATATACCGCAACACTGAGGGCAATCTTTGCCTCGTCCTGACCAATCACATACTGGTCAAGTACATTTTTCAGTTCACGCGGTGTGGGTAAGGTCTCTGGTGCCTCGATGCCATCGTCCGATGTATCGTTATAATCCATTCCAAGCTCGTCATCTAGGATGCTTGCACATACATTGATGCACTCGTCACAGATATACACATTGGGACCTGCCACCAGCTTGCGCACCTTGTTCTGTGGCTTGCCGCAGAAGGAGCAGTGCAGGGTCTTATTTTCGTCGAAATTCGCCATCATTCACCTCATTGAAAGCACTTTTTCAAGAAACACGCAAACCATCGGCAGAAAACCGCCGATGGTCGTACGTTTGCATGATTCAGCGCTTGTCATAAACCTTGTCGATGAGACCATACGCCATTGCGTCAGCCGCACTCATAAAGTTATCACGATCGGTATCACGTTCAATCACTTCCAACGGCTTTCCAGTATTCTCCGCCAAGATCTGATTGAGCTTCTCACGTGTCTTTAGAATCCAATCTGCATGGATCTTGATATCCGAGGCCTGCCCCTTTGCGCCGCCAAGCGGCTGATGAATCATGATTTCCGAGTTTGGCAATGCAAAACGCTTGCCCTTTGCACCGGAGGACAGCAGGAAAGCACCCATAGAAGCTGCCATACCGATACAAATGGTCGATACATCTGGTTTGATATAGTTCATCGTGTCATAGATTGCCATACCTGCTGTGACAGAGCCGCCGGGAGAATTGATATAGAACGAAATGTCCTTATCTGGATCCTGAGACTCAAGATACAAAAGCTGTGCAACAACCAGAGAAGCCGTCGCATCATTCACCTCGTCTGACAGCATAATAATACGGTCGTTTAACAGGCGGGAAAAAATGTCATACGAGCGTTCGCCGCCTCTATTCGTTGGCTCGATGACCATAGGTACTAAACTCATAAAAGAAAACTCCTTTCCATAATCCCCCACATTTTTTCAGATTCGTTTTCTATTGGAGGATATGTATGGCTTCCTCCCTTTTATGCCTTACTCAGCGCTCTCAGAAGCCTTTTCCTCAGCCTTCTTCTTGGACTTCTTCTTGGGCTTTGCATTGTCCTTGATGAGGCTGACAGCCTTGTCGAGTTTCATATCGGAGGTAATGCTGTCTGCCGGCAGTGCCTTCTTGACCTGTTCAACTTCCATACCATACTGCTCAGCCAGTTCCTTGTACTTCGCCTCGATTTCGTCCTCTGTTACGTCCAGATTTTCAAGCTCTACAATCTTTTGCAGTGCCAGACGTACCTTTACCTGACGGTCTGCCTGCGGACGGAACATGCCGCGGAACTGTGTCATATCCATACCGTTCATCTTTGCATACTGGTCAAGCTGCATACCCTGCATCTGGAGACGGTATCCAAAGTCCTGCATCACATTGTCGAGCTGAACCTCAACCATAGCTTCTGGAATCTCAGCCTGCATGCTGTCGATTACAGCGGTCAGCAGTGCTTCCTCGTAGTCACGCTCAAAGGTTTCCGTTCTCTGCGCGAGCAGACGCTCCTTGACCTCTTTCTTGAGATCCTCCACGGTCTCAGCGGTCTCGGAAACATCCTTTGCAAACTCGTCGTCGATTGCAGGCATGATGGTTTCCTTAACCTCGTGCACGGTGCACTTGAAGGTTGCTTCCTTACCAGCCAGTTCCGGTGCATGGTACTCGGTCGGGAAAGTTACCACAACGTCCTTCTCCTGACCTGCCTTGGTGCCAATGAGCTGATCCTCAAAGCCCGGGATAAAGGTACCAGAGCCCAGCTTCAGGTCATAATTCTCGCCCTTGCCGCCCTCGAATGCAACGCCGTCAACGAAGCCTTCAAAGTCGATTACAACGGTATCGTTCTTCTTTGCAGCGCGCTCTACGGTCTCGGTACGAGCCAGACGCTGTGCCATGCGGTCGATTTCTGCCTTTACGTCAGCAACAAGAACCTTTGCCTCTTCCTTCTCCACAGAGATGCCCTTGTAATCGCCCAAGGTAACCTCCGGCTCAACCGGAACCTTGCAGACGATGACCACTGCGCCAGACTCTGTCATCTCAGAGAGTTCAACGTCAGCTGGAGCAACTGCCTTGATGCCGGACTTTTCCAGTGCCTCATCATAAGCCTTTGGATAGCAGATATTGAGTGCATCCTCAAAGAATACACCATCACCATACAGACCTTCGATCACCTTACGCGGTGCCTTTCCCTTACGGAAACCGGGAACAGTAATCTTCTTGCCATTTTTCTTAAACGCCTGATCCTTTGCTGCCTCCAGCTCTGCGGCAGAAATTTCAATAGTCAGTGCTGTAATGCTTTTTTCCAGCTTCTCAACATTTTTCAGTTCCATTACAATTTATTCCTCCTAAAATTGTATCCAATCTATTTTACCAGATTTTATCTGGAATTTCCATAGTTTTTTTTATTTTTTTAACAGAATGGGGGTGAAATCTAAATGATCTCCAGATGCCAAAATAAATTCAATGCCGTCCTGTATTCCGGTTACTGCCCAGCGCAGGCTGTCCGAGTGCAGATGGCCATAGATACAGCGGCTCACGCCATATTTTTGCATGAGCGCAATAATTTCCCCGCACCGAAAATTCGCATAAATGGGCGGATAATGTAAAAAGCAGTAGATTTGTTCAGCGCCAGATGCTTTGCCCGCCTTGAGTGAGGTTTCGAGACGCAAAAGCTCCCGCTTAAAAATCTTCTCGTCGTGGCTTTCCTTGAAGTCCTCCTCAAAAAACCACCCGCGTGTGCCGCAAATCGCGGTATTTTCATAGAGAAAACTGTTGTTGTGCAGAAAATAAATATTCTGAAATCCATTTTCCTCAAGAAAGGCTTCCATTTTCCGGACGGTATTCCACCACAAATCATGGTTTCCCTTGAGAATGATTTTCCTGCCCGGCAGCGCGTTGAGGTACGCAAAATCTGCCTTGGACTGCTTAAAATCAATGCCCCACGAGAGATCCCCGCCAATAACAACCGTATCCTGCTCGCTCACGACTGCCTGCCAGCGCGTGCGCAGCTTTTCCATATAATTCTGCCAGCGTCCGCCAAAAATATCCATCGGCTTGTTGACCGAACACGCCAAATGTAAGTCTGCAATGGTATAAAGTGCCATAGAACTTTACAAAAGCAGATCCAGTGTGGACAGGATATCCGCCTTATCCACCACTCGGTCAAAGCGCGGTGTTTGATTGCCCAGCGCCGCAAGCGGGGCAGGCGCTTGGCAGCCGGAAATCCGTTGCAACTCCAAAAGCTGCTCGACACCCTCTGCGGCAATCGGCTGTCCCAGCGCAGCCGCAACCGGCTTACAGAACTTAAACGGGCTTGCGGTCGATGCCACAATGACAGGCGCCTTGTCTCCGCTCTGCCTGCGGTACTGTTCACACACATGCACAGCAACTGCTGTGTGGGTGTCACACAAATACTTCTGCTTTTCAAACAGTGCCCTGATGGTCTGTGCTGTCTCAGCATCACTGCAATATCCAGCTGCAAAGTTCGTACTTAGCTGCTCCCTCAACATGTCAGACACATCATAGCGTCCAGTCTTTGCAAGCGCTTCCATCATTTCCCCTACCATTTTATCATTCTGTCCAGAAAGGAAGAAAAGTAAACGCTCCAAATTGGACGAAATCAAGATATCCATAGAGGGAGAATCTGTCGTATAGAACGGACGGTTACGGTCATAGATGCCGCCCTGCGCAAAAAAGTCAGTCAAGACATGGTTTTGATTGGATGCACAAATCAGCTTGCCGAACGGTACCCCCATCTGTTTTGCAATATAAGCGGCAAGGATATTGCCAAAATTGCCTGTCGGCACGCAGACGTTGACCGCCTGCCCGTGAGAAATCTTTCCCGCTGCCAAAAGATCACAGTATGCCGAAACATAGTACGCAATCTGCGGTGCAAGACGTCCCCAGTTAATGGAGTTTGCCGAAGAAAACATGAGTCCTTTTTCATTCAGACGCTTTGCAGCCTCAGAGTCGGTAAAGATACGCTTGACTGCTGACTGTGCATCATCAAAATTGCCTTTGATTGCGACAACCTCTACATTTTCTCCCTGTTGGGTCACCATTTGCAGCTTCTGCATGGGGGAAACGCCATCAACTGGATAGTATACCATGATTTTGGTATTCGGTACGTCCGCAAAGCCCTCGAGCGCTGCCTTGCCGGTATCTCCCGATGTAGCAACCAGAATACAGCAGGTTCTATCCTCCCCAGTTTTTTTAAGTGATGCCGTCAAAAGATGAGGCAGCATTTGCAGCGCCATATCCTTAAACGCACAAGTCGGGCCATGCCAAAGCTCCAGCATGTGCAGATCGTCCGCAAGACTTACCACCGGAACGGTATCCCCGCCGCCAAATTTTTCATCTGCATAGGCAAGCTGTGCAAAATGCGCCAGTTCCTCGGCAGTAAAATCCGTTAGAAACTTTCCAAGAATCATTGCCGCTCTCTGCTTATAGTCCATCTGCATCAGTGCACGAAACTCATCGTGAGATAACCGTGGAAACTCGGTGGGGCAGAACAAACCACCGTCAGGCGCAATGCCTGCTGCAATCGCCTGTGCAGCGCTGACACGCAGATTTTTATTTCTACTGCTTACATATTCCATCTTAATTCCTCCTGTTTCACGCAGGTATTCTTAACATACGGGTGAAAAATGTGTGTGCATTCCCAAAAAGCAACGCATCTACCGTACTCTGCAAATAATTATGACAAAGCATATATTCTGCCAGCTTTTCCATATCTGCAACGGTATCTATGCCCTCCGGCAAACGCTCACAGCCATCTAAATCCGCCCCCATTGCAAGGCAGGATTCACCGCCGCAGGACAGAAAATGCTCCACATGCCGTAAAACGTCAGAAAGCCCTGCCTGCTTGCCATCGCCGCGCAAAAAAGGGCTGTATAGATTGATGCCTACCAGACCACCGCGCCGCACGATTTCAGAAAACTGTAAATCAGTCAGATTGCGCAAATGGTCGCAGCAGGTCCTGCTATTGGAATGAGATGCCGCAAAGGGAGCTTCGGTCTCCAAACACACGTCCCAAAATCCAGCCTCGGATAAATGCGATACATCTATCAAAATCCCCTGCTCCACAAAGCGCCGCACCAACGCTTTTCCCTTGTCACTCAGTCCGGTGTCATTGCAGAACATCGCGCCGCAAGCATATGGATTATAACCGTTCCAACTCAGGGATACCATGCGCACCCCCGCATCATAAGCACGCTGTACATGTGCATCGCTTGTAAGCAGTTCCGCACCCTCGATAGATAAGAAGGCGGCATGCTTTCCATGTGCCTTCGCCCATTCCCAATCCTCCATGTCCCGACACAGCGTCAGCCAGTCTGCATTGGCAGAAAACTCTGCCCTTGCGGTTTCCAGCAATGCCTCCAATCGACGGGAGGGCGGCACCTCCATCAGTGATTGGCGCCGCGTGTCGGTTGTTTTGCTGCCGCAAAATAAAGCAAACACCTGCGTGTACATCGAATATCCAGACGCTTTTGTCCGGTCGATACAAAGCGTATTTTCACGCAGATGTGCTCCCGTTTCATAGCACTCATATAAGGTATCACAGTGCAGGTCGAATAGCTGCATATTGCCTCCCCCTATGCGTCAAACGCATTTTCCAAGTGATAGATTTGACGGGCAGGACCGCCCTCAGCACCATAGACTTCAATGACGTCCATACGCGGCTGCAATGCCGTTGGATATGTCTGCATCCATTGCTCTGCTGTTAAAATCAGTCGTTCCTGCTTTCTTTTATCCACCGCTTCGCAGGCAGCGCAAAAGCGCCCTGATTTCCGTGTTTTGACCTCAACGAACACAAGATACTGCGCACAGGCGGCAATCAGGTCAATTTCCCCCTGTCTGGTACGATAATTTTGCGCAAGAATCGTATAGCCCTTTTTGCGCAGAAAGTCTGCCGCTGCCTGCTCCCCCCAAGCGCCGCGCATTATGGCTGTGCCTCCGGGTGAGCAGCATACAGTTTTTTCAAAAAAGTCTTTCGGTGAATGGGGCTTGCACCATACTCTAAAATTGCTTTGGTATGCGCCTTGGTTCCGTATCCTTTATGCTTTGCAAAGCCATATTGCGGATACTGGGCATCCATCTCGGTCATATAGCGGTCTCGTGTAACCTTAGCAAGCACAGAAGCCGCCGCAATGGACATACTTTTGGCATCTCCACCCACAACGCAGGCAGTCTCCACGGAAAGTCTCGGGTCACGGTTTCCATCTACATACGCATAATCCGCGGGAACCGAAAGCCCTGCCACAGCTTGCCGCATCGCCTGATAGGTTGCCTGCAAAATATTGATTTCATCAATCATCGTATGATCTACCGATGCCACCGAAAAACTGACTGCCTTTTCACAAATGATATCAAACAATGCTTCCCGTTTTTTTTCGGTCAGCTTTTTGGAGTCATTAAGCCCCTCGATTTCACAACCCATCGGCAAAATCACCGCCGCTGCAACCACCGGGCCAGCGAGCGGACCGCGGCCGGCTTCATCGATTCCGCACACAGCAGTAAAGCCATTGTCATACGCTGACTGCTCAAGTGTAAAATCCACACCCTTATTTATCGTTTTCACGGTTTTCATACACCTCCGGTGTTTCCAAGGTGATTCGTCCCAGCACGCCGCCACGAAATTCATCTAACAGGATACGTGCCATACGTTCGGTATCGATTTCTCCGCCGGAAACCAAAAAGCCGCGTTTTCTGCCCGCCTGCTGTAACAGCTCATAGCCCAGAAAATCCGATGTCTCCGGAATGGTCAGCTTATAACGGTCGATGATTGCCTGCGGTGCACGCACTGCCAAAAGCTCAAACAGCTTGCAGGCGAGGGTCTCCGTGTCTAGGATATCGTCCTTGACCGCGCCTGTGACTGCGAGCAAAATGCCCACCCGCTCGTCATCAAACTTAGGCCAGAGGATTCCGGGCGTATCCAAAAGATCGATACCGCCCTGTACACGGAACCACTGTGCGCCGCGCGTCACCCCCGGCTTATCTGCCGCCTTTGCAGACTTACGCCCCAAAATACGATTGATGAATGTAGATTTTCCGACATTCGGGATACCTACGACCATCACACGAACTGCACGTCCGGTCTGCCCTTTTTCATTCCAAGCCGAGATTTTATCTGCGAGCCGTTCGCGGGCTGCCGCGCCAAACCGCGCAGTTCCCGTTCCGTGCTGACTATCTGTCTCAAGCACCGAATACCCCTGCGACCGGTACCATGCTGCCCAGCGTCTGGTTTCCTCCGCATCTGCAAGATCTGTACGGTTGAGGATAATCATGCGCGGCTTATCTCCAGCGATTTCGTCCATATCTGGATTGCGGCTGACCTGCGGGATCCGCGCATCTACCAGTTCACAGACCAAGTCAATATTTTTCAGGTTTTCCAGCATCTGCCGCCGCGTTTTCGCCATGTGACCCGGATACCACTGTATATTCATTTACTGAATTCCTCCAAATGAGTGAAATGGGAACACAACCCCCAGCACATGCCCAATAACATACCGTTCATCTACCAGACCAATCTGCGGGTCTCGGCTGTCACTTGAGCGGTTGCGATTGTCCCCCATCAAAAACAGCTGTCCCTCCGGCACGGTCAGCGGAAAGGCAGTGCCTTCTGCTGTATAGGTTGGCTCATTGATATAGGGCTCGTCTAAAATCTCACCGTTCACCATAACATCGCCGGTTGCAAAATTGATATCCACAGTGTCACCGCCAACCGCAATGATACGCTTAACCAGCGGTCCATACTTGGAGGTCTCCTTGTTTACAACCACAACGTCACCGCGGTCTGGGGTATATCCCAAATTGCTCACAATCATCATGTCATGGTCTAACAAGGTTGGCTCCATGGAATGTCCATCAACTGCAATCATGCGGAACAAAAAGGTAAATATCACAACGACCAGAATCAGAGAGAACATGATGGATTCGCTCCAGTCGAATAGGCTGGAGGAAAAGCGCCCCTGCTGCTCCTCATTGCGTTCTGGTGTAGTTTCCTGATTCATTCTGTGTTCCTCCTTCAAATGGATTGACATACGCCTTTATTATAGTACGAAACCCTGCTGCACGCAACCAAATCTTGTAATTTTATTCGCAAACAAAGCGGTATCATGTACATGAACACACAGGGCTGCGATCCAAGCAATACTGCCCAGATGCAGAACACTGTATCTGGGCAGTATCTTTTCATCGTTTTCTCATAAACTGTGCGGCAGATTTTGCCATCAAACGCTTGGTTCCCTTTTCTGTAAACGCAATTTCAAGCAGCTGATCACCGCCCATCGGCTTTGCTTCGGTAATCAGTCCCTCTCCAAATGCCTTATGCACCACACGATCCCCCACAGCAAACTGTTCAGCCGAAGCCGCAGATGTACAGAGCGCAGACGGCGCACGATAGCTTGGATTTATGGTTGCACATGATGATACTCTCATTTCTCCAGTCTGCTGACCACGTGACAAATTAGAGTCCAATAACGTCTCTGGGATTTCCTGTAAAAATCTGGAAGGATGTGCATAGCGTGTCTGACCATACATGAGCCGCCGCTCGGCGCAGGTCAAATACAGCTGTTCCTTTGCACGTGTAACCGCCACGTAGCAAAGTCGGCGTTCCTCCTCGATATCCTCCTCATTATCCTCCACGCGAAAACTCGGAAACAATCCGTCCTCCATTCCGCACAAAAAGACAACCGGAAATTCCAGCCCTTTGGCGGCATGCATAGTCATGAGCAGCACGGTATCCTCCGTGTCCTCCTGTTTGTCTGCATCGGTATAGAGTGCCATTTCCTCCAAAAATCCGGACAGGGTCGGCTCCTCACTCGTTTCTTCATAGGAAACAATGTTGGACTTTAACTCCATAATATTTTCCAATCTGGAACGGGATTCTGCATCGTTCTTGTTTTCGAGTGCCTCCTGATAACCGGTCATATCCAGCATGGCTTCATAAAACTCAGACAGAGAAACCTCTTGCAGCAATCTGCGCAGCGTCGCAATCATCTGGGCAAATTGCTTCATAGCATTGGCACCGCGTCCGAGCTCGCTGTATTCGTCCGCATGCTGCACCACAGAAAATAACGAGATGCCCCGCTGTTCTGCAAGCTGCTCTGCAAGCGCAACCGAGCGTGTGCCGATTTTGCGCGCCGGTACATTGATAATGCGTTTGAGCCGCAAGGTATCGCTTGGATTCTCAATTACCCATAAGTACGCAAACATATCCCGAATTTCTGCACGGCTGAAAAAATCACGTCCCTTATAGATTTGGTATGGAATAGAATGTCTGCGGAAGGCAGATTCAACCGCATTGGACAATACATTATTGCGGTACAGGACGGCAAAATCCCCCCATTTTCTTCCACGCTCTACCCCCTCCAACACATGACGCACAATATATTCTGCCTCATTCTCCTGTGTATCCGAGCGATGGAGCTTAATTTTACAGCCGCCTCTCTGTTCTGTCCAAAGTTCCTTTCCCTTTCGATTCTGGTTGTTGCGAATGATCTCATTTGCGGCATTCAAAATGGTATCTGTCGAGCGATAATTCTGTTCCAGACGAATGACCCGTGTATTTTGATACTGCTGCTCAAACTCTAGGATATTACGGAGCGTTGCCCCTCGAAACTTATAAATAGACTGGTCATCATCACCAACCACGCAGATATTTTGGTATCCGCCTGCAAGCAGTGCAGTCAGCACATACTGTGCATGGTTGGTATCCTGATATTCATCTACCAAAACATAACGAAACTTCTGCTGATAGTGCTCCAAGATATCTGAATGTTCTCGCAAAAGCTGAATGGTCTTTAGAATAATATCATCAAAATCCAGCGCATTGTTTGCCCGCATTTCCTTTTCATACAGCGCATACAGTTCCGCGATCCGTCCCATGTAATATTCTCCGCGCCGCTCTACCTCAAAGGTGCGCGGCGTAATCAGGTTATCCTTTGCACGGCTGATTTCCTGCATCACCTTACGTGGCTCAAACACCTTATCATCCAGTCCAAGTCTGCGGATCAAATCTGTAATGACACGCTTTTTATCATCTTCATCATAGATGGTGAAGGTACGGCTATACCCAAGACGCTCGATATCACGGCGCAAGATACGCAGACAGCAGGTATGAAAGGTGTGTGCCCAAATCGCTGACGCGTCTGCTTGCCCAATCGCGCTGGTCAGGCGGTCTTTCAATTCCTGTGCCGCTTTATTGGTAAAGGTAATGGCAACAATCTGCCACGGTTTCACAGGGTCTACTGCACACAGCCGCATCGCGCGTTCCCGATGTTCGGGTACAGGGTCTGACAGGTAATCTGCCAAAAATGCCAAATCCTCCATTCCCGCATTCGGCGTGGCATACGGACTGTCATATCCATGCCCAAAGCGCAGGATATTGATGATACGATGAATGAGCACACTGGTCTTGCCGCTTCCTGCGCCTGCCAGCACAAGAAGTGGTCCTTCCGTACAGAAAACTGCCTCTTTCTGTCGGTCGTTCAGGCGGGAAAAAACCTGCTCTATAACACTCCGCCGAATCGCCGCAAACTGTATATCGAATTTCGTAGGTTCCATTGTGGTATCCTCTCTCACACAAACTAAATCACGAGCCTTCATGATTCCGTGTATATAGGATTATATCACATTTTCTGTCATTTTTTAAGAGCGATTTCTCACATCTCTGCTTTTCCATCGCGTTTTCCCAAACAGATTGGCTTTCACAATCTCATCTTTTCAGCGCATTTCAACTACAACAAAAGGGTATCCAGCTGGATACCCTTAATCGTCTGTAAGTTCTTTCCGCAAGCATAAGACTGCTTGACGCTCCAATCTCGAAATTTGCACCTGTGAGACCCCCAAAACACGCGCCGTTTGCTGCTGGGTCATCTCATGCAGATATCGCATCGAAATCACCTGTGCAAGACGCTCTGGCAGCTTAGCAACCGCTTGCTTGAGGGACAGCTTTGTAGTCACTTCTTCCTCGATGCCGCTGTTCCCCGACAGGCAATCCATGAGACACATATCCTGTTCTCCGGCAGGCGCTTCTAGGGATTGCACCGGTGCACCCGACTGCACTGCTGCTGCCGCTTCTTCTATGGACAATCCAGCGCGCTCAGCAAGTTCGGAAATGGTCACAGGACGTCCCAATTCGGATTCCATGCTTTCTTGTAAGCGCTGCAAGTGATAGGCACGCTCCTGAATCACACGTCCCACCTTGACTGCACCATCGTCGCGCAAAAAGCGGCGAATCTCTCCGGCAATTTTGGGAACGGCATATGTAGAAAACTGTGTACCGTAAGCAGGGTCATAGCCACGCACTGCCTTAATCAGTCCAATGCAGGCAAGCTGATATAAATCTTCCTCCTCTACACCGTGTCCGCGATATCTTCGAACAATGCTCCAAATCAATCCCTGATGCTGGCAAAGCAGCTCTGCTTCCTGCTGCTCCATCAAACAGGCTCTCCACCGCGTCCCATGATCTGACGCAGCATTGTAACCGTCGTTCCCCGTCCGACCGCAGATCGTACCCGCAGCTTGTCCGAAAAGCTTTCCATAATGGTAAATCCCATTCCCGAACGCTCCGCATCTCCCGTTGTAAAAAGCGGCTGTCTCGCCTGTTCAATGTCGGGAATTCCACAGCCATGGTCTTTGACCTTGATTTCTGCAAATCCACCTTCGAGCAGACGGGCACTCACCACGATTTGCCCAACCTTGTCCCGATATCCATGTACAATCGCGTTGGTCACCGCCTCGCTCACCACAGTCTTGATATCGTTTAACTCCTCCAGTGTCGGGTCAAGCTGTGCAATAAATGCGGCAACCGTCATACGCGCAAACGCTTCGTTCACCGATCGGCTGTCAAACCGAAGCGTCATTCGGTTCAGTGTTTGCATGATGCCTTCTCCTCTGCCTGCTCAAATGTAATCCGTTTTTCCAGATGTGCCGCACGAAACACCCGCATCGCCTGCGGCGGTGTATTTCGAATGGTCAAATGGCGGCCGGTTTCCTCCAGTGTGCGATGCAGATTGATTGCCACCGCCAGTCCAGAGCTATCCATAAAGGTCAGGCGTCCGAGATCTAATACAATCGATTCCTCCCCGTACAGCACTGCCAGCCGGTCGAGTGCTTCTATCACCTTACGTGCGCTGTGTTGGTCAAGCTCATCGGTCAAATATACCACAAGGCTTGTCCCTTCCCGTTCATGGATGATTTGCATAAACTTTCACTCCCATGCTGCAACATCTTTCACGTTCTATGTCTCATAGCATACCATAGTCCAGTCAAAAAATTTGCAGCTTTCTGTCATGTAAAAGTTTTTCGACCTCACCCACGAGATACAACGAACCAAATACCAATATCAAGTCCTTAGAATCTGCTGCCGCCATCGCCTTATGCAGTGCATCTCTGCAATCCGCGCAAAGAACAATCTGGTCATGCGGTAAATAGGCTTGCAGCACCTCTGGATTTAGGGAGCGCTCATTTTGCAGCGGCGTGAGATAATACCGTTCCACAGGAAATGTAATTGCCTTTACAACCTGTTCGATTGCTTTGTCTGCACACATGCCCAGAACAGCATGAATCTTCCCCTGCTTATGCAATGCCTTTACAGTCTTGCAAAGTTCCTGAACCCCTCCCAAATTATGCGCTCCATCTAATATGATATGCGGAGTTGTTCCAATCACTTGCATACGCCCTGCGATATATGCTTTTCGCATCCCATCCGCAATCGCCTGCTGCGGAATGTTCCAGCCACGCACTTTCAGTCCTTGTAAAGTGGTCAGGGCGAGAGCCGCATTTTCAATCTGATACACACCTGCCAAGCAGATTTCATATTCGATATGCTCCCACACAAAGCGTGTACCAGATAATTCCATTTTTAACATCGTGGCAGGCACCGCAATCTGTAAATCTGGAGCATACTCACGCAGTACGTCATAAATCTTCTGTCCAGCTGCTGCAATGTGCAGACTTCCCGCCTTATAGATCCCCGCCTTTGTGCGGGCAATTTCCTCTAGAGTATCCCCCAGAACTTCTGTGTGATCCAATGAAATCGAAGTGATCACCGCGGCTTCCGGCGGTGCAATGATATTGGTTGCATCGTATGAACCTCCAAGCCCAGTCTCCAGCACCACAATATCACAGCCTTGCTCTGCAAAATACAAAAAAGCAAGAGCTGTTACAAATTCGAACTCCCCAATATGCTCTCCTTGCGGCATGGCAAGCGCATCTGCCGCCAGCCGGACACGCTCTTCCAGACGCGCCAGTGCTTCTGGCGAGATCATTGTATCATTCACCCGAATCCGCTCGCGAAACGAAACTAGATAAGGAGATGTATATAGCCCTGTACGATAGCCTGCACACTGGAGTACAGATGCCAGCATAGCCGCCGTACTGCCCTTTCCATTGGTACCTGCCAGATGAATGAATTTTAATGTATCTTGTGGATTTCCCAGCGCATCGCAAAGCGCCCGCATGCGATGCAGCCCCGCTTGTCCAGAAAAGCGTCCGCGTGCATGAATGCGCGTAATTGCCTCCATTTCCACTCTGTATCCCTTCCTCTCCGAACAGCAAGAGAGGACTCTTTCAGAGCCCTCTCTTACCTTTGGTCGTCGTCATTCACAACCCTTTCTCCGCGCAGAAATCTGAGCCCCCCAAGAAATCCTCAGGTTCTGCTCCCCGCCCTACGCTAACGGGACACCAAAATATGTGATAGGTCAGTGGTGGCCGCGCAACCACCTCCAACATTGCAAATAGCATATTTATTGCAGTGCTGCAAGGCTATCATTAAGCTTGCTCATCAAATCCTCCAGCTTTGCAACCTTTTCCCGCTCCTGTGCAACCACCGATTCTGGTGCTTTTGCCAGAAAACCAGGATTGCTCAGCTTTTTATTGATAAAGTCTAAATCCTTTTGTACCTTACCCTTTTCTTTTTCGAGGCGTGCACGTTCCTTGTCAAAATCGATGAGTTCACCCATCGGCATATAGACATTTGCACCCTTGGTAACAACAGAAACCATGGATTCTGCATGTTCCGGAACAGCATCGACAAAGGAGATCTCAGAAGCATAAGCAAGCTTTCCAAAGAACAGACTGCCTGCTTCATAAGCAGCGCGCGCATTGGTGAGCAGAATGACCTGTGCCTTCTTGGAAGGCGGAACATTCATTTCTGCACGGCGTGCACGAATGGCACGAATGGTATCCATCATAGTTTCAACCTGCTCAGCTTCCTCGGCAAAGCACAATGTCTGCTGATACTCCGGCCACTTGGATACCATAACCGACGGACCCTCATGCGGCAATGCCTGCCAGATGGTTTCGGTGATGAATGGCATGAACGGATGCAGCAGCTGCATGGTACCGCGCAGTACATAGCAAAGCACCTTTTGTGCACGCTGATTTGCCACAGTATCATCCTGATTTTGCAGACACGGCTTTACAATTTCGATATACCAATCGCAGAAGTTGTCCCAAATAAAGTCATACAGCTTTTGAACGGCAATACCCAACTCATACTTATCAATATTTTCGGTAACAGCCTTTACAAGTTCATTATACTTGTGCAAAATCCACTTATCTTCCAGTGCAAGTTCCGCTGGAAGCTCTGCATTGTCAATGGTTAGATTCATCTGGATAAAGCGCGACGCGTTCCAGATTTTATTTGCAAAGTTACGGCTGGACTCCACCTTCTCGGTCGAAAAACGCATATCATTTCCGGGCGAGTTGCCAGTAATCAGTGTAAAGCGCAGTGCATCAGCACCATACTGCTCAATGATTTCGAGCGGGTCAATGCCATTGCCCAAAGACTTGGACATCTTGCGTCCCTGTGCATCACGTACCAAACCGTGGATATAAACCGTCTTAAATGGTTCCTTCTGCATCTGCTCCATACCGGAGAAAATCATACGTGCGACCCAGAAGAAAATAATATCATATCCGGTCACCAGTACAGAGGTGGGATAGAAATACTCCAACTCCTTGGTTTTTTCGGGCCAGCCCAAAGTCGAGAACGGCCAAAGTGCGGAGGAGAACCATGTATCGAGTACATCTTCCTCCTGTCGTATGTGTGTGCCGCCGCATTTTGGGCACACGGTCACGTTGTCCTTGGACACGGTCATTTCGCCACAGTCATCACAATAGTAAGCAGGTATCCGATGTCCCCACCACAGCTGACGAGAAATGCACCAGTCATGCACATTTTCCATCCAGCGCAGATAGGTCTTGGAAAAACGGTCAGGTACAAAGCGTACATGTCCATCGTTTACAACGTCCATTGCAGGCTTTGCAAGTGGTGCCATCTTGACAAACCACTGTGCGGAGGTCATAGGCTCAACGGTCGTACCACAGCGGTAACAGGTGCAAACATTGTGCTCATGCGCCTCAGTCCTCAAAAGGTAACCGCCTTCTTCGAGATCATGCAGGACAGCCTTGCGACATTCATATCGATCCATCCCGTGATACTTGCCGCCATTTTCGTTGACTGTTGCGTCCTCATGAAATACAAGGATCTGCTCCAAATCATGCCGCTGCCCCATTTCAAAGTCATTGGGGTCATGGCACGGAGTGACTTTCACACAACCAGTACCGAACTCCATGTCTACATATTCATCGGCAAAAATCGGGATTTCACGCCCAATAATTGGCAGGATACAGGACTTTCCAACTAGGTGCTGATAACGTTCGTCATGTGGATTGACTGCAACACCAGTATCTCCCATGAAAGTTTCCGGACGTGTTGTTGCAACAACAAGGAATTCGTCAGAACCCTTGATGGGGTACTTGATGTGCCACAGATTGCCGGGCTGTGTCTCGTACTCAACCTCTGCGTCAGAAAGGGCAGTTGTGCAATTCGGGCACCAGTTGATAATTCGGTTGCCCTTGTAAATCAGACCCTTTTCATAAAGGTTTACAAAAACCTCCTTGACTGCACGGGAGCAGCCTTCGTCCATCGTAAAGCGCTCACGGCGCCAGTCGCAGGAGGAGCCGAGCTTCTTGAGCTGAGAAATGATGCGGCTGCCGTACTGATGCTTCCAGTCCCACACACGCTTCAGAAATTCCTCACGTCCCAAATCATAGCGAGTCTTTCCCTCATTGACGCGAAGGTTCTCTTCCACCTTAATCTGGGTTGCAATGCCTGCATGGTCGGTGCCCGGCATCCAAAGCGCTGAATACCCCTGCATACGTTTCGTACGAATCAAGATATCCTGCAGCGTCTCGTCAAATGCGTGTCCCATGTGCAGCTGTCCAGTAACATTTGGGGGTGGTATGACAATGGTAAATGGCTTCTTATTCTCGTCTACCTCAGCATTGAAAAATCCGGAATCATTCCAGAACTGATACAGCTTATCTTCTACCGCCGAGGGATCATAGGTCTTTGGCAATTCATTCGACATATGGATCTCTCCTTTTTACATCTTAAACTATCTAAAATTTCAATTATACCCATTTCCGGAACGCCCCATTCCTTGAAATGTGTACAAAAAAAGGTTTCCGTCCAAACTAGGACGAAAACCCCTTGGATTTCCGTGGTACCACCTAAATTCGCATAGAGGCTATGCGCACTTTTTTTGCCGATAACGAGACAAAACGGAGATATTTACCACAGATTCAATATCCCAGCTCCAAAGCTACTTCCCTCCGCCGTACTTACAGATATTTCACCATCATCTGCTCTCTAAAAAGCCAAACGGGAGGTACTCCTCTTTTTCACCGCATTTACAAATATTCAAGAATAGAAATGGAGGTACCACCCAGATTTGAACTGGGGATCAGGGAGTTGCAGTCCCACGCCTTACCACTTGGCTATGGTACCAAATGAATTCTCACCCATTATATAACATGTATTTATAATTTGTCAAGCGTATTTTTTTACATATCTCGGAAATTTATATTGTGTAAAACGCCGCCTCTGGACTTCTATCCAGAGGCGGATCCCACACTCTCATCATTAGCCGCGACGCATTTGCAGGCGAAGCTGGTCGGCAATCATGGAGATAAACTCCGAATTGGTTGGCTTTCCCTTTACACCGGAAATTGTATAGCCAAAATACGATTGCAGGGTTTCGATATCCCCACGATCCCACGCCACCTCAATGGCATGGCGAATCGCACGTTCGACACGAGATGCTGTTGTATGGAATTTCTTGGCAATGCCCGGATACATGATTTTCGTGATAGCACCCACAGAATCCATATCTCGGATTGCCATCATAATAGCTTCCCGCAAATACTGGTATCCCTTAATGTGGGCTGGTACGCCAACCTGATGGATCACCTTTGTCACGCGGCATTCCAGTTCCAAATCATCAGGAATCCCCTGCGAAGCAGCCAATGTTGGATCTGCCTGCTCTGCAAGGCTCCACTGCCGAATCCGACTTGCCAAAATTTCTGCACTGATTGGCTTTCTAAAAAAGTGGCTCACACCCAAACTGGTACATTCCATTGCCACGACATCACTTGCAAATGCAGAAATAACAAAAATGCCCAAATGATGCCCCTCATCAACCACATTACGTAGAACACTGAGACCATCCAGCTCTGGGAGCATGATATCAATGAGGAGCAGATCGATACCACCCTTGCGGATAGACTCCTGTGCTGCTACACCGTCTGCCACCGCTCCCACAACTTCGATCCCTTCCTCTGCTTGAAGCGCTCCGCTTAAAGCTGTCCGAAAATCCTTGTCTCCATCCGCGATCAACACTCGAATATTACTTTTCATGATGTCATTCACAACCTTCTAAGAAATCTTTCAATGTTTTACCGTCTCTTTGCGCCTTCCTTAATTTACCATATATTTTCGCTTCTTACAATGCTTTTTCTGGCTTTTCGGCAAAGTTTCGTTCGACATTTTTTTCTTTTTCAAACAAAAGCTATATAATTTTTACGCATTTGTGCTTCGTCCGACATTATTTTATCCCTTTATCTCGAAAAATTCTAACATTTTTGCGTCCTTCTTTTTTTCTTCTGGCAGACTCTCCAGATCCGCCTCTTTCTTCATCAAATACACATTCTCTCGATTTTGTTCCCTATACAGCGCAGATATTCTATGCTATACTAAGATAACATAACAAAGCATCAAGCAGGTGCCTGAAAAACGGGAGAATAGGGAAATGGGTAAAAGCCCATGCGGGACCGCCGCCGTAAAGGCAGAGCACCGGTCACACAGCCATCACTGCGGGTACACGTGGGAAGACTTGATCGGTTTGCCATGACGCCTGAGCCGGAAGACCTGCCTGCCTGATTGAGAACCAATTGGTTTTTCTGATATGGAACGGCTCAACTATATCAGACACAAGGATACTGCATATACCATAATGTGCAGCTTTGTTTTGAGTCTTTCTGTTTTCCGCAAACAAAAGACTCTTTTTGGTATATGCACCATACAAAAGGAGGACAACTGAAATGACCAAAAATGAAAAGCGTCTTTTGGCTCTGTCTGCTGTGCTGAGTGTCGCGCTGTGTGTACCCACTGCCGCGTCTGCAATGCACATCATGGAGGGCTATCTGCCGCCAGTACACTGTATTGTCTGGGCGGCTGTCTGTATCCCATTCCTCGTCTCCGGACTGCTCGCAATCCGCCGCACGCTCAATGCCGAGCGCCGCACACTCATTCTGCTCGCCATGTCCGGTGCCTTTATCTTTGTCATCTCGTCGCTCAAGATCCCATCTGTATCGGGAAGCTGCAGCCACATGACAGGCACAGGGCTTTCCGCCATTCTCTTCGGCCCTGCAATCACCAGTATCCTTGGCATTATCGTCCTGCTCTTTCAGGCAATTTTGCTCGCACATGGCGGTCTGACCTCTCTGGGTGCCAATACCTTCAGCATGGCAGTTGCAGGCCCTCTGCTCAGCTGGGGAATTTGGAAACTCAGCCGTAAAATAGGGCTGAACAAAAAGGCTTCTGTGTTCTTTGCCGCATTTTTGGGCGATCTTTTTACTTACTGTGTCACAAGTATCCAGCTTGCACTCGCAAACCCCAGCGTACAGGGCGGCATCGCTGCAAGTGCCGTCAAATTTCTAGGTGTTTTTGCGCCCACGCAGCTTCCGCTTGCAATCATTGAGGGTATCCTCACTATGCTGATCGTGATGGGGCTGGAAACCTATGCTAAACCAGAACTTCGTCTCATCGGATTTTTCAGAGAGGAGCGCGTATCATGAGTAAAAATAAAAAAATTGTGATTTTCTCTCTGATACTTGTTGTTCTCATCGCTTTCCTGCCTCTTTTCCTCAAAAAAGATGCTGAGTTTGGCGGAAGTGATGATGCAGGAAGTCAAATGGTTGAAGAAATCCGCGGTGAAAGCTACGAACCATGGTTCACTCCGGTTTTGGAAACCGCACTTGGCGGAGAACTGCCGGGCGAGGTTGAAAGTATGCTCTTCTGCGTACAAACCGGCATTGGTGTCGGTATTCTCGCCTATGGCTTTGGCTATCTTGTCGCACGCAAAAAGTACAAGCACGATGAAGGCTGAGAAACCAAGCGCCCTCCTTTTCGGCGGGCGTTTTTCTCTTTGCGGAGGATCGTATGATAACTTCTATTTTGACAGGTCTTGTTTTCTGGTGGTTATTTTTCACAGCCATTCCCACACCCCTTCTGTTGCTTTTGAGTATCGGGCTGGGTTTGCTTTTTCTTCGAACCAAGCATCATGACAGCCTTTTTGCCATAGATCAGCTTGCACGGCGCTCTGCGCTTTGCCCCATCAATCCGGCACTCAAGGTTTGGAGCAGCGTGATTCTCCTGTTGCTCTGTATTGCAGCAAGATCTCCTTGGATGCCGCTTATCATGTCTCTCATCCTATGCCTTTTGACCGTTTATGTTGGTCAGATCCCTTTCCATGATTATATATCGAAATTCAGCTTTCCCGCTGTCTTTTTGCTTTTGAGCGCCATAGCGCTTCTCTGGAGCTTTGTCCCGCAGGCGGGCGGCTGTATTGACATTCCATGCTTTGGCGGATACCTCAGCGTCCTGCCTGCTGCCCAGCAGGCAGCGCGCCTCGTGCTTGCCCGTGCGCTGGGCGCGGTCAGCTGTCTCTATTTTCTCAGTCTCTCTACTCCAATGCCGGAAATCATTGTTGTACTGCGGCAGGCACATATTCCATGCGTGATTACCGATCTTGCAATCCTCATTTATCGCTACATTTTCTTACTGTTTGATACCTATTATAAAATGTATCATGCAGCGGAAAGTCGATTGGGCTTTTGCGGTCTGCGAAAGAGTCTATCCACCACAGGGCAGCTCTATGCACTTCTATTATCCGGCAGCTTTCGCAAAGCAAGCGCCTGTTTTGACGCCATGGAAAGTCGCTGCTATCATTCTGAAATTCGGTTTCTGACCCACAAGAAACCTATCACCCTCACGAGCGCAGGCGCTGCCTGTCTACTCATTCTCTTTGCTGCATGTATGACATTTTATTCCTTTTTATGATTTCCTCATATCAAGATACCAACGTGCTGCAAAGCTGTGAAAGATCAAAGACTACAAACCTGCGCGAAACAAGGGCTCCCCCTGACCATCAAACCGATGAAAGATACCTTATTATATAATAGGTATCTTTCTGGATACAACCAAACCCAACAGGAGTCACTGTACTATGCATGAAATTATTCGTTTTGAACATGTGAGTTACACCTACGATGACGGCAGACAAGCACTCTCCGACCTGTCTGCAACCTTTTCCAGAGGAGAAAAAGTCGCGATTCTTGGCGAAAATGGGGCAGGAAAATCCACATTTTTTCTGCTGTGCAACGGTGTTTTGCGCCCAACCAACGGACAAATATTTTTAGAGGGCAAACCCGTCAGCACGAAACGGCAGTCACTCAACGAACTGCGGCGCAATGTCGGCTTTGTCTTTCAGGACCCAGATGTCCAGCTCCTTGCCGGCACTGTGGAGGAGGAAATCAGCTTTGGGCCCATGAATCTCGGCTGGTCAGAGGATCTAGTACAGGCACAGGTAGATGCAGCGATCCATAATCTGCATCTGGACACATTCCGCATGCGCGCTCCACAATATCTGTCCGGCGGAGAAAAGAAACGTGTATCCATTGCTGATGTGCTCGCCATGTCTCCGCAGCTCATTTTACTCGATGAACCCGCGTCCAGTCTCGACCCCTCTAATGCTCGTCTGTTGGAAGAAAACCTTTCCACACTCGAATCGCGCGGTATTTCCCTTCTGATTGCAACCCACGATGTTGATTTCGCATGGCGCTGGGCAGACCGTGTGCTTTTGTTCCACGAGGGACGCCTTCTGGCAGACACCACACCGGAATCCGCCTTCTCGGATACCAGCTTACTCGCCGCCTGCGGCTTAACACAGCCCATACTTTACGAGGTCAGCAAAATCCTAAATCTCTCACAACCCATTCGTACACTGGAGGCACTTCGAATGGCTGTTGAAAAAAAAGGACGCACTTAACGTGTGTCCTTTTTTCGTATTATACTTTACGCTTCTTTAGGCTTCACTGCGAATGGAATCGATCAGGCTATCTGCAAGGCTCTCCAGATCCGGCAGACCATTCTCATTGAGAGAAGATGCCAATGTCAGCTGGTCGTCCAGAACTGTAATCTCCTTCATCTCCTGATCCAAGAAATCACGGATCAGTGTACCGGACTTGCATGCCCAAGAACCATTTTCAATGATACCCATTGTACGCTTTTGCAGATTGAGCGCCTTCATATCCATCAGATAGTTGTGCATTACCGGATAGATACCCAGATTATAGGTAACCGATGCCAGAACGACATGGCTCAGACGGAAGGTTTCGGAAATCAGGTAGGACACATGTGTGTTAGATACATCGTACATCACAACATTGGTCATGCCTTTTTCTGCCAGCTTGGTAGCCAGCGCGTTTGCAGCAGCCTCAGTGTTTCCGTACATGGAGGCATAGGCAATCATAACGCCCTTTTCTTCTGGCTCATAACGGCTCCACTTATCGTACTTATCCAAGAAGTATCCGAGATCCTGACGCCAAACGGGACCATGCAGCGGACAGATGATCTTGATATCAATTGTGCCAGCCTTCTTAAGCAGTGCCTGTACGTGAGGGCCATACTTACCAACAATATTGGTATAGTAACGGCGTGCATCATCAATCCAATCACGGTCAAAGTTTACTTCATCTGCAAACAGCTTGCCGTCGAGCGCACCGAAAGAACCGAATGCATCTGCGGAGAACAGAACGCCATTGGTGGTGTCAAAGGTCACCATTGCTTCTGGCCAGTGAACCATTGGTGCTGCAACAAAAGTCACAACATGCTTGCCGAAGGAGAAGGTATCGCCCTCCTTCACTTCAACAGTACGTCCGTCAATCTGGAAACCAAACTGACGCATGAACAGGAACGCCTTTTCGGTGCTGATAATCTGGCAGTTCGGATAGCGGAGCAAAACCTCCTCAATCGAAGCACCGTGATCTGGCTCCATATGGTTGATGAGCAGATAATCCAAATCGCGTCCATCAAGAACGTACTCTACATTCTCCAAGAACTGACGGCAAGCAGACCAGTCTACGGTATCAAACAGAACGGTCTTTTCGTCGAGCAGCAGATAGGAGTTGTAGGATACGCCGCGCGGAATTGGATGAATATTCTCAAACAGGGTCAGGCGACGATCATTTGCGCCAACCCAGTATAAATCCTCTGTCACATTTCTAACACAGTACATAAGGGATAGCCTCCTTTATCAAATACAAAAACCTTATACTTCGATGAACTGATCCTTTGCTTCGCCGCACTCTGGGCAAATCCACTCCTCTGGCAGCTTGCTGAAGAGTGTGCCGGGGCTGACTTCATTCTCCGGATCGCCCTTGCCTGCATCGTACTCGTAACCACAGCCGCTGCAAACATAGAGTTTCCAAGCCGGCGGCTGCTTCTTCGGGGTCGCACGCTTGATTTTCTTCATCGGAGGTGCTTCCTTCTTCGGCTCTCCGTTATCGAGCGCCTTTGCAAGCAGCGGCAGAATTTCCTCTACATCACCCACAATACCGTAGTCTGCATTCTTAAAGATTGGTGCACCCGGTCTATTATTGATTGCAACAATGGTAGAAGCGTCCTTAATGCCCTTGAGGTGCTGAGATGCACCGGAAATACCGCAGGCAATATACAGATTTCCCTTAAACTTCTGACCAGACATACCAACATAACGGTTAAGCGGTACGTAACGCAAAGTTTCTGCAACCGGTCGGGAAGAACCAATCGCTGCACCCGCCTGCTTTGCAAGTTCCTCAACAAGCTTCATATTCTCCTGCTTGCCGATGCCCTTACCTGCACTGACAACACGCTCTGCCTGTGCAATCGGTGTATCAATCGGGATACCAACAGTAAAGTCATATCCATCCTTCTTGAGGTTTTCAACCAGTGTATTAACGCGCTCCTGTGCGGTGCCGTCCTTCAGAATCATCTTCTTACGCGCACCGGTGATTGGGCCACGCTTGTGTACAACTGGTGCTGCATCGCCGCCCTTGAGTTTTCCAAGGATATGAGATGCGATAACGACGCGCTGAATTTCGTTTGTTCCCTCGTAAATGGTACAAATCTTCGCATCGCGGTATGCACGCTCGACCTCCATACCCTTGAGGTAACCGGTACCACCAAAAATTTGGAGTGCGTCATTTACAATTTCCAGACATACATCAGAAGCGTACATCTTTGCCATTGCAGCTTCCATACCATAAGGCTCATGATGCTCTTTCAGTTCTGCTGCGCTGTAAACTAGGAAACGTGCTGCACGCAGCTTAGTTGCCATATCTGCAATCTTAAATGCAATGGACTGCTGATGTGCAATTGCCTTGCCGAACTGCTCACGATCCTTTGCATATTCAACCGCTGCCTCGTAAGCGCCCTGTGCAATACCGAGTGCCTGAGATGCGATACCAATACGTCCGCCGTCCAGTGTTGCCATTGCAATCTTAAAGCCCTGACCTTCCTTGCCGAGCAGATTTTCCTTCGGTACCTTTACGTTGTCAAAGAGCAGCTGTGCAGTTGCAGAGGAACGAATACCAAGTTTATCATAGTGATCGCCAAAGGTAAAGCCTTCCCAGCCCTTTTCTACGATAAACGCGCTGATACCACGTGTACCAATATCCGGTGTGGTTACTGCGAATACAACATAAACATCTGCAACGCCGCCGTTTGTGATGAAGATCTTCTCACCATTGAGGATATAGTGATCGCCTTCCAAAACCGCAGTTGTCTCAGTTCCGCCTGCATCAGAGCCTGCATTTGGCTCGGTCAGACCGAAAGCACCAATCTTTTCACCCTTTGCCATCGGAACCAGATATTTCTTCTTCTGCTCCTCTGTGCCGAAGGCTGCAATCGGATAGGTGCCAAGAGATACATGCGCAGACAGGATAACACCAGTGCCGCCATCTACACGTGACAATTCTTCAACTGCAATTGCGTAGCTCAGAACGTCCAGCCCTGCTCCGCCGTATTCCTTTGGATATGGAATACCCATGAGTCCCATCTTGCCGAATTTTTCAATCGCCTCGGTTGGGAACTCGCTGTTCTGATCAAGCATAAACGCAATTGGCTTTACCTCAGTTTCAGCAAATTCGCGAACCTGAGCACGCAGTGCCTCGTGCGCTTCAGTGGTTTGGAAGTACATAGAATTTCCTCCTCTTTCTATAATTTCAGAGCCGTTATCCAAAACTGCTCTAAAGATTTTGAAGTTTTTGTAATTTGCTTTGTTGTCTTTATTGTATACCTCTCAAGTAGATATTGCAATGTTCGTTTTAGCAGAAAACTTTTCCCTTTTTTTGGTAGTTCTGCATAAGAGCACTCTCTCCCTTTCGAAATAACTAATGAGAATCTTCCATATTTCTGCAATATATTTGATGCCTTCCAAAACACTTCAGACAAGAGTCTCCATTTTTCGAGAACTTTGCACAAAAAAATATGCACACCCATTCATGCACACATGTCCATTTTTCGCGTACAAAATATAGTTTCTGCGCGATAAATTTTTGAGCAAATATAATATCAATCAAAAAAAAACATGCTGCCGATTATAAAATCGACAGCACGACTGCATCTATCAAGGAACCTTGACCGCTCTCTTTTGCACTTATAATGGAATTTGCACCAGCTTACGCACCAATTCCTCACTTACGATATCGTAACAGGACTGATGTGGTTCTGCCGCAAAGCTGTAACTTACCTTTCCGCCACAGGTAGTCGGATCCTCTCTCCAATCCTTACAGGAGGAATGTGCCTGAGACAGTCCTGTATACGTGATAATCTCACGCACATTAGAGGCATTGACACCACAGCCCGCCAGAAGTTCAATCTTGTCACCATACTTTTCCTGAAGGCTGCGCAGCATTTCCTTACCCTCAACCGCCTTTGGTGCCAAACCACTTGTCAAAATACGGTCAACACCGGCTGCAATCAACTGTTCAATTGCCTCATACGGGTCTTTTACACAGTCGAATGCGCGGTGAAAGACCGCCTCACCGCCCTTTGCATGAATAAGCGCTGCCATTTTTTTCGTATTCTCCACATCAATGGTTGCATCTGCATTCAAAAATCCGAATGCCAGACCGTGTGACCCATACTCCAAAAGCAGTTCTGCCTCTGCAAACATCTGCTCCTTTTCTGCCTGCGTATAGTGAAAGCCGCCTGCACGCGGACGCACCATACTGATAATTTTGAGTGAAGTATTCTTGCGGGTCAATCTTACACTGGCTGCTGTCGGAGTCAAGCCGCCAAGATGCAGCGCCGTGTTCAGTTCAATACGCTCTGCACCACCGCGTGATGCTTGCAGTGCATCCTCATAGCTGCCGCAGCAAATTTCGTATGTCATAACCATTTTCTCCTTTTCTGATCGTCACCATTAGTCAAATACGCACTCAAAGCACCCTTAAAACCGAGGAGAGCTTTGTGGCGATATTCCCATAACACTATATCATATGGCTCTGATATCCCATAGCCATATGATACTACCATTTTCCATTTTGTGCAAGATTATGTAGTTTCATCGAAACTAGTTAATTGTCTTGAAAAATGCTTGATTTACAGGCATATTCGCATGTTTGCATATTGATTTTACTAATTTTAACGGATTGCGCCCTGATATGCGAAAACCGCTTGCAAATTACCTTACACGCAGCACATCGAACAGAAAAATGGATAAGCACCATGCCTATACAGCGGCGTTTCTCTTCCCTTCTGACGCCTCATATAATGAACAACGCGAAAACGCGATATACCAGAGAGAACAATGCTGCCGACAGGCTGAAACCACTTTTTGACATTTCCATTTTGAAATGATAAAATATCGGTGTGTTAGCTGCAACACGCTATACCCAGCAAGGAGCTTTTTAAGTATGCAAGAACAACGAATAAAAACAAATCTTGACACAAACCTAATCAAACTGATAGCAATCATTGCTATGACAGCAGACCATATCGGAATTGCTTTCTTCCCAGAATATCCAGTTTTTCGCTGGATAGGGAGAATTGCCTTCCCGCTTTTTTGCTACTGTTTAACAGTGGGTATGTTATATACTCACGATATCAAAAAATATCTGCTTCGTTTGGGAGCATTTGCTCTCATCTCACAACCGTTTTGGATTTTAGCTTTCAATTCAGATGATATTGTTGGGAACATTTTCAATCTGAATATTTTCTTCACTTTGATAGTGAGCCTTGCAGCCACATGGGGCTTTACAGAGAAAAAGTGGTGGCTATTCATAGCAGGCATTATTCTGCTGAATGTAGTCAACTTTGATTATGCCATGACAGGGCTTATTCTGATGATGATTTTCTATCTTTGCAGAAATAAGCCGTGGTTGGGGGGCATTATTTATACGCTTACCTATCTGCCTGCGCTGAACGGATATATGGAAGACCCCCTTGCACTTAAAATAGGCGGTCATGCCATAGGGTTTGAAATTTTTGCATTGTTAGCTTTGCCGTTTATTTATATTCATACAAAGTCTAACCTCAAGATTTCAAAATGGTTTTTCTACATCTATTATCCAGCACACCTTTTCGCAATTTTCTTAATTCAGCTTTTTATATGAAAATTGCACTTTTGCAGCTAAATAATACGCCATCAATTTCATATTTTTCAAAGGGACAGCCGAGAAAATCGACTGTCCCTTTTCTACACTAACAGGCAGAAAAAAGCAACTACATATGACAAAACCAAAGAGAAACACCGCAAGGAACTACAGACCAAGATTGCGATTGGAAAGAAAAATCCAGCAAAAAGTGCAAAAGACCAACACGGCTCTCAGGGCAGCATCAGTCTTTGCTCCATATTTACTTATTCTGCGAATATACAGCAAATCTGCACAAACGCTTGGTTCCATATCAACAATTCTTTACGATCTGTGAATCCATTTTGACGAGAATTCACGCTGTATCGAAAGAATCACAGCCCTTGACCGCCATCATTTCCTGACAGGCTTACCATGTTCTTACTTATGATATTTACCGCCTTCCATGATATTGAGCGCGCGATAAATCTGTTCCAGTACCATGACTCGCGCAAGATGATGCGGAAATGTCATGGGAGACATCGAAAGCCGCAGTTTTGCCTGCTGCTTGAGTGCCTCTGCCATGCCGCAGGAGCCGCCAATGAGCACAGCAATTTTACTTGTACCAGACACAGTCAGCTGTCGCACTGTCTGCGCCAAGGCTTCGCTTGACATGGTGTTGCCCTCAACACACATTGCTATGACTGCTGCACCCTGCGGAATTTTATTGCGAATCAGTTCGGCTTCCTTTTGCAGTGCTGCGTCCAGCTGTCCTGCCGACGGACGCTCCGGCAGCTTTTGTTCAGGCAGCTCAATCACTTCTAATTTGCAATATCCCTGCAATCGCTTTATGTACTCATCACATGCCTGTTTCCAAAATTTTTCTCCAAGCTTTCCCACACAAATTACGCTGACGGACAACATACTGCGTCTTCCTTTCCTCGAAGCCAAACCGGTGCTTCCATTTCTCCCTTTGGCGCAACCCACATCGTACAGTGCAGCTTGTCCGCCATCAGCGTGGCTTCGGTTTCCATTCGTGCCATTGCAGGTGTATTGTTCTGGTTACTCAAGTGTGATAAAATCAGCTGCCCCGCACCACCACGCACCAACTCAGCCGCAAAGTTTGCACAATCAAAGTTAGATAAATGTCCGTATGGTCCAGAAACCCGCTCCTGTAAATGGTAAGGATACGGTCCATTCCGCAGCATATCAGGATCGTGATTGGACTCTAGTACCGCGGCATCACAGCCAAGCATTGCTTCTCTCACCGAAGCCGTTACAAAGCCAAGGTCTGTCAGATAGCCAAAGGATATCTGACTGCCTGTAAAACGATAACCCACACTGTCCGCTGCATCATGCGGTGTTGGAAAACTCCTTACCTTTACTCCCTCAATTTCAAAAGCTGCTCCGTGATAAAATGGGCGCAGCTGGTCACGGATATTGGGATATTTTGCAAGCAAAAAGTCCGCTGTTCCGCACGCTGTATAAATCGGCGTTTGATAGTTTTTTATAAATGTGGCAAGTCCTTTTATATGATCGGTATGCTCATGGGTAATGAGTACAGCATCTAAATCATCTATCGTGAGCCGAAATCTTTCCAGCAGCCCTTTGAGCCGCCGCACGGAAATCCCAAAATCAATCAGCAAACAGATATCATCAAGCACTAACAGCCCACTGTTTCCTGTCGAACCACTTGCCAACCCATAATATAAATCTTTCATTGTTTTGATTTCCCTTTATGAACAAAAAAGCAGAGAAACGTTTTCTCCGCTTTTTTCTACATTTAATTTGCAGACACAATCGAAGACCGCTCATTGGTATCCGGAATCTCAGAGCGGTACATATCTGCACCCAATCCGACCAACTTTTCGACCAGATTCTCATAGCCGCGCTCAATAAAGGTGACCTGCTCGACCTCGGTGACACCCTTTGCAGCAAGACCTGCAATGACCATAGCAGCCCCCGCACGCAAATCAAAGGCGCGGACAGGCGCAGCTTTCAGTTCAGATACACCCTCTACAACCGCAATCTTGCCATCTACATGGATATTGGCACCCATACGCAGCAATTCTTCTGTGTAGCGATAGCGATTATCCCATACGCCCTCCGTAATGATGCTGGTTCCCTCCGCAAGGCAAAGCGCGGTTGTCAGCTGCGGCTGCATATCCGTCGGGAATCCCGGATAAGGGAGCGTTTTGATGTTTGTTTTGTTGAGTTTCTCTGTGCGGCGCACCAAAATTGAGTCATCAAACTCAGTGATTTCAACGCCCATTTCTGTTAGCTTTGCCGTAATGCACTCCAAATGCTTTGGAATAACATTTTTGATAAGAACCTGACCCCCGGTTGCAGCAACAGCTGCCATAAAGGTTCCTGCCTCGATCTGATCCGGAATGATGGAATGAGTCCCGCCATGCAGCGCCTTGACACCACGAATCTTAATAACATCTGTGCCCGCACCCTTGACATCTGCCCCCATTGCATTGAGGAAGTTTGCGAGATCTACAATATGTGGCTCCTTTGCGGCGTTCTCAATAACAGTCATTCCCTCCGCAAGTACAGCTGCCAGCATAATGTTGATTGTTGCACCAACGGAAACCACGTCAAAATAGATATGTGCGCCATGCAGACCGTTAGGAGCCTCGGCATGAATATAGCCGCCTTCCCGAATAGATACTGTTGCACCCAGCGCCTCAAAGCCCTTGATATGCTGATCAATGGGACGAACACCGCCAAAGTTACAGCCGCCCGGCATAGCAACCTCTGCCTTATGGTACTTCCCCAGCAAAACGCCAATCAAATAATAGGATGCACGGATTTTACGCATCAACTCATAGGGAATCTTTGCGTCCGGCATACAATCACCGCACACCTCGACCGTAGATGCATTGAGCAGGCGGATAGAAACACCCAACTCACGCAAAATCTCAAGCTGTAAGGTCACATCAATGATTTTAGGGACATTTTCGATGCGGCACGGACCATCTACAAGCAGTGCCGCGGGTACAATGGCAACCGCTGCATTTTTCGCGCCACTGATTGTTACTTCACCATTTAAAGGCTTACCGCCGTTAATTACATATTTCGTCAAGTCAACCGTCTCCTTAACGTTTCGTTCCTAGTATTCGGGAACACAGCACACAGCTGCCTTTTCCCACCGTATATAAAAATGGTTATAAACCGTTCCTTTGTGCAAATTCATGCATTATCTATTTTACCATAAACATCCTGAAATTGCAAAACCTTTTGTGGTGTTCCCGAATTTTTTTCAGACCAAAACACTGGACTTCTTCAGCGAATCGACAAAAAATACACCTGCATCTGTTTCCACACGCCAGCCGGGCGTCATTTGCACACGCCCGCCGCCGCTCTCACTGAGTAAAAAACCAAGCTGCATCCCGTCGATTCGTGCAATCTCATTTTTCGAAATCAAATAAAAAAGTGCATCTGTTGCCAAAAAATTAACATAATTTCCGCTTTTTGTGATATAGGGCATACCAAATGTCCACCAGCCCATAAGCTCTACTGCATTTTCCCTGAATACCAATGTCAATTCGCGGTTAAACACCGGCACACCTGCTGTCAGAAAGGAAGCAGTCACTGTAAAGTTTTCCCCTTTCCAGTTGAGTGCTGCCGAAATGCCCGCACGCTGCAAAATTGCCTTTGCATAATCCATTGCCGTTTTGTCATCTACAGGCTTTTTATAGTTTTCTGGTTTGAGTGTTCCCGATACAACACCACCATCTCTCCAATTGAGCTCTCCGTATGCACTTTCATAATATACCGTGCTGCCATCTGGCTGTTCGGTACGGACAAGCTCTTTCCCCAGCAGCCCAATTGCAAATTGATCTTCATCTGCACGGCTGCGATCGATCTGTAAGATGGGCAGGGTGTGTGCTTCGGGCAAATCAAAATCCGCAGTGATCGAACGTCTCTCTAGGATCTCCATAACATTATGTGCGTTTTCTGCCATTCGATAAGAATGAGACACATATTTCCCTGCAATATTAATAATCAAAAATCCATCTACCAACAGCAAAATCAAAATGAGAATGGACTTTACACGACTCCACTGCATATTTCTCTACCTTCCATGCTCCTCCCTGACATAATAACGACTTGGAATCAGTCCCGATTCGTCTGCAAAATATCCAACTGCCAGACTGCATGGCAGTTCTGCTGCTGCCGCTGCGGGTGCGGTTGGCATCAGCATTTGACTTTCTTCCGTTTGCCGGAAGCTTCTTAAATTAAGCTTTGCAGAAACCAGCGTATTGGACTGATACTCCATCACCGCCAAAATTCCTTCCTGTCCTTCAACGGGTACTCCATTGACAACATATCGAAATAAAATCTGTGTTGTCTTTTCCTCTGTCAGGTAAGAGTCACAAAAAAAGGTGGCATCTGCACTAAATGACTGAAAAATATTCTCAAGCAGGCTGCGGGCATAGTCGATTTGATAAGGCAAAGGCTGTTCCTTGCCAAGTTCATTTTGCAGATAAGCCTCCAAGCCGCCCTCCACTGTATTAGCACGGAACACGATTTCCCCATCACTTCCCACCCGCAGAGTGCTCTGATTTCCAACAAAGACACGGCTTTCAGTTCCAGTATCCTCATAGTTTCTCATATAGGGGTCGTACCCGAACGCCTGCAACAGGATTTGCAGACTTGCCTGACTCTCTGTATAGAATTGTGGGGCTTCACTTGTCAGTCTATGCAGTTCCATCGTCTGCGGGAACAAAAGTGTCTCTGGCAAAACATTCGGATATTCCTGTTCCACCGCGAAGCTGCATGGAAGTCCTGCCAAATCATTTGCGGACAATGTACCCTCCATAGGTTTGACCTTGGTCTCATACAGGACATATGTATCTGTGCGAATCCAAAGTGTGCCGTCCTGCCCCAGCAGCACAGACTGTACAATCGGATCTTCTTCTCCTATATACGTGCCACCTACCCAATTTGTAATGAGTGAAAGCGGCAAACGGCTGTCATACCGAAAATATACCCCCGGCAAGCACAGGGCTTTCTGATACGCCTGTTCTGTGCCCTGCCGCAGCTCAGTGATGCTGCTGAGTGCTGCGCCCACCTGTGGTCCATAGGTCGCAAGAAAAGAGCGTACGGCAATTTCATTATACTGTGCGCCGCGCATCTCCTCCGCTGTCCGCACTGCAAATTCCGCAGGGAGTGCAGCGGGAATCTCTCCTGAGCGCAATTCAAACCCACCTGCTTCTCCATAACTCAAATTGATATACCAGCGCCCCAGCCATGACTCTGTTGGAATGTCTGTAAGACTCAGGTCATGCACCCAGCCAAGCGCCGTCAGCAGCACCAGCAGCAGCGTTAAAAACAGCAGTGCCAGATTCTTTGCCATGTTCTTCAGTTCGCTTTTTGACTTTTGGATCTTCATATCATTTCTTCATCATCTGCTGGCAGAGTAGTTGGCAGCATAATGGTTACTGTCGTTCCCTCGTCCATTTTACTATCCAGATAAATGGTTCCGTTGTGTGCTTCTACCATTTCCTTTGCAATCGCAAGCCCCAGACCGCTTCCGCCCTTTGCACGGGAGCGCGCTTTATCTACGCGATAAAACCGTTCAAACAGCCGCGGAATATCCTCTTTTGGAATTCCCATACCGTCATCTTTCACCTGAATGATCACATGGCTGTCATCTTTGCGAAGCCCTCTCAGCATAATATGTCCGCCGCGCGGTGTATATTTGACCGCATTCGACAGGATATTGATAACCACCTGCTCCAGACGCTCACGGTCACCATTCATTTCCGGCATTCTCCCCTGTGTTTCCAGCCGCAGTTCGTGCCCATTGTTTCCCGCTTCAAGCGCCATCGCATTATAGACGCTTTCAAGCATCTTTTTCATAGAAAAATGACGGAAATGCAAATCCATCTTTCCGCAATCCAGCTTGGACAGCGTTAAAAGATCCTTTACAATGCGTGTCATTCGGTCTGTCTCACCTGCGATGACTGACAGGAACTTGACCTCAGTATCTGCCGGCAGTTCTCCCGCGGCGTCCATAAGGGTTTCGGTATAGCTTTTGATATTGGTCAGTGGTGTGCGCAGTTCGTGAGAGACATTGGCTATAAATTCTCTTCGGGAATCGTCCAGCTTGCGCTGCTCGGTAATGTCATGAATGACGGCAACAATACCGCGTTCGCTATCTGCCGCGCCATAAGGCGCAAACAGTACAGAAAGCGTTCGTCCGGCACGGTTTATCTCCATCTGGATAAAGCCCTGCTCTCCCGCCATTTTTGGGGTTGGAATTTCCATCCCCTCAAAGAGGTCGTTAAAATGCGCTTCTTCCCGAAATGAAACGCCGAGCAGTTCTTCGGTTGCAGGGTTCATGTGAATCAGTCTGCCATCTGCACTGAATGCAGCGACACCATCTGTCATATGCAAAAAGATGGTATTGAGCTTATCACGTTCCCCAGCAACCTCCTCCAGCGTATCATGCAGACGGTCTGCCATGTGGTTAAAGGTAGCTGTCAGCTCACCGATTTCATCATTGGACTGGATGTCCACCCGTCGGCTAAAGTCACCCGCTGCCACCATCTGTGCACGGGTACGGATATTTTCGATTGGTGTCGTGATGGTCTTGGACAGCAGAAAACTGAGCAGCACTGCAACGAGCAGACCAAAGGTCATCGCCTTGAGTACAATACCAAAAAAGCTCCATGCCAAATCTCGAATTTCCCGCTTATCATCTAAAATATAAATGATATACCGCGGCGTTCCCTCCGCATCTATATTAAGCGGAATGGCATAATCCATATAGCTGTCAATCGTTGTACCCGCATCTCCTACCTTGCCACCCATTGCGGTGACGATATTGGGTGTGCGCACCAATTCTCCGGCAATCGCTTCATTAGAGCCGGTCAAAAACATGCCATTTTCATCTAAGACACAGCTGTTTCGATGATACTTGTCAATTCCCAGCTGTGCGGTAAAGGCATCCATAATATTCATAATACGTGCTGGTCCATCTGCCTGCTTTGCCGCCTGTTCGAGAGACAGAAGGGTTTCATTTCCGTTTCCGGTCATCACGCTTTCGATTTGTGACTGAAAGTTATCGAGATAATAACTTCCCACACTGTTGACCAGAAAGGTTCCCATGACTGCCATGACCGAAACAATCAGCAAAATCAAGATGAGTACCAACTTCATGTGCAGACTGCGAAACATAGCCGTTCTCCTTTAGGAATACTCAGTTTTTTGCAAAATAATAACCGAGTCCCCTTTTCGTAATAATATATCGCGGCTGCGCAGGTTCGTCCTCTATCTTTTCCCGCAGACGGCGAATCGCAACATCCACTGCACGCAGGTCTCCATAGTATTCAAATCCCCAAACCTTTTCCATAAGCTCTTCCCGGGAAACGACACGTCCCGGCTCCGCTGCCAGATACGATAAAATATCAAATTCACGCACAGACAAATCAATTGGCTTTCCATCTTTATAAACTGCTGTGCTTTCCTCAGAAATGTCCAATCCACTGGACTCCCGCTCTGGTACCCGCACCGGAATTTCGGAAAAACGCCGCATATTTGCCTTAATACGGGCAATCAACTCACGGTTGGAAAACGGTTTTGTCACATAATCATCTGCACCAAGTTCCAACCCCAGAATTTTATCGGTTTCTTCCTCACGCGCCGTCAGCATAATGATGGGTACCTGTGAGCGCTCTCTCACTTGCCGGCATATCTCAAATCCATCAATGCCCGGCAGCATAACATCTAGTAAAATAAGGTCTGGCGCACTTTCCAGCGCCAGCTTGAGCCCGCTCGGGCCATCGTTCGCCTCCAGCGTTTCAAAACCATTGCGCTCCAAATTAAATATAATGATATTCGCGATATCCTTATCATCTTCTACAACCAGTATGGTTTTTGCCATAGAGGGTTCACCTCCGATCTTCAAAAAGCCCCTTCAGTCTTGCATAATACATTGCCGCAACCGTTTTTGCATCGCGTATCTGTCCATCTGCAATGCGCTGCTCAAACTCACAAACCGGCATACGGCAAAGTTCTAAAAATTCGCCTTCGTCCAAATGTGCCTGTCCCTGATGCAGTCCGCGCGCGGCATACAAATGGGTAATCTCTGTCGAAAATCCCGGGGAGGGATAAATACAGCCCAGATACGTGATTTCCTCTGCCGTACAGCCGGTTTCCTCTGCCAACTCGCGCACACCGCAGGCATAATGGTCTTCTTCTGGCCCGTGATCGAGCTTACCCGCCGGAATTTCCAACATTGTTTCTCCAAATGGATAACGGAACTGGCGCACAAGAGTCACCGTGCCATCTTCCCAAATCGGCAGTATCCCAACACCCCCCGGATGCTCACACACTTCACGTATACTCGGCTTTCCATCTGGCAGCACAATATTGTCTACACGAGTGTTGATAATCTTTCCGCGAAAGCAATAGGTTTCATCAACCTTTTTTTCTGTAAAGTTCATAAGTTTTCTCCTTTCAAGAGATTGCACGCAAAATCATTGCCGTTTGCGCAGGAATCCGAACTGCAAATTCATCTGTTAGCATACCTGTATATTGCTTTTCTGTCAACAGTTCTTCCACCGCATGGAACGGCAGACGCAGAGCCACCTCATCTGTATCACGGTTTACCGCAATCCAGATATGCTCTTGTTCATCTGCACGCTCATAAACCAGCAAGCCACCACCTGTCGCCTGCAAAAAGTTCAGTTCTCCATCTATGAGTGCCGAATGTGTACTGCGCACGGCTGTCAGCTTATGATAGAAGTCCAAAAGCGAACCGTCCTCACCGCCCCACGGATAGGTGCGCCGGTTAAATGGGTCTTCAAATCCCTGCACACCTGCTTCATCTCCATAATAAATAGTTGGAGAACCCGGCATTGTAAACTGAATGACCGCCGCCAAAAACAGTTTCTTACGTGCTTCAATCAGTGCATCTCCCATAAGCCGTGCTGCCGCACGGTATTCTCTGCTCTCATTCCAATCTTCAGGCTTTGCCCCCATAACCGTCAAGGCACGTGGAGTATCGTGCGTTCCAATGATATTCATGAGATTGTAGAACACTGCACGTGGATAGTTTTCTTTCAGACATTCCATTTTCTCTGCAAAGTCCTGTGCAGGTGCTCCGCTCAAAAAGCTCATGATACCATCTCTCAGCGGATAATTCATGACGCTATCCAACTCTCCGCCCTCAAAATAGCGGCGGCGCACCGAATAACTCACCTTATTGGAGGCATCTTCCCATACCTCGCCAACAATCAGAGCATCTGGTTTTTCCTGACGCGCGGCAGCATTGAGCCTTGCAATAAATTCATCAGGAAGTTCGTCCGCAACATCCAGCCGCCAGCCAGAAGCGCCAAGCCGCAGCCAACGCCGGATAACACTGTCTGTATCCTCCAAAATATAATTCAGATATTTGGGGTTGAGCTCATTTACCTGCGGCAAGGTGTAAATCCCCCACCACGACGCATATTGGTCAGGCCAGTTAGAAAAATCATACCAGTCATAATAGGGTGAATTCTTTGACTGGAATGCACCTACACTGTCATAATGCCCCCTTGCATTGAAATATAGGCTGTCGTAGCCATTGTGGCTGAACACGCCGTCTAAAATAACGCGCATGCCGCGCTTTTTTGCCTCTGCACACAGGGTCTTGAAATCCTCCTCTGTTCCCATCATCGGATCAATACACTTATAGTTTCCGGTATCATATCGATGGTTGGAGTACGCCTCAAAAATCGGGTTAAAATAGATGGTCTGTACATGCAGAGACTGCAAATAGTCCAGCTTTGACAGCACACCTTTTAAGCTGCCGCCAAAAAAATCATTATTTAGAATCTCCCCATGCGCATCGGGCTGATACACTGGAATTTCATTCCAATCCTCATGCACCACACGAGCAGCACGATATCCAGAAGCGGGCGGGATTTCTGTACGGCAGAATCGATCCGGAAAGATATTATAGGTAATACCCTTACCAAACCAATCTGCAACCACATAGGCTGCATCATATACTGTCAGCTGATAAAAATTCTCTGGCTGCTGGCTTTCATATCCAATACCACCTGCACCCCGACAAATATAGCAGCTCTCTGTCTTTCCTGTCACAGAAAAATAATACCAATACAAATCCGGAGTTTCCGGTGTAAACTCTGCTGTATAGCGATCGTATTCTCCGAACAGCCCGTCCCATACCATGGGATATGGCTGTGCTTCTTTCCCATCTGCTGCAATATACAAAACCACACGATGCAGATAGCTTTCTCGATGTGGAAAAACTGAAAAACGGATCGTCTGCCCTGCTGCCACTGCGCCAAACGGCTCCTTGCAGCGCATATCACGAGACGCATAAATCGTTTGATGAAACATACAGTCTACTCCTTTGGAAAATGCTTTTGCCAAAGCCGAAAGCCTGCCGACTCTCGCAAAATCACATTCTGAACAGAAAGCAAAGGCTGCCCGCTTTTCCGGACAGTCCCTTTGCCCTCTTTCTTATCATATCAAATGGAACGATATACCTCAACATATTTTTCAGCAGACTGCGCCCAGCCAAAGTCACTTTCCATTCCGTTCCTCACAAGCTTTTCCCATGCCGGGCGGTTATACCGATACACCTCACACGCCTCTCGAATGACATGCAGCATATCATGCGCATTATAGCTAAAAAAGGTAAACCCGTTTCCTGTCCCCAAATAATCAACAAATGCCGTAATAGTATCTTTCAACCCCCCTGTCTCTCGGACAATCGGAATGGTTCCATACCGGAGTGCAATCATCTGCGCCAAGCCACACGGCTCGGTTTTAGACGGCATCAGGAACAAATCTGCACCTGCATAGATTTGATTGGCAAGTTCTGCTGAAAACAGCAAGGAAACCGAAATTTTATCAGGATAGCGGCGTTTTGCCTCAAGCAGCATCTGCTCATACCGAAAGTCCCCTTTGCCGAGCACAACCAGACGTACATCGTCCTGTAAAATATCGTCAATCACCGCCTCTACAAGGTCAAGCCCTTTCTGATCGGTCAACCTGCTTACCATACCGATAATCGGGATATCGCAGCTGCCCGCAAAGCCGCACAGGGACATTAACTCCTTCTTATTTTCCTGCTTCCCCTCGATATCGTGATACGGTTTATAAAGTGTCTCATCGGTTTCTGGATCAAACGTATCCATATCAATCCCATTTAAAATCCCATGCAGCTTGTAGCTGTTGTCCCGCAAGATGGAATCCAGACGACAGCCATAATAAGGTGTCTGGATTTCCTCCGCATAGCTTGGTGATACCGTTGTAACCGCACCAGCAGCCAAAATTGCCGCCTTCATCAAATTCACATCGCCATCCATAACCATAAATCCTGAACGGAAGTGTGCATCATCAATGCCCATGACATATTCCAGCACATCTCGTCCAAAGCGTCCCTGAAAGGCAATATTATGAATGGTAAATACGGTTCGAATCCCTGCATAATCGGTCCGGGCTGCAAACATTAAATTGTAGTATATCGGAACAAGTGCCGTTTGCCAATCGTTGGCATGAATCACATCCGGCTTCCAGCCGAGCTCCGGCAGAACATCGAGTACAGCTTTGCTGAAATAAGCAAAGCGCTCTGCATCATCATACTCCCCATAGAGCTGTGTGCGTGCAAAATAATACTCGTTATCAATAAAATAGTACGTCACTCCATCTTTTTCATAGCTATAAACACCGCAATATTGATTGCGCCATCCAAGCTGTACATAAATATGCTTCAAATCAGTCATCTTCCGGCGCCACTTCGACTGAATCACACTATAAAGCGGGCAAAACACACGCACATCATGTCCAGTCTCCGCAAGTGCGCGCGGCAATGCACCCATCACATCTCCCAGTCCTCCGGTTTTAATAAACGGTGCGACCTCAGATGCAGCAAACATAATTTTCATAACAAATCCCTTTCCCAAAAGCCAGAAAGCGAGAGCACTCAAATGCTCCCGCTTTCTGGCAGTCACTGTAAACAAATAACCGGGACAATGTTGTCTTTTAAATTACCGAACGCTTTGCAATGACGACCGGATAATTTTCATGTCCCATCATAGTGCGACCCTCTCGAATGGTAACACCGCGATCGAGCACAATATGTGCCAGTGAGGAGCCTGACAAAATACGCCCATTCTCCATGATAATCGAATTTTTTATTTCAGCATCCTTTTCTATGAGCACGTCACGGAACAAAATAGAATTTACCACACGGCCTTCAATGTGGCAGCCATCTGCAATCAAGCTGTCACAGACCTCTGCCTTATCTCCATAATATGCCGGAGATTCATCATAGATCCGAGTGAAGATCGGACGGGTGCGCAAAAACAACTCATTTCTGCACTCTTTATCCAAAATATCCATATTGGCTTGGAAATAGTCCTTTGCATCAAATACTTTGATATTATATTCGCTGAACACATAGGCCCCGATATTGCTTTCGGTCAAGGCTCTTGCTAGAAGCTCACGCTCAAAGTGTATGTAGTTATGGGTCACACAATCCGCAATCAAGTGAATGAGATACTGACGGCTCATAACATAAACACCCAGCGCGGAATATTTACATTTGCCATCATTGTTATTTCCTACACGGATATCTACGATTTCCCGCTTACGATTCAGCTCACAATAAGTAGTAAATGGATTCTCTGCTGCGTGCTTGGTCACTACCATAGTAATATCATTGCCGCTCTCCTCATGAGCCTTTACGACCTCATCCATGGGAATATTGGCAATTAAATCACCATCTGCAAGAACCACATAGTCTGCACGATTCTTTTGCAGGAAATCAATTGCACCTGCAAGGGCATCAATCTTTCCACGGTACTCACCTGTTACCAGAGGAGACGCTTTTTTAGAATAGGAATATGGCGGCAGCAGCGTAATGCCTGCATTCTTACGAGACAAATCCCAATCTTTCCCCGTTCCAATATGGTCGATCAGGGACTGATATTTGTCCTTCATCAAAAGACCAATTCTATAAATGCCGGAGTTTACCATATTAGAAAGCATAAAGTCAACGATGCGATATCTGCCGCCAAACGGAACCGCAGCGACGGTACGGTGCTCTGTCAGTTCACGCAAATCATTATCGGTATCAAAAGCGATGATAAGACCTAATATATTTTTCATGTTGCGTCACGTCTCCTTTATGATTCCTGATCCGGCAGATCTTCACCTGCCATTTCTTTTGCGCCCAGCTTGGCATTTTTTCCGATTCGAACGCCTGCGGCGACAACAGCGACGCCCCAATCCTCAGCCGTATCCTCACTTGGTGGGGCACCAACCGAAGCACCCGAACAAATCTGTGCCCCTTCTGCAACAATTGCATACCGTATCGTTGCACCTTTTTCTACCACAGCTCCCGGCATCAAGATGGAATATTCCACCGTTGCCCCCTTCTCAATCGTAACATCAGAGAACAGTACCGATTCTGAAACATCTCCGTAAATCTCACAGCCCTCCGAAATCAGAGAATGTGTCACTTTTGCCTGTTTGCTGGTAAAATGTGGGGGTGCACCATTATTGCGCCCATAAATTTTCCACGTATCATCGGTCAGATTGAGTCCAGACTTTGGAGACAGCAGATCCATATTCGCTTCCCATAGGGATTCAATCGTGCCAACATCCTTCCAGTATCCATCAAAGCGGTAAGATACCATCTTTTCTCCCGCAGCCAACATAGCCGGAATAATATCTTTGCCGAAGTCGTTGGAGGAATGTTCATTTGCTTCGTCCTCTATCAGATACTGACGCAGCTTCTTCCAGCTGAAAATATAAATGCCCATAGAGGCCAAGGTGCTCTTTGGCTCCTTTGGCTTTTCCTCGAATTCATACACCGTACCATCCTCGTGACAGTTCATGATGCCAAAGCGCGAAGCCTCTGCAAGCGGCACATCCATAACAGCAATGGTTGCATCTGCCTCCATGCGCTTATGATGCTGGAGCATTTTGTTGTAATTCATTTTATAGATATGGTCACCAGACAAAATAACAACATATTCCGGATCATACTCGTCTACGAACTCGATATTTTGATAGATTGCATTTGCTGTACCCTTATACCATTCCGAACCTTTCCCGCGCTGATACGGCGGCAGGGTATACACACCGCCGCGCATACGGTCAAGATCCCATGTCTGACCAGAACCAATATAGGCGTTCAACACATGCGGCTCATACTGTGTCAGTACGCCCACTGTATCTATGCCGGAGTTTACACAGTTTGACAGTGGAAAATCAATGATGCGATATTTTCCACCAAACGGAACCGCTGGTTTTGCCACCTTTGTGGTGAGGACATATAATCTGCTGCCTTGTCCGCCAGCCAGCAGCATCGCAACACATTCTTTTTTCCGATACATGATTTTTCTCCATTTCTTCGTTGAAATTTATAACATATAGCTATACGCAAAACGCGCAGCAGTTAGTTTTCTGCCTTTTTGGGACGTCGGGAAACTGCTTTGGCTCTTTCTCCATGACGCCCCGAAGTGCCAGCCTTTTTTGCTGGTGTTGCCTTTGCCTTACGCACTGCACGCGGTTTGCCTTTCAGATATATAACCGAAAGCGGTGCAAGCTCCAAATCAATCATGTCTGCATGTCCATGCAGCGTCGGTGCCACCAAATTTCCATCTGCATCGACCACTTTTTCCATCACAGAACTGACCAGCTTAGAACGCTTTTTCCCGTTCTTGATACCGGATCCGCCATACGGCACGGCATCCGAGGTAAAAATCTCCTCGTAGGTGCCTGCATATGGAACGCCAATGCGATAACTCTCATGATAAACAGGTGCAAAATTCACCACACAAATAAGGTCTGTTCCATCTGAGGCAATGCGGCGGAAGGCAATGATATTATTGCGGTTATCATCATGTGAAATCCATTCAAAACCCTGCCAGTCCATATCGTTTTCCCAAAGCTGCTTATTAGCAAGATAAGCAGCGTTGAGCGCTTTGACATAGGTCTGCATTTGCCTGTGTGCATCATAATCCAGAAGCATCCAGTCCAGTCCTCGTGCTTCGCTCCATTCGGAAAACTGTGCAAATTCTCCACCCATAAACAGCATCTTCTTGCCCGGATGTGCCATCATGTAGCCATAGAGCGCACGCAGAGATGCGAATTTATTTTCATAGGGCTCGGGCATTTTATCAATGAGAGATTTCTTGCCATGCACCACCTCATCGTGAGACAGAGGCAAAATATAATTTTCGGAAAAAGCATACATAAAGGAGAATGTGATTTTATCATGCATATCCTTACGGAAAAACGGGTCAGCGGAAACATAACACAGCATATCGTTCATCCAACCCATATTCCATTTGAAATTAAAGCCCAGACCACCAACACTTGCAGGCTTTGTGACCATCGGCCATGCAGTAGACTCTTCTGCAATCATCATAACATCTGGGTGATCGGTCAAAACATACGAATTGAGCAGTCTTAGGAAGTCAACTGCTTCCAAATTTTCACGTCCGCCATGAATATTGGGCCGCCACCCATCATGGCGATTATAGTCAAGATACAGCATGGAAGCGACTGCATCGACACGCAGTCCATCAATATGGAATTGCTCCACCCAGAACATTGCAGAAGAAAACAGCAGATTTCGTACCGAAACCTTTCCGTAATCAAAAACACGGGTTCCCCATTCCTTATGCTCCATTTTGAGCGGATCTGCATATTCATAGAGATAGGAGCCGTCAAACTCTACAAGCCCATGTCCATCCTTTGGAAAATGTGCCGGAACCCAGTCCATAATCACACCAATGCCTGCCTGATGACAGGTATCCACGAAATACATGAGGTCATGCGGTGTTCCATAGCGTGAAGTTGCGGCAAAATAACCACTCACCTGATATCCCCACGAGCCATCAAACGGGTGTTCTGTGAGCGGCATACACTCGATGTGTGTGTAGCCCATCTCCTTGACATAAGGCACAAGCACATCTGCAAGCTGCCGATAGGAATAAAAGTTACCATCTTCATGCCGTTTCCATGAGCCCATATGCACCTCATAGATATTGATCGGGGATGTATAAGGTAAGTGCTCCCTTCTCCATTTGAGCCAGCTTTCATCGTGCCACACATAGCCGGATATATCGTAGGTTTTTGAGGCATTTGCCGGACGTGTTTCCGAATGGAAACCATAGGGATCTGCCTTATCAAAAAACTGTCCATCTTTGGTATGTATAGAATATTTGTAGGAATCGTACTGAGAAACACCGGCAATAAAACATTCCCAAATTCCAAATTCATCGCGCTGCATGATATGCGTATCCCGATTCCAGTCGTTAAATTCGCCCATCACAGAAACCTCTACTGCTTCTGGTGCAAACACAGAAAAGTGATATCCCTGCTGTCCATCACAGGTTTCTGGATGCGCTCCCATAAATTCATAGGCACGACAATCCCGGCCTGACCGAAACAAATCCAGATGATCCTCTTTTTTTCTCATCTTTGTTTGAAAAGTCATGCGTTCATCTCCCTCTAAATACGCAATTTTTGCGCGTTTTCCTTTGTATTCTAATTTTTTTTGCACGTTTCGACATTTATTTTGTAGCATTTACACAGTTTATGTCGTTTAATTTTCTGTTTTACTAGATATAGTATACAACTTTTATAAAAAAAAGTCCAGTGATATTTCGCTTTTTATGCGCACACTGGACATTTTTTATCTACTTTTTAACTATTATTTACTTCTCGCACTGCAGGAGTATACGGCGAATCATATCGAGCGCGGTCGAAGCCGCATGATTACGCACCCGATCACGTCCCAAACTCACACGAATTTCACGTGTTTGCTGCTTTCCCCGACTCCACACACTAATATAGACCAATCCCACTGGCTTTTGTTCACTGCCGCCATCTGGTCCTGCGATTCCGGTGATGCCTACCCCTACATCAGTATTCATACACCGGGCAACACCTACCGCCATCTGCTCGGCAACCTCTGGCGAAACTGCCCCCAGTGTCTCCAATGTCTGTTTGGAAACCCCCAGTATGTTCATCTTGATCTCGTTGGCATAGGAGCATATACCGCCTTTATAGTAGGCGGATGCCCCCGGCAAATCGGTGATTCTCTTGGAAAGCAGTCCCCCTGTGCAGCTTTCTGCCACAGATAAGGTCATACCTTTTTCTACCATGAGCTGACCGACTACCTGTTCCAGAGAATCCACGTCCACACCATACACATACTCCCCAAGAGTGTCTACAATCTGGCTTACCACTGGCGCCAGCATCTGCTCTGCCTGCTCTGGGGTATCCGCCTTTGCCGTCACACGGGCAAAACATTCGCTCGTCTTTGCATAGGGTGCAATTGTGGGGTTTGTCATCTCTGCCATCTTGTCATGCAGAATCTCCTCCATCGCAGATTCCCCCAGACCAAACACACGGATATTACGAGATACAATACATCCACCCGCCAACGGATACAAATAGGGCATTGCACGGTATCGAAACATCGGCTCACACTCACGAGGTGGTCCGGGCAGCATAATCACATGCGTGCCATCTGTCTCAAATGCGCAGCCCGGTGCGGTTCCCCAATCATTATGCAGCGGAACACAGCCCTCGGGCAGCCATGCCTGCTTTTCATTGTTCTGTGTCATTTCCTTACCGATTTCTGTAAAGAAATGGCGAATGTGTGCAAGGGATTCTTCATGCAGCACCAGTTTTTTTCCAAACACCCGCGCAAGCGTCTCTTTGGTCAGATCGTCGAGTGTTGGCCCCAGCCCACCTGTTGTAATAATAATATCTGCGCGAGACTTTGCCTGCTCAATGACCTGTTCCAAACGCTCTGGATTATCCCCAACGACTGTCTGATAATATACATCGATTCCCAACTCTGATAAGCCCTGAGAAATCACCTGTGCATCTGTATTTACAATATCTCCCAGCAAAATCTCGGTTCCCACTGCAATGAGTTCTGCTTTCATGTGCAATCATCCTCTTTTCTTTCACGATATCCAGCCCACAGGATAACACACTTCTGTCATCCTGTGCCGCCACTATATCTCATACTTTGTGAAATTGATGTCCGCAGTTCAGGCAAACACCCGCTCGGTCTCAGCAACCGCCTGCGCCACAAGCCCTTGGACATCGAGCGCTGCTTCTGCCTCTAAAATCTTATACAGCTTTGGCTTTGTATTCGGGTGCTTTGGCGTAAATACCGTACAGCAGTCCTCATACGGCAAAATCGAAGTTTCAAAGGTGTCGATTTTACGTGCAATCTGTACGATTTCCTCCTTATCCATGCCAATGACCGGACGGAATACTGGCAAGGTTTCACAAACCGCATTGGTCACCGCCATTGCCGGCATAGTCTGACTGGCAACCTGCCCAAGGCTTTCTCCAGTGATCAGACCGCCACACTCATACTGTACTGCAAGCTGTTCTGCAATGCGCATCATAAAACGGCGCATAATCAGTGTAAACAGTTCTTCATGACACTTATCGCGAATTTCTTCCTGAATTCTGGTAAAAGGTACAACCAGAATCGGCATTTTACCACAATATGCAGTCAGCTTATGCCCCAGCTCAAATACCTTCTCCTTAGCACGGTCTGAAGTATAGGGGTAGCTAAAGAAATGAATCCCAATCAACTCAAGCCCACGCTTACACATCATATATCCTGCGACAGGAGAGTCGATACCGCCCGAGAGTAAGAGCGCTGCTCTGCCATTGGTTCCGACAGGCATGCCACCTGCGCCCTGCACCGGACCTGCATGCACAAAGGCATACTGCTCACGGATTTCAAAATGAATGGTCAACTCTGGCTGGTGCATATCCGGCTTTCGCTGATATTTTTGTGCCAGTTCTCCGCCGATATGCTGCGATACCTGAATCGAGGTCATGGGAAAACGCTTATCCCCACGTTTGGTTTCTACCTTAAAGGAATGTGCCTGTGCAATGCGGTCTGCCAAATAGGTTTCTGCCATCTGCTGCATGGACTCCAGTGTTTTTTCACACACCGCCGCACGGCAAATAAGCGCGATACCAAAAACTTTCTGCACCGCTTCCATAACCGCGTCACCATCTACCGTCTCCGGAATCTCTACATAGATAACTGACTGGCGCATCTGCACCGCACAGTCTCCCAACGGCTTTAATCTGCGCTTGAGATTGCCCAGCAAGCGATCCTCAAACTTTTTGCGGTTGAGCCCCTTGAGCACAATTTCTCCACACTTCAACAATAAAACTTCTTTCATAAGCAATCCCTTTCTTATCTTCGCTTCAGCATTTTTGCGCCCGCCTGCAAGCCTGCAACGAGCGCATCAATATCCTCATTTGTATTATATGGTGCAAAGGATACCCGCAGCGCACTGTCGATTCGTGCCTTGTCCAATCCCATGGCACGCAGTACATGGCTTTCTTTTCCCTTGGAGCATGCCGAACCTGCGGACACAAAAACATCTCTGGATTCCAGCACACGCAGCATCACTTCGCTCTTACACTCCGGCAGCGACAGGCTCACTACATGCGGAATATCCGGCGCTCCGTTCCATAAGGTCCACGGCAGATACGTCTCCACCTGCTGCCTGAGGTATGCCTTGAGCGCCGCAACATGGGCAGAGTCTGCTTCCATCTGCGCCGCGCGCACCCGACAGGCAGCCGCAAAAGCCGCAATCTGCGGCATAGGTTCGGTTCCTGCACGAAATCCGTTTTCCTGTCCACCGCCCACGAGATATGGCGCGAGACGCACCTCGCGCTTCATATAAAAAGCGCCAATCCCCTTGGGCGCACCGATTTTATGTCCGCTCACGCTCATCAAATCACAGTTCCATTTTTTCGGCGTCAGGGGTACGCGGAACAGTCCTTGTACAGCATCTACATGAAACAATGCCTGTGGGCATTTCTGTTTGAGTGCTTTTCCAACTTCCGCAATTGGTAATACCGTACCAACTTCATTGTTGACCAACATCAAAGTCACCAAAATCGTATCCGACCGGATTGCCTCTATCACATCTTGCGCAGAAATATGTCCCTCTGCATCCGGCTGAATGTATGTTACCATATATCCTTCGCCTTCGAGCCTGCGGCAGGCCTGCAAGGTAGCAGCATGCTCTATGGCTGAGGTCACAATATGCTTTCCCAGATGACGATTTTTGCGTGCCGCACCAAAAATTGCGGTATTGATGCCCTCTGTACCACCTGAGACAAAATAGAGTTCTGCGGCTGTGCAGCCCATTGCAGCCGCTGCGGCTTCGCGGCTTTCCTTCAAACAGCGCGCCGCATCAATCCCCATACGGTGCAAAGATGACGGGTTACCAAACATCTCATGCATTGCATGTGTGGCTGCCTCCTGCGCCTCCGGAAGCACCATTGTCGTAGCGGAGTTGTCCAAATAATGTATCATGATTTTAGGAAACCTCCTGAACACTCTGTTCTTTTATTCTTTTCTATTATACCAGCATAATTTCCATGTGCCAACTAATTTCCATATTCCCGTAGTTTGCCCGCATTTCGTCAGGAATCACAGATTTTTATTTTCTCCCCCTGCCAAAAAGGTTCGAAATCCCCAAAGGAGCGGTTTGTGCTCTTTTTTTTAGTATTTTCTATTGTACTCGATGATTGGCTGCTGTATAATAAATCCGTACATTTTGAAGCATAATCTTATTGATTCTACGATTTTTCATTCACGAAAGGGGCTTATATCATGCCTGGCAAAGTTATTTTAGGTGCTCAATGGGGCGATGAAGGCAAGGGTAAATTCATTGACATTTTTGCAGCGCATGCAGATTTGGTGGTGCGCAGCCAAGGCGGCAACAATGCAGGTCATACCGTTGTTGTAAACGGAGAAAAATACAAACTGCAGCTCATTCCTTCCGGTATTTTATACTCTGACTGCATTAATGTCATCGGTCCCGGTGTGGTTGTCGATCCGCGTAACGTCCTCATGGAAATTGATGGTCTAACACAAAAGGGCATTTCCTGCGACAAACTGTTTATCGACGCCCGCTGTCACTGTATCCTTCCATGGCATCTCTCTTTAGATGCACTCTCCGAGCAGGCGCGCGGTAATGATGATATCGGTACAACAAAAAAGGGCATTGGGCCTACCTATATGGATAAGTCGGAGCGCATTGGAATCCGTATGCACGATTTCATTGACCCCAACCATTTTGAAAATGTCATGCGCGCAGCCTGCGCACGAAAAAATCAGGTCATCACTGGTGTATATGGCGGAGATCCCATTGATATTGACAGCGTACTTGAAGAATACCGCGGCTATGCCGAACGTTTGCGCGCCTATGTCACAGACACCTCCATTCTGACCTATAACGCAGTCAAATCTGGAAAGTTTGTGCTATTCGAAGGCGCACAAGGCACACTGCTCGACCTCGATATGGGCACCTATCCCTATGTGACCTCGTCCCATCCGGTTGCCGGCGGCTGCTGCATCGGCTCCGGTGTTGGTCCTTCTGCTGTCACCGATATTATGGGGATTTTCAAAAGCTATACAACCCGTGTGGGTAAGGGTCCCTTCCCCACCGAACTTTTTGATGAAACCGGAGACTATATTCGAAATGCCGGCGGCGAATTTGGCACCGTGACCGGACGTCCACGCCGAACCGGCTGGTTTGATGCCGTGATTGCACGCTATGCAGTGCGCGTCAACGGACTCACCGAAATGGTTATCAACAAAATCGACCCACTGCGCGGACTCCCCAAACTGAAGGTCTGTGTTGCCTATGAAATTAACGGCAAGCGTATCGAAGAATTTCCTGCAAACTTTGCCGATTTAGAGCACTGTACACCCATTTACGAGGAATTTGATGGCTTTGATGAGGATATTACAGGCTGCCGCACCTTTGCCGATTTGCCGCAGTCCATTCAAAGCTATATTAAAGCACTTGAAAAGATTTGCGGCTGTCCGGTTTCCATGCTAGGCGTTGGTCCAGCCCGCGATCAGGTCATTTCTCTTTGAACATAAAAAAAGATTGTTTCCATTCGATAGGAGGGCATAGCAGCTATGCAATTATCCGAAAAGAAGAAGGAACGACTGATTTTATGGATCTCATTTCTATCAGGACTGCTCTTTGCAGTCACTGAATTCTGTTTTGCCATTTACAGCCATTCACAGTCCGCTCTTACAGATGCCGTATACGATTCCTCAGAGCTTGTTTTTATCGGGCTGACGCTATTTCTCATTCCCCTATTCCACAAGCCGATTTCAGAAAAATATCCGTATAGTTTTTATCAGGTAGAAACCATTTTTCTCCTTATCAAAGGTGTCATGATGCTTTCCGTAACATTCGGCATTTCTGCCGAGGTCATAGAATGTGCGCTTGCCGGTGGAAATCCGGTCAATAGCAGTCAGGTCTCCCTTTTTCAGTTGGTGCTTGGTATTGCGAGTGTTGTGATTTTTATTCTCATCAAAAACCTAAACCGCAATTTATCCTCCCCAACGGTGGATATGGAGATTTTAGGCTGGAAGCTGGATATTGGATATAGCTTAGGATTATCTATCGCCTTTTTTGCCTCCACCTTTCTGGAACACACCCCACTTGTATTTATCACTCCGTACTTTGACCAGATCATGGCAATCGCTGTTATGATTTTGATTTTACCAGAGACGATACAGGTTCTTTGGGGTGCTGTCAAGGAAATCTTTCTCTTTTCTCCAGATGCGGAAACCGTCCAGACCATCAAAAATATCTGTACAGATATTCTGAATACACAACAGTATTCCCCTGTCTTTTTCGATATTACAAAAACCGGTCGTCATCTTTGGGTATCTGTTTATTTTGAAATTCCAAACGACACCCTCTCCATCTCCCAGCTGGAGCAGACCACACAGCTCGTCAACGAACAGGTCAACACACAGTTTTCCGATACCACCTGTGAGCTGATTGTAGTATCCGAAAAGCTGCACCACGTCTATCATCCAGTTTCCACCATGTGTGAAAACAAATAAAAACAAAGCAGCGCACCCATAACATTGGTTCCCTATTCCCATGTACCCAAGGATTATTGCGGCGAAGATATCAAAATTAGTTGCCTTATCCTGTTTTCAGATACCAACAGTGGTTTGCTGTTGGTGACAAATGCCGTCAATTCTCTTTGTTTTGTTTCATACTCTAAGGATGTTTTTTCTAATATTTTTCTTTACGACACAAAATCGCTGCTCATAGAACTAAGTTCTATGAGCAGCGATTTTATATTATTATATTTTAATCCAATTACCCATTAAAACGATAATTATACAGCTAAAACCCACTATTTTCTGTAAGTTCTCTCATCTTAAAATTGCACGTCCATTTTCCGATGCACCTCCTTGCATTTGCAAAAGTCATACATCATTACAGCTGATATCTGTGTGCTGACTACATATCTTCTGCTCTTCTGTCTGCTAAACCATTCAATTCGCCAGCCCATTCAAATCCCTTTTTCGCTGCGATTACAGCAATAATCTCATTGATTACAGCTGCAGCCGCAATCGTTCCTTGCACAATTTTTGCACATTCAGGAGCCGGTGCAGTTAAAACCGAAACCGCAATACCAGTAAATACCAAGGAAACGCCAGAGTGCGGCAACAACGTAAGACCGAGATATTTTTTCACGGTTTCTGGGCATTTTGTGATACTTGCTCCAAAATAAGCGCCGAAATATTTCCCTGCTGCTCTTGTCAGAATATAAATGGCAGTAAATAGACCAGCCCCAAGAATCAAGTGGTAATCCAGTGGCGCGCCCAAATTCAGAATCACGACGATCATGGCGATACCCAAAACGGGATTAAACCCCTCCATAATCTGTTCCAGTCTTATTTCAGAAATCATATTAGAGAATGTCGCTGAAAATGCCATGCCAATGAGCATAAAATTCAGAACGGGTCGGGGTAGCACCAATGTATTAAAAACAAACCCCACAGCGGAAGCCACTATAATCATGGCAATCAGCAGAATCAGTGTAACTGATTTGCTTCTCTCTTTTTTCAACACCAAGCCCGCTGCCAAACCGGTTACAACACCAATAAGCAACGGAAGAATGACAACCAGTGCAATCATGTATGCGGGCAAATCACCAGCAGAAAGGTTGCCTGCCACAATGGCAATCGTTGTGAAAAAAACGATACAGCCTACAATATCATCTAGCGCTGCCATGGGGATTAATGTTTTCGTAACCGGGCCAGTGGTCATAAACTCCCTGACAATGGATAATGCAGGTGCTGGTGCTGTCGCAAGCGCAATTCCACCAAAAATAAAAGCTAAATAAACCGGAATATTCGATACATAGAATACGATGCCAAAAACCAATGACACAACAAAAAATGTACCCAATGATTGTGTCAGTGTGGTAATAACAATAGCTTTTCCTGACCGTTTCATTTTGTTCCAGACAAGTTCCGTTCCTATCATCAGACCAACACCACACTCGAGAACATGAACAACTGTCTGATACCATTGTGCATCTAAAAGCTGCTGATTCATCAGCGATAGTGCGTGAGGTCCTAAAATCATTCCTGTAATTAGCCACCCCAATATAGATGGCAGCTTTACTTTTGATACAAGCTTACCCACAAGAACAGCAATTCCTATGGTAAGCAATAATCTCAGCAATAACAGAATCATTTCACTTCACCAAACCTCTCCAAATTAAAAACCTCCTGATTGCTTTATTTTTTCATTGATTGCCTGCATACGTAAATCCATTTGGTGTATTTCTTCTGCACAGTGCCGCAAATCTTCCGAAATATCCGCGGAAATCGGTTCACAAAGATTCTTTTTATATCGAAGCTTATGTTCAATACTTGCCCAAAAATCCATAGCAATTGTTCGGAACTGGACTTCAACCGGCATCCACTTTTTTTCTTCCGCAAAAAATACAGGGACTTCTAAAATCAGATGCAGACTTCGATATCCGTTTGCCTTTGGAGTCTGTATGTAGTCCTTTTTCTTAACAAGGCGGATATCATCTTGTTGACAGATTTTTTCTGCAAGGATATAAATATTTTCTGGGAAAGCACAAATCACACGAATTCCAGCAATGTCATAAATATTTTCCTGAATATTCTGAATGGAAATGTCTAACCCTTTCCGTTTTAGCTTTTCTACAATGCTTAACGGGCGCTTTATCCGACAGGATATGGTTTCAATCGGATTTCGTTCTCCATACAGGGAAAGTTCCTTATCAAACACTTCAAATTTTGTTTGTACTTCCAGCATGGCGCATTGGTACTGCATCATCAGCTTCTGGAACGGCAAAGCAGACGCCAAAAAGCTTTCTGTATCATCGCCGGATACCAAATCGCCAAATGTGAACGGCTTTTCTTCAATCTCCACAATGCTCCTCCGTTGGTTCCTTTGCGACACCATAGAACATAATATCAAAGATAGCAGACAGTCTGCCTTCATGGTCTTCGATCAATTCCCGATAGTCTCTGTTTTGCTCGGCTTTTTTCTGGAAATAACGATTAAACATTTCACTGGCAGCTAAAAAGTATTCCAATGCCAATTCTCTTGTGATCCCATTCCGTAGGGTTAAACACTCCAAAATGGCAAGATAACACTGGCTGAAATACGCATCGATCTCGCTGCGAAGCTGTACGAGTTCCCGAGCCAGATGCTTTGGTGGTTGTAAAACTGTATTAAAAAAAATGTTTGCATAGTGCGGGTTTTCATGAAAAAAGCTTTGCCGTATCATCAGGAAATTTTGTAACCCCTCTTTTGCATTTCGAATTTCAAACGGATGCGCTTTCAAAGCTGTTGTCATTTCATCATAACAAGTCTTCACACATAGTAAGTACAGTTCATCTTTCCCTTTAAAATTGTGGTACAATAAACCTTTTGGAATCTGTCCTGCCTCACAGATGCTGTTGACTGAAGCAATATCATAGCCTTTGCTTCCAAATTCTTCAATAGCCGCAGCAAGAATACGTTCTTTTGTCTTTTGTGTTTTCTCTTGCTGTTTCATCCTCATCCCTCCCCTATTATTAACTACTCGGTCTATTATATACATAAATAGACCGAGTAGTCAATAACTTAAGTGTAAAATTTGAGACCTCTTGTGAAATCACTATAAAAGCAAGTGCCATCTAAAAAGCTGTTTTTCCACGTAATAACATAAAACAAATTGGAATACTATTAATATTCAAAGTTGCCGCTCCTGTCTATCTGCGTTCATCTAATACTTTCGGCTTCTTTAGCTATCCATACGTTCAAATACACGTGTTACAGAATTGCATTTTCCAGTAGAAGGTTCGATTTCAAAAACCGCCCCCATGAGTGCAGTTTCTCCTTTGGCTGGTCGAAAATACTCGGTCAAATCCCCGCGGAACATTGCAATCGACTGCTCCGGTTCTATCCCCAATACCGACCACAGAGGCCCCGTCATTCCTAAATCTGTAATATATCCTGTACCCTTGGGATTCACACGCGCATCTGCGGTCTGCACATGAGTATGTGTTCCATATACTGCACTGCATCTGCCATCCAGATAAAATCCCATTGCAATCTTTTCACTCGTTGCACTGCCATGAAACTCGCAGACTGCAAGATCATACTTCCCCTTCTGCTCCCGTAAAATACGATCCACCAGCAAAAATGGATTATCTGGACCAAACTGCATTTCACATCGACCAATCAAATTGATTACCAGCAGACGGTATCCCAAACAGTCATAAATCCCATATCCACGTCCCGGCTGCTGCGGTGCCTGATTGGCCGGACGCAAAATATACGCACAGTCATCCAGATACGGTACAATTTGCCTTTTATGAAACACATGATTACCCAGTGTGATGACGTCCACTCCCCAAGCAAAAATATCCTCTGCCTGATTGGGGGTAATGCCCACACCCGAAGCATTTTCTCCGTTTGCAATTACAAAATCAATGCCATACTGTTTGCGAATCCGACGCAGCAGACGATTGACTGTATCCAGTCCCGGCTGGGAGACAATATCTCCCACCGCTAAAATTTTCATAAAGTACTCCCTTCACAAAAAGCGTGCATATTGAAAATGGACGGAACCCAAAATGGCTCCGTCCATACGCTCCCTATTGTGCTTAGTCAAACAGTGGAGAAACCGATACTTCTTCATAGATACGCGCAATCGCTTCTGTAAACACAGGTGCAACTGGCAGCACATGAATCTTATCGATCATTTTTTCCTGCGGCAATGCAATGGTATCAAGCAGCGTCAGGGTCTGGATTGGGCTGTTCTGAATACGCTCGATTGCCGGACCAGAAAGCACGCCATGCGTTGCACAGGCATGGATTTCTGTTGCGCCGCCTTTTTCAACCAGTGCTTCTGCTGCGTGTACCAAGGTACCCGCAGTATCAATCAGGTCATCCACCAGCATAACCTTCTTACCACGTACATCACCAATAATATTCATAACCTCAGACACATTTGCCTTTGGACGACGCTTATCAATAATGGCAAGCGGCAGATCCAGCTTTTCGGCAAATTTACGTGCACGGTTTACAGAACCCAAATCCGGAGAAACAATGACAAGATCATCTCTATTGATACCAAAGTTGCCTGCAATATGCGGAATCATAACAGATGCACCCATCATGTTATCGACCGGAATATTGAAAAAGCCCTGAATCTGTGTTGCATGCAAATCCATCGTGAGTACACGGTCTGCACCCGCAGTTGTCAGCAGGTCTGCAACGAGCTTTGCAGAAATCGGATCGCGTGCTTTATTCTTGCGGTCCTGACGTGCATAGCCAAAATATGGCATAACCGCCGTAACACGGCCAGCAGACGCACGACGGCAGGCATCGATCATAATGAGCAGCTCCATCAGATTATTGTTTACCGGCTCGCAGGTAGACTGAATCAAAAATACATCCGATCCACGCACGGTTTCTCCAAAAGAAACCGAAATCTCACCATCAGAGAAAGTGCTTACAGTTGCCTTTCCAAGCGGCAGTCCCAGTGCAGACGCAATCTGCATTGCAAGCGCCGGATGTGAGTTGCCACAGAAAATCTTGATGTTTTTGCCATGAGAAATCATTTGTGTTGTACCCCCTGTGTATGCAGTTCCATTTTTTTATTATTTCTTTTCTTCAGCCATTCGCGCACGGCGCTTGTCATTCCAGCCCTCCAATGTGCTCTGGCGGGAACGTCCAACAACCAATGCACCGTCTGGCACATCTTTTGTTACTGTTGTGCCCGCTGCTGTAAATACACGATCACCCAGCTTCACTGGTGCAATCAAATTGGTATTACAGCCAAGGAAACAGTCATCACCGATGTCCGTATGATATTTATTGTATCCGTCATAGTTTACCACTACGGTACCACAGCCAAAGTTCACACGCTCACCCACGGTTGCATCTCCCACATAGGTCAGATGTGCAACCTTAGTTCCATTTCCAATCTCAGCCTTTTTCAGCTCTACAAAGTCACCAACGCGCGTATTATCTCCAACCTTACAGCCTGGGCGTACATAAGCAAACGGTCCTACCGTTGCACCTGATCCAATCGTGCTCTCATAGATTTGGGAGGAATTTACCGAAGTACGATCCCCAATCTCTGCTTGTTCGAGCAGTGTATTAGGTCCAATCACAGCGCCGCTGCCAACCGTACAGCCCGCTCGAATGATGGTTCCCGGAAGGATCACGGTACCTGCACCAATCTTTGCGTCCGGTGCAATATATACGCTATCCGGTGCAAAAATCTGTACTCCCGCTGCGATATGTCCCATATTGATCCTTGTACATAGATGCTTTTGTGCTTCAAATGCGGATAATCCATCTGTTACGACTGTGACAGGTGGAATCTGCACGACCTCTACCGTGCAGCCTCTCTGCAAAGCAATATTGACTGCTGCAACAAGGTCACCTTCTGCAAGCATTTGTGCCGTTTTTTTCTGTGCGCACACAACCGGCGGCGTATCTGACGCAAGGCATAAAATGCTGTCATCTGTCCCACGAGAAGGCATCGTCTGCGCAAAAACCGTGAAATCCGCACCAATTGCCTGATGGTTTTGAATGAGGCGCGAGTACGCCGCCGCAGTCAACTCCGGACACGGTGCACCGAGCAGCAAAACAGTATCTTGTGCCGTCTCCATCGTACCCATGCAAAGTCCTGCCTGTGTCAGTGCATCCTCCACCCATGCGCCCGCATGCTGAAACAACACTGGAATCTCATAGGTCTCACGCGCGCCGCGCAAGATTGTTGTAATTTGGCTCATGAAATTAGTCCTTTCAATTTCCGTGTTTGGGAAAAAACTCCCCCATACAATCTATATATAATTATACTATATCACAAGCAGGATTTCACTGTCAAATTAAGAGAATTTGCAGGTTATTTTATAGAGGCTTTGTGTTCTTTACCGATTCTCCTGCCACCCTCGCCGTCTCCCGCAAAAAACTATCCTATTTTTCTATTTTTTTCCGCATGATTCGTGCGCTTGCGCGAACTGTCCGAACAGGATATAATAGAAAGGCACAATCACACAGCATCGGCTGTTTATTCTTTCTGGAGGTTTCCATGAGCCTTGTCTCTCTTTTAATGCCGGAAGGCGAATTTCGTGTGATTCGCTGTGATACGGCGGATAAACTCATTCAGTGCGGGGACGGTGACGCCGCACTGCTCTATCTATATATCATACGCAAGGGCACGGATTTCAATGAACAGCACGCAATGCGTGACCTGCATTTGTCCAAAACACGCTATGAGCGTGCTGCCTTTACACTTACAAACCTGTCCATCACACAGTCTCCCACCGCTGCCGAACTTACCCCTGCACCCGCGCCGCGCTACACGGCAGCAGAACTGCGAGATGCACGCGGCGGCGACCATAAATTTCAAGCAATTTGTGATACTGCCGAAGGGATCTTGAACCGTCCACTGAGTGATTCCCTTTTGCGCACACTCTATACCGTATATGACCATATCCGGCTGCCAGCTGAGGTCATTATCGAACTGCTCAGTTATCTCAAACGCGATAGGGGCACCGTGCGCGGACGCGATATCGAGCGTGAAGCCTGTGTATGGTCCGACAAGGGAATCCTGACAGCCGCAGATGCACAGCGCTATCTTGCCACATTTGACGCCGAGCAGCCTCTGCGGGACGCACTCTATCAGGTATTTGGTATTGTCGGAAGAAAACCGACCGCCGCAGAAGCCACCATCATTGCACTCTGTCTGGAAAAGGGCTTCCCTCCTGATGCGGTCGAGCTTGCGCTTACACGTATGAAAAGGCAAATTGGATCATTTTCTGCAAGCTATCTGCGCAAGATGCTGACAGCTTGGGACAAGCGCGGCGTACACACAGTTTCTGAAATCACTGCGCTTGAGCCCGAAATCTCAGAGCAAAAACAATCCGGCACTGTCACACGTCCCCCGTTCGGCGCAGCCGCTGCATCAGCCTCAACACAGGCAGACGAAAACACACCGCTTGCAGATTGGGAAAAGGAATGGGTCGAGAACGTAAAACGCCGCCGCGCACAACAATCGGAGGACTAATCTATGCGTTTTAACCGTGAAATTTTATCTGCTGTACTGCGAGATATGGATACAGAAAGCAACGCACGTGCTGCGTTATTTTCCGCACGCCGCAAGGAAATCTATGCAAAAATCCCCCGCATCTGCGAAATTGACCGTCTGCTTTCCAATACAGCAGCTGCCATTTTGCGCACTGCCCTGCAGAATGGTACAGACCCGACCGACGCCATCGCGCAGCTTCGGCAAAAAAATCTAAAGCTTCAGGAGGAACGACGAGATTTACTGCTGCAATTTCATTATCCAGCAAGCTATTTAGATGAAACACCCATCTGTCCCCGATGCAGTGACACCGGATATATCGGAACACAGCCCTGTGAATGTCTCAAAAGACGTTATACTACCCGATTGACTGCCGAACTTTCTACTATTCTTCCCATCAGAGAACAAAATTTTGAACATTTTCAAATGGAGTATTATCCTGCGGTTCCCGACTCCAGACTGGGGATTTCTCCGCGCGAAAATATGGAATTCAACCGGGATACCTGCTATAAATATGCAGCTGATTTTTCACTCCAGTCACCAAATCTTCTGCTATACGGCTCGACCGGACTCGGAAAAACCTTTCTCTCCTCCTGCATTGCCAAAGTGGTTTCTGAGCATGGCTTTTCGGTTGCTTATGATACCTCAATTCGAATTTTCAGTACCTATGAAAGCGTAAAATTCAGCAGCGCGGATGCTGCCGAAGCAGCACGCCGTATCCGCAAATACGAAAAATGTGATCTGCTCATTATTGATGACCTCGGTACCGAAATGTTGACCGCCTTTACGATATCCACGCTTTACGGGCTTCTGGAGGAACGCCTGATGCGCCATGGCCCCATGATCATCAACACCAATCTTCTTCCGGCTTCATTCGAAAAGCGCTACTCCCCCGCAATCGCTTCCCGCCTGAACGGTGAATTTATACCGCTGCGCTTTACCGGAGAGGATATCCGCACCATAAAACGCCGGAAAGAACAAGCTTCCTTGTAAAAAACTATTCATATTTCCAAAAAAGGGATACAAAAGGTTCACATGTCGTTCAAATTCTGTTCACACACCTTATGTGGTATCGGGGTATACTAAATACATCAGAAAGGAACACCGCAATTTCTTTCTGGTAAAGAAATGCCATCATTCTTTCAAATGTTTCTTTATCCCCTACTTTTTAACCCCCTTTATTTTGTGAGACACGAAGAAAGCCCGCTTTTTGCGGGCTTTCTTCATTTTATATCCGAATCGGTCAAATTCGTACACAATATCTGGAAAGTCCTCTTTCTTTTATGATATAATATTCTTCATAGATTGCATCATGTCTATCACAACACCAAAGGAGACTTTTTCTCATGCTCAGGTTTTTACATATGGCAGACCTGCACCTCGGTGCAGATTTTAATATGCTCCCCGTGGATAAAGCGGAAAAAGCGCAATCCTACCAGTTTGCCGCACTCGAACATGTTATCCGTGTTGCCGCGCAGGAACATGTGGATTGTATTTTAATTGCAGGCGATTTATTTGACTCTCCAACGCCTGTACCCACTCTATTTTCCCGCGCCATGTCTCTGCTTGCACAAGCTTCCTGTCCGGTATTTATTTCTCCCGGCAGCCATGATTTCCTAACAGCCCAAAGCCCTTATCAAACCAACGTGCTCCCGCAGAATGTTTATGTGTTTACAGGTTCTTCTCTAGAATCCGTCCATTTAAATGACAATACAACTGTTTGGGGCGCAGGTTTTCATGCGCCCAACGCAAAAATCCCCTTGTCCCATGCAGATTTTTCACACTCCATTAACCTTTGTGTACTGCATAGTGATTTGCAATCCGAAGATGGGTGCAATTTTTACACAACAGATGCACTTGCAAAAAGCGGCTTTTCATATTTCGCAGCCGGACACAATCATACAGCAAGCGGTTTGCGTCGGGCAGGTGGTACTGTATTCTGCTGTTCGGGCGGCATGGCAGCGCTTTCCAGTGAAGAAACGGGACCAAAGGGCTTTTTACTTATCCAAATCGGAAATACCGTTAAGGCGCAGTTTATCGAATCCAAAGCCGTACAGTTTGCGCGCATTGAAATCGATTTAACGCCAATTCCCTCTGATGTCGGCTTACAAAAGGTTCTTATTGAACGAATCCCCAAAAAACATGACAGCATGTGCGCAACCCTTGTACTCACGGGTGAACGTATCTACGACCCCAACTTGCCTGCCTTACGGCGGGTATTGGATCAGGTCTTTCTCAGCTGTACAGTTTCTGATGAAACCATTCCCAAAAAACCATTGTGGCGGTATCTCCAGCAAGACGATGTCCGCGGGGCAGTCAGTCGACGCTATCGGGATCTCATCGAAGCGGCTTCCTCCCCCAAAGAAAAAGAAGCGCTTACTCTTGCATTGCGCTATGCGCTTGCCGCATTTGATGAAGACTCCAGACCCACGCTGGCATAAGTGCATATATATCCGTAAAATTTTGATTCTATTTAGTCTCTGCACGCCAAAGCGAAAATAACAAGCGCAACTTTTTCGATAGATTGAGCAGCACCAATTGCAATTTGGTGCTGCTTATTTTTTTATGTCTGTCCGTCATTCCAACATTCCAAAATTATCTCTTGACTGTACAGTAACTGTACATTATATAATAACCCCAGACAACAGCTCCCACAAGAAAGGAAGATTTTTATGGAAATTACATTTGCAAAAGAAAATCAATGGACACAAATCAAGGAAATTTATCTGGAAGCCTTTCCCAAGCGTGAAAGAAAACCATATTTTGCTCTGCGCCATTCAGTCAAAAAGAAAAAAGCATTGGTTATGACTGCCGCTGAAGGCAATCAGCTCCTTGGGTTTGCGGTTCTGATTCCATACCAAGATATGGTCATGGTGGACTATCTCGCAGTATCTTCTAAAATACGCAGCAAAGGTACGGGAAGTTATCTCCTCGAACATATCTGCAAACACTTTGCAGGGAAAAAAATCGTTCTTCTCATTGAACGCCCTGATGATGCCTCTGAAAATCAATCTCAACGACTCGCCCGTCGAAGATTTTACTTAAAAAATGATTTTACCTCCTCAAACATCTTTATCACCGGAGTCAGCGGAGATATGGAAATTATGAACCGCGGCGGTATGATTTCCGCCAACGACTATATGGCATTACAGCAGTATGCCCTTGGAAGCCTATTTTTCAAATTATCCAAAATCAAAATCATCGACAAATCCTATAAATAAGGCAAGTCCTTACGAGTTTTGTCAGCTATCAAAGAGAGGATTGTTGATTGCTATGAAAACAATATGTTCCAGTGTAAAGCTTCGCACAAAGCAGCTTGTTGGGCTTTTCACATTGGTATTGCTGTCCGCCGTCGGACAGATGCTCTTACCATTCTTTTTATCACAAATGATTGACCACGGTGTTGCAGAACAAGCAAACAGCGTCATCTGGGTCTATGCGGCAATCATGGCGGCTGTCACGGTTTTTTCCTGCATCATCAGCTTTTTGTCCGTAAAAATCGCATCATATATTTCTACGGATTTTGCAGCACAGCTGAGAAATCATGTTTTTACCAAGGTGCAAAGCTTTTCCGCCGCAGAAATGGATTGCTTTGGAACGGCGAGCCTCATCACACGCAGCACCTCTGACATTACCAATGTCCAGAATTTTTTGACCTTGCTTCTGCGTGTGGGGCTGCTGGCACCTATGATGGCAGTCTCTGGTCTTGTATTTTCCGCAGCTACCGGAGGAACCTTCAGTTCCGTGCTCCTGATAGCGATTCCTGTCCTTCTAATCACTTTGACCATCATCATGGTTCTGGCATCCCGCTACTCCATTCGTCTGCGCAAAAAGTTAGATCAAATTAACCAATTGTTTTTGGAATCCTTGGAGGGTGTCCGTGTGATTCGCGCCTTTAACCGACAGTGCTCAGCAAGTGAACGCTTTCACAAGGTCAATCAGGACTATGCCACAACTGCTCTGGCTGCCGGACGCATTTCCAGCCTTTTAATGCCGGCAATCAGCGTGATTTTCGGTGTTACGACAGCGGCTGTTCTGGGTATGGGTGCCTACTATGTGAACACTGGCACTATGGCGGCTGCTTCTCTGGTGGCAAACAGTCAGTATATCAGCATGGTACTTACCTCTGTCATGATGCTTTCTATCGTTATCATGATGTTCCCCACAAGCTATGCCTGTGCCAAACGAATTGCTGAGGTTCTGGAAACCGAAAGCTCCATTCAAAACGGCAATTTCCCTATAGAAGAACGTCCCCTGCGTTCTACCGTAGAGTTTCGCCATGTCACCTTTGCCTATCCCGGTGCAGAGGAACCAATTCTAAAAGACGTGAGCTTTGTATCCCGTCCCGGAGAAGTTACCGCCATCATTGGCGGCACCGGACGCGGAAAATCCAGTATCCTGAAACTCATTCCCAGACTGTATGACCCCATGTTTGGAGAGGTTCTAATTGATGGAATCAACGCAAAGGAATACCGCACCGAGGATTTACGCTCCCTCATCGGCTATGTACCTCAGAAAAATGTTCTATTTTCTGGAAGTATTGCAGAAAATCTCAATTTTGGTCAGCCAAACGGCACTGAAACCGATTGGAAACAAGCCGCTGGTATTGCCTGCGCCGATGAATTTATCCGCAAGAAAGCGCAGGGCTATTACGCTCCCATTGCACAGGGCGGAACCAATCTATCCGGTGGTCAGCGGCAGCGCATGGCAATTACCCGAGCCGTCATGAAACAGCCGGAAATCTATGTGTTTGATGACAGCTTTTCTGCGTTGGATATGAAAACCGACCGCCAACTTCGCCAGAACCTAAAGGAAAACATCAAAGATGCCACTGTGATTCTAGTGGCGCAGCGTATCAGTACGATTTTAGACGCAGACCGTATCCTTGTGGTGGACGATGGACAAATTGTTGGAACCGGTACGCACGAGGAACTTTTGAACACCTGCCCACTCTATCGGGAAATTGCAGAAATCCAGCTTGGAAAGGAAGCACTCTAACATGAAAAACACACTTGTATGGAGACGTTTGCTTGGATATTTGAAAGCCCACCGACTGCGGTTGTACTTTGTCATTTTGTCAGCCGTCATCAGTACCGCCTTTATGGTGCTGGCACCCTTCCTGATTGGCAAAGTGACCACCACGCTTTTTTCCAGCATTGCAGATGGAACTTTCTATTGGGAGAAAATCCTCTGGCTTTTGGCAGCACTGATTGCACTATATTTGATTTCACAGCTCTTTTCGTTTTTGCAGGGCTTTGGCATGGCAAAAATCACTGCTCACGTCATGCAAACTCTACGGCGGGACATTGATGCCAAAATGCACCATCTAACGCTTAGCTATTATGACAGTCATACCCATGGAGATATACTCAGCATTATCACAAACGACGTGGATACCATCAACAATACCCTCAGTCAAAATCTGACCTCCATCGTCACACAGGTCACAACAGCAGTCGGCGTACTGCTCATGATGCTTGCCATCAGCCCTGCCCTCACCCTGATTCCTGTCATCATGGTTCCTCTTTCTCTGGTCAGCGCGGCGGGGGTGATGAAAGCAAGTGAAAAATATTACAGCGAGCAGCAAAATCTTTTGGGAAAACTCAATGGATATGTAGAGGAAATGTATAACGGTCAGTCGGTTGTGCAGAGTTTCAATTATCAGGAGCGCGCAAAGGACACATTTTTCAAGCTGAATGACGAACTGAAAACCAGTGCCAGAAAAGCAGAAACCACTGCCGGTGCTGTGAGTCCCCTCACAACGCTTGTCAATGATTTGGGATATGTTCTCTGTGCCGCTATTGGCTGCCTGTGGGCAATTGTTGGAAAAATCACAGTTGGCAATGTACAGGCCATGCTGGAATACACGTGGCGTTTTGCCGAACCATTTTCTGCCATTGCGGGAATGGTGGGCAGCTTCGGTGCAGCAACCGCCGCCGGAAATCGTATTTTCAATCTTCTAGATTCCGAAGAAGAAATTCCAGATTCCCCGCACTGTATTGTTCCGAAGGAACACAGCGGCAGTGTGGTATTTGAAAATGTGCAGTTTGGTTATACGCCCGATTGTTTGCTGATGAAGGGAGTCAATCTCACCATACACCCCGGTCAGAAGGTCGCTGTGGTCGGTCCCACTGGTGCCGGAAAAACCACACTCGTCAATCTGCTGATGCGTTTTTATGAATTGAATGGCGGAGCGATTCTGGTGGACGGCGTGAAAATCACAGATATGTCACGTGAGGAACTGAGAAGCCGCTTCGGCATGGTCTTGCAGGATACATGGCTCTTTGAAGGTACGATTGCAGAAAACATCGGCTATGCCGAAGGTCAGATGCACAGAGAAAAAATAATTGCTTCTGCGAAATCTGCCTGTGCACACAGCTTTATCAAAACCCTGCCAGACGGCTATGACATGAGGCTCACCAAGGGAGCAGAGAATATTTCACAGGGCGAGCGGCAGCTTTTGACCATTGCGCGCGCCATTGCAGCAGATCCCGAAATCATGATTTTAGATGAAGCGACCAGCAATGTAGATACCCATACCGAGGTGCTGATTCAAAAAGCCATGTCCGAACTGATGAAGGGACGCACCAGCTTTGTCATCGCGCACCGTCTATCCACCATACGAGATGCCGATGTGATTCTTTATATGGAGGACGGTGATTTGAAAGAAGCCGGCAGCCACGAAAAGCTGATACAAAGGGGCGGAAAGTATGCGGCTCTCTATATGAGCCAGTTTATCTGATGAATCCTAACTTATGCACCTTATACTGCAAGCAAAACACAAGAGTTGACCATCATAAAACGGTTTCCATCTAAATCAGAAAGGAAAATATATATCATGCAAAAATTTATGATTGCAATTGGTATTTTTGTACTGATTGCAGGTATCCTGTTTCTTATATTTGGCAAACGGCTAAAAGGCATGTACATATCACTGAACAGCTTTCAGGACAAAAATTTGGTGTATACCTTTCAGCATACTCCGGAAATACAGCCTGTCAAACGCATAAAAAAAGGAGATGGTGACATATTTCATTTTGAAACAGGAAAAACCATGCATTTGCCCGAACAATTTTCCTTTGAGGGACAAGCATATTCCGTTGAGCAGTTTTTAACCGATACCAAAACCACAGCACTTCTTGTCATTCAAGACGATAGAATCAGATATGAAAAATATTATATGGGCGGCAATGAAAACACACTGTTCGTCTCCAACTCTATCGGGAAATCGTTTGTCTCTGCCCTATTTGGCATTGCAGTTTCTGAGGGCGCCATCGAAAGTATTTATGACCCGCTCGGAAAATACATCCATGCGTTTCGCGGGACAGCACTTGAAAATATTCCGCTCAAGGCATGTCTGCAAATGGCATCTGGCATAGATTTTGATGAAGAAAACGACATGAATCTATTTTCTTTGAAAACACTGCTTGGAGTTCCAGCAATTCGGGCAATCTCAAAGTATAGTGTACAGGAAAAGCCTTTCACGCGCCGCAGATATCAGAGTATCAATACCGAAATCTTAGGAGAAGTCATTGTGCAGACAACCGGAAAAAGTCTGGCAACGTATATGGAAGAAAAATTGTGGACACAGATTGGTGTACAGCACGATGCATATTGGACGCTCAACAATGATAAAGAATTAGCGATGGGCGGACTGAGCATTTCCCTGCGAGATTATGCACGATTTGCCAGACTTTATCTGCATAACGGCAGGTATAATGGCAAGCAGATTCTGCCTGCACAATGGGTAAAGGATAGCCTCGATGCCAGTGCCCCATACGCTAAGCCTCACACAAACGGAATCCCTTATGACGCATTGGGCTATGGATATCAGTGGTGGATTCCGGCTGGCAGCGAGCAGGAATTTGCGGCGATTGGGGTATATGGTCAATGGATTTATGGAAACCCAACCAATCATACCATCATTGTGAAACTCAGCGCAGACCCCAACTTTGTAGCACCATTATACGATGAGAAGAATATTGCCTTTTTACAGGAACTTGCACATAGTATCCCTCATAAGGTCTGATATCCATGTTTTTCTGAACATCATAAAATGCGGCAGAGATGTATTCTTCTGCCGCATTTTATGTGAGACTGTATGCACCATCTACTTTATCAGAAACCATATCTTGAATCTGCAATAATTTTAAAATATATAGGTTGAAATGCTTTATGTGTTAGATTTCCGCGCAAATAAAATAAAAAGTAGAGGAGAGAATGAAGAAAGAATAATAGATATGCTTCTATGATCTGTTAGCTTAGCCAATAGAGAAGAAAGTGTTCCCATCCATGTTTGAATATATATCAGACTGTCATTCAAAGCTATAGGCAAATCCGGAACATACATCTGCACAAAAACAGTCAGCAGATAAATAGCAGACATGATTCCGGCAGATATTGCAACTTCTGCCTTTGTCATAGACCTGAATACCCACAAACCACCAATCAGCAATACAATCAGAAAAATTGCAATATCAACGATTACATACCCCACAGAATTGACGGAAACATGGGTAATACCATCTGTATCAATTGTCTTTATCATAAAAAAGAATCTACCAATATAAACAATTAAATAGAAACTAATCCAACTGGCAATCACACAATACACGGGCACTTTCCACAAGTTTTTAATCCCTGCTTTCACAGAAATCTCCCCTTTGATTTTTCAAAAACATCGTGTCCTCTATTATTGACTAAAATAAATACTCGCTCTGATTTCTTCCTGTATTTTTTAAATTTCCTTCTGTATGCTCCAAAAATCATCATGAACACGAATAATCGCTGCCTCCGTTTTATATTCTGCGGCAGTTTTTTTGTTTTCAACACATTTTCGTTCATAAGACACGCAGACGCTGTAAAAATTCGCGATTGTCGGTTTTCTCACAGATCTCATCAATACCGGAAGAAATAATCCATACCGCCATCTCACGGCGGGCGCAGGTGACCAGCATATCAATAATCATATCATGATACGCGGATTCCTGTCCCGCAAACGGGAAAAAACAGATCAGTAAGCGTGGATTGAGAAGATACCACTTATAATAGGAAAAACGAAGCCGCTCCGGCAGCGTCCACGCTGACAAAGGACGCAGCAGCATATCCTGACTGAACCAATGCGACGCCTCCTGCAAAATCGTTTCGGTGACCCTTCGGCGCACGATACGATGCCCTGCTTTGGGCAGCAGCCCGATGCACAGATTATCCAGCGCGGTCAAATCGTCAAACAGCACCCCAGATGGGCGGTCAGGGCGCTCGATTTGGATACCGATGCGCGTACCGATCAGCCGCATCAGTTCTCTGTGTGCATAAACCTGTCCGTCCAGACGAAACACACCGCGCACCCAGCTCCGACCTCCCAGAAAACAATCCCGAAAATGGGAAACCGTGTTATAGTTTTCATCTCGCAGCAGCGCGATTTCCCCGCCACGAATTTGAAATGTCAGCGACTGCATTCCCTGAAAGGTTAGTTCCACTGCATCTACCACAACCCGCTCACCACACAGAACTTCTGGGCCCTGTGCACCACTGCGGCGACGCTCCCAGCCAAGAATCTCAAACAAGCGTCCGTCATATTCATCAGGGTACAAGCGGTAGCAGGTACGGCGATCTCGAATCACATCGATCCGTCCAGCATACTGATAGAGGAACTCCTCGCTCATATCAAACAGCAGTACCGCTGTCCCCCGTTCCAGCAAAAGCTGCACACAATGCATCAGCCGATCCAAATCCCGATGGCGCAGGATTTCCGTAAACCGATCAAGCACCAACAGTTCCATGCCACAGAACCATGCGCGGAACACCGCAAGCCGGTAATAATCCAGCAGAGAAAGCCCAGTTAGCCTTGCCTGCCACTGGATATGCAATTCCATCTGATGCAGCATCTGTATAGCTTCCGGCGCACACAGCCTCGCCTCTGCCTGCCGTCTCTGCCGCCAAGGAAGCGGTTTGCCAAGTGCAGTTACAAAATCCCACGCAGTCAACTCTCGGGAGACAAAGCGTGCCCGATCCACAACCATGCAGTGCTGTTCGATCCAGTGCGCCATCTCGATTGAACCAGCACGCTGCCCGCATACAAATACCCGTCCGCCGGTCACATGAGAAACTCCCTTGAAAATATCCAGATATGCAGTACCCGACGTAAGATGCTCATCTACATAAACACCGATGCACTCGCCGCGCGAAATCGACAGCTCGAAGCGGCAGTCACTGCCATTATTTTGAAAACGGCCGTGCTCCACCCGAATAAGTTCTTCTTTCATATCCCGTCACTCCTCATATGTCAGCAGCGGCAGACTAACACAGCATTCCGTACCGACTCCCTCCGCACTGAAAATGTGCAGACCGTAATCCTCCCCAAACATCAGGCGGATACGACTGTTGACATTGCGCAGCGCGATGCCGCCGCACGGGTGCAGCGGTGCCACGCCGGTCTCACCGGAAAACTGTGCGTTCAACTGTGCAACCTGCTCTTCTGGAATTCCCATACCATTGTCCCGCACACGCAGAAACAGAGTGCGATCGCTGTTTTCCACAATGACCTGCACCGTGCCCTGTCCGATTTGTCCTTCCAACCCATGCGTCACCGCATTTTCGACCAGCGGCTGCAAAATCAGCTTGGGCATTCGTGCCTCGAGCAGTTCCTCGTTTTCCATTTGCAGTTCCATATCCAGCTTATTGCCGAATCGACAGCGCTGAATGGTAAAATAGTTTTCTGCATTGTCCAATTCATCAGAAAAGGTCACATATTCCTGTATATTGGAAATCGTATAGCGAAAAAAAGTTGCCAGTGCCTCAGTCGTTTCAGCGATCTCCTCCTGATCTGCCAATAGTGCGTCCGCTCGAATTGCTTCAAGTGCATTATACAAAAAATGCGGATTGATCTGGTTTTGCAACGCTAAGTATTCCGCCTGCTTTTGCTGCAGGCGGGTAATCTCCTCCCCGTGCAGACGCTCTTCCAGATCAGCAAAAAACGCCTGCAGCTCGGGCTGCGTTCTCCAGTCTGCCCGCAGAACCGTCTCCAGCTTTTTATCGCTGCGGTAGCGGCGCACCAGCCGCCGCAGCTTCCAGCAGGTTTTCAGCCACATGATACACCACCTACCTATACAGCTTTTTATAGTCCGAGGGGCTTACCCCTGTGGTTTTTTTGAACAGTCGTGAAAAATATTTCAGATCTCGGTAACCGACTTGCTCCGCCACGTCCTGCACAGAGAGCGCATCACAGCACAATAGTTCCTTGGATTTATTGATGCGCAGTTCGGTCAGATAATCCATAAAATTCTGTCCGGTTTCTTTTTTGAACAGCGCGGAAAAATAGGTGGCGTTAAAACCTACCGCGCTACTCACGTCTTCCAAGCGCAGTGCTTCCTGATAATGCTGCTGCATATACCGCTTGGCTTCCATGATTGGTCGTGTCTCCCGTGCAGAAATCTCCTTCCCGATCCGTCCAATCTGCTCCTTAATACTCTGCTGCAATAGGTGAAAAATTTCCTGTGCATTGCTGCATTTCCAAAATTTTTCCTCCATCATATACGTAAAATGTTCATCTACCTGCCCGTTTTGCTGCATTCCGTAAATACTAGCCTCCAACACTTGCCGGAACCAATCCTCCAGCATCTGCCCAGTCAGTGGCTGCCGATGCGAAATGTAAGAATAGCTGTTCTCCAGTTCCTGTACATACCGGCTCATATCCAGATATTCCGCTGCTTCCTGAAACCGTTTTTTCTGTACCATATCCATGTAATAGTGCTCCGTGCAGACCAGTTCTTCGATCTCCGCATCGCGCCATGGCTGTACATGGCACAGACGGTCGCGGCACAGCCACAGCGCCTCCCGCATGGAAAACGCCAGTTCCTCCGCGCAGCGCCTGCGGCTGCCAAGACAGACCGTGCAGCGAATGTCCCAAAACAGGTCGCGCTGCTTTTCGATCTCCTTGCGAATCTTGGTAAAGCACCGTTTGACCTCCACCGCACGGTATTCCTGTATATACAGCACCACCGCGATCCCCTCTTTCTGCTCAGCAATCGCACATCTATCCGCAATCTGCCCCGCCTCACGCTGAACAATCTCAAACGCATGGCGCATCATAATTTGGTAGCCCTCTTGATACTGCCCCGCGCTGGAAATGTCCGGCTTGACCAACACAGTAAGCCATGTTCCTCGGTCTGTCTTCCAATCATATTCTGCACGCAATTGTGCCGCAGATAGAAACGGCTGCTGCTGTTCTGCGGCATTTCGCAGCTTGGAAAGCAGACGTTCCTGCCGCTGTTCGTCGCTTTTTTGCAGCTGAAACTCTAGTGCGGCCTGTTCCCCAAGCTTATCCTTCACGCGCAGCAGAATATTGATCATTTCCTCCTCCTTAATCGGCTTAAGCAAATAATCCTCCACACCGTATTTAAGCGCCTGCTGCGCATATTCAAACTGACGGTATCCACTAATCACGATACAATGCAGTGCAGGCTGGATCTCCTTCGCCCGTCGGATCAAATCAATCCCGTCACAGCCGGGCATACGGACATCCGTGATGAGCAGCTGGGGCTGCAGCTCCTGCACCATCTCCAGCGCCCGCAGGCCATCATTTGCCGCGCCGACGATCTCGTAGCCCAATTTATCCCAATCGATCAGCTTACGCATCAGCAGAATGATTTTATTTTCGTCGTCTGCTAAAACGACCTTTACCATATCTTATCCCTCCGGCAACTGTCATATCGAATAAAGAAAAGGGAAAACGTCACCGTTTTCCCTTTTCTTCTACTTATGATAACACATTTCGGATAGTTTGCCAACCAGTTGCCGCAACAGCAACCGAATCAAGTCACTCGTAATCCGCCAGATTGTTTGCGTCAATCCATGTATTGTCGGTAATGATCTCTGTGGTTTCAAGCGTACCGCCATCGAGCAGTGTTACCGCTGCTTCGACACCGTTGGCAGCCATATCTGCACCGTTCTGAGAAACCGTACCGGTGATACGGCCGTCCTTGATGGCTTCAAATCCGTCCGGCGTGCCGTCAACGCCTGCGATGACGATGCCGCTGTTCGCGCCGGCTGCATTACCCGCGCCGACCGCCATGCCGTCGTTCTGGCAAACGATTGCGTCCAGATCATACGCAGAGAGCCAACTCTCCACAGTAGCCTGCGCCTGTGCCGTATCCCACTGGCAATCTGCCGGAGCAACAACCTGCTTGATATCAGGGTAGTTCTTGAGCACGTTCTCATATCCTTCCATACGCTGCAGACCGCCTGCATCGCCGGACGGACCGGTCAAAATGGCGATGTTGCCCTTACCGCCAATCAGGTCAGCAACCTGCTGCATCTCGGTTTCGCCAGCCTTGACATTGTTGCCGTAAGAAACCGCGGAAATGCCGCAGTCCTGCCAATCCGTGCAGGCGGACACGATATTGATCATTACAACGCCAGCGTCAGCTGCGCTCTTAGCTGCGTCACGCAGACCGTCCGGATCAACAGGCTCAAACAGGATCGCCTCATATCCTTCGGATACGCACTGCTCGATCTGCGAAATCTGAGTTGCCGCATCTTGATCTGCACTCAAAACGGTCAGTTCCACACCCAGTTCCTTTGCCTTGGCTTCTGCCGCCTCGGCGATTGCGATCTGGAATGCATTGGTTTGGTGCTGGGCAATTAGTGCAATCTTGTGCGCGCCACCGGCCGCCGCGTCGTCACTGCCAGATGCAGTGTTTCCCTCATCCGTTGGCTTGCTGCCGCATGCTGTCATGGTTAGTGCCATCGTGCCAGCCATTAACATCGCCAAAACTCTTTTCTTGCTCATCGTTTTCTTCCTCCTTAAAGAAGCGTTCTATGTCATGGCGAACAGCTAGAAACAGCCATTCTCCCGTAACACCGTAACAAAGCTGCGGTTTAGTCCTTTTTTCGCTTGCCCTTAACGTCGATCAGAACGGCCAGCACAATGATTGCGCCCTTAACGATCCTCTGCCAATGAGACGATACGCCCATAATATCCAAGCCGTTGGCAATGACCGTGATCAGCAGGCAGCCGACCACAACTCCCCACGGCTTGCCAACACCCCCTGACATGGAAACACCGCCGACTACGCATGCCGTGATTGCATCCATCTCGTAGCTTTCCGCCGCGGTCGGTTGCCCGATTGTGACGCGCGAGGTCATCAGAAATCCGCACAGACCAGCCAGCAGACCTGCAATCGCAAAAGTGGAAATCCGGATCCACGTGGTGTTGATACCGGAAACGCGTGCCGCCTGCAAATTGCCGCCACAGGCATATACCCGACGACCGTAAACGGTTTTCGCCAGTACAAACGAGCAGATTGCAATGACTATGACCAGAAATACCGCAAGCATCGGCACGCCAAAGAACGACTGTGCGGCAACTGCACGATATTCCTGACTGATGCCGGTAATCGGCTTGCCATTACACAGCAGCAGCGCAAGCCCGCGCACCGCGGTCATAGTGCCGAGCGTCATGATAAACGGCGGAAGGTCACCGATCGATACACCTACACCGTTGATCACGCCGACTGCCAGACCAGCCAGCATGGCAGCGGTCAACGGCACAATCAGCGGGTACTGCCCCTGTCCCAACAGTGCGGCTACAATGCCGGTAAACGCCACCGTAGAGCCGACTGACATATCAAAACCGCCCGCAATTATGACGAACATCATACCGAAGGACAGAATGCCATTGATAGATGCCTGCTTGAGAATATTGACAATGTTGCTCGGCTGAATGAAGCTTGGCTTCAAACAAGTCAGCACAATCACCAGCGTGATAAAAATCACGAAAATGAAGTATTCGCCGATCAGTGATTTTACACTTCTCTTCTGTTTCATATGTACCCCTTCCTTTATACCTCGATAGCAGAGGCCAGCGTCATGATGCGCTCCTGCGTAAATTCATTCCGTGCGACCTCACCAGAGAGATTTCCCTCGCACATGACCATAATGCGGTCACACACGCCCATCAACTCTGGGATCTCGGACGAGATCATCACAACCGCCTTGCCCTGCTGCACTAGCTTGCCGAGCAACAGATAAATATCCCGCTTGGCGCCGACATCGATGCCGCGTGTCGGCTCGTCCAGAATAATGATATCCGGATCGTTCAGCAGCCACTTGGCGATCACGACCTTCTGTTGGTTGCCGCCGGACAAATTGCCGACAGTCTGATCGCCGGAAGGCGTTTTGATATTCAGCTTTTCGATATACTCCTGCGACGCGCTGCGCGCCTTATTCTTGTTATACAGACCATGTTTCAGCAGCTTTTCGATGGCTACCATGGCGATATTATCATCAACGCTGCCGCTTAGATTCAGTCCAGTGATCTTACGATCCTCGGTGACGAGCGCAACGCCCTCCTTGATGATGTCCTTAGGCACATGCACTTGTACCTGCCTGCCATTGACAAAGATTTCTCCCTTGGACAGCTTATGCATGCCAAAGATACCTTCGACCAATTCGCTGCGCCCCGCACCGACCAGTCCGGCAATCCCAAGGATCTCACCCTTGCGAACTGAAAAACTCACACCCTTAACCTTGTTGTCTTCGCGCACAATATTCTTTGCCTCAAACACCACATCACCAATCTCGGCTTCGAGTTTGGGGAACACGTCGGTGATCTCTCTGCCAACCATCATCTTGATCAGCTGCGCCTCGTCCATGTCTTTGGTATCGCCCGAGCCGATGTACTGTCCGTCCCGATAGACACTGACGTGATCACAAATCGAAAAAATCTCATCCATGCGGTGCGAGATATAGATCACAGCTACCCCCTGCGCCGTTAGCCGCCGGATATGACCAAACAGCAGCTCGACCTCACGATCGGTGATGGCAGCTGTTGGTTCGTCCATGATGATGACCTTCGCATTCAGCGAAATCGCCTTAATAATCTCGATTAACTGACACTGGGCAACGGTCAAGCTGCGCAGCCGCGCTTTGGGCGAGACATGCAGACCACATTCTGCAATCAGGCGCTGCGCCTCCTGTATCTCCGCTTTGGTATCCACCAGTCCATTTTTCTTCAACTCGCGTCCAACGAAGATATTTTCAAATACAGTCATATCCAGAATCGGATTCAGTTCCTGATGGATCATTGCCACACCGCAATCCATCGCTTCCTTCGGACTGGCAGCCCGATAGGGCTTGCCGTCAAACAGAATCTCTCCGCCCTCATCTTTGGTATAGATTCCCATCAAAATCTTCATCAGGGTGGACTTACCCGCGCCATTTTCTCCCATCAGCGCATGGACTTCGCCGGGTCTGACCTTCAGCTGCACATTGTCAAGCGCTTTGACACCCGGAAAGGTTTTGCTGATATCCTTCATTTCCAGCACATACTCCATGTCTTGCTTCCCTCCTTGCACTTACTTCTTTACGATTATTTTAGCAAAGTCCAACCAGTTCAAAAAGGGTTTTTCTTTACATCAAGGGGGACAAATTCAAGATGTTTGATAAAAAACGTCATTTCTATCAAACGATACTTAATATATTTGTATATATTGTCCATATTCCGGCATACATATATGCTCACACATATTTTTCCGTCTAAAACCACCTATTCCACTTAACTATTGGCGCTTTCCTTATTCATAATAGAAATAGAAACAGGCAGCACAATGTCTGCCATTGCACTGCCTGCCTCCGTTTACTTTGCTGCTTCCAGCATATTTTCAATCAAAATACCATATCCTCTTGTCGGGTCGTTGACTAAAACATGGGTAACGGCTCCAACCAATTTGCCATTCTGGATAATTGGGCTGCCGCTCATTCCCTGAACAATGCCGCCTGTCTTTTCTAACAGCACAGGGTCTGTTACATGCAGCATCATGACGCCGTCCTCTCTGCCGACCTTTGTGATTTCTGCCTGATAGTGCTGCACGGTCTTTCCCTCTACGTTTGACCAAATCTCGCAAGCACCTGTCTTTACCTCATCGGCTTTTGCAAGCGGCATTTTTTGACAGTTTTTATAATACCTGTCATCGGTCAGTACGCCAAAAATACCGGTATCCGTATTTTTTTCAACCGTACCCATATCCTCTTGCAGGTTAAATTCTCCCTGCAATGCTCCGGGCTCACCTGCTTGACCGCGGTGCACATTTGCAACCGACGCCTCCATCAAGCTGCCATCTGCTAATGGCACCAGCACACCACTTTCTCCATCACAAATTCCATGTCCCAAAGAGCCATAAGTCCCTGTATCCGGATCCACATAGGTGATGGTGCCGATTCCCGCCATTCCATCACGAATCATAACTCCCAACCGATATTTTCCAGTAGTATCCTGCACAGGTGTGATTTTGCACGCTATGGTCTCATTGTTTCTTCGAACCTGCAACGAGAGCGGCTGTCCCTCAGATGCTGCCACTTGCTCTTGCAGCCCATCATTGGTATCAACCGGCTTTTCATTCACTGTCAAGATAATGTCGCCCGCCTGTAATCCCGCGCTCTTTGCCGGACTGACCTGTCCGACCGAAGTGGTCACGGGATCTACTGACGCGATCATGACACCATCAGCATGCAGCTTAATTCCTGCTGCGCGTCCAACTGGTACCAGAGCGTCCACCGCGAGAGCAGAACCAAAGGACAATGTGAATGCCAATACCGCTGCACCCAATCGTGCAGCCCATCGTTTGCGTATTCGCATATTGCGTCCACCTCCTCGATGTCTAGTATGCCGCATCTCAAACAAATTACAGCTGCCCATTGCTGGCAGTGTGGGAACAGACAGCAGACTGAGGTAGATTTTATGGATACAAATTGGCATGCTTTCTCAATCGAGGAGGTTTATGTCATTTCCTATTATTTTTCAAAAATTAAAATTTTTGAAAAATATACAATGAGGTACTATCTATAAAAAGCGCCTATCCCGAAAGATAGACGCCTTTTCTGTCAAGCCAATACGTCAATGATGTGATTTGACGGGGGTGGTACAGCAGCAGCCATGCTCTCAATGAGCTGCATTGCATTTGCCTGCTCCTGATCCATTGTCTTTTTCATCAAAGAAATGTTCATTGCATTCTGCAAGCTTGCCTGACTCATATTGATGCTCATAGCAGCAATCGAAGATTCAATACCCATAAAATCAACTCCTTTGTAGGATTATCGACCAAGCTTTCTCAAATCAAAAGTATTGTTCAAAAAATTTTAACTATTTTTTGAGAAAAAAAGCACCTTGAGAACCAAGGTGCTTGATTGTCTTACGCCTTGCCGTTGCAGCCCAGAACGTTGATCAGCTTATGGGTAACCATATCCTTGACAGCCTGACGAGCCGGCTTCAGATACTGACGCGGATCAAAGTCTGCCGGATGCACTGCAAAATGCTCACGGATTGCAGCAGTGATTGCCAGACGAATATCAGAGTCGATATTGATCTTACAAACAGCGCTCTTCGCAGCCTCACGCAGCATCTCCTCCGGAATACCAATCGCATCCGGCATAGCGCCGCCGTACTGGTTTACCTTTGCAACGAAATCCTGCGGAACAGAAGAAGAACCGTGCAGAACGATTGGGAACTCCGGCAGACGCTTGGAAACATCTTCCAGAATGTCAAAGCGCAGCTGCGGCTTCTGCCCCGGCTTAAACTTGTAAGCACCATGAGAAGTACCGATTGCAATTGCCAGAGAGTCCACACCGGTTCTCTCAACGAAATCCTGAACCTGTGCCGGATCGGTGTACTGATGATCCGCAGCAACAACGTCGTCCTCAACGCCAGCCAGCTGACCCAGTTCGCCTTCTACGGTAACGCCATGTGCATGTGCGTACTCAACAACCTGCTTTGCAATTCTTACGTTGTCCTCATAAGGCATTGCAGAGCCATCGAACATAACGGAGGTGAAGCCACCGTCGATACAGGACTTACAGATCTCAAAATCAGAACCATGGTCCAGATGCAGAGCAATCGGGATATCTGGGCACTCCTGAACAGCAGCTTCTACCATCTTTACAAGGTAAGTATGGTTTGCGTATGCACGTGCACCCTTGGATACCTGAAGAATAACCGGAGCTTTCTGCTCCTGACAAGCCTCAGTAATACCCTGAACAATTTCCATGTTGTTTACATTGAAAGCACCGACTGCATAACCGCCATGGTATGCCTTCTTAAACATCTCTGTTGTACTAACTAATGGCATTTTGATTACTTCCTTTCACAAATCTATTTTAGCTCCGTCGAACCAAAATATTCTATGAATATTCTACCAGTAAACCCTGTTAAAATCAAGTCCCATGTTTCCCAAATCCTTTCTTTGTCGATTGGATGAATTTTAGATGGAAAAGAAATTGATTTTTGGCAGACAATATGATATGATTTTTTTGTAACAAAATACCTGTCAAAGGTTATTTTCAACATTTAGGAGGTTTTTTCTAATGAGTGAACTGAAGGGCGCTTGCATCATCGGTCAGTCCGGTGGACCTACTTCTGTCATCAACACATCTGTTCTGGGCGCAATCGAGACCGCTCTCGACTGCCCATCCATTACCCGCGTTCTGGGTGCTGCACACGGCATCCGCGGCGTTCTGGATGACCAGCTGCTCGATATCGACAAGGAAGACCGCGAGGAGCTGAAGCTGCTCCGCTATACCCCATCTTCCGCACTTGGCTCCTGCCGCTATAAGCTTGCAGATCCTGATGTAGACGATACCGACTACAAGCGCATCTTGGAGATCTTCAAGAAGTATGACGTTCGTTATTTCTTCTACAACGGCGGCAACGACTCTATGGATACCTGCAACAAGATTTCCAAGTTCATGATGAAGTCCGGCTACGAGTGCCGCGTCATGGGTATTCCGAAGACAATCGATAATGACCTGTTCGGCACCGACCACTGCCCGGGCTATGCTTCCGCTTCCAAGTATATTGCTACTTCCTGCATGGAAATCTATCAGGACGCTCGCGTATATGATACCGGTATGGTTTGTATCGTTGAAATTATGGGTCGTCACGCTGGCTGGCTGACTGCTGCTGCTGGTCTCGCAACCGCTCAGGGCGCAGGTCCTGACCTCATTTACCTCCCAGAGACCGACTTTGACATGGACAAGTTCATGGCTGATGTCAAAAAGGTTTATGCAGAAAAGGGGAACTGTCTGGTTGCTGTTTCCGAAGGTATCCACTATGCAGATGGTACTTTTGTTTCTGAGGCAAAGACCTCTGCAACCGATGGCTTTGGTCATGCACAGCTGGGCGGTCTTGCTGCTATGCTGGCAGACAAGGTAAAGAGCGAACTCGGCGTTAAGGTTCGCGGCATTGAGCTGTCCCTGCTTCAGCGCTGTGCAGCACATTGCGCTTCCAAGACCGACGTAGACGAGTCCTATGCTTCTGGTAAGGCTGCTGTTGAAAATGCTGTTGCTGGCAAGACCGACTTTATGCCGGGCTTCAAGTGCACACGTGATGGCGGCTACAAGTGCGAAATCGAGCTGCTCCCGCTGTCTCAGGTTGCAAATACCGAGAAAAAGGTTCCGCGTGAGTGGATCAATGCAGAGGGCAACGGCGTAACACAGGCATATATCGACTATGCTATGCCGCTCATCGCTGGCGACAATGTGGGCCCGAAAGAGAATGGTCTGCCGCGCTTTGCAAAGCTCAAGAAAATCAAGGCTGAGGCTTAATTTTATCTCAACGACAAAAACCCTGAAAGATATGTCTTTCAGGGTTTTATTTTTGATATCCTTATCATATTTTTCATTTTACAACGGCTTTTCTAAATAGATCATATCCTGCAATTGGATACCATCTTCTATGATCGGATGGTCATAATTGTGGGTGAAAAAACCAATTTCCCGCCCGCACACCGTAAAGCCGCATGCCTTATAAAATGCCAGCTGCTTGGGGGATTCTCCCGTTCCCACCCGCATTGTATGTGCAGAGCGTTGACGACACTTTTCACACAGTTCTATTAAAATTTGCTTTCCAATCCCCTTTCCCTGATATGCAGGTGCAACCGCAAAATTTTTCAGTTCATAGATTTCCTGTGACTGCCGCACCAAAACCGCAACACCAATCACTTCCTCCCCCTCATACGCTGCATACATCGTGCCGCGCATCAAATAGCGATCAATCATACTTTCCTGCTCATCTGCAAGAAGCAGTAAGGGCAGAAAGCGTTTTTTATCTGTCGGAATCCACTTGAGCTGCATGCATAAACCTCCTGAAAAAGAAAGGGCGTCCGCGCACGGATGCCCTTTTCCAATCTGCTTTTATTTGCTCTGCAATGTCTTGGCAAAGCTGTCTTTCAAGGTCACGATTCGGTTGAATCGCCCTTCTTCCTTATCCTTGATAAAGTAGCCCATACGTACAAACTGCATACGTGTCCCCTCCGGAACCTCTGCAATGGACGACTCCAACTTACAACCTGTCAGCTGCTTGAGTGAATCCGGGTTGAGGAAATCCAGATAATCCTTGCCCTCTGGCACATCACCCGTATTCTCCAAAGTGAACAGATTTTCATAAAGATAGCACGATGCGTCTATGGCATGCTTTGCAGAAACCCAGTGAATGGTACCTTTGACCTTGCGTCCATCTGCCGGCATACCGTTTCCGGTTTCCAAATCTGCGGTACAATGCAGTTCCACAACTTCTCCATTATCATCTGTAATCACTTCATTGCACTTTACAATATATGCCCCCATGAGACGCACCTCACCGTCCGGCTTGAGACGCTGGAACTTCGGAGGCGGTACCTGCGCAAAGTCGCTTTTCTCAATATACAACTCACGGGTAAACGGCACATCACGGGTTCCCTCTGCCTCATTCTTCGGATTGTTCGGAAGTGCAAAAACCTCCTCCCGATCCTCCGGATAGTTTGTAATGACCATCTTGATAGGCTCGGTAACAGCCATACGGCGGAGTGCAGTTTCGTTGAGTTCCTCACGGATACAGTGCTCCAAAAGACGAATATCCACCAGAGAATTCGCCTTTGCAATTCCTGCACGACGTACAAAATCCAAAATTGAGGACGGCGTATAACCACGGCGGCGCAGACCACACAAGGTTGGCATACGTGGGTCATCCCAGCCCTCTACATGGTGCTCAAAGACCAACTGACGCAGATAGCGCTTAGACATGACTGTATTGGTCACATTGAGGCGTGCAAACTCGCGCTGCTTTGGGTGATGCGGCAATGGACAGTTATCAACGACCCACTCATACAGCGGACGATGGTTCTCAAACTCAATCGAACACATGGAATGGGTAATGCCTTCCAGTGCATCTTGAATCGGATGCGCAAAATCATACAGCGGATAAATGCACCACGCATCGCCCTGACGGTGATGGTGTGCACGCACAATACGATAAATTGCCGGATCACGCATATTCATATTGCGCGATTCCATATCGATTTTTGCACGCAGCGTCTTAGAACCATCCGGGAACTTTCCTGCACGCATATCCTCGAACAGCTGGAGGTTCTCCTCCACGGAACGGTCACGATACGGGCTGTTCTTGCCCGGCTGCTTGAGTGTGCCGCGATACTCACGGATTTCATCCTGTGTCAAATCACATACATAGGCTTTTCCTGCTTTAATGAGAGATACTGCACATTCATAGCAGGTTTCAAAGTAATCTGAACCATAGAAAATACCACCATTTGGCATTTCACCAGTCAGCCACTGGATATCCTCCTGAATGGATTGTACATATTCATCATCTTCACGTACCGGATTGGTATCATCAAAGCGCAGGTTAAACTTTCCACCATACTTCTTTGCAATCGACCAGTTGATATAAATTGCCTTTGCCGAGCCAATATGCAGATAGCCATTTGGCTCAGGTGGAAAGCGGGTGTGAATCTGCTCATGCAAGCCCGCTGCAATATCTGCATCAATAATATCTGTTAAAAAATTTTTGACCTCTTCCATAACTTCAAAATAACCCCCTCTGGTTAAACTTTATAATGCTTACAGAGCAGCGATACAGCGATTCAATCGTGCCTCTACCTGCTCTTTGCCCATAATACGCATAACACTCTGCATATCCGGTGCATTTTGGCGGCCTGCAACTGCAACACGCACCACCATGGATACATCACCGACATGTCCCTTATACTGTTCCGGATTCTGCTTATATGCCTTGGTTTCTGCTGCAAATCCATGGGTTTGTGCAATATGCTTCATCTTTTCGAAGAAATCATCCGGTGTATCGGATACACAGAACTGGCTCTTGAACGCCTCCAGAATTGCTTTGGCATCTTGCTTTGCCACATGCTCCGGCATGGTATAATCCGGCACAAACAGTTCGTCAAACAGAAAATCCATATAGGGCTTTACATCAGACCACAGCGCCAAATCCTTGCGCGGCTTTTTCCCCCCGCGTCCAATCTCCAAAAATGCACGTGTTTTTTCCGGCTCACGCACAAAGAGTTTATAGAATTCCACATCATTTTCCTGACTCCATACAGAGACTGCATCATAGACCTCCTGTGCAGACATACGGGAAATGACATTTTTAGAAACATCTTTGAGCTTATCGATATCAAACAGCGCACCCGAACCGCTCATCTTCTTCGTCGAGAACGGGAAATCATTCATAGGCTTGTCCGGATTTGCACGGCGCCACTCCTCAAAATTGGAGTTTAGAAGCGTCATCAGATACTCTAGCACAGAAGGTGCCGGATATCCCTGCTGCTTATAGAACGTGAGCGCAAGCTCTGGGTCTTTACGCTTGGAAAGCTTACGCTTTGTTCCCGTTTCTTCGTCAATTTTCATCAGCTGTGCGGTATGTGCATACTTTGGCGCCTTCCAGCCCATTGCACGAAACAGCTGCAAATGTACAGGCAGGGTTGCGAGCCATTCTTCTCCGCGCACAACAACGGTTGTACCCATCAAGTGGTCATCTACCACATGGGCAAAGTGATAGGTCGGAATACCGTCAGATTTCAAAATGACAACATCCTGATCGTTTTCGGTGACCTCCATCTTTCCCTTTACGAGATCATCATGCTTAATCTTATTCGCAATACTTCCCTCTGAGCGAAAACGAATGACATAGGGAGTGCCCTTTGAAAGCTCTGTCTCGATATCCTCCATTGGGCGGTCACGCCATACTGCGTACTTGCCATAGTAGCCGAAATTCTCCTTGGCAGCCTCCTGCTTGTCACGCATGGCAGACAGTTCTTCTTCTGTTGCAAAGCATGGATATGCCATACCACGCTGCACCAAAGACTTGACGAAGGTTTGATAGATTTCCGCGCGTTGAGACTGTCGATAAGGACCATATAACCCAGAGTCTCCCTCTAAGGTTGCGCCCTCATCAAATGGCAGCCCAAAGGACGAAAATGCGTCAATAATGGTCTGTACGCCGCCTTCAACCTCTCTCTTTTTATCCGTATCCTCAATGCGCAGATAAAATACACCGCCCGACTGATGTGCCAGACGTTCATCGACCAGCGCACCATACAGATTTCCGAGGTGCATAAAACCGGTCGGGCTGGGTCCCATGCGTGTAACCTTTGCCCCCTCTGGCAATTCACGCGCCGGATACTGGATATCCTCCGGCTGCTTGGTGATATGCGGGAACAGCTTCTCCGCCAACAAATTATAATCCATGGTATCGCTCCATCTCTGCAATTCAAAAATGATCCCTGCCGTCATTTCATACAGCTGAGATTTATTATCTTATATTCTACCATAAATATACCAGAAATTGCAAGGCGCATCCATTTGCTTTCCTTTCTACATTTTTGACTGCTGGATTCCATACCACTTCCGCTATATATTGAGGAAAACTCAAAAATATGATAAAGTAAAACCAAGAGATGCAATCGGAATCGATCAATCAAAATAGGAATGATTTCTTGATTACAAGATGAAAAAGATGTTTGGAACGATCAATCAAGCCTCATAAGCTGCTATAAAATCAGCCAGAAAAACAAAAGGACAGGTGGGAAGAATGGAAAAAAATGAAAAACGGTGGAGAAAGAAAACGTATAATCAGAATTCTTATTATTTGAGGGTAACTGAACTTTGCAAAGCAATCCGAGAGGGAAAAGATGTGACAGAGGACATTGCAAAAATTGAGCCATATCTAAAATATTACTGCAAAGAACGAAAAGAAATGATGCAGGAGCATTGTTGTTTTGAGTTTGAGGAGTTTATAAACCCACAAGATGCACTATATGATATCAGTCCTGCTATGAAAAAATACTGGGATAGCGTTTATCCTCTGCTGGAAATACCGGAGAGCAAGTATAAGGCACTTCTTCGTTTTGTTAATGCCTACCAAAAATGCTTGGGGATTCCTCATACGGAAAGTATTCATATTTTGAAAGAAATCGGTTGGACGCCAACAGACATTATGGCAACGTATCTGAAAGGGCGTTTTGGCGGTCGTATATTCCCCCTGTCCCCAGATGTCGTGGCAAAAGCTGTGCAGGAAGATATGGATACAGCGATACATCTGATGGAAAGGAAAGGCCATGATGACTTGTTTACCCATGGATATAGTATATATCATCAATTCTGGTGGATTGAGTTCATGTATCTTTTTGCGAAATATGAGAATCGCACTTTTTTAACAACACAGCACAAAAGCAAACGTCTGTGTAAGTATTGTGCGGAAATTCTGGCAAAATTAGAACAGGGTGCCGCACAGCACGAGGAGATAGAACCATGGAGTGACCTGCCCGATTTTTCAGTTTTTGAAGGTGTTATACTTACACAGCGACATTTGCTGGCATCCGCTGCAGGTCAGCGTTTATGCAAGGGAAACGATTGGGATTCCTATGTAAAATCTTATCATCTGATAGATGAACAGCATGGATATGGTGCAGCACTTTGTTTTGACGCATTGTTAAAAGGACCAGAATACTATGATAACGAAACAACCGCAAGAGAAGTGTGTTTTTACCGCTTTGATTATTTCATGCCATTTGACTATGTACCAGAAAGCTGGAGATGCAGCCCAACAGAGTTGCCGGAGGATTTTGTAAAAAAAGCATACCGTTCCTTTTGTAAACTAGCAGGATTGGAAAAAAAGAAACCATAAATTTCATGTTGTTATATCAGTCTGTTTAATCATAAAGCATAAGTTGTGGGTGACAGCAATGAAACTGTGTGAAGTCATAGATACAATACAAATGTGGATTAGAACTGTTCAAGAAAAGTATCGTAATGAAATAGATATCGAATTTCTTATGGAACGTGAGAATTATCTGCGATACATTATTGAAAGTACTAATTATCTGGCCGAGTTAGTCATTGAACCAGAAGGATTTCATCCGCATCGTTATGTATGGTTTGAGGCTTTAGATAAAAGAAAAGACTTACCACAGGAACCATACTTTTATTTTGATGAAAAAGATAATTCAATAGAAAATATCATAGAAAACCTTAATAAAGGAATATCATATATTATTGAGCGATAATGTCCAACTTCCAGTTTATCGAGCAGTTTTACTTGTAAAGGGCGTTTTACAAAAGTTACCTAGAGAACGAGCCCTGTATATCCCTGTTGATTCTTGATAAGCAAATCATCATCCTTATTGATTATTAGAGAAAACGTCTGCAACTTCGCTAATCGTTATATACGCCTGATGATCTATCTCATGTACAAGTTCTTTCATCTTGACCACCTGATACCGATTTACAATAAAGTAAATCATGCTCTTCCTTTGATTGGAATACCCTCCTTTCGCATCTAAATACGTCACGCCGCTTCCAAAGGTATCGGTCAATTTTGTGCATATCTCCTGCGGTCTCTCGGTAATGATAATCGCGCACTTGGCTCTATCAATGCCATCTACAATATAATCAATCGTCTTTAACGCCGCAATATAGGTCACAATAGAATACAAGGGCAATATCCAGCTATCCAATACGATTCCACAAATAATGTATAGAATCACATTGTAAATCATTACAAATGTGCCGACCGTCATGCCCAAGCGTTTGGCAAAAATCACCGCCATGACCTCGATACCGTCCATGGCTCCGCCAAAGCGAATGGCAAGGCCACTTCCAATCCCTGAAATCACACCTCCAAACAGTGCGCAAAGCAACAAATCTGTTCCCGCCAATGGAGAAGCCAAGCTTACATCAATCGGCAATACATCGGTAATCAGCCACGAAGAAACCGAATAGATACATACCACATAGATTGCATATATCGTAAATCTCCAGCCCTGCTTTTTCAATCCAAACAGAAATATCGGAATATTTAACACAACGAGAAAAAGAGAGAGTGTCAAATATTCGGGAGTCAATTGATCCAATAGCATGGATGTTCCTGAAATACCACTATCATACAGTTTGACGGGCATCAAAAAAATTGTGATTCCAAACGCGTTCACAATACCCGCCACCGTGAGCATTAGCATATTTATCAGTTGTAATTTATCTTGTTTCTTCATTCCATCAGTCCCTCTATCACGATTATTTTTTATTACAATATATCTCGATCATCATCAAAATATGAACCCTCGTTTTTGTCACAGCAACAGCATACACAGCCCCTACTGCTCCGAACGGAATTGCTGCTGATTGTACGGATTTGCCCGAACAAGCTCCATTGCTTCTTTGCCGGTCATGTGTTCAATTTCTAACACAAACATACATAACGGTTTCCACTCCCGTGCAATCACCTTTTGACGATTTTCTTCTGTATCATTTGGTGAATACTTCATTGCCAACGCGTTGATTGCGCTTTTTATTTCACTTTCATCTGTCAGAATATGGGCTTTTCCAAATACAATGACACTTCTGAAATAGGTTGTATACTCCTCTGGAACGATTTTGTCCTCAGAAATCACACAAAATGATACTTTCGGCTGTCTTTGAATGGCATCTAATTTATGTCCGGCTTTTGCACAGTGAAAATAAAGCTTATTACCGCTATATATGTAGTTTAATGGAATTGTATAGGGGTAATCATTATCCCCCTGCACAGCCAACACACCCGAAGCGCCTGCACGCAAAATCTCTACACTCTCCTCTTGGGATAACAATTGCTGATATCTCCTCATTTTTCTGAACATGGTATCATTCCTCCTGAAACAAACTGGTAGAACACAGGCTTGCAAAGCCCTGCCTTTTCCCAAAATAGCAGTCAGTTCTCATAAAAATTGCCCCCGATATCCCAGATTTCGCATCATACGGCGCGGCACAGCGATATTTTCTGAGTCCTTAAAGATATTTTCTGAATCCTTAAAAAAGAAGGAAAAGCAGCAAATCTGAAAAAGATTTGCTGCTTTTTATCAAGCGCTGTCAAACTGTAATGATTCTGCTCTGCAACTTGCTCTGATCTGCGAAGTAGGCAAAACCTTGGACAAACTTTTTACGCTAAGATATAATCAGCTCGCAACGAATCCCCTTCTCCTCCAGAGCACTCTTCATATCAGAAGGCAATTCCAACTTTGCCGTTGATTCTTTTCCCCTTAAAATTTGCGTGGTATCCGTATACCTCAGCATCCCAGACTGTTTACTACATGCTGATTACACCGATTTGGTCATTAGGCAAAGGTGTCCAATGTACGTCCGAGCATATCCTGTCTGGCTTGCTGTGCAAGTTCTTGACTATTATCCTTTGCTGTTGTCGTGCGCGTTGTACCACCCGAAATGTAAACATCGCCACATTCCGGACAAATTCCAGTATGAATCGTGACAGACTGCTGTACAATCTTTCGGTCTTCACGCTCCGCTCGTGCACGCTCATGGCTGACATGCTCCATTTCATGTCCACGTACTGCGGTCGCCGCCTGCTCCGGCGTAAGGCGTGTTGCAGTCTTAAAAGACACACTAGGGTCATTCGAACCATCCTGATACTTTCTGTTTTTACATGTCTGACATTCGGCTTCCTGCATCGTCTCGTAAGGGCTATTCTTTTCGTCAACCTTTGCATCAAGCCCTGTCTTTTCCGCTTTTCCTATGGAATCATCTGGATATTGAATTCGACCACGTACTGCCATTTCTACCGGATCGACCCCCTCACGTATGGGGGGAAGTGCAGTTCCATGCACCTTCGGTACAACAACACCCATGTTGGTATCACGTCCCGTTGCGCTGACCGATGGTACAGGCATAACCGGCGGCACAGAACCAGTCCGATCTGCTGCGCTGATCCGCGTGGGATACAAGCGCATACTCGCTGCTCCATAACAATTCGTTGAAGGAATTCCAATCATTTGTGCTCACCTCCCTAATCAAAAGATACCTTATCTTTACCTTAGTATATCCCATCTTTTTCACCAGCGCAAGTGTTTTGAAAGCTTTTTGTGACACATACAGCCTGCAAAATCCACTCTCAGCACTCTCTGCGTCCAAAGAAAAAATCCTGCCCCCTCAACAGAGGGAGCAGGATTTTTCTTATGCTGTACTACACGTCCGCCTCATGCTCAATCCGATTGACCTGATAGCACAATGTCATCAGGTTATCTGAGAAATGCACATTCTCAACTGGTATTCCAAGATTTTCCAAGTGCAGATCTTGTCCGGTAAAATTCCATAATCCTCGAATTCCATGTGCAACCAAATCATGCGCAATCTGCGGCGCACAGGCAAATGGCACTGTAAGCACAGCGATATCCGGCTTATGCTGATCCACATAAGGATAAAGTTCGGATACATCACGCACTGTCACGCCATTCACCCCCTGTCCAATCACCAGTCGGTCACTGTCAAACGCACAGAGCAAACGAAATCCATTGCTATCAAAGCTAAAGTTTTTCAGCAATGCGCGTCCCAAGTTGCCCACACCAACCAATACAGCTGTGCGCTCCTGCTTGAGTCCCAGAATCTCCTCCAAGCCTTCGCACAGCTTGTCGACGCTATAACCATATCCCTGCTGTCCAAATCCGCCAAAGCAATTAAAATCCTGACGAATTTGAGAAGCAGTCAGCCCCAACATCTCTGCCAGCTTGCGTGAAGAAATCCGCTGTTCCCCCTCAGCCTTCAGTTCAGACAGATGTCTGTAATACCGCGGCAAGCGCTGGATCACCGCGCGGGATACACTCTGCTTTTTCCCCATCTGGGAACGACCTCCTGTTTTCGAAATCCTTAAAGTGAGGCAATCGTTTCCAGCACATAATCTGTAAATTGCTGTGCTGTTGCGCCGGTATCACGACCTGTAATGACGTATTTTTTATTCTCAAACATACAGATATCCAGCGCGCGATCAAGTTTGTTTGCAAGTTCCAACTCTCCAATATGCTCCAAAAGCATTACGGATGCACGCAGAACAGAGGACGGGTCTGCATACTGTGCACGTCCCTCCTGCACCATGCGAGGAGCCGAGCCATGAATCGCTTCAAACATTGCATAGCGTTTACCGATATTGGCAGAGCCTGCTGTACCAACACCGCCCTGAATCTCAGCCGCTTCATCGGTAATGATATCGCCATACAGGTTAGGAAGTACAAATACCTTAAAGTCACGGCGACGCTTTTCATCGATCAGCTTTGCCGTCATAATATCGATATACCAGTCATCAAATACGACATCTGGATACTCCTCTGCGACCTTCTTGCAGGTATCCAAAAACTTACCATCGGTTGTTTTAATGATATTTGCCTTTGTCACACAGGATACGCGATTTTTTCCCGTCTTATGTGCATAGTCAAACGCAAGGCGGGCAATTCGCTCACAGCCCTGTGAAGTTGCAATGGTAAAATCTACAAATAAATCCTCATCGATCTGCACGCCCTGAGACCCGACAGCATACCCGCCCTCGGTATTCTCACGGTAGAATGTCCAATCGATACCAAGCTCGGGCACCTTCACCGGACGCACATTGGCAAAGAGGTCAAGCGCCTTGCGCATTGCCACATTTGCAGACTCGACATTCGGCCACGGATCGCCCTTGCGCGGCGTTGTAGTCGGTCCCTTCAAAATTACATGGCACTGCTTGAGTGCTTCCATCACATCGAGAGGAATCGCACAGCCAAGTTCTGCGCGGCGTTCAATGGTCAGCCCATCGATGACGCGGAATTCAACCTTGCCCGCCTTGACCTTGTCTGCAAGCAGAGTCTCCAGTACATGCTGTCCCATTCCGGTAATCATCGGGCCAATTCCATCTCCACCGCAAACACCAATCACAATTTTATCAAGCTTTTTATAATCGATAAAATCGGTCTGCTCCTTCATCGCCTGAATACGGGCGAGCTGGCTTTCTACGACCTTTTCAAATTGTGCAATGGTCTTTTCCGATAACATACTGCATATCCTCCCTTACTTCTGCTTTGCATAGTTGAGTGTACCGCCCGCAAGCAGTGCACCGCGCTGGCGCGCAGAGACATCACAATCTGCAAAAAATGTCTTGCCGCCGCAAACAACAGTTACTTGCTTTCCCTGTTCGATTTCCTCACGCACATGCGGCAGAGAGATCACATCACCAAGGCTGACTCTATCATAATCAGAAGCATCTGCAAAGGTCAGCGGGATGATGCCAGAGTTTACGAGATTTGCTTTATGGATACGCGCAAAAGATTTACAGAGAACTGCGCGAACCCCTAAGTACAATGGAACCAGTGCTGCATGCTCACGCGATGATCCCTGTCCATAATTTGCACCACCAACGATGATGCCGCCACCCTCAGCCTGACAGCGTGCCGGAAATTTCGGGTCTACATTGATAAAGCAATAGTTAGAATAATGCGGGATATTCGAACGATATGGCAAAAGCTTTGCACCTGCCGGAAGGATATGGTCGGTCGTGATATTGTCCTCTGTCTTAAGTACAATCTTACCAGCATAACTATCCTCCAGCGCATGCCCCAGTGGGAAAGGCTTGATGTTCGGACCGCGGCGTACCTCTACCGTTGACGGGTCTTGTGCAGGCGGCACAATCATGCTGTCATCGATATCAAAGTGCTCCGGCATCTCAACATAAGGTGCCTCACCCAGCGTGCGCGGGTCGGTCAGCACACCCGTCAGCGCAGAAGCGGCTGCAACTTCCGGCGAAACCAGATAAATCTTTGCGTCCTGTGTACCTGAGCGTCCCTCAAAGTTGCGGTTAAAAGTACGCAGAGAGACACCCGCCGATTCCGGAGACTGTCCCATGCCGATGCAGGGACCACATGCACACTCTAGGATACGCGCACCTGCTGCAATGATATCTGCCAGCGCACCATTTTTTGCGAGCATGTGAAATACCTGCATAGAGCCCGGGCTAATGGTCAGAGAAACATCTGGATGAATATGCTTCCCCTTCAGCATAGCAGCAACCTTCATCATATCATAATAGGAAGAATTGGTGCACGATCCAATACAGCACTGATCGACCTTGATTTGCCCAATCTCGGAAATCGGCTTGACGTTGTCCGGCATATGCGGCATCGCTGCAAGCGGTACCAGCGCATCTAAATCTACAACATATTCTTCATCATAGACAGCATCTGCATCAGAGGAAAGCGGTTGATAGACCTCCTCACGCCCCTGCGCCTTCAAAAAGGCGCGCGTCACCTCATCTGAAGGAAAAATCGAGGTGGTCGCACCCAGCTCTGCACCCATGTTGGTAATGGTTGCACGCTCCGGTACAGATAAATCCTTAATACCCTCGCCTGCATACTCTATGATTTTGCCAACACCCCCCTTAACGGTCATCTGACGCAGTACATCTAGAATGATGTCCTTCGCTGCAACCCATGGCTTGCGTGTGCCCTTGAGCGTTACACGCACCATATTAGGCATTGGGATATAATAAGCACCGCCGCCCATTGCAACGGCAACATCCAGACCACCTGCACCAAATGCCAGCATACCGATTCCTCCGCCGGTTGGGGTGTGGGAATCCGAACCAATCAGCGTCTTAGCCGGTGCGCCAAAGCGCTCCAAATGTACCTGATGACAAATACCATTACCAGCCTTGGAGTAGTAAATACCGTGCTTCTTGGCAACTGTGCCAATATATTTATGGTCGTCGGCATTTTCAAAGCCCGACTGCAATGTGTTGTGGTCAATATAGGCAACCGAACGCTCGGTTTTGACCTGTTCAACCCCCATTGCCTCAAATTGCAGGTAAGCCATTGTACCTGTGGCGTCCTGAGTCAGTGTCTGGTCAATGCGCAGTCCAATTTCCTGCCCCTTGATCATTTCCCCATCTACAAGATGTGCCTTCAGGATCTTTTCTGCAATTGTCATTCCCATAATTCAAATCGCTCCTTGTTTTTGTCCCTGACGCGATTTTCTCTTGCATCGCGCCCTGCATTTTTCAAAAATACAGCAAAATCTCGGCTTCCACAGCCTTCTCCACCACAGCATAAGTGCTATGGTGCCCATTTCATTGTGTTACGACTTTAACAATCTTAAAAGCCTTCTTTATTGTACCCCATTCAGAGCCAATTTTCCAGCACTATTTTTCTATCAGCGAATTTTCCTGCAAACTTCTTCGCCGATTTCTGCCGTTGCAAAGGCATTTTGTGCAGTTGTTCCCAAATGTCCTGCCAGATATTCATAATAAGCCTGTGCGCCAATCATCGCTGCATTATCTCCGCAAAGGGACAGGGGCGGCAGAAACAGAGAGACCCGCTTTTCCTCCGCCATACTTGTGAGTGCTTTGCGCAGCCATGAATTTGCTGCCACGCCGCCTGCACAAACTACATTTTGCACACCCGTCTGCTCTATGGCATGTGCAAGTCTTGGGACGAGAGTATCGACAACCGCCTGACAGAATGACGCCGCAAGATCCTGTGCGCTCAACGTTTGTCCCTTTTGCTCGGCGTTGTGCGCCAGATTGATAACCGCTGTTTTAAGACCCGAAAAAGAGAAATCCATCAGGGAATCCTTTACATGGCTCACCGGCAGCTTATAGCCGTGCGGGTTTCCGCCCTGTGCCATGCTGTCGATTTTCGGTCCTCCCGGATATCCGGCACCTAATACACGTGCTACCTTATCAAAGGCTTCTCCTGCGGCATCATCACGTGTACCGCCCAAAATCTCAAACACGGTATAATCCCGCACCAGAACGATCATCGAATGTCCCCCCGATGCAACTAATGTTAAAAACGGCGGCTTCAGGTCTGGATACTGCAAATATGCCGCGGCAATGTGCCCGCGAATATGATGCACCGGAATGAATGGCTTGCCCAGCGCAAAGGCAAGGGATTTTCCGAAATTTGCCCCCACCAGTACCGCACCAATGAGTCCCGGTGCGCAGGTCGCCGCAACTGCGTCCACATCTTCTTTGAATATTCCCGCTTCGTGCAGCGCCTGCTCTGTCACACGCACCACCGCCTCCATATGTCCGCGCGATGCGATTTCCGGAACGACTCCCCCATAAAGCGCATGAGTCTCCACCTGTGAATCTATCACATTTGAGCAAATCCTTCGCCCATCTTCAATCACTGCCGCTGCTGTTTCATCACAAGACGATTCAATCGCCAAAATTTTCATATCATTTCTCCATCTGCCGGCTGAATATGCCACGTCATCAGCAGCGCATCTTCGCTCGGCGCACGATAAAAGTTTTTCCGCTGTCCAACGGACACATAGCCCGCTTTTTCATAGAGCGCAATTGCAGGCGCATTGGAAACCCGGACTTCCAACGTCACAAAGGCAAGTCCTTGCGCCATGGCATGGTGCGCAAGCGCCTGTAGAAGCAGGCTGGCAATGCCCCGCCGCCGGTGGTCAGGGCTAACTGCAACATTTGTGATATAGCCTTCGTCCAAAACCGTCTGGCAGCCCACATATCCGACTGGTATCCCCTCGGCATCAAGCGCCACCAGAAAGATCCCCTTTCCCAGTTCCTCCCGCAAAGCTGTCTCACTCCACGGCGCATGAAAGCATGCCCGCTCGATTTGTGCCAGCTGCGGGATGTGAGACCGCTCCATGGATACGACCTTATAATTCATTTGCGCTTCTCCAAATTTTCAATCAGCACTTCCACATCGTCCTTGAGCTGCGCCGCACATGCGCGATAGGTTTCCAAAGTGCCCCCAAACGGGTCCGCAACGTCCTTCGCCGCAAGCGTAAACACCTTATCCTCTGCCCATGGAAATTTCTCAACCAGCCTGTCATAATGTGCCGCTGTCATACATACCAGATACGACGCATTCCGCGCAATCTGCTCGTCCAGCTGTCTTGCATGGTGTGCGGTCAAATCAGCGCCATATTCCCCTGCTGCAAGAATCGCATTTTCCGAGGCAGGCAATCCATCATGCGCAAAAAGTCCGGCAGACTGTGCCTGAAGTCCTGTGCGTACCTGCCCGTCCATTGCACGGAACAAGCCCTCTGCCATCGGACTGCGGCAAGTGTTTCCTGTACAAATAAAAACGATCTGTTCCATTGTCATTCCTTCTCTTTACTTGGTTTCATACCAGCTGTGTCCAATCTTGGCTTCTGCCAGCAGTGGTACTTTGAGCGCGACTGCATGCTCCATTTCCTCGCGCAGCAGAACGGCAACCTGCTCCGCTTCTGCCTTTGGCGCCTCGATAATCAACTCATCATGCACCTGCAAAATGAGACGTGCGCTGCTTCCTTCACGCTTGAGCCGCTCACTAACACGCAGCATGGCAATTTTGATGATATCTGCTGCCGTTCCCTGAATCGGGGTATTCATAGCAGCACGCTCTCCAAAAGAGCGCAGATTGAAATTTTTAGAGTTCAACTCTGGAATTGCACGACGGCGGCCAAACAATGTTTCCACATAGCCCTTCTCCCTTGCAGACTGCTTGATCGATTCCATATAATGATGCACGCCCGAATAGGTATCCAGATAACTCTGGATAAAGACCCCTGCCTCTTTGCGGCTCACGCCAATATCCTGTGCCAGCGAGAAGTCCGAAATGCCGTATACGATGCCAAAATTGACCGCCTTACAACTCGAACGCATCTGCGGCGTGACTTCATTGACCGGAACGCCATAGACCCTCGACGCTGTGGCTGCATGAATATCCTGTCCATGCCTGAATGCGTCGATCATAGCTTCATCGTCTGCGATATGCGCAAGCACACGCAGTTCAATTTGCGAATAGTCGGCATCTACAAGCACCTTGTCTGGCTCTGCAACAAACATTCGGCGCAGTTCACGCCCCAATTCGGTACGCACCGGTATATTTTGCAGATTGGGATCCACCGAGGAAAGACGTCCAGTTGCGGTAACTGTCTGCTGGAAATGGGAATGAATCCTGCCATCTGGTGCAATCACCTTGAGCAGCCCATCTACATACGTGCTTTTCAATTTGGTAAGCTGTCTATATTCCAACACCGCCTGTACGATTGGGTGATACCCTGCCAGCCTTTCCAACACTTCTGCGTTGGTGGAATAACCGCTCTTCGTCTTTTTCACGACTGGCAGCCCCAGTTCATCAAAGAGTACCTCTCCCAGCTGTTTGGAGGACTGGATATTAAAGCTATGCCCTGCCGCCTCATAAATCTCATCAGTCAGCGCCTGAATTCGTGTGTCCAGCTGCTCCCCAAACAGGCGCAGCTGGTCTGCATCTGCTTTACAGCCAACGTACTGCATTTCTGCCAACACAGTCATCAGCGGCATTTCCATGTCAAAAAACAGCTGTTCCATCTTCTGCTGCTTGAGCTGCTCTGCCGTTTCCAAATAAATTTTTTGAACTGCCTGCACACAAACTGCCATGGTTTCCAGTGCGTCCTGCCTGCCGCCCAGCGGAGAAAATGCGTCCTCTGCCGCAAGATCAGTCTTGGGTATTTCCTGATTCAAATACGATAGTGCAACACGTTCCAAATCATAAGCCGACTCCGTTGGATTTAATAGATACGCTGCAATGCTGGTGTCAAACCATACACCTTCTGCCTCATACCCACCAGCAAGCAGTTCAGTATAGACAGGCTTTGCAGCATGCAAGACAAGACGGAACCTTCCACTAAATATGCCCTGCACAATTTTGTCAAAGTCCTCGACTGAAAAAGCATCTGCACACAGAAGCCATACCGTGTCTGCATGAAGAAGCGCAAACGCACAAAGCTTTGGTGCCGCAAACACAGGCACATACTCTGCCTGTTCCAACCGTGCAAGCAGCTCCATTGCCGTTTGCAGGTCTGACACTTCCTCACAGGGCAGCTGTTTTTCCGTCTCCGGAAGTCCGGTCTGGCTGATACCAAGACGCGTGAGAAAGGTCTTAAACTCCAAGCGTGTCAAAAGACTGTACAATGCCTCCTGATCCATGCTTGCTGCCGGCAGCGCCTTCATATCTATGGGGAGTGGAGCATCCCGACAGATGGTTGCCAGCCAATAGCTGTCCCTTGCCGCCTGCTCGCCTTCCACCAGCTTATTGTGCAGTCCCTTTTTGATTTCTGGTGCGTCCAAATTGGCATACACACCTTCCAGTGTGCCGAATTGATGCAGCAGATTCAGTGCAGTCTTTTCCCCGACACCGGGAACACCTGAAATATTGTCGGAACTATCGCCCATGAGTGCCTTTAGGTCAATGAGATGAATTGGCGCAAAGCCGTACTCCTCGCGAAATACCTCCGGCGTGATATCGCGGCTGGTATCCTGCCCACCCTTAGATGAAACCAAGCGCACCGTCGTCTTGTCACTGACCAGCTGCAAACTGTCACGGTCACCCGTAACGATCATACAGGTATCCCCCAGTTCCTCTGCCTGTCGGCTGATGGTTCCGATGAGGTCATCTGCCTCAAATCCGGCAAGTTCACAGCGAATCAGCCCCATCGCGTCGAGCACTTCTTTCAATACGGGCATCTGCACTGCCAGTTCATCCGGCATCCCCTTTCGGGTCGCTTTGTATGTGTCAAATTTTTCATGACGAAATGTTTTTGCCTTTACATCAAAACAAACGATGATACGGTCTGGTGTCTGCTCGTCCTGCAAACGGAACAGCGTAGACAGAAAACCATAAATCGCATTGGTCGGCAAGCCCTCGTGGTTGTTCAGCATATGCACGCCATAAAAAGCGCGGTTTATGATGCTGTTTCCATCGATCACCATGATTTTCATTGGAGAACCCTCCATAGCTTTCATTATTTCTTTCTTATTATATCATATTACCAGACTTGCAGACAGAGTGACGAAAACGAAATCCGCTGTTTGGTTCATTTCGCAGATTTTTCATGCACTATGTACAAAAATTACAAAATAAATTATTCATAATATGTATTGTTTGTGTTTGAATCCTGTGCTATATTTTAACCATTCTATGACACAGCTGGAAAAGGCAATACGATGAAAAAGGATACTCTATATAAATGAAATGTCCATTTTGCAATCAAGAACTGCAGCACGGGGTCATACAAAGTATGAACGGAATTTTCTGGCTGGAGTCCCCTGTAAAATTCCCGATGAAACCATCTAAGAAAAATGCAGAACACATTTCTGTTTGCGAGGGGATTCGGGATATTCCATATATCTATGGATATCGGTGCTTCCATTGTAATTGGATTCTGATACAGCCCCAATAATGGACACCTCTCAAAAGGTAAAATCAGGATTTCACCTCTCTTTTCCTGACACGCTCAACTTTTCCCCGTTCGGTACTTGCAATCGCGTACAAAGTGTGCTATATTGATACTGTATTGAATGAAGATACTGTAAAAATGCGATGAACAGGAAAGTATCCGTATCCATTCTCTCTCAGAGAGCAGCGGTCGTCGGCTGAAAGCCGCTGCGTCAGAAGCTGCGGAGAAGTTCGCCTGTGAGCAGGAGCACTGAACTTTTTTCAGTAGGTGCTCTCGTCTTTCTCCACGTTACGGAGCAATAAGCGCGCGGATTTTTTCCGCGAAGCTAGGTGGTACCACGGAGCATACAAGCCTTCGTCCTAGTCCGGGACGAGGGCTTTTTTGTTTTCCAAATCCCCACATACACAGCGATTTTTTCGCTGCATCAATCAACGCATTTGCGTGACTAAGGAGTGTTCTTTTATGAAAGCACAGCTCGAATCCATCCTCGAGCAGGCACAGGCTGACCTTGGTGCGGTTTCCTCAATCCGCGAACTTAGCGATGTCCGTGTGAAATATTTGGGTAAAAAGGGTGAATTGACCACAATCCGTAAGGGTCTGCGCGATGTTTCTCCGGAAGACCGTCCAGCAATGGGTCAGCTCATCAACGATACCGTAAGCCAGTTGGAGGCTGCTCTGACAGCGCGCAGCGAGGCACTGGAGCAGGCAATGCTGGAACAAAAACTTGCAAGCGAAACCATTGATGTGACCATGCCGGGAAAACCATTGACCGTGGGAAAGAAGCACCCGCTCAATGTGGTTTTAGACGAATTCAAGGAAATCTTTCTTGGGCTTGGCTTCTCCATTGCAGAGGGCCCTGAGGTCGAACTGGACCACTACAACTTTGAAGCACTCAACATTCCAAAGGATCACCCTGCACGTGATACGCAGGATACCTTCTATATTTCTGACAATGTCGTACTGCGCACCCAGACCTCTCCCATGCAGGTACGCACCATGGAAAAAAAGAAGCCCCCGATTCGTATCATCGCGCCCGGCCGCGTCTATCGTTCCGATGCCGTTGACGCAACCCACTCCCCGCTGTTCCATCAAATCGAGGGACTGGTTGTGGACAAGGACATTCGTATGAGCGATCTCAAGGGTATTCTTGAGTTGTTTGCCAAGAAGCTTTATGGCAACGACACCGTTGTCCGCTTCCGCCCTCACCACTTCCCCTTTACAGAGCCTTCTGCCGAGATGGATATCCAGTGCTATCAGTGCCACGGCGCAGGCTGCCGCCTGTGTAAGGGCGAGGGATGGATTGAAATTCTTGGCTGTGGTATGGTGCATCCGCACGTGCTGGAGGTCTGCGGCATTGACCCGAACGAATATTCCGGCTATGCCTTTGGCATCGGTCTGGAACGTATGGTCATGGGTCGCTTTAAGATTGATGATATCCGTCTGTTCTATGAGAACGACATTCGTTTCCTGCATCAGTTCTAATGTTACTGCAATTTGTTTATTATCCATATTGGGAGGAACAGAAAAATGAAACTGCCTCTTTCGTGGCTGAAAGATTATACCAGCATTGACGGGATCTCCTGCAAGGAGTATGCTGCTGCGCTCACTATGTCCGGTTCCAAGGTAGAAGGGATTGAAAATCTGAGCGCGGAAATCGACCGTGTTGTGACCGCCGAAATCCTGTCTGTGGAAAAGCATCCAGACTCTGACCACCTGATGATTTGCCAGTTGAACGTTGGGCAGGAAGAGCCTGTCCAGATTGTAACCGGTGCACCGAATATCACCGAAGAAACTGTAGGGCGCGTATGTCCTGCTGCACTCCATAAATCTACCCTGCCGGGCGGTATCAAAATCACCAAGGGCAAGCTGCGCGGTGTTGCATCCAATGGTATGATGTGCTCATTTCAGGAGCTTGGTCTCGACCTCGGCTGTGTACCATATGCCTGTGAAAACGGTATCCTGCTCCTGCCAGAGGGAACACCTGTTGGTGTACCAATTCAAGATGTTCTGGGACTGAATGAAGATGTTGTCGAGTTTGAAATCACCTCAAACCGTCCGGACTGCCTGTCCGTGATTGGTCTGGCCCGTGAAACTGCCGCAACCTTTCACCGTCCATTTGCCATCAAAGAGCCAGTCGTGACGGGCTGCGGCGATGATATCGGCAAATATATCTCTGTGGAAATCGAGGAGCCGACATTGTGCTCCCGCTATTCTGCAAAGGTCGTTAAAAACATCAAGATTGAGCCTTCTCCGGCATGGCTGCGTGAGCGTCTGCACGCTGCTGGTGTGCGTCCCATCAACAATATCGTAGATATCACAAACTACGTCATGCTGGAATATGGTCAGCCCATGCACGCATTTGACTACGCCTGTCTGTCAGACGGAAAAATCGTAGTACGCCGCCCACGCGCCGGAGAATCCATTGAAACGCTGGACGGACAGCAGCGCGCCATCACGGACGAAATGCTTGCCATCTGTGACGGCGTCAAGCCGGTTGCAGTTGCAGGTGTCATGGGTGGTGCAAACTCTGAAATCACCGACAGCACAAAAACTGTTGTTTTTGAATCCGCTTGCTTCCATGGTGCAACTGTGCGTCTAACTGCAAAGGCATTGGGTATGCGTACCGAGGCATCTGGACGTTTTGAAAAGGGGCTTGACCCCAGCCTCACCATGCCCGCCCTGCTCCGTGCATGTGAACTGATTGAGCAGCTCGGCGCCGGTGAGGTCATCGACGGCACCGTAGATGTGTATCCCGGTGCACGTCCGCCCAAGACCATTCCTTTTGAGCCAGAAAAAATCAACAGTCTGCTGGGTATCCACCTAACCGCCGAGGAGCAGATTGCCTATCTGGAGCGTTTGGAATTTTCCGTACACGACGGCGTTGTAACCGTTCCGAGTTTCCGTATTGATATTGACCGCACCTGCGACCTTGCTGAGGAGGTTGCTCGCATATACGGCTATGACAATATCCCGACTACCCTCTATGCAGGGGAAATGGTACAGGGTGAATATACTCCCAAGCAGCAGATGGAACGCACCATTTCTTCAGTCTGCCGCATGGCTGGCTTTGATGAATCCATGAGCCATTCATTCATCAGCCCGAAATTCTATGATGCAATCAATCTGCCCGCCGATGATGTGCGCCGTATTTCGACTACCATTTTAAATCCTCTCGGCGAGGACTTCTCTATTATGCGCACTACTGTCCTGCCATCTATGCTGGATAATCTCTCGCATAACCACGCCCATCGCAATGCGGCTGCCTGTCTGTTTGAGCTTGGCACCATCTACACGCCAACCATCAAGGACGGAAAAGCAGATCCGGAAATCCTGCCGCATGAGGAAAAAATCCTCACACTGGGCACCTATGGACAGATGGATTTCTTCCAGTTCAAGGGCGTAATTGAAGCACTGTGTCAAGAACTTAGTATTCCGGACGTCTCCTTCTCCGCTATGTGCGACAATCCTTCCTATCACCCCGGGCGCTGTGCCGCGGTATATGCCGGCGAAAATCTTCTAGGCGTATTTGGCACTATTCACCCGCTGGTTGCAAAAAAATACGGCATACAAGGTGAAGTACTTGCCGCTGAACTTGCAGCAGATGCGTTATTCGCAGCCGCTGACCCTGTAAAGCGATACCAACCGCTTCCAAAATTCCCAGCTTCTACCCGTGATATTGCCGTACTGTGCGACGAATCCATTCCTGTGGCAGCGCTTCAAAAGGCAATTGCAACGGCTGCGGGCAGCATTTTGGAATCTGTTACTTTATTTGACGTTTATCAGGGTGACCAGATTCCAGCAGGCAAAAAGAGCGTTGCATACTCCATGAGCCTGCGCGCTGCTGACCGCACACTCACCGACGAAGAATGTGACCGCGCAATGAAAAAAGCAATCGCTGCACTCGAAACAGAATTTGGTGCGGTACTTCGCGGATAAAAGACTTTACTTTTTCGACGAAATGTATTATTCTATATACAGAGCTTTCATGCGATCGAAAGGAGGCAGCCCAAATGCTCGATGGAACTAGAAAATTCAGTCTCGTAGATGATAAAAATACCGAGATGAAGCGCGTTCTGACTACTGTTTATGATGCCCTCAAGGAAAAGGGGTATAACCCGATTAACCAAATTGTCGGCTATCTTCTTTCCGAAGACCCCACTTACATCACAAACCATAACAATGCGCGCAGTCTGATTCGCAAAATCGACCGAGATGAACTTATGCAGGAACTCGTAGCGCATTATTTGCATAGCTAATCGACTGCATTTCAAAGTGCATCTGATGGTTTTATACCGTCAGATGCACTTTTTACAGCCAAAAATCCGTATAAAGCAAAATATTATATTATTACTGTATTTAAGAGGAATTTAATATCAAACGATATTGCAACAAACAACGGAACCTTATATAGCAGCTTCTACCAAAACATATAAAAATATATCATTACTAAATTCAATATTTTATATGTTCAAAAAAAGAATGACTGCCCAATTTCCTAATGATATAATCTTTATATGGGATTCCAATAAATCAGAATTGAGGAGTGTTAGATATGGAATTTCCTTTTTATGATGTACCAAATACAGCTACAATTATCTGTTGTCATATAATAGAGAATGGAGAACCTATTTTGTATGTATCACATGATGAAGATGATGGAATGTGGCAATTTCTATGTGGAAAAATGCATAAAACAGATGAAGCAAAGATAGTATCCTTAAAATCAGTATTTGACTTAGATAATTCTGTTGGTATTCTAAAGGATATGCCTTGCGGTTACTATGCAGAAAGAAAAACTCAAGATGATGAATGGAGTATTAGAAAACGGTAAGTATTAGTTCTGTCAATTCCAGTTTATAGGTATGATATAACGAAAATCCAGCAAACTAAGGGGTGATCCATACACGACGGCGGAAAACGCTGTATTTGCAAGACAAAATCACTTTTCATAGGGTGTCCAGTGAAAGATGACCATTTAACACATGAAAATTGAATACGGCATCAAAAAGACAGTTGATTTCCAAATAAGAAATCGACTGTCTTTTTGTTATTATTGAATTATTTATTGTGAATTTTTATATACAAAAAGTTCACCCTGCAAGCTTGCCGCGCACTCTAATTTGATTTATACCAAAATCAGTATCCTGTGGGATCCAATTATTGATCGCCTGAGATTCTGTCTCTCCTCAATTAGAGACACTCCGTGAAATTGAGATATTTTCAACAACTCCTCCCACTCGCTTACTATCTGAATATCATATTATGTCTTATCTTTATATATCTTCTTTTTGTTTTTATGTCTATTCTTGACTATATGATAATACCATGTTATTCTTAAAAAAAGGGGGTTTGTCCTATGGCATTACAGACAATCAATCATATAGATCTGAAAACAAAAACAAAACAAACACTCTTAGCGCATATACGTTCTATGGACCTCACACAAAACAACAAACTTCCTCGTGAAGAGCAGCTTTGTCAGATGCTCGGTGTCAGCCGTGTTACGCTGCGCAGTGCACTCGACGAACTTGTAGCAGAAGGTATCATTCTCCGACGACAGGGCAAAGGAACTTTTGTCAACCGCACCTGTATTGGAATGACCGCACCACTCAATCCCGCAATGCACTTGGGTGATATCATCAAACGCAGCGGATATACTCCTCATATAGAAACGATTGGCTGGCAGCTTTTCCCCGCAACACCAGAACTTGCTGATGCACTTGGAATTCCAGAGGCTTCTTCCTGTATCAGTTTTAAAAGAATGTTTTACGCCGATTCACAGCCATGCGCGTACTGTGATGATATCCTACCAGCTAAAATCTGGGGAGATGTCTCCATGCCAAACAGTGAGGATTCTCTCTTTCAACTTATTTATGAGCGCTGCGGGCGCAAAGCAGCTTGGGATAAGATGGAATTGCAAGTATGTACCAGTGATTCCCGTCCAGAACTTCATGTCTTTGGAAACCGTCCTCTCCTCATACTGAATACGCTGCTTTATGATACTGAGAACGCACCGCTGTTTTTTGCTGCTGAATATATCGATACACAAATTTTAACACTTAGCCAAATTCGGCAGCGTGAACTGGAATACATCACGAAATAAAAAGGTATAAAAAGCGCTCGATTGCTTATCAAACAATCGAGCGCTTTCTTACGCAACAGAAAAATTGACATACCCTAAAGATAAGTTATTGAAACAATTTTTCGACATACTGCACATACTTACCCTGTTTTCGTATCCCGATACTGCAAATACCCAATCGCAAGTCCGGTAAAGACAAGGAAAAAGCAGATGCAAGACAATGCAAATCCCAAAATGTTCGTATTCTGTGCTGTGCTGTTATTCGCTTTCATGCCCAGACACAGCAGTGCATAAGGATCGAGCAGCGGATATCCCTTGCTGAGCATCGCAAGTCCAGAAATCCCTCCAAGCAAGGCAATACCCACAGATACCGCAAAGGAACGAATGACCAGTGCCAAAAACATTTGCACCGCGCAGATGGTGATACCTCCAGCAATCCCTCCCAATATCCATCCCGCAACTTCCTTCCAAGGAATCGTACCTACACCAAATCCACAAATCAAACCTGCTATAATATACAAAACAGCAGTCCAGACAATCACCACTACAGTAAGCACCGCAGCATTTGAAAGTTTCGTCAGCACAAGCATGCTTCGAGGCACTGGAGTAGTGAGCATCAAATTCCAATTATATCCTGTGTGCTCAAGCCGCCATAAGTAAGCACAATAAATGCCTATGATAAGCGGCAAAAAGAAATAGCACGAGAACAGAGTATGCTGTGTCCAAAGTGAATACCATTGATCTTGCAAAATCTCTAAATTACCGAGATAATTCACGGTTCCAAAAAAAGCCGGAATCAGCGGAAGCAGAAAAAACGCGATCCACATTGGACTATGCCGCAGTTTGAGACGCTCCGCATGCCAAACAGACAAAAACATATCTCTACACCTCTTTCCTTGCAAGCAGTCGTCCACCAGTGAAATTCCAAAGCAGCACTGCCCCAACTGTGAGTGCAAATGCTATCCAGTTAATTTGCAAATATGCAAGCTCCAAAATCCGCATGTCTGGATCCCAATGTACCATATAAACCAAATATAAAAGACTAGCGTGTCCCCAAGGCAACAGATATTGCAGGAATTTAAGCGGAACGAACATGAGTAAAAGCCCAATAAATGCGCCTCCACAGCCAATACAAAGCGATATCATCTGGTTGCGCACAAGAACCGACAGTGTGAGCTGTACCGCAAAGATTTCCAAGGCACCAAAAAGCTGAAATATAAAAAACAAAACGAATTTTTCAATATCTGGCTCACCTGCATACCCTAACACTTTGCCGCAAACTAGCATACAACCAGTTAAAAGCGCTGTGGACAACAGCAAATACCATGCTCCGCACAGAAACTTCGCATGGAACAGACATTCCGCGCGCTGCATAGTTTCGAGCATCTTCCATGTCTCCCCCCTGTGCTCCACGTCTGACAATCTAGAGGCAATCACTGCAGCCGTAACCGGAAAGATAATGGAATTTAACGCGGGAACCTGATACAAAAGCTCCATCCAGCCAATCTGAATCTCATTGGCAGACGGATTTCGAAACGCCATATAAATCCACAGCACTTCAAATCCCACAAGCATCAGCGTTGTGAGCATCAGACCTCGCCGTCTGCTCTTCAAAAATTCCAACCGAAGTGCTGTCATCATAAGCTCACCGCCCCACCTGTTAGTTCTAAGAAAATTTCTTCCAAACTCCTTTGCCGTTCCTCCAGCCGCAGAACAGCAATTTCTTGATCTTGCAGCATTCCAGTAACAATTGCTGTTGCCTGGTCATCTAACGGCGGCAAAGTCAGCCATTCCTGCTGCTTTTGCACAGATATTCCAAACTGAACCAGTTTGTCATACGCCAACGCATTGTTTGTCGTACGCAATGCTAAATGATGTTCACTCCGCGTATGCAGTTTTTCCAGCGTATCCTGATAGACAAGTGCCCCGTCTGCAATCACACCCACATGACTTGCCAACTGGTCGATTTCTGACAGCAGGTGTGATGATACCAATACTGTCATTCCATATCGTCTGGGCAGTGATAAAATCAACTCACGCATTTCCTGAATACCCGCTGGATCCAATCCGTTGGTCGGTTCGTCCAAAATCAGTAATTTAGGATAACTCATCAGTGCTGCCGCAAATCCCAGCCGCTGCTTCATGCCCAAAGAAAACTGAGAGACACGCTTTTCTTTTTGCTGTTCCAGACGAACGATAGATAGCACCTCTCGTATGTTCTGTTTTGGTAACCCACGCAGCTGACGAATAATTTCCAAATTTTCTTCGGCTGTCAAGTGTCCATAATATGCAGGAGATTCAATAAGAGACCCTATCTGCCGTAATAGCAGCAAACGATTGCCTTCTTTCATTTGCTTTCCGAAAACTGTGATTTGTCCGCCGCTTGGATGTACCAACCCCAAAATCATTTTCAGAGTCGTGGACTTGCCGGCACCATTCGGCCCCAAAAATCCATAAATAGCCCCCTCTGGAACGTGTAAGTCTAAATCCTTCACACGCATTACATTTCCGTACTGCTTACACAACCCTTTTGTTTCAACCAGATTCATATTGCTCACTCCTTTGTTCTGCCCTTATTATAGTGCACAAAGCTTACGTCAACCTGAACCCAGCCTTACATTTTCCTTAAATTTACTCCATTACGCGCAATATATCTGCACACTATGGTATAATAGTCACAAAAGTGACTATTATACTGGATATTTCATGATTATACCATCAGCGGCGCACAATGCGGTGAGGGAGATTTTTTGTTTGCTGCCGCTTTGGTATAATAGTGTCACACAAGTGACTAACAGCGGCACGTAATACGGTGTCGTTTCATGACGCTACGCTATCGTAAAACAGCAAAGGAGGAACACGCATGGATCAAACCCGTACATACTCCGTATTAGTCGTAGAGGATGAATATGATCTGCGGCAAATGCTTTTAGATGTCCTGCACGAAGCGGCATTCACAAATGTAATTGGGGCAGCAAACTGCTACGAAGCACGCACCGCTTTCCTGACACAACATCCGCAAGCAGTGATTTTAGATATCAATCTTCCAGACGGAGATGGATTTTCCCTCATGCAGGAAATGCGGCAAACAACCAATATCCCGACCTTATTTCTCTCCGCACGAGATGCCGATGCGGATCGCCTGCACGGCTTGGGTCTTGGCGCAGATGACTATATTACCAAACCATTTCTGCCAGACGAACTAATTTTACGACTCACCGCAATCCTCAATCGTACCTATCACCTGACTGCCAAGCCTCCCGTTTTGACCTTGGGATCAGTTCAAATCAACTGGGCATCTGGTATGGTACACCATCCCAATCATCCTGATATCGCGCTGACAGCAAAGGAAACCGCACTTCTTCATAAGCTTGCCGACGAACGCGGCAATATTGTGACCATTGATGCACTCTGTCAGGCCGCTTGGCAAGATGGCATTTTTGGCTATGAAAACACTCTCATGGTGCATATCCGACGCTTACGGGAAAAAATCGAACTTGACCCATCTAAACCAGTCTGGCTGCGCACGATACGCGGACTTGGCTACAAGCTGGAACGAGAATCATGAAAACCTTATTTCAAATTATCCTGCGCTATGCGCTCTCCGCAGTTGGGGTGCTTATCCTGTTGATTGCAGTCAACATCACTGCACTGGTGGGATACACCATAAAAACCATACACTCCGATTTCAGTCCGCTGGAATATCGGCTCCGCGACTTTGCCGAGGCACTGACTCATACAGAAACGGGCTGGGAACTGCCTGAGGATTCGATGCAGGATCTTCAAAAAAATTACGCATGGGGTATGCTTCTGGATTCGCAGGGAGAGGTCGTTTGGTCAAATCGTTTGCCCCCCGCACTCAACCACCGCTACTCTCCCGCACAGGTTGCATCCTTTTCCCGTTGGTATCTAGCGGATTATCCCGTGTACGCCTATCAGAAAGATGATTTCTTACTTGTACTCGCAAACCCCAAAGGCTCTCGCTGGAAATATCCAGTAGAAATGGATATTCGCACGCTCAATTCTCTACTCCAGCAATTTCCAATCTGGGTAATGTGCAATTTATTACTTGCCATTCTCCTTATCTTATTGAGCAGTATCCGATTTTTCCGTTCCATTCGGCGCATTGCAGGTGGATTATCTGACTTAGCCAAGGAAAATCCTGTGTCCCTTCCGGAAAAAGGACTTTTCAAAAGTCTATGTCACGATCTCAATACTACATCGGTAAACCTGCGTAAGCAGCAGGAACTATTGAACCGCCGCGACCGAATGCGCACCGAATGGATTGCTGGCGTTTCTCACGATGTACGCACACCACTTACCATTATCCTAGGGACTGCAGCACAAATGGAAAACGATCCAGAAAATACACCAGCGCGTACAAAAAAAGCGCATACCATACGCATGCAGGGTGAACGACTGCGTCGTCTGATCGAAGACCTCAATCTCGCTTCTAAGCTGACCTATGATGCACAGCCCTTACGTAAAAAAATTGTAATGCTTCCCGTTCTGATACGGCAAATCGTAACAGACCTATTGAATCAACATGAAACTCTGGCTTTGTCCCTGACCATCTCACACGATTGTGAAGGGGTTCTATTCTGCATTGATGAAGCACTAATTGAACGCGCCATTCGAAACTTAATTGAAAATAGTATGACACATACACCACCAGATACCGAAATTTTCCTGAGTTTGCAAAATAAGGGACAGTATTTTGCATTCTCGATTTGTGATACTGGTCCCGGGTATCCAGCGTCTGTCCTGGATTCACTCAACCGTCCGCTTGCAAATGAACTGCCATCTCACGGACTCGGGCTTCCCATTGTGCGGCAAATCGCCAAATTGCATGGTGGTACAACGACCTTTTTCAATTCTGCCCAAGGTGCTTGCTGTATTTTTACACTTCCAATTTATGAAGCATAAAAAAGAGAGAGATTCTAAAAATCTCTCTCATGCTGCCGAAAAAGTATTTCTTGCCCGTGGCGCGCATAAAGTCCTGTAAAAAGTCGTGACATGTGCGTGACCTTTTACACAGCAAAATGCCCGAAACCACTCATTGATGCGTGGTTTCGGGCATTCTTCGTCCATAGCGCTTTGCGCGGCGGACACATCGAAAAACCGCAGTTCTTCGACAAACTCAGCTCTCTCTTTTTAATTATGCATTTTCCGAAAATTCAGACAACCGCAAGCCTTCATTGTGATCCGTTGCCCATGAAATATTCCAAGGACTTGTGAATAACAGCAGCAAATTATCGCGGAAATCCTGTACCACACGGGTATCCGATGTGAGCATGAGCTTCTTATAATCGAAGTCCTCCTCATCATTTTCGATCCATCGCAAATGCTCATATGGCAGGTTATCTCGAATGATATCGACGCCATACTCATTTTTCAGGCGATATTCCAGCACTTCAAACTGAAGCTGTCCGACAACACCAACAATAACCTCTTCCATACCAGTATTCGGCTCATGGAAAATCTGAATTGCACCTTCCTGTGCAATCTGCGTAACACCCTTGACAAACTGCTTTCGCTTCAAAGTATCCTTTTGGCGTACCGATGCAAATATCTCAGGTGCAAAAGTCGGAATACCAGAGAAAGTACACTTGAGCTTAGGGTCACAAACAGTATCACCAATCGAGAAAATGCCCGGATCAAATACTCCGATAATATCTCCTGCGTAGGCTTCGTCTACAATGGAACGATCCTGTGCCATGAGTTGCTGTGGCTGCGCAAGCTGGATTTTCTTACCACCCTGAATGTGATACACATCACAGCCGCGCTCAAACTTACCCGAACAAATTCGCATAAATGCAATACGGTCACGATGCGCCTTATTCATGTTCGCCTGAATCTTAAAGACAAAGGCAGAAAAACGCGCATCAAACGGGTCAATCACACCAATATCTGCCTTTCGCGGCAGTGGAGAGGAAGTCATTTGCAGAAACTTCTTCAAAAAGGGTTCTACACCAAAGTTTGTGAGTGCTGAGCCAAAGAAAACCGGGGACAGCTTGCCATGGCGCACCGCCTCCAAATCAAATTCATCACCTGCACCCTCCAAAAGCTCGATGTCATCTGCAAGCGTTGCATACTGTGCATCAGACAACAGCGATTTGAGTGCGTCAGAACCAAATTTCAGATGCGTTGCCGTGACTTCGCGGCGTGCGTCCACACCATCAAACACAATCACCTCATCGTCTCCGCGGTCATAGACACCTTTGAACTCCTTGCCAGAGCCAATGGGCCAATTGACTGCGTAGGTTCCAATCCCAAGTTCATTTTCGATTTCTTCCATCAATTCATAGGGATCACGCGATTCGCGGTCCATCTTATTGATAAAGGTAAAAATCGGAATATCACGCATGACACAAACCTTAAACAGCTTTCGCGTCTGCGCCTCGACACCCTTGGACGCATCAATGACCATGACAGCAGAATCCGCTGCCATCAGTGTTCGATAGGTATCCTCGGAAAAGTCCTGATGTCCCGGGGTATCCAGAATATTGATACAGTAATCATGATAATGGAACTGGAGCACCGAAGAAGTGACCGAAATACCACGCTGCTTCTCGATTTCCATCCAGTCAGATACTGCATGACGGGAATTTTTTTTTCCCTTTACCATACCGGCTTCCTGAATTGCACCGCCGTACAATAGAAATTTCTCAGTAATGGTTGTTTTGCCGGCGTCAGGATGCGAAATAATCGCAAAGGTACGCCGATTTTGTATCTCTTGCCTCAAATCGGACAAAGTCGATTCCTCCAAAAGTCTAAATCTCTCGTCTGCCCTCAAGCGCACGCATCAGAGTCACCTCATCTACATACTCCAGATGACCGCCCACCGGAATGCCATAGGCAAGGCGGCTGACTGCAACGCCAAATGGTTTGAGCAAACGCGCCAAATACATAGCAGTTGCCTCACCCTCCGTGTCCGGATTGGTTGCAATGATTACCTCGCGCACATCTGTATCTGCCACACGCTGCAAGAGCTCGCGAATCCGGATATCATCTGGACCTACATGATTCATGGGCGAAATTACTCCATGCAGCACATGATACAGACCGTTAAATTCGCGGGTGCGTTCAAATGCCAGAACATCACGTGGATCAGTCACCACACAGATAACTCCCGCATCTCGATTGGGATTCGAGCAGATGGGACAAACCTCTGAATCTGTCAGGTTTTGACAAACCTTACAGGTAAACACCGTACTTTTCGCCTGCATAATCGCATCTGCAAAGCGCTGTGCATCTTCCTTGGGCATATCCAGCACAAAAAACGCAAGGCGCTGCGCCGTTTTCTGTCCAATTCCGGGCAGACGGGCAAATTCTTCAATTAACCGCTCGACTGGCGGCGCAAAGAATTTCATTTTTTAGAGAATACCCGGGATACCGCCGCTCATGCCGCCGGTAATGGTACGCATATTGTTTTCAGACTGCTCCTGTGCCTTACGAAGCGCTTCATTGATTGCCGCCATAACCAGATCCTGAAGCATCTCAATATCCTCCGGATCTACAACCTCCGGCTTGATTTCCAAAGACTTGAGAGAAGTAGTGCCCAGTACAACCGCCTTAACTGCACCGCCGCCAGCGGTCGCCTCGGTCTCAGTCTGCGCCATTTCCTCCTGTGCGCGCAGCATTTCCTGCTGCATCTTCTGTGCATGCTTGATCATGGCCTGCATGTTCATGCCGCCGCCCATTCCACCAAATTTGCCCTTTGCCATTTTGAATTCCTCCTAAACGATTAAAACTCTGTGACATGAATGTCAAATTCTTTTGCTCTTTCCAAAATCTCGTCAGATGCTGCTCTACTCTGCGGGTGCAGCTTTTGGTTCGGCTCCAATATTTTTACCCGAACTGCCGTTCCCGCCACAGCTGCTGCAATTTCTGACAATCTATCGATGGTCGGATGTGCCTTTGCAAGCCCAGCCGTTACATCATCTTCACAAAATACAAGGATTTGTTCCCCATCACGTTCCGCATGGGACGAAATCTGTAAGCAGGTGAGTGCCCCCATATTGATAACACCGCTTGCCCGCTCGAGCACCTGCTCCCAGCCGCTCCACTCGGTATGCAGTGTTTCGGTTTCGGGCTGCACTTGCAGGTTTGCCGGTTCTTCTGCCTTGGGCACAGCTGCCGCAGGCTGTACTATATCCGCAGGTGCTGCCGCGGTAATCACAGGCACGCCATGCCTGACTCTTTCTTCCAGCGCCTCCACTCTGCCCTCAAGAGAATCGTATACCTCTCCGCCCATCGTGCACAGACGGATTATGCTGAATTCTGCTTCCACACGTCGATTGCTTGCAGACTTCATACGCCCAATTGCATCTTGTAAAATACGGCTATATGCAATGAGTTCTGTTGGTGCAAGCCCTTCACCCAGCGCACAAAGCTGCGCTTTGGTATAGGTGGGGGAAATCAAACTCGCAACGTCTCCGTTTGCTGTTTTGACGAGCAGTATGTCTCGAATCAAACTTAAAAGCTGATCCATCACGCCAGCAAGATCTCGTCCAGATTCATACGCCTGTCCAATTTCAGAGATAGCTGCTGAAAGATTGCCGCATTGAATAGCTTCCATCAGTGCTATGGCATCGGATTTTCCAAGAATCCCAAGACTTCTGGAAACCTCCTGTTCATCAATCGGGTCATAGCCCGCCGTGCGATCGAGCATAGACAGCGCATCACGCATTGCACCATCTGCAAGCCGTGCAATGAGCTGCGCACCGCCCTCTGTCAAGGGCAGCTGCTCACTTGCAGCAATCTGCAAAAGGCGTTTTGCCATGGCATCGACCGTAATCCGCCGGAAATCAAACCGTTGACAGCGCGATAAAATAGTTGCCGGAACCTTGTGGATTTCGGTCGTTGCCAAAATAAACATCACATGTTCGGGTGGTTCCTCTAAGGTTTTCAGCAATGCATTGAATGCCCCCGAAGAAAGCATGTGTACCTCGTCAATGATAAATACTTTTTTACGCACCGCAGTTGGTGCATATCGCACTTCATCTCGGATTTCGCGCACGTTATCCACACCATTATTCGACGCTGCATCAATTTCCACAACGTCCAGAACCGATCCATCCAAAATTCCCTGACATGCAGGGCACTTGTTGCACGGATCGCCTTCCACGAGATGCTCGCAGTTGACTGCGCGCGCCAAAATTTTTGCACAAGTTGTTTTTCCCGTTCCTCTTGTACCGGTGAACAAATAAGCATGTGACAATCTGCCAGTACGCAGCTGTGCACGCAGCGTATCGGTAATATGCTGCTGACCAATTACATCAGCAAAACAGAGCGGACGCCACTTGCGATAGAGCGCCTGATACATTGTGTGCCTCCCTTATGCAGAATGAAAAAAATGGGCAGATTTATCACCTGCCCACCTTTCCAACGCTTTCTACGGTTATGCAGTGTCCTGTAAGACCGCACACCAGAAGATCGAAACGAACATCCAGACAGCCTTTTTACCAAATCAACTCAAAATCGGCAGTTCTGTGGCACACGCAGGGTTCTGTTTAATGCTGCTCGGTTCCCCGCCTGACATGATTCGCAGTCCCACGTTGCACAGTACCAATCTCTCATCATTGACTTGTTAACTGCAAGCATCCAAATGCCGCCCCTCCCAACTGGGATTCAGCCCTGCTATAGCGGATTGCAGGAAAAGGGCACCGCTGCCTCCCCGCCTAGTGCGACCTTACAGGACACTACATAACATACTGGTATATTATACTATAACCTTATTACGATTTCAAGCCCCAAATTGTCTCAATTTTCTGGGTCCTCTTCCTCTGTATCCGGGGTCTCTGGGGGAGACGTTTCTGTCTGTTCTTCTCCGGACTGAGAATCCGACTCTTGGTTTTCCTGTCCACTATTTTCGGGATCGCCCTCCTGCGTGCCTTGCTCCTCTTCGTCATCATTGCTGAAGATGGAATGTTTGCTGTAACATACGCCGAGAGAACCACCAGAAACCGTCACATCTCCCGAGCCAACCGGATCGTTCTCACCTGTATAACAATACTCCGAGTCCTCAATCGATGGAGAGAAATCAATTGGGAACTTTCGTGTTAAATCCATCTTACCGACTGTTGCCGTTCGCCAGCACCGACTGGTCGCAATGCGTCCAGTATCTCGGCAGATTTCAACGTACTTGTGCAGATAGCAATCCTGTTTTGGTTCATCTCCCTTCCAGAAGCGTCCGGTTGATACACGACTGCCACGTGCATCATCACTGCACGCGCTCACAGGAGAGTATCCGCTGTCCTCACAATAGCTTGCACTCACAAAATTGGAGTCATCTCCCATATCAAACTGTGCATTGGGCAAATCCTCGTGGATTCGTCGCATCACCGTTGTCCACAGAGACAGAGCAGAGTTACCTGAAATGCCTTCCAGATTATAACTCTGGTCGTAACCAAACCAAGTAGCACCTACATAGTATGGAGTAAGACCACAGAACCATACATCGCGCTTTGCGGTTGTAGTACCCGTTTTACCCGCCGTCTCGATCCCCGGAATGGTCGCACGCCGTCCGGTTCCTGACTCGGTAACCTCTTTGAGTGCATCAAGCATATAATATGCTGTTTTTTCATTCTTAAAGGCATCTTTTTCTTCCGGCGTTGTATAGTCAATGAGCACGTTGCCTTCACTGTCCTCCACCTTGGAATAGGTGCGGGAACCTGAATATTTGCCATTGTTTGCAAAAATAGTATAACCTGCTGCCATTTCACGTACGGTGACACCACCATTCATACCACCCAATGCAAGCGGAGCATAATCAATGTCCGCATTGGGATTGAGGTGTGAGAATCCGAGCGTATCATGCAAAAATTCATAGGAGCGCTGTGGGGTTATCATATCCAGAACACGCACAGCAACACAGTTGATCGAGTGTGCAATTGCATTGCGCACAACCATCTGACCCTGATAACGCCGGTTGTCGTTTCTCGGCCAAGCCTTGCCATTATATACCTTAAACGGCATATCTGTAACGGCAGAATACGGTGTGATTTTTCCGTCATCCATTGCAGGACCATAAACAGCAAGCGGCTTAATGGAGGAGCCCGGCTGACGGACCGTCATAGTTGCACGGTTTGTCAACAGACTACCTTCCTTCTTTCCGCGTCCGCCTACCAACCCTACCACATTGCCCTGCTTATCACAGACCACCATCGCAGACTGCGGCACAACACCATTTTTGCGGGCACGCGGAAAATTCGATTCATCGGTATAGACATCGTCCATGATTGCCTGAATATCCTGATCGATGGTTGCATAGATCTGCAATCCACCAGACATGACACGAGAACGCGCAAGATCATAGGAAATATTCTGCTTTTCCTGAAGATCCTCGGTCAGTTCCTGAATAATTGCCTCGGTAAACCATGAATACGGCTGATTGTTCTGCTGCTTATAATCATCTGATTTATATACAAGCTCGGTTGTAAGCGCCTCCTGATACTGACTTTCTCCAATAAATCCTTGCTCTTTCATTGCAAAAAGCACCTTTTCCTGACGTTCTTTGACATTCTCAGGATTGCGGAATGGATTATATCGTGTCGGCGCATTGGGAATAGACGCAAGCACTGCGCATTCCGCGAGATTGAGCTCGCTCAATTCTTTACCAAAATAGGTCATGGCTGCTACCTTAACGCCTGCCGCACGGTTGCCATACGGAATCGTATTGAGATACATCTCCAAAATCTGTTCCTTGGCCGTGGCTCCCAGATTTTTTTCCAGAGTCAAAGCCTGAAAGATCTCATTGATTTTTCGCTTGACCGATTTATCACTGTTTCCTGTCAGGTTCTTGATAAGCTGCTGTGTGATGGTGGAACCACCGCCTGCACCATCATCGCCTGTTACAAAGCCCTGCACAGCGCCCAGTGTACGGATCCAGTCTACGCCATGATGGGAATAAAACCGTTTATCCTCAATTGCTACCACTGCATTCTGCAAATCTTTCGGAACCTCAGACAGCTCTACCCACTGCCTATTCACGTCCCCTTCCAGCGTCTCATATATCTCATATTCCCCGCTTGTCTTGTTTTTTGCATAGATAACAGTGGTCTTTGCCAGCTCTCTGCTGTAAGAGGATACATCAATATCAGCGTTTGGCACGACGCAAATGCCAATATAAAATGCCAGCGCAATTCCGCACAAACAAGCTGTTACAATTCCAATGAGCGGAATTGCCAAAATCGCCATTACGATCTTGCGTGCTTTGGAACTCTTTTTTTCTTTTGCCATATCGTGTTATGCCTCCTTATGCACGGCCGCAAAGGTCGCCAATGCCATAACCCTCCATGAGCGTTTACAGCATATAGGCGATTACAGTATATCATATCCCTCTGAAAATTTCCAACATTTTTATTCTTTATGTATGATTCTCTGCTCAGAAAGCCATACTGAATCACACAATCCTTTATAATACTCAATTGTTTGGAGGGATATTTCATGCAAATCCAAAATCGTTCTATGGGCTTTCATATCATTATATTATCGCTCACTTTTCTTTCTGTTATTCTGCTTTTATTCTCTTTATTATGGCCAAAGCCGCTGCCTTCCAGTGCACCGCTTCCCGAAATGCCATACACCGCCAAAAGCGTGGGACATCAGGTAGTGATCTATCAAACCGGACGCAGTGACCCCATTCTGATGACAGGAATCGATATTCGCACGCTACCTCCTACCGACCAACAAGCACTGTCACAAGGCATTGCTCTGCGCGATGCCACCGAAATCGCACATCTTTTGGAGGATTACGACGCATAATCTCAAGCATACCCCGCCCGCCAAACACATACAGTGTACTAACAAACTGTAAAGAAGGCGGTGTATATCTTGTTTTTATCCCCCAAGCAGATGCGAAAAATCCGCTCGGTTCTTGCTGTCACGACACTGATTCTTGCGCTTGCTGGTGCTGGTGCATTCTATCAGGCACATTTTGGTCCGGTTTCTGCTGTGACTGCCGAAATCACTAACTGGGGGCTCTCTTTTCAAACCCCCGGACAGCCTCCGACCGGAAACGCTTCCTCGGAGCAGTTGGAAGCACTCTCCGCCCGTTATCTGGGCGACCCCCAAAAACCGGTCATCTATCTGACCTTTGATGCCGGCTTTGAAAATGGCAATATGCCCGCCATTTTAGACGCTCTGAAAAAGCATCACGCACCAGCCACATTCTTTCTGGTCGGGAACTTTTTGAAAACCGAGCCCGACCTTGTCCGCCGTATGGTAGACGAGGGGCATCTCGTGGGCAACCATACCATGACACATCCAGATATGTCTAAAATCTCTGACATCGACTCTTTCCGCGCAGAGCTTGAAGGGGTGGAAAAACTGTATGAGGAAATCATCGGCAGCCCAATGCCCAAGCTGTATCGTCCCCCACAAGGCAAATTCAACATGGAAAACCTCAAGCAAGCGCAGACACTCGGCTATACAACAGTCTTTTGGTCACTTGCCTATGTGGATTGGTACACCGACAATCAGCCAACCCGCGAACAGGCATTCGACAAGCTGCTGCCGCGTATCCACAACGGTGCCATCGTGCTGCTGCACTCTACCTCCTCCACGAATGCAAAAATTTTAGATGAACTTCTAACCAAGTGGGAGCAAGCCGGTTATACATTTGGCGCAATATCTGATCTGGCACTAGAGCCACTCTCCTCTTGATAGACGGACTTCCATGACAGATGGTTCCATGTGCTAGACAAAAAAGTCTGGGAAACAATGCCCTTTGCATTGTCCCCCAGACTTTTTTATTTTGATGTCAATTTATTCCTGTTTGCAGCTGTTTTTCCTCAAACGAAACGCGGCGCTTGATATCCATCATCACATCGCTGAACATTGGTATATCGAGCGACTGCGCCCCATCACACAGAGCACACTTTGGATTATTATGTACCTCTATCATAAGTCCATCTGCTCCCGCTGCAATCGCCGCACGAGAAAGGGGTGCAACCATATCCCGCCTGCCCGCTGCATGGCTCGGGTCAATGATGACCGGCAGATGACTGAGCATTTTAATGAGTGGTACCGCTGAAATATCCAAATTGTTGCGAATCATGGTCTCAAAGGTGCGGATACCACGCTCACACAGCATTACATTATGATTTCCGCCCGCAAAAATATACTCGGCTGCCATCAAAAATTCTTCCATGGTTGCCGACAGACCGCGCTTTAACAGAATCGGCTTATTGGAACGTCCCAATTCCTTGAGCAGCATAAAATTCTGCATATTGCGTGCGCCAAGCTGAATGATATCCACATCTGCAAACAGATCCAGATGCTTTTCGCTCATAATCTCTGTAACAATCGGAAGACCCGTCTGACGCTTTGCCTCAAGCAGCAGCTTGAGTCCCTCTGCCTCCATTCCCTGAAAGGAGTATGGCGAAGTCCTCGGCTTAAACGCACCACCACGTAGGAAGGAGGCACCCGCTTTTTTCACAGCCTCTGCAACCTCTAAAATTTGCGCCTCATTTTCTACCGAACAGGGTCCTGCAAACACATTAAAGTATCCTTCTCCGATTTTACGTCCACAGACCTCCAAAACAGTATCCTGCGGATGCATCTTACGGTTCACACTCTTAAATGGCTCTGTAACACGCTGTACCCGCTCTACAAGGTCATACACCATGATATCGCTCTCATCAATGCGGGAGGTATCGCCCAACAGTCCAATAATCGTGGTAGAAGATCCTTCGGAATAGTTGGTGTTCAACCCCATATCGTGGAAGTGTTCAATCAAACGGTTGACCCGTTCTTTATCGGGATTTGGCTTTAAGACGACTATCATGCTCCGTATTTCCTTTCAGCTAAAAATAAAATCGTTGTATACTGAGAGGTATTATAACATATTAGCACCTAAAAGCAAATATTTTTCAAATGTTCAATTTGTACCATTTTCTTTGAAATAAGTATAGTTATCTTGTACCATATTGCAAAACTCATCCCAACGGTTTTCTTCGATTAGTCGTGCCGGACAAATCTTTCCTGAAAAATCCTGATGTTTTTTGAGTGCATCCATGCCCAAATCATACCGATACAGCAGATATCCGGCTAAGATTGCACCATTTTTTAGAGTCTGTTCATAATCATTGTCCTGTGCAACGCAAAGTTCAATACCAATCCCATTGGTATTGCCTCCATTGGGCTGCATGCCATCTCCTGCATGATAGGCAGGCTCGGTATCCGGAATATGCTGATATCCCTCATGGTCGTCTACTGTATAATGCCACGACAGCTTTTCCTGCATTGCATTCTGATGGATAAAGGCATCATGTCGTGCTGCATTGGCCCCCGCTGTAAAATTATCCGTCTCATGGATCACAATATACTGCACCTCTCGTTTTCCGCCAATGCGTCCAACAGCCTCTTTCTCCAAGAAATGCTGATACACAGGCAGTCCCCGAATTTCTGTTACATCATAACTCGGTTCTTTGTCCTCTGCACGATGCAGAAGCTGGTTTATCCCAAACCCAATCCCCAGAAAAATGAACAGAAGCAGCAGCAAAACAATCAGTGGACGAAAATTCCTTCTTCTGCGCCGCCTTGTCTTTGGTGCCGCGTGTGATGCATGATACGCGATGATCTTCATTACAAGCCCCCCCTTATTGCATAATGATACTACGAATTTCCCTTCCGATGCAAATATTCTGCGTTAAATTTTTTGTAAACTTCTCTCAAAAACAGTTATAAAAAAAGGATTGTCCCCCCTGAAAATCCATGGTACAATCAACTTAACCTGAAAATATGAGGTATGTATTATGAAAAGACTTCTGGCAATTATTGACTATCAAAATGATTTTGTTTCAGGAAGCTTAGGATTTCCAAATGCAGACAAGCTCGATCTCGGCATTGCAGAGCTTGCACAGAAATATCTGGCACAGGGCGATCCCATTCTTATCACCTATGATACGCATGATACAGATTATTTAGAAACGCGGGAAGGGAAAGCACTCCCCATTCCTCACTGCATCTCCAAAACAGAAGGCTGGCAGCTTTATGGGAAAACACAAAACTGCATTGCAGGGACCTGTGCGCCCAAACAGATCTTCCCCATTTGCAAAACAACCTTTGGTATCGCCCCTGAAGACCTCATCAAGCTCAAAACACAGATTGGCTCGGTTGATGAAATCCTAATTGTGGGACTGGTCAGCAACATCTGTGTCATGGCAAATACCTGCACGCTGCAAGCTGCATGGCCCAGTGCACAAATCGTCGTGGATGCTTCTCTTTGTGCAAGCTTTGATGCCGCCCTGCACGAAAAAACGCTCGATGTCATGACTGGCATGCAGGTAAAAGTCATTCATCGCGCAGAGAAACCGTAAGTGGACAAGCAGCAACGGCAATATATTTTTGGCAAACTTTTGCTCACACTCCTTGTGGTTTGTGGGTAAGTTGGTGTATAATAAAAAGAGAAAGAGTATTCTAAGGAGGTTCTTGAAACAATGTTAGAAAATCTAATTTCCACACTCAAAGCAAATCCACGCTCCATCGTCTTTACTGAGGGTGCAGATCCTCGTATCCTTGAGGCTGCATCTCGTCTCAAGAAAGATGATATCTTGACTCCCATTCTGGTAGGCAATGTTCAGGAAGTACAATCCGCTGCAAGCCAGAATCATTTTGATATTACCGGCATCGAGATCATCGACCCTGCATCCTATCCGGAAATGGACGCTATGGTGCAGACGATGGTAGAGCTTCGCAAGGGCAAAATGAGCGAAGAGGATTGCCGCAAAGCCCTTTCCAAGGGCAACTACTTTGGCACCATGCTCGTAAAAATGGGCAAAGCTGATGCTCTGCTTGGCGGTGCAACTTACTCTACCGCAGATACTGTACGTCCGGCATTGCAGATCATCAAGACCAAGCCGGGCAGCAAAATCGTATCTTCCTGCTTCGTGCTGCACCGCAATACCGCACAGGGCGAAGAAAAGTACGTAATGGGTGACTGCGCAATCAACATCACACCGAGCGAGGACGAACTGGTTGAAATTGCAATCGAAACCGCACGTACTGCTGAAATCTTCGGTATCGATCCACGTGTTGCAATGCTGTCCTACTCCACGCTGGGCTCCGGCAAGGGCGACTCGGTTGATATGATGCGTAATGCAACCGCGAAGGTAAAAGAAGCAGCTCCTGCACTCGCAGTTGATGGTGAACTTCAGTTTGACGCTGCATTCTCCCCCGTGGTTGCAGAAACAAAGTGTAAGGGCTCTGCTGTTGCAGGTCATGCAAACACCTTTATCTTCCCAGATATCAATGCGGGCAACATCGGTTATAAGATTGCACAGCGTCTGGGCGGCTTTGAGGCATTTGGTCCAATTCTTCAGGGTCTCAACGCACCAATTAACGACCTGTCCCGCGGCTGCAATGCGGAAGAAGTCTACAAGATGGCAATTATCACTGCTGCTCTCAAGTAAGCATTTTGGCGTGCACCTAGTATTCCTAGGCGCACGCTTTTTTGCAGCAAAACAAAATGGCGTGAAAAAACACGCCATTTTTTCTTACTTTTTGAGAGGTTCCTCTCGTTCTTCCTCATTCTTATCCTTACGGCGCTTAAAGCGCTCTAGCTTCACCTCAGTTGGTGCAACACTTTCTGCGGTAATCGGAACGATTTCTTTACTCTCCGCATCTACATGGTCAAGCGTCATATATACCGATGTGTCCGTTGAAATATGCTTATTCCGCAATGAACGGTTTACCAGCCCCGAAATTGTACTGTATATCACCGCAAACAGCGGAACACCCACAACCATTCCTGCAAAACCGAACAGACCACCAAACAGCAAAATTGCAAACATGACCCAAAAACTCGCAAGCCCAGTGGAGTCACCCAAAATCTTAGGTCCTAAGATATTGCCGTCAAACTGCTGCAAAATGAAAATAAAGATGACGAAATATACAGCTTGCAGCGGGCTGACAAGGAAAATCAAAATCGTGCTTGGAATGGCACCGATAAAAGGACCAAAGAACGGAATAATATTGGTAACACCGATGATTACACTGATTAGCAGTACATAGGGAAGCTGCAAAATCGACATGCTCACAAAAGTGATCAATCCAATAATCAGTGAATCGAGCAGCTTTCCGGTAATGAATCCACCGAATACCTTGTGTATAAAACGGAAATTTTCCAAAACTGCATTTGCAGTATCGGTCTCGAACATGCTGTAAATGAGTTTCTTTGCCTGAGCCGAAAATGTATGCTTGCTGTTGAGCATATAAACCGCACTGATAAAACCAACCAGAACCGTTTTCATAAAGCCCAAGGCATTGGACACAAAGCTCCCTACAAAATTTCCCTTCATCACTTTGAGGAGTTGTGGAACAAGCTGCTCGTTTGCCCAGTTCAATAGGGTATCCGTCGCAGACATATAAAGCTGCTGCAAATTCTCCTCCAGAATCGGATTGTTCGAGAACAGATTTGTCATCCACTTTTCTGACTCAGCAAGATACTCTGGCATCTTCTCCACAAGTCCCATGATGCTTTCTGCGAGCTGCGGCAGCACCATCGAAAGCAGCGCAACCACCACAAACAGGAAAAATACAACACTCAGCAGACTGCATAACAAACGGTTGAGATTCCTTGCCTTTTCCTGATTGCGCATGATACGCAAAAAAACAGGCTCACAGTGCTTTACCATGCTATTGAAGATTGGCAGCAGCAGATAGGCAACGACAAAGCCAAAGGTAAACGGGCGCAAAATCACCGAGATATCCTGAACCACCTTGACAATGGCATCCATCTTGTAAAATGCAAAAAAACAGAGAATACTCATGGCGATGACAAGCCATGCGGAAACTGCTACCCTAAAATAGCGATTATGGAATGGATTTTTCATAAACTACTTTGATTTTCCTCCGAAAGAATTTAAAATCACTCTTCTGTATACAGAAAAATGCGCCAGATAAAATACACAAAAGAAGCCAGAAATGTAATGAGAAATAGATGCTTAAATTTTTTCATCGTGCCCGCAAATGCGGCCGCAAGCCATGCACCAAAACTCATAAGACATAACTGAAACAGCCCAAACTCCCAAAGTTCCAATGTCTTGACTTTTACCATCAGATACCGCGCGCCGCAAGCTGCATAACCTTTTATCTGCGCTGCATGATCCATAAGTTCCTGTTTCATTTATTTTTCCTCTCTTTCTACGATATTGCTATTTTTCTGTGTCATCTTTTTGTGTATTTTCTGCTCCCTTGCAATCTGCTTGGCGGCAGCTGCACTGCGTCTGTCCTCGGGAGAAATCGTTCCAAGATGTACGTGCAGCTTTTCTGCAAGCTTCTGCGCATCTGCACAATGCGTTTGTTCCAGCGCACGCTGTAAAATCTCTCCACTAGCACGCGCATCCGAAGCTGCCTGATGATGATGAAGCGGAATTTGTAATGCGCTTGCCACTGTATTCAGTTTATGATTTTCAAGCTTCGGCCATACCTTTTTAGAAACCTCGACCGTACAAATATACCGACAGGTTGGCAGTGGAATGTGATAAAATTCCAGACAACGGCATAGAACCTCTGTATCAAAAGCCGCATTGTGACAAACGAGAATACTGCCATCTATCCGCTCCTTGACTTTGTCCCAGACTTGCTCAAAGGTCGGCGCGTCTTTTACCATACTGCGCGTAATTCCATGAATCTTGACATTATACCAATGAAATTTTCCGACCGACTCAGGCGGACGGATCAAAAAACTCTCCGAACCAACCAGCACATGGTCCTCATAATAGGACAGACCAATCGCGCAGGCACTGGTATAGTATCCGTTACCAGTCTCAAAATCCATTGCTACATATCTCACGAATATCCCCCCTTTCCTTTTTCGCCTGTTCGCGAATCGTACACAGAAAATCATAGAACGGCTTGAGTTTATGAAACCGTTCTATCATCTCCGGAACAAAGCTGCCATCGAATGCCGGCAAAAAATCCTCCGTCTCTGTGAAATCCACACCAAGCTGCTTTCGGTTGAGCCACGGCTGATACTGCACAGCAGCCTGCGGACATTTGGGTCTTTTATAAAGCGCTCCCGCAAGCTCCATGCCTTCTATTTCCTGCACTGCTTTATATGCGGCTTGAAACCGAATATCTTCTTTTATAATCAAATAGCGTGCCTGTTCCATTTCACCACGTCCAAACCCGCCCCAACATCCATATCTCCAAAATTCCGGTCCAATCTCCATATAATAAAATGGCACATCTTCAAACTGCACGCGCGGGCGCCTGAAGTAAATCCAAAGATTTGAGCGATACAGCGTTTTATCCTTGGTATATCGGGTATCTCGCCGTACACGCGATATCATACGTGATGGGATAACCACAAAGGCAGGATCAATCGCAAGCATATCCGTCTTGATAGACTCACACAAGTCATAAAATGGACGAATTGCAAGTTCCTTGATTTGTGCTTTATGCTCCTCATAAAACGCAGGAGAATTCATCATCTGATTTTCTACTAGAATATCTAATCCCTGTGGACAAAACCCTGTAAATTCCATTCTTTGCTCCTTTTCTTTGCTTCTCTTATTCTATCCTGTTTTTTCCCGAAAGGCAAACAGAATTTACAAATTGTCCGTTCCCTTTCGCGGATAAATACGGTATAATATTATGCAGTATACATTTCCTATCTTCAATTCACGTTGGGAGGATCTATCATCATGAATGTAAAAGAAAAAATTTTAACCATATTGGAACAAGATGCACGTTTGACCCCTGAGCAGATTGCTGACATGGTACAAATCGATCTGTCAGAACTGGAAGGTATGCTGCGCGACATGGAAAAAGACAGCACCATTCTCGGCTACAAGACCCTCATTGATTGGGATAAGACTGACCGCGAGCAGGTAACTGCCCTCATTGAGGTCAAAATCACCCCACAGAAAGGCATGGGCTTTGACGAAATCGCACGCCAGATCTACTCACACCATCAGGTAGAGAGCGTATATCTCATGTCTGGCGGCTTTGATCTGACTGTAATCATCTCCGGCCGCACCATGCGCGATGTCGCACGCTTTGTATCCGAGCAGCTTGCGCCCATGGAAAATGTCCTGTCCACTGGAACCCACTTTATCCTGAAAAAATATAAAGAACAGGGTGTTACCTTTAACCCCGATGACTCTGATAGTCGGGAGGTTATGATGTAAAATGGTCGATTACTCAAAAATCTTATCCGAGCGCGTACAATCGGTCAAGCCATCTGGAATCCGCAAATTTTTTGACCTCGCTTCCACAATGGATGACGTCATTTCTCTGGGTGTCGGTGAACCTGACTTTGAAACACCATGGCAGGTGCGCCGCGCTGGTATTACATCTCTCGAAAAAGGACGCACTTTCTATACCTCAAACTGGGGCTTGCAGCAACTGCGCGATGAAATCGCCGGTCTGGCTCTGCGCCGTTACGATTTGTTCTATGACCCACAAGATGAAATCCTTGTGACTGTCGGCGGCAGTGAAGCAATCGATAACGCTCTGCGTTCCTTTATCTCCATTGGAGATGAGGTCTTGATTCCAGAGCCTTGCTTTGTTTGCTATGAACCCCTCACTACAATGGCAGGCGGCGTTCCAGTTTCCATCCCCACTGTCGCAGAGGAAGATTTCAAACTCACACCAGAACGCCTGCGCGCAGCAATGACTCCAAAAACCAAAGTCCTAATCCTGCCCTATCCAAATAACCCCACCGGAGCGATCATGAACCGGCAGGAGTTGGAAGCCATCGCTGAAGTTTTGCGAGGCACCAATATTGTTGTCATTTCTGATGAAATCTACTGCATGCTGACTTATCAAGGAGAGCATGTCAGCTTTGCACAAATCGATGGCATGCGAGAACGCACTATCGTCGTAGATGGTTTTTCCAAATCTTATGCTATGACAGGTTGGCGTCTTGGCTGGGCAATGGGTCCGCGTGAGCTCATGCAGCCCATCTGCAAAATTCACCAGTTCGGTATTATGTGTGCACCCACCACAGCACAATTTGCTGGTATCGAGGCTATTCGCACAGGCGATGATGATATCATTCATATGCGCAGTCAATATGATATCCGCCGCCGCTTCTTAGTGAGCGAACTGCGCAGTATGGGGCTTTCCTGCTTTGAACCACATGGTGCTTTCTATGTATTTCCCTCGATTGCCTCCACTGGTTTAACCTCTGAGGAATTCTGTAACCGTTTGCTTCAGGAACAGCGCGTTGCCGTCATCCCAGGCAACGCATTCGGTGCAAGCGGAGAGGGACATATCCGTATTTCTTACTCCTACTCCATGCAGCACCTGCGAGAAGCCTGCAGGCGTATGCGTATTTTCCTAGAAAATCTGTAACCGCAGCCCCCACCTCCGCATAGGTTGATGTAGAAGGTTCTCCCTTCCACATTAAATTCTATACGGAGGTTTTTCTAATGGCTGAAAAAATGTGTCCCGGTCCAGTAAGTGGTGCAGCTGGTTTCCGCGAAGCGGTTTGTGTGCATACCAAAAAGGTCTATGACCAGTGCCGCAGCCGCGATTGTATGCGCAATCTGCGTGTGTATCTGCCGGTCGAAGATCAGTGTTTCATCGAAGGCAATTCTGTCAGCGTCAAGCCGCGTTCAGCTGAGCTTTTGACTGCTGTCATGGACGTAGAGCCTGTAACATTCCGGCGTGGCTTTTACAGCGTGGATATCCGCTTCTACTACAAGGTATCCGTAGAAGTATGCACCGGTGTTGGCTGCCCGCGAATCCTCGAGGGTCTTTCCGTCTATGACAAGCGCTGTATCCTGTTTGGCAGCGAAGGTCATGCGCGCATCTTCTCCTCAAGGTATGTTCCTGATCAGATGGATTGCCAACTTGCAGAACGCTCCAACCTTCCAACCGCTGTGCTGGAAGCTGTTGATGCGATCCTGCTAGATGCCCGTGTCGTTTATCCAACACAGCCCTGCTCTTGCGGCTGCTCTTGCGAGCTTCGTGAAGTACCGCGTGCAATTTGCGGCTGCTTCGGCGGTCGGGATTTGGCTTTGGATTCAACCAGTAACCAGTTGCTGGTCACAATCGGTCAGTTCTCCATCATCAAGCTGGAGCGCGATATCCAGCTTCTGATGCCCGCATACGACATCTGCCTGCCGCAGAAGGATTGCTGTGACAATGTCGGCGGTGACAACGCCGAAGATCCATGTGAGGTATTCTCACGCTTTGACTTCCCTGTTGATGAGTTCTTCCCGCCGCGCAAGGAATATGACCCCTGTGAACACCATCACTGCGGCTCGGCCCCGCAGCCACGCTCTCAGAATGGCAGCGGCTGTAACAACGGCAGCTGTTCTTCGGGAGGTAATAACGGCAACAGCTGCGGCTCCTGCGGCGGTAGTTCCTGCGGCTGCAAATAATCTATATATTTTCAGCCCATGGATTTTTCCATGGGCTGCTTTTTTATTGAGACACATTAAAATAAATCTTCATCTGTAATAAAGAATCCCGCATCATTTTCTGCACAGCGTCGGTCAAGTTCCGAAGTCGTGCCCACAAGTTCACGCACCTGCTCATAAGCAGCACGTGCTTTGTCGTTATCCTGTTTGGTACGTGTTGCCCGAATGAGCAAATTTTTCGGTGTATCCAAGGGAGAGATATACTCTACAACCGATACCTTGTAACCTTCTGCTTCGAGTTTTAACGCCCGCATACTATCGGTCAGCACGTCATTAAAACGCGCCTTAAATACTCCATGTCTCATAAGCGGTTCCAATCCCGGAAGTGTATACTGATCAAGCAGTTCTTTGTGGCAGCATGGCACGCAGGCAATATATTTTGCCTTTGCACGAATGGCGGTACTCAATGCCAAATCGGTTGCAATGTCACAGGCGTGCAGAGAAATCACAGCGGTCACATGCTTTGGCGGCTGGTAGGTACGCAAATCAGCGGTTATAAACTCCATATTGTGATACCCAAGACGCTTTGCCATCTTCTGGCTCTCCGATACAACATGAGGGTTGATATCAATCCCCACAATGCGGCAGCGGCGGCGCAGTACATCACGCAGATAATAATTCATCACAAAGGACAGGTAGGACTTGCCGCACGCGCAGTCTAACAACAAGATTTCCTCGCTGTCATCCTGCTCGAACATTGGCGCAACCAACTCAACATAGTGATCGATTTGATTATATTTACGGATCATATCATTCTTAATCTTACCATCTGCAGTCAATATCCCAATTTCACGCAAAAGTGCGCTCGCCTTATCGACCTGAATGAGATACTTTCTCCCCTGATCCAGAAGTGGATTGACAACGGTTTCCTGCGGCTCTGCCTGCTGTTCGGTCTGTTTCATAGAAACCCCACGTGCAGAAACCGTAATGGTCATGACACTTCCACGTTCGGTATAGGTAAGCACTGCATTTTCATAAACATCTGCCTGCTGCTCAAAAAATGAGACGGCTTCCTCCGCATCTATGATCCGTTCAGTTCCCTGAAAGGATAGCACATAATCTCCTTGGTCTCCGTCTTTCAGAAGCGCCCGAAATTTTTGATTCCCTGACTTAAATTCAAAGGTCGCAGATACAAAATAATCTCTGTTTTGCTTGAGTCGTGCCTGAATTCCAATCAACAGCAATTTTAGCTTGTTTTTTTCTCCCTTTTGCATGTATAGACGCACCTTTCCTCGGTTTTTAACATATTAAGTGAATTTATTATAATCTGCTTTACGGCAAGACGCAAGTATTTTACGACACAAAAAATCTTGTACTACTAGCTGTACAATCACAAAAAGGCACCCTTCTGCCGGTTTTGGCAAAAGGGTGCGCAAATCTTTTTTACTTTTCAGCCGAAAATCAATAGTTCTCTGCCTTGATTTGGAAATATGCCTTTGGATGTGCACAGACCGGACATACTTCTGGAGCCTGCTTGCCGATGACAATGTGACCACAGTTTGCGCATTGCCAAATCATGTCTCCATCGCGGGAGAATACGATACCTGTTTCTATATTCTCCAACAGCTTGCGGTAACGCTCCTCATGTTCCTTTTCAATTGCACCAACCTGCTCAAACAGGAATGCAATATGGTCAAAGCCTTCCTCCTTGGCTTCTTTCGCAAAGGTCGCATACATATCGGTCCATTCGTAGTTTTCGCCGTCCGCTGCGTCCTTCAGATTTTCTACCGTCGAACCAATTCCATCATGCAGGAGCTTGAACCAAATCTTGGCATGCTCTTTTTCATTGTTTGCAGTTTCAAGGAACAGCTGAGCAATCTGCTCATAGCCCTCCTTCTTTGCCTTTGACGCATAATAAGTATATTTATTACGTGCCTGAGACTCTCCTGCAAATGCAGCCATCAAGTTTGCCTCTGTCTTTGTGCCTTTTAGGTTTTTCATAACATTGCTCCTTTCTAAAAACAAGAATTATTATTATCTATAGTATGATATTTTATACGCGCTATGTCAATAAAATTTTTCAAATTTTATCCGAAAAATTTTATGCGTATAGAAACCTTTCCTTTTGCACAAACTGCTCATGAAAAATCCAAAGGAGGAATTCTCTCATGATGAATCAGGAAAACAAGGCTATTCGCTGTACTGTAAAGCAGTGTGCTCACCACTGTTCGGGAGCAGACTATTGTGCGCTTGAGCATATCACCATCGGCACACATGAAGCAAACCCCTGCACGCAGCAATGTGTTGACTGCATGAGTTTTGCAACTGCACACTAAACAAGGATTTCCTTTCTTAATTTTCAGCGCAGAAAATGCGGTCGGTTCTTTCACAAACCGACCGCATTTTTATTGCTCATGGCTGAAAATCGTGAGTGCCTGATACTGGTTAGATATCTGCACATCTCGCAGCTTTCCCCCAAACTCACCATCCAGTGTCCACGAAATCTCATCTTTGGAGGAAACTCGCAAAATCGGCGTCTTGAAGCGCATTAAAAACTTGGAATCTCCGTTTGGCTGTACCAAATCGTTAAAGACATTTTGCCACTCTATGGGTGTCTTAGGCTGACGAACCAGTACCACCTCAAACAGCCCATCGTCCATACGTACGTCTCGCGGTGTCAGTTCCTTAAAGCCGCCAATAGAGGTTGCATTGGATATCATGCCATAAATGAATTCGTCCTCTATACGAACCCCTTCCTCTGTCTCAATTTGAATTTCATACGGTTTGACCGTCGGCAGAGATTTAATGCCCTCTAAGATATAGGCAGTACGTCCAAGCAGATTTTTTTGCATCTGCGGCGTTGTATAGGATACATTGGTAAATGCACCAAATGCTGCAACATAACAAAAATGCCGCTTTCCAAACAGACCGATATCCACTTTTCGGAAGTCCTCTCCTGCTGCAATTTTCGCTGCCTCCATGACCTGCTTGGGGATAAACAGGCTGGAAGCAAAATCGTTGACCGTACCCGCCGGAATATAACCAATCGGAACCTGATGTCCGCCCTCTATGAGTCCGGAAACCACTTCATTGAATGTTCCATCACCTCCGGAGCAGACGATCCTTTCAAACTCTGCTGCACGCTCCTGTACGATCCGCGTTGCGTCCCGCGTTTGCTGCGTTGTATAAACAGTGACCTCAAAGCCTGCGCGCACAAACAAATCAATACAAGAAAGCGCTTTTTCATGAATCGCGCCCTTGCCTGCATTGGGATTGACTACGAATAGTAACTTTCGAGGCATAACATCAGCCTTTCTCTTGTGGTATGGGATTATACCAACAGTTCACACACTGTATTTGCATAGGCAACCGGATCCTCAAGCTGAATTCCCTCAATCAGCTGTGCCTGTGCATACAGTACCTGCGCATATTTGCCAATACGTTCTGTGTCCGCTGTCTTGAGTTTGTCAAAAATCGGATGCTCTGCATTAAGTTCCAGCACACGCTCTGCATGGATCTTATCCTGTCCCGGCTGCTGATTGAGCACCTTTTCCATTTCCAGAGATACCATACCCTTTGTAGTGAGGCAGCATGGATGGCTCTTCAGTTTGCTGGTAAACTGCACCGCTGTGACCTTGTCTCCCAAAGCCTTTTTGACATCATCCAAGATATGCTGATATTCCTCGGTCAATGTCTTGATTTCTTCCTTTTCCTCTGCGGTCTCCAAATCGAGATCATCGTCAGAAATGGACTTAAACGGCTTACCCTGATAATCCTGCATCATCTTCATGCAAAACTCATCAATGTTATCGGTCAAACACAGAACCTGATAGCCCTGTTCACGCAGACGCTCCATCTGCGGCAGCAGTTCGATTTTTGCCTTGCTTTCACCGCAAGCATAGTAAATTGCCTTCTGATTCTCTTTCATGCCCTCGACATATTCCGCAAGTGAAACCATCTTATCACTGTCCGCAGCATGATAGAGCAGCAAATCCTGTAACAACTCTTTGTGCATTGCATAATCAACATATGCACCATACTTGAGTTGTAACCCAAATGCCCCAAAGAATTTCTCATACTCCTCGCGTTGGTTCTTCATCATACCTGCGAGTTCATTCTTGATCTTCTTCTCCAGTGCACCGGCAATCAGCTTGAGGTGACGGTCATGCTGCAAAAGCTCACGGGAAATATTCAAAGATAAATCCGCAGTATCTACAAGACCGCGTACAAAACTAAAGTAGTCTGGCAGCAGGTCTGCACACTTGTCCATAATCAGCACCCCATTGGAGTAGAGGGCAAGCCCTTTTTCGTAATCCTTGGTATAGTAATCCATCGCCGGATGACTGGGAATATAGAGCAGCGCATGATATGTAACCGAGCCCTCGGTATACATGTGGATATGATGGAGCGGATCCTGATAATCAAAGAATTTCTGCTTATAAAAATTGTTATAATCCTCATCCTTCAGCTCAGACTTGGATTTCTTCCAAAGCGGGATCATAGAGTTAAGAGTAGTCAACTCCATATATTCTTCCCATTCCGGCTTTTCCGGATCGCAGCCCTCTTTCTGACGCGAGCGGGGCATTTCCATTTGAATTGGGTAACGGATATAATCAGAATACTTTTTGATCAGTTCCTGAATTCGGTATGGCTCCAAAAATTCGCTGTAATGGTCTCCCTCGGTGTCCTCCATCAGGGTCAGAACAATATCGGTACCCACCGTATCCTTGGTCGCAGGCGTAATGGTGTAGCCCTCTGCACCATCAGAAAGCCAGCGGTTTGCGCTTTCCTGCCCTTGCGCACGCGAAACGACTTCGACCTGAGATGCAACCATGAATGCTGCATAAAAACCAACACCAAACTGTCCAATGATATCAATATCATCCTGTTTTTCATTCTCCTGCTTAAATTTGAGAGAACCAGAATGTGCAATGGTGCCTAAATTTTCTTCCATTTCATCTGCAGTCATACCGCAGCCATGGTCGGAAATCGTGAGCGTCCTTGCATCTTTATCGAGCGTAATGGTAATCGGCAAATTGTCACGCAGAATACCTGTCTGTCCCTGCTGCATCGCATGATAATATAGCTTATCGGTAGCATCTGACGCATTTGAGATCAACTCACGTAAAAAAATGTCCTTATGAGAGTAAATTGAATGAATCATCAAATCGAGCAGTCTTTTTGACTCCGCCTGAAACTGCTTCTTTTCCATGTGTGATCACACCTCTGTATAAAAAATCAATACTGTTAGCACTCTCAACCGTCGAGTGCTAACAGTATTATGATAAGCCTTTGCCCTCAAAAAATCAAGGGCTTATTTGATTTTTCTTTACTGGAGTTTTTCTGGCGGAATGTGTTTTTGAGAAAGTTCACGATAGGTATAACGGCGCAGCAGGGCATAAATGACCGAAAACAGTGGAATATTGATAATCATACCCAAAATACCCATTGTGCTAGCGCCCGTTGTTACGGCAACCAAAACCCAAATAGATGGCAAACCGACCGAATTTCCCACAACATGAGGATAAATCAGATTGCCCTCGATCTGCTGCAGTACCAAAAACAAAATGATGAACCAAACTGCTTGAATTGGATTTTGAATCAAAATCAAAAATGTGCCAATGAAGCAGCCAAAAAATGCACCAAAAATGGGAATCAGCGCAGTAAATGCAATCACGATCCCAATCACCGCTGCATAAGGGAATCCGAAAATGGACATCGTGACGAAAAACAAAAAGCCAAGAATACATGCCTCCAGACACTGTCCTGAAATAAAATTGGAAAATGTACGCTGAATCAGCCGGAAAATATCCAGTGCGGTGTCCACATGACGCTCCGCTAAGTTTGCGTACATGAGTTTCTTAAACTGTAATGCCAGCTTTTCCTTTTGCAAAAGGATATACAGCGCAAAAATGAGCCCAATAATCGTATTGGTGAAACCTCCAATAATGGACGTTGCGACCGAAACTGTATTACCAAGTAAATTGCCATTGCGCAGAAAATCAAACAGATTTCGAAGCTGTTCTGTCCAGTTGATTGTCTCAAGCGAAGCAATCCAATCATTCGCATAATCAGTAATTTCCGGATACTGTACAACTAAATCATTGATTAAATCAGTCAACTGCGCAAAAAATCCCGGAAGTGCTGCGCGAATGGTTTGAATCGAGTTGCTGACTTGCGGTGTAATTGTAAAAATCAAAAGCATCATCAGCCCAACAATGAGAACCAATGTCAGAACCAGACTGAGTGGACGATGCAGCTTTCTGCAAATCTTATACTTTTGCTGTACCCGCTCAGAAAACAACGTGCGCTCGATCGCCCGCATAGGTACATTGACCACAAATGCAATCACACATCCAATTAAAAACGGCAGCAAAAATCGAACGGTCGTTCTCAAAACACCTGTCAACACAGGAATATTCTGAAGTCCAAGGAACAGCACAATGCCAAAGGCAATGAGCCCCATGAGCTGATACATTTTCTTATGATTAAACTCCATAACGCTCCCCCTATTTTTTTCTTTTATTTTACCATCTGCCGCCTTGGAATTTAAGACCCATTTGTAAAATATATTTTATCTAACCGAAAAAGGTTCCCCAGCATCACATGCAGAGAACCTTTTTATCTCATCAACCTTTACCTATGCCTGCATACAGTGTGTCTCGAACAATGCGCCGATTTTCGGGAATTCTCCCATTCCACGCAGACAAACCTCTGTTTCATAGCCGTCTGCTTCCAACTGTGATTTCCAGCTGTCCGCGTCCTCACCTGCCAAATCATTCTGCGCATGATCTCCCGCTACAATCATAAAGGGTGCAAGCCATACCTTGCGAATATGATGTTTTTGCAAACGCTTTTTGATATAGTCAAGCTCCGGAAATCCTTCTACTGTACCCACATAGACACGTTCTGCGTCCAAATAACGGAAAGTATTTTCCACCTGACTGTATGCCGCATTGACTGCATGCTCTGTACCGTGCCCCATATAGACAAAGGCTTCGTCCGGCTTGAGTGTTGGCATTTCCTCCAAAAGTGCTGTACAGGTTTCCAGATAATCCTCATGTGTATACAGCATAGGCTTACCAATGCGCACGCACAGATCGCCCGCTGCCTGCCGAATCTGTCTGCACATCTTTTCATACTCAATCCCCGGAATGACATGCAGACTTTGGCACACAACTTCCTCATAGCCTTGCTGCCGCAGCTGTTCCATCAGTTCTGCCGGATTGGGAATGACCGTACCTTCTTCCCTTTGAATCTTTCGAATAATCATCTGCGAGGTAAATGCCCGATAAAAATCATATTCCGGCATTGCCTGTGACAGTGTTTTCTCCAGTGTCTCGATGGCACGCCTCGCCTCTGGATAGCTGGTGCCAAAGCTAACAACTGCAAGCGCTTTCTTCCTTGCCATAGACTTAAAATCCCTCCCGCTTCACGATTTGATATTGCAGAGCATTGATGATTGCGGCGGCGACATTGCTTCCGCCCTTGCGTCCACGTGCAATGATATAGGGCGTAGTCCCGCCAAGAAACAGTTCCTTGGACTCCACGACATTGACAAATCCAACCGGAACCCCAATGACCAACGCCGGCTTGCATGCGCCCTCCTCAATCAGCTCATGCAAACGAATCAGCGCGGTTGGCGCATTGCCCACGGCAAAAATCACATTGCCCGACAGCTTGCTTGCATATTCCATGGATACGGCTGCACGGGTAATCCCGCGCGCTTTTGCCTGGTCAGCCACCTCTGGCTCTGCCATAAAGCAGCGCACGGTTCCTCCCAGTTCTGCCAAAATCGTTTTATTGATGCCCGAAAGCGCCATTGTGGTATCAGTGACAATGGTTGCCCCCTCGGAAAGTGCGGTCTTTGCCGCACGAATCGCATCGGCAGAAAAGCAAAGGTTTTCTGCATAGTCAAAATCCGCAGTCGTATGAATCACGCGCTTTATCACCTCAGCCTGTCCCTCTGGAAACGTGCGTGCTCCAAGCTCCTGTGTGATGATTGCAAAACTCTTTTTCTCGATTTCTGATGGTTTCATGATTTGATTCATTGTTCAATCCCCTCCCGTGCCATAATGCCGCGATCGAATGGGTGTTTTCGCTTGCAAACCTCTGAAATATAGTCGGCTTGTGCCTGCAAACGCTCAGAAGGATCCCGACCTGTCAGGGCAACCTCCAGCGTATCCGGCTTTTGCTGCAAAAAGGAAATGACCTGCTCCTCCTCCAGAAATCCGCAGGTGATTGCCGCACATACTTCATCCATTACCAGCAGGAACGCATTTTCTCGCACAGCATACTGAGTAGCCGCCTCAAACATACGAACGATCGCCTCTCTAGTTTGCTGCTTTTCTGCCTCCGTCATGGCAAACGAAAATTTTCCCACTGGATTGGCAGCGAGCAGGGTAACACCTTCCTGCCTGCTTAAAAATTGGCACTCTCCAGAAGTCCCATCTTTCAAAAACTGCGCAATGACGACCTTTTTTCCTCTTCCAATGCTGCGAAGGGCAAGCCCCATTGCGGCCGTTGTCTTTCCCTTTCCATCTCCGCAGTAGAGATGAATCAATCCTGTTTCACGCATGATTTTCCTCCAAGATTCGATACAGAGCAGGCATATCCAGTGCACCGCGCACCAAATCTGCCAGCCTGTCATATTGTTCCTCTTTATAGGCAGCGGGGTCAAACGCCTTGATTGCACAGGGGTCGAGCCCCTTTCGCTCCATCAGTGCACCAACCAATGGCTCCAATACCTCCGGCGTATCCAAAATTCCATGGAGATAGGTTCCACATGCGTTTCCGCACACGCAGCCATCTAATACGGTATGCTCTCCACGCTTCAGGGTTTGAAACGCCTGTGCACCAGTTTGCAGTACAGTTTCTCCCATATGGATTTCATAGCCTGTTGTCTGTATCCCTGCAAGCGCTGCAAAAACGCCCTTAGGCTCTAATATCCGCCCTGCTGCTTGTGTCGTTGTCTTAACCGCCCGAAAAATGGTCTCTGTCGGCAAAAGTCCAATCCCTGCCATCGTACCGCCACTCTCCACACCATCTGGGTCGGAAAGCGTCTGTCCCATCATTTGATAACCGCCGCAAATCCCCAACACGGGCGTCCCTGCTTGATGAAGCCGCTCAATCTGTGCTTCCAATCCATGGGTTCTGAGCCAGCGCAAATCGTCCATCGTACTTTTGGTTCCCGGCAATACAATCAGGTCTGCGCCTATGAGCTGCTCTGGCGCTGTCACATAGCGCACACCCACCCCCTGTATGCCTTCCAGTGCACGAAAGTCAGTAAAATTCGACAGATGCGGCAGACGCACAACGGCAATCTGAACCCCTGCCTGTCCCATCTCTTGATGCTCCAGACGCTCGGATAAGCTGTCTTCATCATCTAAATCCAAGGTATGATAGGGCACGACCCCCAGCACAGGCTTGCCAGTCAGTATTTCCAGCTGCTCCAGCCCCGGACGCAAAATTTCCAAGTCTCCGCGAAATTTGTTGATGAGCAATCCGCAGATGAGATTCTGCTCGTCCGGCTCTAAAAGCTTCACCGTACCATAAAGCGAAGCAAACACACCGCCGCGGTCGATATCGCCTACTAGAAGCACAGCGGCATGGGCAAGCTTTGCCATTCCCATGTTTACCAAATCGTCCTGCTTCAAGTTGATTTCCGCTGGACTTCCGGCACCCTCAATCACAATGATGTCATACTCTGCCGCAAGGCTATCATACGCCTGCTGGACTGCCGGACGCAGCGCTTTCTTTTGCCCCCAGTATTCCTTGGCAGAGCGATTTCCCAACACGATACCATTGACAATCACTTGTGAGCCTACATCACTTGTGGGCTTGAGCAATATGGGATTCATGCGTACATCGGGTTCAATGCCGGCGGCTTCCGCCTGCATGACCTGTGCACGCCCCATTTCCAAACCGTCCTTGGTAATATAGGAATTGAGTGCCATATTCTGCGCTTTGAATGGCGCAACCCGATATCCGTCCTGCTTAAAAATGCGGCATAGTGCAGCCGCAATCACGCTCTTTCCGGCATTCGATGCAGTGCCCTGTACCATAATCGCTTTTGCCATCTGTAATCACCTCTCGCATCTTGTGTATCAGCATCTGGTTGTCCTGTTCCCCACGGACTGCAATGCGAAAATATCCCTTTCCCAGCCCACGATAATTTTCACAACTGCGAATCAAAATCCCGTACGGCATCAGCAGCTCATGTAAATCAAACCGTTCTGTATAAAACAGGATATAATTTGCCTGCGCCTCAAAAACGGTAAAGCCAATGTCCCGAAGCCGCTCTGTCATCCATATCCGCTGCTCTTTGATATCGTCTGCTGTTTCCTGCTCCCAGCCCGGGCAGGAAAGCGCTGCAACTCCACACGCCTCCGCAATCACAGAAACATTCCAAGGCTGTCCGGCAGTATGCAGCCGGTCAATCAGGGCGAAATTGTTTGCCATACACCACCCCAAGCGCACGCCCGGAACTGCATACATTTTGGTAAATGCCCGCACGATGACCAGCCGTGAATAGGTCTCTAAATAAGTACGCATAGAGAAAGGCTCTGTCAAAAAATCCTGAAAGCACTCATCGACCACAAGCCATGTATTGTTTGCTTGGCAGCGCTCTAAAATCTGTTGCATCAGTACTTGTGACACGGTGCAGCCGGTTGGATTGTTCGGTGTACACAAGATGACCATGTCCAAATCCGGTGTCAGAGACAGCAAAAACCGCGATGTGAAACCAAACCCCTCCTCCGCAAGCAGCTTGTGAAACCGAATCTCCGTTCCCTGCTCACAGAGCGCCTGCTCATATTCTCCAAACGTCGGCGCGGTTAAAAGTGCAGTACGCGGCTTGATACAGTGCACCAGCCGATAGAAAATCTCTGCCGCACCATTGCCGCAGAAAAATGCTTCCGGCGGCAATTTCCATCGCGCCCCCAAAGCCGCCTTGAGCGCACGGCATTGCGGGTCTGGATACTGTGTGCAGTTGTCCACGGCTCGATGCATTGCAGCCTTGACAGCCTGCGGAATCCCACGCGGATTGATATTTGCCGAAAAATCCAGTGGCTCCTGTCCACCGAACTGTATTCGATAGCTATACACGTCCCCGCCATGTGTATACTGCATTTATAACACCTCTTTTCTATCCAAACAGCAGCCGAAGCCCAATTCCAAGTGCCAGCATAATCAGCGACGCCCCCGTCATCAGACGTTCTGCGCGTGCAATATCATTGCGGTCTATCAGGCGATCCGGATCTCCGATAAACGGCTTTTCCATATGCTTTCCAAAATAAACTGCATCTCCCGCCAGCTGAATGTGCAGCGCTCCGGCACAAACTGATTCGGTCTGTGCCGAATTGGGGCTTTTATGATTGTACCGATCGCGCCGAAAGATACGCAGTGCATTTTGATTGTCCAGCCCCAGCACTCCAGCGGCTGCAATCATACAGATTGCAGCAAGCCTTGCGGGAATAAAATTCAATATATCATCTGCTTTTGCAGAACATTTTCCAAAATATTCATAACGGTCATTGTGATATCCCACCATAGAATCCAAAGTATTGACCGCCTTATAGAAAAACCCAAGCGGCGCACCGCCAATGAGCATATAAATCATAGGTGCAATCACACCATCTGTTGTATTCTCTGCAATGGTTTCCACCGCAGCCTTGATGACACCATCTTCATCTAACGCGTCTGTGTCACGCCCCACGTACATGGAAACCGCACGCCGCCCCTCCTCCAAAGAATGGGCAAGCGCAATATAAACATGCTTTCCAGCATCTGCAAGCGAACGCCGCGCAAAAATCTGGTAACACAGCCAAATCTGTACGCCAACATACAGCGCCAAATGGACTTTCCAACAAATCCACAAGAGGAACGCCGGTATCGCAAAGCTCAGACCGCATACCACGACCCATAAAATCCCGCCTGCTATGGTCATTGCCAAGGGCGTATCCGGAAAAATACGCCGCAGCAAGCGTTCGGTTTTGGAAATCATCGTTCCCATCGCACAAACCGGATGCCATACCCCTTGCGGGTCTCCCAGCAGGCAGTCCAAAAGAAATCCCAATAAAACTGCCAATATCACTGTCATGCGCTACACTCCCTTAATTTTCTGTGCAATTCCGGCGCGAACCCAATAAACGGCATCTGCACGTGCAGCCAAATCACAGCACAGCCGCCCCACAGCTTCCCGCCAAAGATCCGTCTCCCGCTCAGCGGGAACCACTCCACAGCCGACCTCATCACACAAAACGATTTTTCCGTCCAGAAGCTCCAAAAGGGCTTGTACTGCAATCTTTTCCGCAAGTGCACGGCGTACCAAATGCTGTACATTGCAAACAGCACGATTGCGCAAGGGCTTTTCCAAGGCAATCTGTGCCCCATCTGCAATCTCTTCTGGCAACAGGTCAAATTCCTTTTGTGCAAAAGCGCGCTTTCCCTGATACGCACCGCCCACAATCAAACAATTCATAAGAGCAGTCCTCCCAGCGCTGCCGCCGCTAAAAATAACAGTTCGGTCGTAGAAATCAAAAATCCTGCAAGGTCTCCTGTGATTCCACCAAACCGTGTCATACACAGCTTCTGATTCACGTAACTCCAAGCAAAGTACAACACCAACAGCAAAACCATATAGACTTGCAGCTGCAACAGCAGAGCAATCACTGCAAAGCAAATCTGTTCCAGACGCAAGATTCGTTCTGCCGCCTTACGGTCACTGTTTCCCGCAAAGATAAAGGCAAGTCCGGTATTCTTTGCACAGGGAATCGAGACAACCGCACAGGCGCCCGCCATGCGGGCAGCCACAAAGCCGACCCATACCGGAAATAATACATAGGGCCTGTCGTAAATCTGCGCAAAGAGCGCAATTTCTCCAAGCAGGAAGGCAATCATTCCGAGCACACCAAAGGCACCCATATGCGGGTCTTTCATAATCTCCAGCCGTTTGTCTGGTTCGGCATGGGAGCCCATCGCATCACAGGTATCTGCCAATCCGTCCAGATGGATACCACCAGAAATCAAAACGGGTAAAAGCGTGGCGCCAACTGCATAGAACAGCGGTGCCGCCTCTGCCCCAAAGCAAAAGATGAACCAAAGCCATTCGCACAGCCCAATCAGCGCCCCAACAAGCGGCAGAAAGCACAGAGCATACTGCATATTTTCCCGTTTCCAAGGCACATGCGGCATGGGCACAATCGAGTACATCGAAAAGGTGATGCACAGCCCATTCCATAAATTCTTCATCATAAAATCTTCCCTTTCTGTGCAAGTAAAATGCCGCACACAGTATAGAGCACGACATCTGCCCGTTCAGCAAGTGCACAGTTAATCTGTCCCAACATACGCATATACTGCATCGTTTCTTCTGGATATGCCTCACCATCTGAAAAAATCTCATTTGTGACAACAACCAAATCCCGACATTGTGCCCGCAGGACATCTATTCCCTGCAAGATACATGCCACAGCACGAACTTCTCCTGCACCGTCCGGAGAAAACTGTTCGTTCGCCAGCAGATTCGACATACATTCCAACAAAATGCCATTATACTGCCGCTCGAGTTTCAGGTGTTCCAGACCTGTATAGCGTTCTATCGTATCAAAGCCCTTGCCGGCACGCAGCTTATGGTGGCGCAGCATACGCGCCCTTGCCGCCTGTCCAAAGGGCTGCATCGTGGCGAGATACAAGCGGCTTCCCCACGCGGCACGCTCACACAAAATACGTTCTGCCTGTGCCGATTTTCCACTCGCTGCGCCCCCCGTGATAACAATCAGCATCGTTTCACCTCATGTCAGCGGCTGATAGGCTGTAATCGCCGTATCCGCAAAGCAGGGCATTTCATCATACACCGACAACGCCAAATCCAAAAGAGCAATGGCAGCAACCGCTCCGGTTCCCTCTCCAAGACGCATACCCGCTGTAATGAACGGCTTCGCCTCCAACATGTCCATCAGGATTTGTCCTGCCGGTTCCTGCGAGGTATGGGAAAACACAATATAATCACGCACAGTCGGACACAGCCGAACGGCACACAGCGCAGCCGCAGCCGTAATCACACCATCTGCTACAACAGGCAATCTATTTGCAGCCGCCCCCAAATAAAATCCTGTAATACCGGCAAGGTCAAAGCCTCCCACCTTGGAAAGCACATCGACCGGATCTGCTGCATCGGGCTGATTCCTTGCAATGGCAGTGCGGATTGCCTCGACCTTGCGCGCCAATCCTTCCGTGGACAGACCCGCGCCACGCCCAGTGACCTCCTGTACCTCTCTGCCCGTTAAAACGGCTGTGACCGCTGATGTGGTAGTGGTATTGCCGATACCCATTTCACCAACTGCTGTGAGCTGGTCTCCACGTCTCTTGCAGTATTCTGCCATCTCAATGCCCACCTCAATCGCGCGGACACAGTCCGCCCGTGACATCGCAGCACCCTTTGTCATATCTGCTGTCCCATAGGCTATTTTCCGGCGCATGATCTGTTCTCCCTCTACGTCGCGTGCAACACCGATATCGACCGGGAGTACCTGCACATCAGTTCGGGCTGCCATACGGCAAACAGAGGTTTGCGCACGGTTCAGATTTTCTGTGACGATGGCGGTGACCTCCTGCCCACACTGTGTCACGCCTTGTGCCACAACCCCATTATCTGCACAGAACACAGCCACTGTGCGCTGTTTGATGGACGGATGCGCACAGCGCTGGACACCTGCAAGCTGTATGATGGTATCCTGCAAACGTCCCAAGCTGCCAAGGGGGATTGCAATATTAGAAAAATATGTATATGCCTCCTGCATACTGTGTATGCACAGCGGCTCAATTGCTTGTTTGCATGCTTCCAAAGTCATCTTTATGCCTCATTTCCATACAGGTGCGTAGAAATCGCTGAACTACCGATATCTGTCCGCGAAAATATAAATGCGGATAACCCGCATACATGTGTTCATTTGCAAAGACACATTGCCACTGTTTTCCATTCCGCTTTTGCGCTGTAAAGGCATCTCCTGCATTGTCCGATTTGGAATAATGGAACTCATGTGCACGTAAGGTCTGCCCTTTTTCGCAAAGCATGGTATCCTTTTGTGCAGTTAAGGCGACATATCCAAAATTTTGCAGACGGTGCGTCAGTTCTGTGTGTATGGGCAGTACACCAGCCATGGGAGCAGCCTGTGCATCTTTCACCAGTTCGCGTCCAAGATATATGAAACCGCCGCACTCTGCAATGACAGGTGTTCCCGTCTCTATATGCCTGCGAATACTATCACGCATCGTGACATTCTGCGCGATTTGTTCCGTATAGAGTTCCGGATATCCGCCTCCCAGATACAGTCCGTCGATATTGTCGGGAAGCTGCGCATCTGACAGTGGCGAAAATGGAATGAGCTGTGCACCCAGTTCGGTCAGCAGATCCAGATTGTCCTGATAATAAAAACAAAACGCTGCATCTTGCGCAACTGCAATCCGTACAGACGTTTTTTCATATCCTTTTGGTACAGGCGGTGCAAGCGGCGGTGCACTGTACGCAAGTTCCAGCAGTCCCTTCAAGTCTAGTCCTTCACAGGCTGCATCTGCCAAAAGGTCAAGCTGTCTGTGTAAATCTGGCAGTTCTCCCGCCGTCACCAGCCCCAAATGCCGCTCGGGCAACTCCGCTTCCGGAACAGGCGGCAGGTATCCGTATACACACACACCTGCCTTTTGCACAATGTCGCGGTAAAACGGGTACATGCCTGCTGTCACTCCATTGAGAATGACACCTCTGATTGTGTTTTTTGCAAACTGTGTAAATCCGGAAATCATCGCTGCCAGAGAAAGCGCCTGTCCCTTTGGACGCACGACCAACACGGCTGGTGTTTGGGTGGCACGAGCAACATGTGCAGCAGATGCCTCGTCGGTTGTGCCCATGCCATCATAAAACCCCATCACGCCTTCCACCACACCAACACGTCCACCCGACAAATGGCACGACAGCAACTCGCACACTTCCTGTTCCTGCAAAAAGAACAAATCCAGATTGTATGAAGGCAGACCAAGCGCTTCCCTGTGGAACATAGGGTCGATATAATCCGGACCACACTTAAACGCACACAAATCCACTCCCTGCCGCTGCCATGCACGAAGCAAAGCACTGGATACCGTCGTCTTACCACAGCCGCTTCCCGTTCCTGCAATCAGCAGACGGGGCTGTTCATGCTTCATCCGATTTTCCTCCTCCTGTGAGCAAAAATACCGGATTATTTGCCATCATCATGGTGTAGTCTGCCACTTTTTTGCCACGCGCCGCACCAATCTGACAGATATCTAAATTTGCATATCCCAGCTTTTTCATGCTGTCCAAGGCAATCGCCAGTGTTTCTACCGCAATCGCACTGACACAGACCCGCACCTGCGGATTTTTGTCCTTGAGCCAAGTCAGGATTTGCGGCAGTTCTCCGCCGCTTCCCCCAATAAAGGCAGCGTCCGGAACAGGCAGTCCTGCAAAGGCTTCGGGCGCATGTCCCGCCACTGCAATCACATTAAATGCACCGAGCGCCTTTCGGTTCTGTGCAATCAACTCCAGTCCTGCGTCCTTCCTCTCAATTGCATATACAAGTCCACGCTCTGCATGTCTTGCAAGTTCAATCGACACCGAACCCGTGCCTGCACCAATATCATACACAATATCCTGCGCTTGAATATCCAGCAGATTGACTGCCGCCCAGCGCACCTCCTGCTTGGTCATAGGCACCTGCCCACGGGTAAACTGACTATCCCGCAGACTTTTCCGTGCATCAACTGCCAAGTCATTGCAGATAAGCAGCACAGCCAAATCTCCAGTCGGATGATGTGCGATGCTTTCGGCATTACCCTCCAGAATTTTTTCCTGTGCACTCCCCAGATTCTCTCCCAGAATCACCCGAACCTCAGACAACCCTGCATCATGCAGCTGCTGACAGATGCTTTGCGCGGTATGCTGTCCGCCTGTCAGGACAAAGACCTTTCTATGATAGCTGACTGCCCCCAAAATATTTCCGGAACGTCCATGCAGACTCAAAATATAAGCATCATCATAGTGGATTCCACACTTGGCACACAAATACTGCATACTGCTCAGTCCCGCAAAAATCTGCACCGTTCCATACGGACGCAGGGCTTCCTGCAACCGGTTTGTCAGACTGAAGAAGCCGGTATCGCCAGACATGACAAGCGCAACCGTTTGTGCACCACAGGAAATTGCACGCTCTGCCATTTCAGACATTCCCACCGTTATGCTCTCGCATACGCTGGACAACCCTTTGGCAAGTCGTTCCGGTGCAAACACACAGTCTGCCTCACACAATACTCTTTTTACCTGCTCGGTCAAGCCTTCCGGCATGCCCATACCCGCACCCACAATCATAAACTGGCGTTCCACGTCTTTCAAACTCCTTTTATACACATAATTCATGCATAACCTGTTCTGCTGCCATACAGAACGTCTCCAAATCCTCCTCTGTATGGCTAACATTGACAAATGTTGCCTCATACTGCGAGGGTGCAATATAGAGATTACGCTCCAGCATACCATGAAAATAGGTGCGGAACCTATCCAAATTGGACTTTTGTGTATCGGCAAAGCACTGTACTGGTGTATCTGTAAAATACGGACACAGAAGCGCACCACACTGATTGACCTGTACCGCAACACCAGCCTGCTGTGCAGCATTGCGCAAGCCCTGCGCAATGCGCTGCGCCTTGCACTCGAGTTCCCTATAATACTGTGGGTTTGCCTGCAATATCTGAAGCTGTGTCAGTCCCGCTGCCATGGCAACCGGATTGCCAGACAGCGTACCTGCCTGATAAATCGGTCCTGTCGGTGCCACCTGTGACATGATTTCCCGCTTACCAGCATACGCACCAACAGGCATACCGCCGCCAATAATTTTACCAAAAGTTACAAGATCAGCACGCACGCCAAAGTATTCCTGCGCACCGCCACGCGCCAAGCGGAATCCAGTAATGACCTCATCAAAAATGAGCAGTGCACCATAACGGTCACAAAGGGTGCGCAAGCCCTGTAAAAATCCGGACTTGGGCGCAATCACACCCATATTGGCGGCAACTGGCTCCACAATCACGGCAGCAACCGCCTGCGGATTGGCTTGCATCAGCGCTTCCACCGACTCCAAATCATTATACTGTGCTGTCAGGGTATCAGCCGCCACTGCCTGCGGTACGCCCTTCGAATCCGGCGCACCTCCTGTCAGGGCACCGGAACCAGCCTTTACCAGCATGGCATCGCTGTGCCCATGGTAGCATCCCGCAAACTTAATGATCTTTGTGCGTCCGGTCACACCTCGCGCAACACGTACCGCGCTCATAACGGCTTCCGTGCCCGAATTTACCATGCGCACCATATCAATATTGGGTACCATATCCACAAGCAATTCTGCAACATCGACTTCAATTGGTGTGGGTGCACCAAAGGACAGCCCGTTTTCCATCGCGGTCTGCACCGCTTTCAGCACACGCGGGTCGCTGTGTCCCAAAATGAGCGGGCCCCATGAGCCGATGAAATCAATATATTCGTTTCCGTCTGCGTCCCACACATGACTGCCTGCACCGCGCACCAAAAACGGCGGTGTCCCTCCAACCGAACGATAGGCACGCACGGGTGAATTGACCCCTCCCGGAAGAACCTTCTGCGCACGCTCAAAGAGCGCTTGTGAACGTTCACGATTCATTATCCAATCTCTCCTTTTCGAATGGCATCTGCAAGCTCGCAGGCATAGTAGGTAATGAGAATATCCGCACCAGCACGAAAGATGCTGACTGCCGATTCACACATCACACCATGCTCATCAATCAGCCCTGCGACCGCCGCCGCCTTGATCATGGCATATTCTCCGCTCACTGCATAGGCTGCTACCGGCAAGTCAAATTGTCTGCGCGCTTCATGAATAAGGTCAAGATAGCTGAGTGCCGGCTTAATCATCAGGATATCCGCACCCTCCTGCACGTCCAGTGCACATTCCCGCATGGCTTCCCTTGCATTGTGCGGGTCCATCTGATACGAACGACGGTCACCGAACGCCGGTGCAGACCCTGCTGCATCCCGAAATGGACCATAAAAATAGGAGGCATACTTTGCAGCATACGACATGATGGGCACATTTTGGAATCCGCTTTCGTCCAACACCTGCCGAATCCGTGCAATGCGTCCGTCCATCATATCACTGGGCGCAACCATATCAGCTCCCGCCTTTGCATGACTGAGTGCTGTCTTAGCAAGCACCTCCAGTGTTTGATCGTTATCCACATCATGTCCGCAAAGAATTCCGCAATGTCCATGTGAGGTATACTCGCACATACAGACATCTGTAATCACATAAAAATCAGGCGCAAGCTGCTTGATTTTGCGAATCCCCTGCTGTACAATGCCGTCCTCCTTCCACGCTCCCGAACCACAAGCGTCCTTTTCCTCTGGCAATCCAAACAAGATGACACGGGAAACCCCATGCTGCTTTGCACGGTCTATCATACGAAACAGCTGATCCGGGCTGTAATGATACTGCCCGGGCAGAGACGGGATTTCTTCATAGATTCCAGTTCCCTCACATACAAAAATCGGCCAAATCAAGCTGTCCGGCGAAATGCGCGTCTCCCGCACCATGCGGCGCAGGGTGTCCGATGTGCGCAGACGACGCGGACGAATCGTTTCATTAAACATTTTCTGTTTCCTCCAGCAAACAAGCAATCATACTGTCAATCGTTGCTTTCTTCGCAACCTTCACTTTCATTCCACAAGCGCTTGCCTGTGCAGCGGTCTGCTCTCCAATACAAAGCGCAGTAAAGCCCGTATAATCCGATGCGCCAACCGCCTGTACAAAGCCCTGCACGGTCGATGCACTGGTAAAGGTCACCGCGTCCAAGGTGCCTGCTATCAGTTCCTGCTGCAACAGCGCTGCACAGTCGGTGTGATAACGTGTTTCGTAGGTCGGAATATCTGCAAAGGGAATGTCTGCTTCCCGCAAGATGCGGGCAAGTTCAGGTGTGCCCTGCGCCGCACGCAGAATGAGTACCTTTTCTCCCGGCTGCACAGTTTGTGTCAGCATCTGTGCAAGATGTACCCCATCATATATCTCTGGCATAAGGTCTGCCTGAATCCCATATTGTGCGAGCGCTTTTGCGGTTCCTGCTCCAATCACAGCAAAGCGCATCCCATAGAGAGCACGCATGTCTGTTCCTGCCTGTGTCAGTGCGTGTACCATGGCTGAAACCCCTGCTGGACTGGTCAAGACCACCCAGTCCCAAGCTTCGGATAGCGTATACCGAAGGAGCGCACTATTTTCCAGCTGTACGGTTTCGATGCAGGGGCATTCAAGTACATTGGCGCCAAGCCTGCGCAGCTTGCCGGACAAAGTTCCCATACGCTCGCGCGGTCTGGTCACTGCAATGGTCTTACCATGCAGCGGCAGGGGTGTGAACCAGTCTAGAGAAGCACTCAGCGAACACACCTTCCCCACAACAATCAGCGCCGGACTCTGAAGCCCTGCTGCCTGTACCTCGCCTTGCAGTGTCGAAATGTCTGCAATTACCTTTTTCTGAGTGCCGCGTGCACCATTGGAAATGACAGCCGCAGGCATATCCTCTTCCATGCCTGCCGCCAGCAATCCCTGCATGATTTGCGGCAACACGGTAAGACCCATCAAAAACACCAAGGTTCCCCGTGTGCGCACCAATGCAGAAAAGTCAATCTCCAGCGCCTTGCCTGCACGCGCATGACCTGTGATGATATGCACCGAGGAGCAATAATCCCGATGCGTTACCGGAATCCCTGCATATGCAGGAACTGCCAGCGCTGAAGTCACACCGGGTACGACTTCAAACGGAATCCCATGCTTCAAGAGATACTCACATTCTTCGCCGCCGCGTCCAAATAGATAGCAATCGCCGCCCTTGAGACGCACCACCTGCTTTCCCGTTTGTGCAAGTTCTACCAAGATTTCATTGATACGCTCCTGCGGAACACGATGATGGCAGTTTTCCTTGCCCACATCGACCCGCTCAGCATCTGGCGGAATCAAATCCAAAATATCCGCGCTCACCAGCCGGTCATATACCACCACCTCAGCCTGCTGCAACACCTCAGCCCCCCGCAAGGTGAGTAAATCACGCCCGCCCGGGCCTGCACCAACCAGTGTTACCTTCATCTGTTCATTCACCTCGTCTCAGTCGCTCTGCCAAATCCTGTCCCAGCTGCTCTGCCTGTGTACGTGCTCCGGTGCAATCGCCAAACCGGACAATTGTTTGTTCTGGATTGACATACATCCCGCGCAGCTTGAGCATACTTCCTGTCACCTCTGCATAAGCAGCAACTGGTGACGTACAGCCACCATCTAAGGTGCGGACAAAGCTGCGTTCTGCCAGCGCACAGTCACGCGCATCTGCGTCTGCAAACCGTTCCAGACAATGCACATCTGCGTCCGCTCTGCCCTGTACCGCAACGATTCCCTGACCAGCTGCTGGAAGCATTTCATCTATAGAAAAGTATCTGGCAATCCGGTGGGTCAGTCCCAGCCGCACAAGCCCTGCACTAGCAAGCACCAACGCCCCATATTGCCCCTCGTCCAGCTTGCGCAGACGGGTTTGAATGTTTCCGCGTATCGGTTTAATGACAGCATCTGGAAATTGCTTTTCCAGCTGTATCTTTCTTCTGGCACTGGCGCAGCCGATTGGTCTTGTAAGGTCAAGCGCTTGCAGCCCCTCTGCCAGCACCAGCGCATCTCTTGGGTCCTCGCGTTTGGAGTAGGCAACGATTGGCAGTCCTTTAGGCTGCTCCATCGGCATATCTTTCAGGCTATGTACTGTAAAGTCTACTTCCTTTGCAGCCAGCGCTCTGTCCAATTCCTTCACAAACAGTCCCTTACCGCCAATCTGCTCCAAGGTTCGATCCAAAATCAAGTCCCCTGTTGTTTTCATCGTCATAAGTTCGCAGGGTTCCTCTATGGTATCCAGCACAAGCCTTGCCTGAATGACAGCCAGCTTACTGTCGCGGCTGCCAAATCGAATTGTTTCCATTATATATCCACCATCTCCCGAATCTTTTTTGCCGTTCGTGAAACTGCGTGATGGTCAGAGCCATCGGATACCAGACCGACTGTCACCTGACTGCCAAAGCAGACAGCCGGAAAATAGAAGGTGCTCTCTGCCGCGCAGTCTGCCACGCTGACCGGAATATCTCGCTTGCGGCACGCCTCAAAAACCGCATGATTGACTGCACGATCATTGGTCGCAGCAATCACCAAAAAGGCGTCCGCAACGTCGTCATCTGTAAAGTTTTTTTCTTTCCATGTAATGACAGACCGGTCAATCTCCTGTACACAGTCAGGAGCTACCACATGAATCTGTGCACCGAACCGTTCCAGCACAGAAATCCGGCGTGCAGCAATGCTGCCAGCACCAATCACCACAACCTTTTTGCCCGCCAAAGAGATAAACAATGGAAAGCGCGGTGCATCTATACGGGAAATTTGGAGCCGTGCTGCCAGATAAGATTTCATTTCTTCCAGTGACCGTCCCGTTTCTGTAAGCGGGCGTGCAATCATCAAAACGGTTGCACCCACTTCCTTTGCGGCGGAAAGCTTTTCAGCAAAGCCGCCGCTCTTTCCAGTGTCCTTAGTGACCAAAATCTGTGCTCCGGTTTTCTTCAGCAGTGCAACATTCATTTCATGCGAAAAGGGACCTTGCATCGCCAGAATCGACGCACCGGAAAAGCCCAGTGCCGTACATTTTGCGAGCACCTCGGCGGTTGGCAGCACGCGCGGAAACAGTCGTTCGGTATATTGGGGAATCTTGGTATAAAAATCCAGCTCCTTACTGCCAGTCGTGAGCAGCACTTTTCCCTGATGCTCACACAGCCACTGCACAGCCGCTTGGGTATTGGCTACGGTAACCACGGAATCCGCCGCCTGTGCCGGACGCAAAAGGCGCAGATATTCTGCGCCAGCCTGTGCGCAGGCCTCCCGAATATTCTGTGTGACCACACTTGCATAGGGGTGTGTTGCGTCAATCACCAGTGCCTCCGCAGACAGGTATTCTGCCATTTCCGGAACGGTCAGACGTCCGGTATGCACGGTAATCCCCGCAAGCGGCTCCATGACCGCCTCGCCGTAATCGGTTGCCACAAAGACCTCTGCCGGCACCCGATGTACAGACAAAAAACGGCACAGCTGCTTTCCCTCGGTCGTACCCGAAAAAATCAAAATCCTCATACGCCGCGATAACCACGCGGCGTCACAAGCCGTCCTGCAATCACCTGTGTCATGGAATTTCCAACAAATACTGTGGTCAGCATATCTACGTTAGTGTCACGCAGCGCACCAAGGGTCAGAAGTTCAAACTGTTCACCCTCGCGCCCAATATTGCGCACCAATCCGCACGGCGTTTGCGGGTCACGCTCCTTGAGCAGGATATCACACGCCTTTTGCAGATGGTCGGTACGCTTTTTGCTCGCCGGATTGTATAAGCACAGACAGAAATCGCCCTGCGCAGCGGCATGCAAGCGTTTTTCAATGGTTTCCCACGGGGTCAGCAGATTACTGAGACTGACCACTGCAAAATCATTGGTGAGCGGTGCGCCCAGCACAGCGCCCCCTGAGCAGGCTGCCGTGATTCCCGGAATGACCTCGATTTCGATTTCTGGATAGTCCTGACACACCTCAAACATCAGTCCTGCCATGCCATAAACACCCGCATCTCCACTGGAGACAACCGCAACCGTGTGACCGGACAGCGCAGCATCACGTGCTGCTGTGCAGCGGTCTACCTCTCGAGTCATGCCGGTCTGGATACGCTCTTTTCCTTCCAGCAGTCCTGCAATCAGTTCGAGATACAAGCCATAACCCGCAACACAGTCACAGCCTTCCAAAGCACGCACGGCGCGCAGTGTCATCTGCTCCTCTCCCCCCGGACCGATTCCGATTACATATATTTTCATTTTACTGTTCCTTTCTGCATCTTATCCAGACAAGTCTGCATCTGTACAGCTGTCAGACCTTCCTTCATTCCGCCAATGAGCATATCTACCGTTTTGTGGACTGCAAGTTCAATCAGTTCATCTACATCATTTTCTGTATACAGTGCCGAAAAAGAGCGATCATGCCGCACACGGACAAGCGCAGTGTCCTTCATCTGTGCAATGAGCGGCAGTGCCTTGCGATATTCATGCCATGCATAAAACTCCGCCTTTTCCTCGTCTAAAATCGCATATGCCTGCGCACGTTCCTGCGCATTTTCATCCTCTAAAGTACCCAAATCATCTAAATCGAGCAGTCGAACCCCTGTGCCGTCCATCGCTTCAATATCCCGCGGCATTGCAAGGTCTACCAAAAGCGCCGGCGGCTGCGCCAGCCCCGCAATCTGTGCTCTGCATAGGGTATAATGCGGACTGGTGGTCGCACTGATCACCAAATCTGCCCCATCTATGATTTTGCACCGCTCCTCATAAGGATAGGTCGCACAGCCCGCTGGTACAACCGTTTGCCCGTGCCGGTAGGTGCGCAGTGTAACCGTCACCTGACAGCCCGCCTCATAAAGCAGGGCAGCCGCCAGCCGTCCCATCTCTCCGTTTCCAATCACAACGGCACGTTTTCCGCGCAGCGTCCCCAGAATTTCCTGTGCCAGTGTCACACCGCGATGTGCTGCCGAGGCCGGTACGCCAACCAATCGGGTTTCTGTTTTGACGCGTTTGCTGCCGGTCACCGCATAACGAAACAGCGTATCCAGCACACTGTCCGCACAGTGCAGCCTTCTTGCAAGCGCAATGGCATCTCGAACCTGTGAAACAATTTGGTCATCTCCAAAAATTTGGGACTGCATACCAGCAGCCACCTCAAAAAGGTGTGAAATGGCATCATCTTCCCACCGCACGCTTGCAATCTGCTGATATGCGGTCAAGGATACCCCCGCAGCCCTTGTCAAAAGCGCAAGCGGATTGACCGTTTGATTTGTCGTGTGTAAATATAGCTCGGTACGGTTGCAGGTTGCAATCAGCACACAGCCCAAAACCCCCTCACTCTCTCGAATCCGAGGCAGCAGCTGCTCTACCTGTCCTGCTACAAAAGAAACCGGCTCCCGCTCGGCAAGACTTGCTCGATGAAAATCAATACCTGCCATACAGATATTCAAAACACTACCTCCCAATCGTGCACCGCCAGCGCAATGGTAATGCCTCCACATGATGTTTTTGCACGCAGAAGCTGTCCATTCTCACTCGCCCGGATTGCTGCACGCTCACACACATTGTCCACCCCAACGGTATGCTGTACAAAAGCAGATGCCGTATATTGTCCGGGTGTCTCGCGTAACTCCTGTGCCGTATAAGTCACAAACGGCAGCGCGTGCTGCTGACAAAACGCACAAAGCCCCAGCTCATCTTTTTTGATATCAATGGAAGCCACCGCACGAATGGCAGACCACGGGATCTGTTCTTCCTCCAAAATCCGGCTGGCTGCCTGTGCAATCGCTTCCTGTTCTGTCCCACGTCTGCACCCAATACCGAGCGTCACAATGCGCGGAATCAGATGCAGCGTGTTTGGAAACGGGATACTTGTCAGCCGCACGGAAATCACAATGCCGCTCTCTCCTTGTACGCCAATCCCATCGGGCAGCGCGCCCGAAACAGGGAAATCACTCTGAAAACCCACAGGCTGTCCCGACAGGATTGCCCCAGAAATATGCTTGATTCGGGCAACCTCATGCACAGTACAATTATGTGCCTTTGCCCATGTGTCCACAGCAAACGCACCCCATCCATCTGTTGCAGTAGTAATGACTGGCTGTGCGCCAACTCCCTCTGCAATCTGCTGTGCCAGCGTATTGGCACCACCCAAATGTCCAGACAGCAGAGAAATCACAAACTTTGCCTGCTCATCTATCACAAGAACTGCCGGATCATATTGCTTTCCCTGCAAGAAGGGTGCACACATGCGCACTGCAATTCCGGCCGCGCCTACAAATACAATCAGGTCGCAGTCTGCCATCGCCTGCTGCACCATACGGGATAGCTTCGTCTGCTTAAGCGAAGCATCTACACCTCTTGCATAACGCTCTGCACAGCAGTCCGGCAGACTTTGTGCCACCTGCTCTCCTGTCTTTGCCCCCTGCGCTGTAAATGAAATGATTTTTACCCGAATCATTTACTTGCCTCACGAAATTCGGTGGTAAAGGTTGGGTCATAGAGCTTAGAGCGCTCATAGATGTCACCCAAAAAATTTCCAACGGTAATGAGAGCTGTCTTGGTGATTTGGTGCGCACGCGCAGCCTGTGCCATTTCCCCGACCGTTGTGCGAATCACCTTTTCATCCGGCCATGTCGCCTTATATACAATACCAACTGGAGTATCTGCGGCATATCCGCCCGCCTGCAAGCGTTCGGAAAGCTGCTCCATCTGTCCAGCAGAGAGAAAAATCACCATGGTTGCACCATGCGCTGCCAAAAGCTCGATTTTTTCTTTTTCCGGTACAGGGGTTCTGCCCTCCATGCGTGTTAAAATCACGGTTTGGCTGACATTGGGCAGGGTATATTCTGCCTTGAGTGCAGCGGCGGCTCCGCAAAACGAAGAAACCCCCGGCACCACCTCATAGGAAATTCCATGTGTATCCAAAATATCCATCTGTTCGCGATGGGCACCATACACGCAAGGGTCTCCTGTGTGCAGCCGCACGACACATTTTCCTGCTTGTTCCGCAGGAACCATAACCTCCATGACCTCCTCGAGCGTCATTTTCGCACTATTATATTTTTGACATTCCGGCTTACAGCCATCTAACAATGCCGGATTTACAAGAGAGCCCGCATAAACCACAACATCGGCCTGTGCCAGCAGTTTTGCACCGCGCACTGTGATGAGATCCGGTGCACCAGACCCAGCACCAACAAAGTATATCATTTCTGTTCCTCCCGCACCAAAATCACCGAAAAATATCCGGTTGGATCGTCCAGTTCACGCAAATCGTGCACCACTCGTTCCCCTTCCATGCCGCATCTTTCTACCAAAGCAGCAGTATCGCCCTTGCCCTGTGCTTCCAGCAGGTCGCGTACCTCTAAAATCGAACGTCCTGCCTTCATAAGAACCTTATTTCCCGGAAGTGCCAGACCTGTATCGGTTGCATTGTGCGAAGCCGGAATGATGTGCAGCATCTGACTGCCTTCACACAAAGCCTGTCCCAAGCGTGCTGCCACAGCACAGAAGGAAGGAACACCCGGCACAATTTCCACATCATATCCGCGCGCCTGTACTCTGCGATGTACATACCAATAGGTCGAGTATACTGCTGGATCGCCAAGCGTCAAAAATGCAACGCTCCTGCCCGCATCTAACAGCGCACAAATGTCATCCGCTGCCTTGTCATGACAGGCATGCAATACCTCCTGATCTCGTGTCATAGGCATATCACAATGCAAAATCTGCTTCCCTTCTATCCACCTTGCGGCAATCGTGAGTGCAGTCTGTTCGCCTGTGCCACCTTTTGGCACAGCGATGACATCACATTCCTGAATGAGACGAACCGCCTTGCAGGTCATAAGCTCTGGATCGCCCGGTCCAACACCGATTCCATATAATTTTCCCTGTTTCATAAGCTCCCTCGAAACTCCTCACATAAACTTCTGGCATTCTCAGACTGTGTCAGAATCCCATTTTGGTTTGTAAACATCAAAAATCCAATTTCTGCTTGTTCCTGCAAGCGCAATCGCCGACTCAAACGCACTGTAATGGCTTGCCCGATGGTTTCAAATACCTGCTCCCGAATCCCATATGTATCAAGAATACGAATGCAGGCATCTACCGTAACCGAATCCCGCAGCGCACACAAAGCCTCCATCGGTGCCCCGCACAGCGCAGCATGCGAGACAAAAATTTCTTGTCTGCCGTCTGCCACAGAAGAATGGGTATTAAAAATGCCAGCCGCAAGCTTCACAAGCTTTCCTGCATGCCCTACAAGAAAAATCTTGCAGAATCCTTTCCATGCTGCATAATCCAATGCGTCACCAATAAAATTCGAACATTTGACTGCACGTTCCAACTCCAGCCCCAATACATCACGTGCAAAATCCGCACCATAATTTCCGGGACAAATCAGAACCCGCTCAGGCGCTGTTTCATATAGACTATCAAGCTCCAAGTGCGTGGTATCTATGAGCGCCGTTTCGCTCATTGGCTCAACAATACCGCTCGTTCCCAGAATCGAAATACCACCCACAACACCTAAATGTGCATTATAGGTCTGTTCTGCAATTTCTTTTCCATTTTCGGCACAAATCGTCACAAGCAGCCCGCCCTGATATCCTGCCTGCTGCATAGCTTTTTCTACTGCGGCACGAATCTGTGCCCGTGGTCCCGGATTGATAGCGGGCTGTCCAACAGGAACCGCCAACCCCGAACGTGTGACTGTTCCGACACCGGAGCCACCTTCCAGAACAATTCCCTGCGCTGCTCTTGACACTCTTGCAAAAATGCGAATTCCATTTGTAACATCAGGGTCATCTCCGCTATCCTTTTGCACACAACAAACTGCTGCCTCTCCGTCCATATGTGCCTGCTCAGGATGCAGCTGCAATACGATTCCTTTTGGTGTATGCAGCGCAATACACTCCGGTACCTGTCCGGTCAGCAGCAAAAGCGCCGCCGCCTGCGCCGCAGCAGCAGCACACGATCCAGTTGTATATCCACGTCGCATCGCGGTTTGATTTTTATAAACAAGACTCTGCATAATTTTCTCCATACTGCAAAAAAAATCGTGACATCGGTAGGAACAGTTGTCCTGCGGCAGTCACGATACCATATCCTATGTGTGTAATGGATTACACATTATACATAATTGCCCAACTAATTCCTCGTAGTATGGGTATGTATTGTGACCGCACGGGCAGGTTTTCTGACTCAAGGATCTGCGCCAGATGCGGTCTTCCCGGTATCAAAAACCAGTGACTCAATCTTGCAAATGGCTTCCCTCTTACAGCGGCGGGACCGTTTGGGAGTTTCACCCAATTCCCTTTTACCCTGTATCTCTACAGGCACCCTTTGGCATATAGAACAAGAACTGTGCTTATTGTAGCGCGTTCTGATTTCCTTGTCAATTCCCTCTGCTGCTTCTCCTGTTTTATCTGGATTGTTATAAAATCACGACGCACAGATTTTTCCTTTTTGGAAAAGCTTTCATCTACCATTTTAGTCCATAATTCACTTTGCTCATACCGTGCTATCTCGTACAAGTGCCCCATTGACAGCGATTCCGATATATTTGTGAAAATATTTTTGGGGCTTTACCAAAAAATATTTTAGAACAAACGAAAATATCTTGTCCTCCACACATACACAAATCGCTTCTGCATTTTCCTCATACACTTTTCCAAATTCTCTGGTCTTTTTCACAAATCTTGCTATAATAACCTCGTAATGTAATTGTGTGTTCATTCAGCACATCCTGATTTTCACACAACACATTCTTTTCTTCATCTCAGCAGGTTACTTACATCTTCAACTATTATCCTCTTGCCTGCTGAAAGCAATAGGCTACACCCCCCTGTGCAGCCTATTGGTTCCTCTTACCTGCTCTGCGTATCGTTCCGCAGAGCAGGTTTTTTTTTATTTCAAAATCACATTTTCATTGCCAAGAGCAAAACGCAGCTTTTGGACAAGCTGCAAGTTTCCCTCACACCACATCTGTCTTGGGGCAAGCATACGCTTTCCTGTATCCAATGGATAGAAAATCACCGGAATCTCTCCCGGATGCTGCAAGAGAAACCGTTTCGCTTCTTCAAACAAGGTTCCTTCCATATCTGGAACACGCAGATGCAGCTTCTGTCCAGAACGTGCCATCGCCTGTGGTGCTGTGAATACAGACCTCTTGGGCTCCTGCTGCGCACACAGAGCTGCCACGCTTTCCTCCGTCAAAGGAGCTGCCATCTGTGCAATGAGTTTTGGCGCTTCGTCTTCCCGTGCATCAATGCGTCCTGTCACCAAAACAGCAGCGTCTTCCGAAAAATAGGAGCCATACTGCTGCAATACATTTGGAAAAATCACCAACTCAATGGTTCCTGAAATATCCTCAAGAACCGCATACGCCATCATATTGCCCGCTTTGGTTGCTTTGAGACGCATATTGGACACCACGCAGGCAAGGCGTACCGTCATGCCATCTTTATAATACGGCTCGGTCGCATCTGCACTCAAATCCTCATTGATCTTACGAATAAAAGCCGCATGTGCACGGGCAGCAAGCTCTCGATAGGCATCCATCGGGTGCCCTGAAAGATACATACCCGTTGTCTGCTTTTCCATCACAAGCAACTCCCGTTTGTTGAGTTCTGGCATGTTGGGCATATCAATTTCCTGATCCTTGACATCCTCCATTCCCATACCGAACAAATCCAGCTGACCTGCTACATTCTTCTTACGCTCATTTGCAACAGCATCGACTACCCGCTCAAATACAGCAAGCAGCTGACTGCGATGAAAGCCCATAGAGTCAAATGCACCCGCCTGAATAAGGCTTTCCAGTGCACGTCGATTAAGCTCTTTGTCATACAAGCGCTGACAAAAATCCAAAAGCGACTGATATGGTCCATTCGCCTCACGTTCTTCTACCAGCTGACGCATAAACCCACGTCCTACGTTTTTGATTGCCGCAAGACCAAAGCGAATATTATCACCAGACACCGAGAAACCATCCTCTGAACTGTTGACATCGGGCGGCAAAACGCGAATCCCCATTTCACGTGCCTCTGCAATATATTCTGAAATCTTTGCCGGAGCGTCCAAAACAGAAGTCAGCAATGCCGCAAGGTATTCTCTTGGATAATGGCATTTGAGGTATGCAGTACGATAAGAAACCACAGCATAACAAACAGCATGTGCCTTATTGAAGGCATAGTTCGCAAAATCCATGATTTCATTAAAGATAGAAGCCGCCACATCTTCTGGAACACCGCGTGCAATGGCGCCATCGATGCCTTCCTCCGGATTGCCATAAATAAAGCTGATGCGTTCTTTTTCCAGTTCCTTGAATTTTTTCTTACTCATAGCCCGGCGCACCATATCCGCCTTGCCCAGAGAGTAGCCTGCAAGCCGCCGAAATGCCTCCATAACCTGCTCTTGATAAACCATACAGCCATAAGTAACGGACAGAATAGGCTCTAAAAGCGGATGCTTATAGGTCACTTTCTCAGGATGATGCCGACATTCGATATATCTCGGAATCGACTGCATGGGACCCGGTCGATAGAGCGCAACTACCGCCGTGATATCTTCTATCGACTGCGGGCGCAGTCCGGTTACAACATTGGTAATGCCCGCCGATTCGAGTTGAAACACACCCATAGTTTTGCCCTGCCCCAGCATATGGAAGGTTTGCTCGTCCTCATTGGAAATATGCTCAATCGAAAAATCAGGCGTATGCCGGCGCACCATTTTTTCGGCATCTGCAATGACTGTCAGCGTGCGCAGACCCAAAAAGTCCATCTTCAAAAGTCCCAATTCTTCGAGTGTTGTCATGGGAAACTGCGTGACGATTTGCTCATCATTTTTCGCAAGCGGGACATAGGCATCTACCGGATCTTTGGTAATGACAACCCCTGCCGCATGGGTAGATGCGTGGCGCGGCATCCCTTCCAATGCACGTGCGGTGTCAATCAGATTTTTGACCGTTGGATTGCTGTCATACATTTTTTTCAGTTCCGGATTGATGGACAACGCACGGTCGATCGTGATATGCAGCTCCATGGGCACCTGCTTTGCAACCACATCGACTTCATTATAAGGGATAGACAGAGCCCGTCCCACATCTCGAATGGCAGCACGCGCCGCCATGGTTCCAAAAGTTACGATCTGCGCAACATGGTCCGCACCATACTTACGTGTTACATAGTCGATCACCTCTGGGCGACGTACATAACAAAAGTCAATATCAATATCCGGCATGGATACACGCTCTGGATTGAGAAAGCGCTCAAAGTACAGAGAATATTTAATGGGATCTAAATCGGTGATTCCCAGACAATAGGATACGATTGAGCCTGCGGCAGAGCCACGCCCCGGTCCAACCGATATCCCATTACACTTTGCATAGCGAATGAAATCCGACACAATCAGGAAGTAATCCACAAATCCCATCTGATCGATCATGCGAATTTCGTAATCCATTCGCTCTCGCATACTTCCATCATCATTAGGATATCGTTTGGAAAGCCCCTCCAGACACAGCTTATCCAGATACTGTCTCGCCGTGAAACCCTGCGGCACATCAAACTGCGGCAAATGATATTTTCCAAACTCAAATTCCACCTGACAGCGGTTTGCGATCTCTACAGTTCGTGCAAGCGCCTCCTCATGTGCGGGGAATATGGCACGCATTTCTGCTTCCGACTTGATATAGAACTCACTGGTCTCAAACCGCATGCGGGTGGGATCTTCCACAGTCTTTCCCATCTGGATCGCCATGAGTACATCTTGGATCTTGGCATCCTCCCTTGTCAAATAATGTGCGTCATTTGTAACAACGAGCGGGATTCCTGTTTCTTCAGACATACGATAGAGCGCCAGATTAACCTCTTTTTGTACGGCGATCCCATGATCCTGCACCTCTAAAAAGAAATTCTGTGCGCCAAAAATATCACGGAATTCCAGTGCCTGCCGCTTTGCCCCCTCGTAATCACCATTCATGAGTGCATTTGGAATCGCACCACCCAAGCAGGCAGACAGACAAATGATGCCCTTGCTATATGTGCGCAGCAATTCCATATCCACACGCGGGCGTACATAGAATCCCTCTGAAAAGCTGAGGCTCACCATATGAATGAGATTACGGTATCCCTCCATATTTTCACAAAGCAAAATCAAATGTCTGTGCCATTCTCCATTTTGATATCTACGTTCAAAACGGGAATTTGGCGTTACATACACCTCACAGCCAATGATAGGGTGAATTCCCCGTGCCTTGGCAGCACGATAAAAGTCGATTGCACCATACATAACACCGTGATCCGTCATGGCAACTGCCGGCTGCCCCAGTTCTGCCACACGCTCCATCAGCTTTTCAATGCGGCAGGCACCATCTAACAGACTATACTCTGTATGGACGTGCAAATGTACAAAGTTTTCCAATACTTCCTCCTTTTACTCAGTATCCCTAGTGACATGTGTTGCGATTTCCATAATACGTCCCAGCCTATGACTTAATCCGGGCTTTGAAATCGGTGGGTCAAACATTGCCGCCAGTTCCGAAAGACTCGCAGTCGGATTTGCGACACGTAAATCTACCGTTTCCCGCAAATTTTCCGGAAAAATCTCTAAGCCACCGCAAGCCAGTGCCCGCTCAATTGCTGCAATCTGCCGTGTTGAGGCACTTGTCACCTTAATAATATTTGCCGTTTCACAGTTGACCGCACGGTTAACCTCATTGCGCAGCTGCTTTTCTACTTTTGCCTCCATGATTGCCATCGCAGCATGAGGAGCGCCAATCATCGTCAAAAAATCCTCTATCTGACCTGCTCCCTTCCAGTATAGCAGCCATGCCGTGCGTCGTTCTGTCATCTTAGGTGCCATATTGACATCTAAAAGCAAACTCATGACCTCACGTCCCAAAATGGCATGTCCGATTTTAATTTCCAAATGGCACTTTTTTTCGGGACTTGCGATACTGCCTGCTGCTAA
>JAGZIY010000003.1 GCA_018365995.1 Butyricicoccus pullicaecorum | reverse complement strand
TAAAAGCAAACTCATGACCTCACGTCCCAAAATGGCATGTCCGATTTTAATTTCCAAATGGCACTTTTTTTCGGGACTTGCGATACTGCCTGCTGCTAAAAAAATACCGCGCAAAAATGCAGGCACACAGCAATCATTGTCTACCAGATTGCGATTGAGATGATAGGTGATATAGCTTTTGAAATCATATCCAAGCTTGTCCATCACAAGTGCAATCCGTTCAGGCTCCTCGATTTGGATTACACGGCGCGTCCCATGCAGCACAGGCTGCACCTCCATGCCGCATACCTTCTTGAACAACATCGCAATGCGCCGAATGACTGCACTCTGTCCCGTTACAAACCGAATCTCTCGATTGGAAAAAGCGGTTCCAAAAAGCAGCATGCCATATAATTCCGCAGTCTGACAGCAGGCATTGCCTAGTCCTGCACGACACAGCTCATTTTTTGTTTTTGCAGAAAAAGACAACATAGCAGATAACTCCTTTTGTGTTATGCCCTGTGATAGTCTCTGTGCACAACTGTTAAGTTTTTATTGCCCTGTGCACGCAAATGCGCCGCCAGCGCCTCTGTAATGGCAACCGAGCGATGCTTGCCTCCTGTGCAGCCAATGCAAACCACAACAGAGGTTTTGCCCTCCGAAATATAGCGTGGAATCAAAAAATCCATCAGGGAATTGAGGTGCATCATCAGCGCATCGGCTGTGCCTCCCTGAAATACATAGTCACGTACTGCCGACTCTGTACCATTATGCTCACGCAAGCTGATTTCGTAATATGGGTTCGGCAAAAAACGGACATCAAACACCAAATCTGCCTCTGTTGGGATTCCGTGCTTGAAACCAAACGACTCGACAATGATTTCAAAGAGCTGATTGGGGTCTCCACCGCCAAACAAACGAACCAAATGCTCACGCAGGCTTGCCGCGGTCAATTTCGTTGTATTGACCACATAATCTGCCTTGCCGCGCACACCCTCCAGCATTGCGCGCTCCTGATTGATGGCAGCCGCAAGGCTCAGCCCCTCATTCATGAGCGGATGCTTGCGGCGCGTCTCCTTATAGCGATTGATAAGCGTCTGTGTTGCCGTATCCAAAAACAGGATACGGTACTCACAGCCCATTGTGCGGATACTATCCAAGGAAGAAAACAGCGCATCAAAGCTGCCTCCCGAACGCACGTCTGTCACAAGCGCTACCTTGTCATACTGCTCTGTTGCCGCCAGACATACCTCCGCGAACTTCGGAATGAGCGGAATTGGCAGGTTATCTACACAGTAATAACCAAGATCCTCCAACACCGCCACCGCACGGCTCTTACCTGCGCCAGACATACCTGTTACAATGAGAAAATGCATCGTAATTCCCCCTTATCCTGAAATATTAAAGTACACGAACCTCACAGTGAAGCTCTACGCCAAATTTCTGAAATACTGTCTCCTGAATATGCGCAATCAGCTTCTGCATATCATTGCAGGTTGCGCCGTTTCGGTTGATTAAAAATCCTGCATGCTTTTCCGAAACCTGCGCACCACCCACGGTGTATCCCATTAGTCCGCTGTCTTGAATCAGCTTACCTGCAAAATATCCCTCCGGACGCTTAAAGGTCGAGCCCGCCGACGGATATTCCAAGGGCTGTTTTTCTCTGCGCCGCTGCGCAAAGTCCTGCATTTTCTCCCGAATTTCAGCCGGATCTCCCGCTCTCAGCTGAATTTCTGAAGAGAGAATGACCCAGTCCTGATGCTCCTTAAAAATACTCTCTCGATAACCAAAATGGTGCGCATCGCCCTGTACTTCGCACAGTGTACCCTCTGCATCTAAATACTGTGTACGTACCACAATATCTGCCATTTGCCCATCATACGCGCCAGCATTCATAAACACAGCGCCGCCCAGTGTGCCCGGTATCCCTGCCGCAAATTCCATACCTGTCAGCTCATGCCGGAGCGCTGTAGATGCGACAGAAAACAGAGAAGCGCCCGCTTCTGCGCAAATCACATGGTCTGTGACCTTGATTTCGTGCATTTCTGCGGTACAAAGCACAACGCCGCGCACGCCTTCATCATGTACCAGCAGATTTGACCCTCTGCCAATGACATAAAGCGGTGTTCCGGTTCTTCGGATTAAAGGAACAATCTCAGCAAGTGGTGCGCCCGATGCACAGTCCAAAAACAAATCCGCCGGACCACCAATACGAAAGGTCGTATGATGTGACATGAGTTCCTGTTCCCGAATTCGAATATATGATTCATAAGGCTTCAAAGCAGCAATCAATTCGTGCATGAAGAGCCTCCTTTTCAATTGATAGATATAGTATATTATAAACCAAAGCCGTTCTATGCGCAATAAACTTCCTACTTCACATTGGCCATTCCTGTCATATTCCTCATCATAACAGGATATCCATTTGCATGGTTAAAAAATCCCACAGTGCTGAGCACCGTGGGATTTTATACATTACAACGAAAATTTACGAAAGCCAAATAGATTCGCTCTCACGCTCATTTTTTCTAGAACGACACATGAGCGCCTGAATTGCCTCACGCACATCACCGTTCTCATACAGCACATGATAGAGCTGCTCAGTGATTGGCATGGAAATCCCCATCTTCTTTGCAAGATGATAGCCTGCATCGGTCGCATAATAGCCCTCGACCACAGCGCCGACCTCTTCCATCGCCTGTGAAGCACTCTTGCCTTGTCCAATCAAGATTCCGGCACGGCGATTTCTGGAGTGCATGGAGGTACAGGTCACAATCAAATCTCCCATACCTGACAATCCTGCAAAGGTTTCCTGATGGGCACCCAGCGCAACACCCAAACGTGCAATTTCGGTTAATCCGCGTGTCATAAGTCCCGCCTTGGAATTGTCTCCCAATCCCATACCATCTGAAACACCAGCTGCCAGCGCAATGATATTCTTAAATGCACCACCAAGTTCCGCACCAATGACATCAGAAGATGTATATACACGGAATACTTCATTCATGAAAACATCTTGACAAAGCTCTGCCGCCTCTCGGCTTTCAGAAGCCGCCACGATTGCAGTTGGGATTCCACGTGCAACCTCCTCAGCATGGGTCGGACCCGTCAGAGCAACCACAGCGTGGCTCTGCCCAAAGACCTTGGAGATTGTCTCAGAAAACCTGCAGTATCCATGTGCAGCATCTAATCCCTTGCCCACATTGACAACGGGCACATTGGGCTGCACGACCTTTGCAATCTTTTCCGCAGTTTGTGCAATGGCAAAGCTCGGAACCGCTAATATCACAAGTTCTGCATCTTTTGCACACGAAATATCCATTGTCAGTGTAATCGTTTGCGGGATTTTAACGCCCGGGAGCAGCTTTTCATTCATTCGGGTGCGTTCCAGCAATTCCAGCTCCTCTGTGCGATGGGTCCACATTGTAACCGTGTGCCCATTTTGCGCCAGTAAAATCGACAGCGCAATGCCCCAGCTTCCTGCACCATAAACTGTAATTTTCAATGCTTATCGCTCTCCTCTCTGATGACTGGTTTTGCATGTACACTAAATTTATTTTCCGTGCCCGCCAAAATACGCCTGATATTCGAACGGTGCAAATAAATGACAGCTATCGCAAGGACAGAAATTGCAGCAGTATACAGCATATTATGATAAAAATAATACATCGTAAAGGGTACGCTAAGTGCTCCTGCAATCGACCCAAGAGAAATCCAGCGTGTCACAGCGACCATCAGCACAAAAATTCCAAAAGCAATCAAAAAAATACGCCAATCAAATAATAAAAGTGTCATCGCGCCAACCAGAACCCCTTTGCCGCCGCGAAACCCAAAATAAACCGGATATACATGTCCCAAAATGACAAAGGCGCCCGCCAAAAGCTTTCCGCCCGCTCCGAGCAATATCCCGCCAATGGCGAGTGCTGCCGCAGCCTTTCCCATATCGCCAAACAGTACCAGCAGTGTCTTTTTTGCTCCCATGGTACGATATGCATTTGTCAGCCCTGCATTGCCGCTTCCATAGGAGCGAATATCCTTACCAAGTGTCAGCTTACAGACAATAATTGCAAAGCTGAGCGAGCCCAGCAGATACGCACAGACCATGGTTACGATTGCGCTTCCCGTCGTCCCCAATGCCGCAGTTATTGATTGGATCATAACGCCATCCCCCTGCTTTTTATTCCTTATCGCCGCGCTGCCGCACGAGCATACGCACAGGTGTGCCCGTCAAATCAAAGACCTCACGGATTTGATTTTCCAAATATCTCTGATAGGAGAAATGAAACAGACGTGCATCATTGCAGAAACATACAAAGGTTGGCGGACAGGTGCTTGCCTGCGTCATATAATAGATCTTGAGACGGCGCCCCTTGTCCGTTGGCGGCTGCACACGTGCGGTTGCCTCTGCCAAAATGGAGTTGAGTTGACCGGTCGGAATCCGTTTATGGTTCTGCTCATAGACATGCTTGATGGTATCATAAATTTTATCTACGCGCTGTCCGGTCTTTGCCGAGATAAACAAAACAGGAGCATAGGGCATATAGGCAAGCCCTTCACGCACACGCAATGTATATTCCTTCATGGTATTGCCATCTTTTTCTACCAGATCCCACTTATTTACAATGATGACACACGCTTTTCCTGCATTATGCGCCTCTCCTGCAACCTTGGTATCCTGCTCTGTGACTCCTTCTGTTGCGTCAATCATAATCACGCAGACATCTGCACGCTCTACTGCCATCAAGGAACGCATGACCGAAAACTTCTCGATTTTTTCCTCTACCTTGGACTTGCGCCGAATCCCTGCCGTATCAATAAAGGTAAACTTACCATATTGGTTATCTAGCTTTGCATCAACGCTGTCACGTGTTGTGCCTGCAACATTGGATACAATCACACGTTCCTCCCCCAGTACCTGATTGAGCAAAGAAGATTTTCCCACATTGGGCTTGCCGATGAGCGCCACACGAATCCGGTCTGCATCTTCATCTATGCCATCTTCCGGCGGGAAATACTGATACACCTCATCCAGCAGGTCGCCTGTACCGTAACCATGCAGCGCCGAAATCCCGAACGGCTCTCCCAGACCCAGATTATAGAATTCATAAAATTCCGGCTCCGGCTGCCCGGGCTTGTCGCATTTATTGACCGCAAGAACGATTGGCTTTCCGCTTCGCTGCAGCATAGCTGCAACATCTATATCTGAAGCTGTGACACCAGTACGCAAATCGGTGATAAAAATAATCACATCTGCATGATGAATGGCTGTTTCTGCCTGATAACGCATAAACTTTAGAATTTCATTATCATTGCGCGGCTCAATACCGCCTGTATCGATAATGGAAAAAGTACGACCGCGCCATTCACATTCTGCATACAGACGGTCGCGGGTCACGCCCGGTGTATCCTCCACAATAGAAAGACGCTTTCCAGCCAAACGGTTAAAAAGCTGCGATTTTCCGACATTCGGTCTTCCGACAATCGCGACAGTTGGTTTAGACATAAGCGATTCGCCTCCTTCAAGATTGGGCTATTTTCTTACAAAATTTCAATATCAGGATTCCTCAAAAATCTTTGAGAGCAAATCTGCGCCATCAATTTCGACTGGCACGACTGGTACTCCCAGCTTTTCCGCAACCTCAGACAGAGTCAGGTCATCTAAAAAGACATCTCCACCATCGCGCAGCATATTTGCTGAAATCAAGACACGTTCTCCAAGTGCCTTGCCCTGAAGCTGTTTCAGCAAATCCTGTCCAGTAATGAGACCCGCCACTGTCACGCCACTTCCAAAAAACACATTTTCGATTGCATAGATATTTCCATTCAAATTATTGCACACCTTGCGCGCTTCGTCAATGAGCATATCCATCATACTGGAAGCCGCTTTGCCTGTTGCGATACAGAACGGACGTGGTGTTTGTCCTTTATAATCAGGAAGTGCCAGCCGGAACTCCTCCGAGAACAGCGGCAGCATGCCAATTCCATTTTCAAACTGTGTAAAATCCTCATAATAGGAGGCATCTGGCAGTGGTCTGCCTGCTTTGAGATAGACTTCATCTCCACACCACGCGAGTCGTGTTCCATGTTTCTTCAGACATTCTTCCGCAAAGGCTTCTACAATGTCCAGCATTTCCACCGCTCCCTCTTGGGTGGTTGGCTGCAATGGATAAAGCCCTTCACGGTGAATCGTCATTCCAAACGGCACCACAGAAATCGAGCTGACCGCAGGATACAAAGCCTCCAAATCAGACAGCGAGCGGCGCAGTTCATCGCCGTCGTTCATGCCTTCGCAAATCACTAGCTGACAATTCATATGGATCCCGCCCTCAGCGAAGCGCGGCAGCAGTTCAAGCGCCTTGCCAGCCTTTGGGTTTTGCAGCATCTTGACACGAAGCTCCGGATTTGTTGTCTGTACGGAAATATTGATGGGAGAAATATGCATACGTAGAACACGCTGCACATCTTCCTCCGAAAGATTGGTCATGGTAATATAGTTGCCCAGCAAAAATGACATACGTGCGTCGTCATCTTTTACATACAGGGTTTCTCGCATCCCCTTGGGCATTTGGTCGATAAAGCAAAATACGCATTTATTCGAGCAGCGCTTCATCTTGTCCATGAGATAATGCTCAAAGTTCAGACCGAGAGGTTCTCCCTCCCGCTTGCGAATTTCTACGGTACGCTGCTCTCCGGATTGGGAGAGAAGCGCCAAGGACAACTGAGCATCATACCCATAGAATTTATAGTCCAGCACGTCACGCACAGCGGTGCCATCAATAGTCAGAAGGGTTTCTCCCGACACAATTCCGGCGCGGTCTGCTGGAGAACCTGGATCGACTGAAATAATTTTAGATGCCATATCGTTTTTCCCTCCTCTTGGAAAAAAAATAGAGAAAGCATCTGCTTTCCCTACTTTTCTCTTCATTTTGCTTACGCTTCGGTCTTAACGACCTCACGACCATTATAATAGCCGCAAGCCTTGCACATTCTGTGGGAGAGCTTGAACTCACCGCACTTCGGGCACTTTGTCATGCCGGGAAGCGAGAGCTTCCAGTGGGAGTTACGTCTCTTATCACGTCTCGCTTTGGACGTCTTTCTCTTAGGTACTGCCATGTGGTAACACCTCCTACTTTATGTTCTAAGATTTTGAAAACCGTACTACTGTCCGTAAAATTACGAACACTGACTTAGTCCTGCCGGCCCTCATTACCTTCAAGCAGCTTGGCCAAAACCGCCATACGCGGATCGACCTGCTTCGACTCGCATGAGCACGCAGTCTCATTGCGATTACAGCCGCAGGAGGGACAAAGTCCTTTGCAGTCTTCCCTGCATAGATAAGTCATGTCCACCTGCAAGATCAGAGCAGGAACAAACACGTCTTCCAACTCGATTTCATTGTTTTCCAACGGGAAAACGTCTTCTTCCTCCTCTGCGTCGCGTGAAAGAACCATATCAACAGACGCAGACAGAGGAATATCCAGAGGCTTTAAGCATCTGGCACAGCAGGTATGATAAGTTGTATTGACCTGACCGGTTAGGCGAAGCACGCCGAGATGATTTACAATCTCGCCACTATATACAGCCGCATCTGAGAACGGGTATGCGCCATACAATTCTTCCTCTGACAAATCCATTGTGCCAGAGAAAGGAATTGTGTCTCCATGGACACCAATCAGTTTTCTTAAATCAATCTTCATGACTACCTCACATGGTACATTGAACAGTATACTATAAACATTTCCGGTTTGTCAACTGCAATATGCAAAAAATCTATATTTTCTTTTTGGAAAGAATCGTTTATACTATAAGAAATAAAAACGATTTCAGACCGGAGGCGATTTTTTCCTTGAAGGAATTCTACATCAAAACAAACGACAGCGGTCAGAGACTCAACAAGTTTCTGGAAAAGGCAGTCCCAGCCCTGCCTTGCGGACTCATGCACAAATATATCCGATGCAAGCGCATCAAAGTCAACAGCAAGCGTACTGAGCCTTCCTACAAGCTATGTACAGGTGACCTTTTACAATTATACATCAATGATGAATTTTTTGAAACCCCTGATGCACAAATGGCATACGAAAAAATTTCCACACCACAGGTGCATGTTTTATATGAAGACAGTCATATCTTACTTGCTGATAAGCAGCCCGGTATGGTTGTGCATGCAGATGAACGCGGAGACACCGATACTCTGATCGCACATATTCAAGCCTATCTGGTACAAAACGGAGAGTGGGATCCCAAGGACGAATCCTCCTTTATCCCTTCCCTGTGCAATCGCATCGACCGCAACACGGGCGGAATTGTTATCGCCGCAAAAACAGCTGAGGCTCTGCGCATTATGAATGATAAGATTCGTGACCGTGAGTTAATCAAGCGCTATCTGTGCGTCGTACACGGGGTACCTAGGGTTCGTTCGAAGAAAATCACCCATTATCTGCGCCGCGATGAAAGCAAGAAACAGGTAGAAGTCTTTTCCCGTCCCATGCCGGGTGCAAAAACTGCGCAGACTATTTACAAAGTGCTTGCCTCCCGAAACGGTCTATCCCTCGTCGAATGTACCCTGCTGACCGGACGCACACACCAGATTCGTGCACAAATGGCAGCGATTGGTCACCCCTTGCTCGGCGATGGCAAATATGGCAGCAACGCCAGAAATATCCCCTTCGGGGAAACCAGTCAGCTTCTCTACTCCTACCAGCTAACCTTTAACTTTAAGACAGACAGCGGTGTGTTAGACTATCTGAGCGGCTCCACCTTTACTGTGCGCGAGATTCCATTTGTACACAAATATTTCCCCAAATTTCAGATTGGATAAGCTAGATTATCTGTGGTACTCCCAAATATCAATTAGATAATTTTCTTCATCCCTCGAATCTGCACCGACCTCTAAAATACAGCTATAATCGGTTTGTGCAAGCAAAATACCAAGGTCTCCGCTTGCCTCCCACAAGGATTCGACCGCAAGGTCTGCATCTAAAACGCGAATTTTAATCCACACACTGTTGTATAAAAAATACTCTTTCTGCGCCATGATTTTCATATTTTGGAGTATCCAAGCATAAATTTCAGACTTTGCAGATGAAAATGGCAGTTTGCTATATGGCATGCTGCCATTTTCTATCCGATAGGTCGGGAGATAGGTTTCATACATAGTACATAGTTCCACATTTTTATCCTTATCATAAATCTCCAGAACCTCTATCCCAGACAGTTTTTTGAACCAATTGTTCAAATACAACTCTCGCTGTTTTTCTGCAATTTGCTTTTGCCTGTCCGTCATCTTCCCGCAGTCATTTTCTCTCATCGCTTATCACCGCACCTATCAGAGTTTCAAGTATATAAAACATTTTTTGATAAAAAAACACTCTGCACAGTTTGTACAGAGTGTTTTTGGAGGTACCACCCAGATTTGAACTGGGGATCAGGGAGTTGCAGTCCCACGCCTTACCACTTGGCTATGGTACCATATGGAGCGGATGACGAGGCTCGAACTCGCTACCTCCACCTTGGCAAGGTGGCGCTCTACCAGATGAGCTACATCCGCATATTAAACCTCTTTATAGAGATAAAAGAGAAGTGATGCCTCCGGGCGGAATCGTTTTTCTGCGGAAAAGCCACAGCGGTTGCAGCATTCCACTGGCATATTGCTAAGAGCCGCCTTTCGATTCCTTGCAGAAATTAAGAATAGAAGTGGTGCCTCCGGGCGGAATCGAACCACCGACACGGGGATTTTCAGTCCCCTGCTCTACCGACTGAGCTACAGAGGCACATTGCACAACATCAAATGCTGTGTAATGGCGACCCGGATGGGGCTCGAACCCACGACCTCTAGCGTGACAGGCTAGCGCTCTAACCAACTGAGCTACCGGGCCAAATGGTGGAAGTTACAGGGCTCGAACCTGTGACCCTCTGCTTGTAAGGCAGATGCTCTCCCAGCTGAGCTAAACTTCCAAGTCATCAGCGACGATATTTATTATACGCAATATCGCCGCTAATGTCAACACCTTTTTTCCATTTTTTTATTTTTATTTTTTGGACGCAGTTTGTGCAAGTGCGCGCAGTTCGTCTGGTGCAAACGTGTATACATGGTCACAGAACTGACACGTGATTTCTGTTGGCTTTTCCTCATCTGCCATATCGTTTAACTCCTGAACACCCAAACTCACAAGTGCACGTGTTACCTTTCCCTCGTTGCAGTTGCAGCGATAACCAACCGGCGATTCTTCAAGGAACTGCACCTCAAAGCCATCAAGGACGGCACACACAATGTCCTCAAGCGACATTCCCTTATCCAGCATCGTAGTCATCGCACCGGCTGCCGCAATGTTCTGCTCCAGACGGTCAATATCCGCCTCCTTCGCCCCCGGCATGAGCTGCACCAGATAACCGCCTGCCTGTCGCACGCTTTGATCTGTATTGACGAGCACTCCCAGCGCACAAGCTGACGGGATCTGCTCACTCTCCACAAAATAGCGTGTGATATCCTCCGCGATCTCGCCATTGACCAGTTCAACCGTACCTGTTACCAGATCCTTGAGCCCAATATCCTTAATGACCATCAGGTGTCCATATCCAACACCCGCGCCGACATTCAGCTTTCCATCTGGGCGCAGGGGCAAATCGAGTGCCGGATTCTGTAGATAACCACGTGCATACCCCTCACTGTCTGCAACACACACGATCGTACCCAGCGGACCACTGCCGCGTACCTGCACCGTAACCGCTCCATTTTCTACCTTGAGCTGATTTCCCATGATCGACGTGATCGTCAGAGTGCGCCCCAAGGCAGCCGTTGCCAGCGGCAAGGTCCTGTGAATATTGCGCGCCTTTTCCACCATTTCCGTGGTCTGTACTGCCGCAATTTGAATCGCCGCATCCGCGGTGATTGCACGAATCATTCTATCCATACTAACTTATTTCCTCTTTCTTGCAATAATAAAAATGCGATCCTCACTGCCATCCACTTGTCCAAACGATAACTCTGGATGCTGTTCTATGCGGTCAAATCCACATGCTTCCAAAAGCGCACACAACTCGCTCGGGGGATAGTATCTCTCCAAATGGCTTTCTTCCATGCGCTCCCAGCGATTTTTTTGACCTAGACGTTCAAAAATATCGAAATCATAGGTACAGATCGTGCCATCAAATGCGACCTGCCAAATACAGTAGACATCTTCGTCCTCTCGGACATAGCACTGATCATGCATGGCTTCAAACTTCTTTTTGGTATTGATATCAAAAACGAATACGCCATCTGGCTCCAAAAACAGTGAGACCCTGCGGAACGCCTCCCGCAAAACATCAGGGTCTGTTACATAGTTTACACTATCCAGACAACACAAAACGGCCTGTATGGTTCCATACAGGTCAAGTTCTTCCATCCGCTGGTGCAAAAACACAGGGCGCGGGTCACAATCAATTGTATTATTCATTGCCTGCATGAGCATTTCGTTGGACGCGTCCACACCAATCATCTCATACCCGCGCTTTGCCATCTCGCCTGAGAGCGAACCTGTCCCACACGCCAAATCCAAAACGAGTTCCGGACGAAATCCGCACCGCGCAAAAACCTGCTCAAAATAATCCGCCCACCGACTGTATCCTACATCATCTGTAAAGCGGTCATAATAACTGGATAAAAAATGATAACTCTCCATTTACGCCTTTTCCTTTGTGCGGTCAAGTACCATACGATATCCATCTGTTCCATAAATCAGGCATTTATTCACGCGGCTGATAGTTGCTGTGCTTGCACCGGTCTCTTTGACGATATCACTGTAAATCTGACCGTCATCAAGCATTTTGGCAACCTGAAAACGCTGCGCCATTGCACGCAGTTCTGTAATGGTACATAGGTCCTCAAAAAAATTATAACATTCTTCCACCGAGGTGAGGGACAAAATCCCCTCGAACAGCTCGTCCATATGAGCATCCTTCAGTTTGCTGTTCATCTCATAACCTCCATAGGTTAAATTTCAAATTTATCCTAACATATTACTTTACGAAAGTAAAGAGTTCCAGTGTAAAATTCGCAAATAGTTCATAAGTTTTTCACAATCTATGAGAAAAAAAGCGGTATGGTTTTGGGCATACCGCTGTCAATTTGATTATTCATTTGAGACTTCCGTTTGCATCACGATTGTGGATTCCAGTTCCTGTGCAGGTGCAAAATCTACTGTCAAGCTGAGTGGATACTGCACGCCCGCAGGCATAGGATACTCACTGTGCATGATGCTCTGATCTGCCTGCACACGGGAAGTCACCGTCTCAAAGTCTCCCTTTATCCTCTTTGCATCTACAAAACCAGAAAACGGATCTGTATTGGTGTGATAAACCCCTTTCTGTGTCAATACACCAAAATTACCAGAATCCTGTGCTGGAATCTGCTGCATATACGAGGGCAGTCCTGTAAGCGTGCCATTCTCATGGAGCAGCACAGGCGGAGTATTCTTAGGCAGTACCGCCTTGCCAAATGTATGGAAATCGAATCTGTCTGGTTATACCATGCACTTTCCAACCAGATTTCTCCTCCTCCAGTCGTCATATCGCTGCCCACCGCACTGATACCATTTCGAATCCCATCTACGCGGATCCCTGTTTCATTCGTCAAATAAAACGGCAAATAGGTAATCCAGCTATCATTTTCGGGTGCAGTATGCCATACAATGCGCGTATTGGTAGGATATACATCAACAGCATCAATGGTCAACTGCTGTCCCAACACCGATACGGTTTGATGAATCGGAAATGTCTTAATACTTTTCAAAAATTGCGGTTCTACAGAAATCGGAACCTCTATGCAGATATCCAGCGGAGTTTCCATATTACTTGTATACTGATAAACCGACACTTCGATTTTCAACTGCTCCGGCAGAGAATCTACATGAAACTTCCAATAATACATTGGATATTGGGTATTTTCCCCCTTCAAAACCGTTCCGATTTGTGTAAACCAATTTCCTTCTTCAGATGCCAGCAATTCCTGTCCATAGCTTCCACTTGCCGATATTTCCTTGCCCGCTTTATCCTTGAGCACCGGACGTAGGGTGATATCACGCCCTGTCTCATCATACACCCGATAAAATATGCTCAGGTTCTTAGGGTCTGCGATAAGATATTCTACCTCCAATGTGATTCCATCCTCTGCATAAGTCTCATCTACCAACTGCACATATTCATGCAAAACCGCCGCCTTTAAGCTGGGATCCAGCACCACAGCCTCCACAAGCGCTCCTATAATTGGCACACGGCTTGCCGCAAGCGCAAAACTGACGGAGGAGTTACCAGCAAAACAAACATCGCTGTCACACCCAGAGCAACTGCCGCAACTGAACGCCCCCGTTTGCCTTGCCGCTCCTGCCGTTCTCCACGCTTGATTTGCTGTTGTATTCGCTTCTCCAAGCTGTTCGGCACACTGTGCGCCTGCAACAGGCGCATATTCCACACATCGTTCCGCTTTTTCACACCTCATCCTCCTCCAACTCCACACGCAGCAGCGCAAGTGCACGCCGCTGGCGCGTCACAACAGTTCCCTGCGGAATCCCTAAAGCCTCAGCTGCCTCTGTCAAGGTCAGCCCTGTAAAATAGCGCAAAATGATTACCTGACGCAGCGATTCTGGTAAATGCTCTAACGCCTCCTGTAAAGAAAGATGGTCAAAATTGCCCTGATCTCCGAAAATTCTTCCAGACCTTGCTTTGTGCGCCGCTTGATTTCCTTATAACAAATATGAATTAAAATTCGTGTCATCCATGTCGTAAAATACTCTGGTCTGCGTAAACCCTTACGCGCACGATACCCCTGATAAACCGCCTCTCCCACAGCATCTAAACTATCCTGCTCGTTTCCCAAATATCCATAGGCTGTACGGTATAGCTGTGTACGGATTTCCTGAACACGGGATGCAAATGTCATCGCATCCATAAATATCCCCTCCTTTTCTGTTCTCTTATCTATTAGAGCCGTCAGCCTTCCATTTCAATTGCATAATATCATGTTTTTCTTTATAGCCAGCTTATCTCTAAGGCAGAGTTTGAACCTCTCATTTAATACAAACCACCGTACAATACACAATGTCATTTCCCGCAATAAAACAAATAAAGCGGTGCTGGCTTTATCCGCCTGCACCGCTTTTGCTCTGCTACATGCTATCGCATTGATATTACTTTTGTTCTTTACTTGTAAACACAATGCCGCCGGGCTTAAAGAATTTTGCATCACGCTCTGCAATCACCAGCGCACAACGTCCACCCATTGCACCATCACGAGACGCAGACTGCACAGTTTCCATGGTCTTGCTCTGCTCATTCGGAACCTGTATATTACTTACAAAGCACGCAAAGAACTCTGTCGGCTCTTTCTTGGGACCAATCTCACCATAGGACACGATTGCACCGGGTGCAATCCTTCCTTGGAAAATCTGACCTGCCAAAATGGTACTCTTGTCATAGGAATAAACTTCATCTACACCAAATACAAAATCCAATTTTTTCGGGATTCTCAGTTCAAACACAGGACGTTTGCCCTGATCAAGTTCTTTATCATTTCTATTATCTGCCATGACAGAAACTCCTTTCTCTGGCGGCGGCACCCGTTTGTGCCACACGGATTTCCGGCACTTAGAGCTTTGCAAGCTCCTCTGCCAGCAGCTTATTGATGATTTGCGGATTGCCCTGACCACGTGAAGCCTTCATGCACTGACCCACAAGGAATCCAGTCACATTCTTGCCAGCCTTAAAGTCGGAAACTGCCTTTTCATTCTTTGCAAGCACCTCTTGTACAATGGAAAGAATCGCACCCTCATCAGACACCTGCTTAAGCCCCAAGCGCTCTACAATCTGCTCAGCGGTCTCATCTGTCTCAAACAGCTGTGTCAAAACTTTCTTACCTGCGGCACCCGAAATGGTACCCTGATCGATGAGTTGAATGAGATCCACCAACTTATCTGCGGTCAACTTAGTTTCTTCCAGTGCCACATCCTTATCATTGAGATATTTAGAAATATCCGAAAGGATCCAGTTTGCTGCTGCTTTCGGCTTTACCTTTCCAGAGGCGGCAGCAGCATCGAGCATGCTCGCCTTTGCAAAGGAATCCATCAACTGACGTGCCTCCATTGCGGTCATACCATATTCGTTCAGATAGCGTTCATAACGAGAAATCGGAAGTTCTGGAATCTCACTCTCAATCTTCTGCATCCATACATCGTCAATTTCAACTGCAATCAAATCTGGATCTGGGAAATAACGGTAATCCTGCGCATCTTCCTTAGTACGCATCACCGTATTTTTGAGTTTTACATCGTCCCAGCGGCGAGTCTCCTGCTGAATGGTTCCGCCATGCTCCACAACATCGATCTGTCGTGCAATTTCATAATCAATTGCACGAACTGCGCCGGAGAAGGTGTTGACATTCTTCATTTCTACACGGGTTCCAAGTTCTGTGCTTCCCTCTGGACGGATAGATACATTGATATCGCAGCGAATGGAACCTTCCTCCATCTTACAGTCACAGATATCCAGATAAGACAGTGTTGTCTTAATCATCTCCAAAAATTCCTTTGCCTCAGCAGAGGAATGTAAATCCGGACGTGTGACCATCTCAATGAGCGGCACACCACAGCGATTAAAGTCAACCACAGTGCCGTCAATCTCATCATGAAGCAGCTTTCCAGCATCTTCCTCAAAGTGAATTCGTTCCAGACGGCAGGACTTCTTCTCCCCGTCTACATAGAAAAATACTTCACCGTTTTCACAAATCGGCACATCAAACTGCGAAATCTGATATGCTTTCGGAAGGTCAGGATAAAAATAATTCTTACGGTCGGACTTGCACAGCCGATTGATGGTGCAGCCTGTTGCCAATCCCATTTTTGCTGCATAGTGTACCACCTCACGGTTCAATACCGGAAGCGCGCCCGGCATACCTGTACAAACCGGACAGGTGTGTGTATTGATTGGCGCACCGAACCCAGCCCCGCACGCACAAAAAATCTTGCTCTTGGTGGACAGCTCTGCGTGCACCTCAAGACCGATGACAGCTTCGTATTTCATTCTGATGTCGCTCCTCTCTTTTACAGTGCCGCAATGATGTTTTTCAGTCCAGAAGCCTGTTCAAAGGCAAGACCAGCATTGAGCAGCGTCTGCTCACCGAACGGACGACCGATTAGCTGCATACCAATCGGCATCTTACTGCTGTCAAAGCCGCAAGGCTGAACCAAGCCGGGCAGACCTGCAATATTGATGCTGACCGTACAGATATCTCCTGCATACATTTCAAGCGGATCTGTCGTTTTTGCACCAATTTCATATGCGGTTGTTGGTGCAACTGGTGTCAAAATCACATCGCACTTGTTAAACGCATTTGCAAATTCTTCCTTAATCTTGCGCTGTGCAGCACGTGCCTTTTTATAGTACGCGTCATAGTAGCCAGAAGACAGCACATAGGTTCCCAACATAATGCGGCGCTGTACTTCCTCACCAAAGCCCTCAGAACGGGATTTCACATAGAGATCAATCAAGTCATCGCCCGCATTCGGGGTGCGATAGCCATACTTGATGCCATCAAAGCGCGCAAGGTTCGAGGACGCCTCTGCGGAGGATAGAATATAATAAATCGGCAGTGCATAATCCGCGAGCGGCAGAGAAATTTCGAACACCTCTGCGCCCATCGCCTTATACTGGTCGGCAGCTGCAAGAACTGCTTTCTTCACTTCCTCAGAAATACCCTCACCAAAATACTCCTTGGGCAGACCTACCTTCATGCCCTTCATATCAGGATTCAGGTTTGCACGCACGGAACCGGCAAACGGAGCCTGCACAGAGGTAGAATCATGTGTCGGATCATAGCCTGTAATGGCGTCCAGCAGCATTGCCGTATCCTCCACCGAACGACCAAAAGGACCGATCTGATCAAGAGAAGATGCAAAAGCAATCAAACCATAGCGTGAAACCGCACCATAGGTGGGCTTTAAACCGACTACGCCGCAGAAAGATGCCGGCTGACGAATCGATCCGCCGGTATCCGACCCCAGTGCAAGCGGCACCTCACCGGCAGCAACAACCGCCGCAGAACCGCCGGAAGAACCACCTGGTACACGAGACAGGTCGTGTGGATTATGGGTCAGCTTCATTGCAGAATTCTCACAAGATGACCCCATTGCAAACTCGTCCATGTTGACCTTACCTGTCAGCACTGCATTTTGTTCGAGCAGCTTGTCCACAACCGTTGCATTGTACGGTGGATTAAAATTTTGCAGCATCTTTGATGCACAAGTTGTCAATGTCCCCTTGGTACAGATATTATCCTTGATTGCAACCGGAATACCAGCCAACGCAGACAAACTCTCACCCGCTGTGCGCTTTACATCAACCGCCTCAGCCTGTGCCAGTGCAGCTTCCTCAGTTACAGTGATGTATGCACCCACCTTTTCCTCTACGGTCCCAGTACGCGCTAAAACATCTTTTGTCAGTTCAACTGCGCTGATTTCCTTTTTTGCAAGCAGTTCAGAAAGCTCAGATGCTGTTTTCTTAAACAATTCCATGCTGTCCACCTCTTATTCCACAACTCTCGGTACGGCTACGCCACCCGCCTGAAAATCAGGCGCATTCGGCTCGATCAATTCTTCAGGTGTATACTCCTGTACCACAACATCCTCGCGCAGTGCATTCTTGCGCTCGGTATTGATAACATCAGTGATATCACCCAAATCGAGCTGCTGTAACTTGTCCACCATACCCACGATATTCTGCATATCGTCAGCCAAACGGTCAAAATGCTCGCCGCTCATTTCCAGCCGCGCCAACGCGGCAATATGTTCCATTTCCTGTCTGGTAATTGCCATGACTTGTTGTCCTCCTGTATTTGAAATCCATATAAGATTTTTACAACCCGATCATACGGGCAAATTCCTGTTCGTCGACCACCGGAATCCCCAACTCCTCTGCCTTTTTGAGCTTGGAGCCTGCATTTTCCCCGGCCACGACAAGGCTCGTTTTCTTAGAAACCGAACCCGCCGCCTTACCACCCAAAGACTCAATGAGATCATTGATCTCCTTGCGCGAAAAGCGGGTCAAGGATCCTGTTGCGACAATCGTTTGCCCTGCAAAAGTATCTCCCTTCACCTGCTGTTCGCCCGTAAAATTCACTCCAGCTGCACGCAGTTCCGCAATGAGGTGTCCCGACTGCTCCTGCGTACGCCAAACAGCAATGCTCTCCGCTGTCGTTTGCCCAATATCACGAATTTCTGTGATTTCCTCCACCGGTGCCGCAAGCAAAGCATCTAGCGTGCCAAAATGGCTGGAAAGGATTTTTCCTGCCTTCTGCCCTACATGACGGATGCCAAATGCAAATAATAATCTGGACAAATCACGTGTTTTGCTCTCTGCAATGCTGTCCACCAGATTTTCAGCTGATTTTTTCCCCATACGCTCCAGCTGCTCAAGTTCCGAAGCCTGCAGCTTATAAAGGTCTGCCGCGGATTTCACCAGTCCTGCCGCAATCAGTGTCTTGAGCACACCTTCACCGCAGCCATCAATATCCATGGCATCACGCGATGCAAAGTGCATCAAATTGCGCAAAAGCTGTGCTGGACATTCGGCGCCGGTGCAGCGTATAGCGGCCTCATCAGGGTCCTCATAGACCGGTGCTCCACACACCGGACAGGTTTCAGGCATTTCATAGGGCAGCACATCTACGGGGCGCTTGTCCAGATTGACTCCAATAATTTCGGGAATAATTTCTCCTGCCTTGCGCACACGCACGGTATCTCCCACACGAATATCCAGCTCTCGAATAAAATCACGATTGTGGAGTGTTGCACGCGATACGGTCGTACCCGCAAGTCTTACAGGCTCCAATACTGCATTGGGTGTGAGTACACCGGTTCTACCGACGGAAATGACAATATCTGTTAACAGCGTTTCCTTAATTTCCGGCGGATACTTATATGCCGCTGCCCATCTGGGAAACTTTGCTGTGGAGCCAAGAGCCGCACGCTGTGCAAAGTCATTGACCTTAACAACCGCGCCATCAATATCAAAATCCAGTGTACCGCGTGTTTCTCCCATTCGCGCAATTTCCGCCCGCACATCTGCCGCATCGGAAAAAACTGAATAGCAAGGGCTCACCGGAAATCCCAGTCTTTTCAAATAATCAAGCGCTTCTGTATGACTTGTAAATCTCAGTTCATCGCTATTTTGAATGTTGAAGCAGAAAATAGACAATCTGCGTTCGGCAGTGATCTTACTGTCAAGCTGCCGGAGGGAACCAGCTGCTGCATTGCGTGGATTTGCCAAAAGCGGCTGTTCCCTGAGTTCTCGCTCCGCATTCAGTTCTTCAAAAACCGTGCGCGGCATATAGACTTCACCGCGCACAATCAAATGCGGCGGTGCATTTTCGAGTACCTTAGGAATGTCCTGAATCGTTTGCAGATTTTCGGTAACATCTTCCCCTACCTGACCATCGCCGCGGGTTGCACCGCGCACAAAGACACCATCTATATATTCAAGAGCAACTGAAAGCCCATCGATTTTATATTCTACAACATATTCAGCCCGCTCCACAACGCCGGAAACCCGTTCATAGAACTCTGATAGTTCATCAAACGAGAATACATCTTGCAGGCTTTCAAGTGGATAGGCATGGGTGACCTTAGAAAACTTTTCACTTGCCACACCGCCAATGCGCTGTGTCGGAGAATTTGCATCTGCAAATTCTGGATGCACAGCCTCCAGCGCACGCAGCTTACGCTGCATCATGTCATAATCATAATCGGAGATTTCAGGTGCGTCCTCATCATAATATTTTTTATTGTGATATTGCAGCTGCTCTCTTAAAGACTGCATTTCCTGTTGAACGTCCATTCCGACTCCTTTCTACATGCCACGCAGATAGTGCGCATAACAATCCCAGCATACATTTAGTATTATATCAAATTTTTCCCGATTTAGAAAGAGAGAATTTCTCTTTTATTCTATCTCGCATAATCATTGATTTTGCCAAGCAAATCGTCCTCTGTATCATTAACATAGGTATATTGTTCGGGTACATGCCCAACGATCACAGTGTCCGAAACTGGGATCTGACTTTTTACCTGTGTATCGACACTTCCCAGACGTGTTAAAATCTGAATATTGGCTGTCACCTCCAAAATCATCTGGTGCCGTGTCTGATTGATCCCAGCCCCATGAAATGCACTGATAAAATCTGCATCTACATTTCCCAGACCAGACACACCAACATGTACCAACGGTCCCTGCCCAGAGAACCAGTCCGAGCCCAAAAGTGTTCCAAGCGGAATTTTTATTTGGCTTTTTTCCAACTGATCGATTGCTTCATGTACTGCCTGTGCAATTTCTACTTTGAGGTAGCTCGCTGTAATGCCGTCTGTTCGAAGTGCAGTAACAGCCTGCTGTTCATCGTGCTCCAATCGCACCAGATTTTCATATTCTGCCCGATTCTGATAAACGGTATCCGTCATTACCCTATAAAGTGCAAATGATGCTTCATGTACCATATAATTTTCTGCATACTGCAAAACGACTGGTCGCAGACCACTGAGCATCAGCACAAAAATAATCACGCACAAAAAAGGGATTGCAATCAATACAATCAGTCTTCCGGTTTTCAGGCGTCGCATGTGATACATAATGCCACCTCTTTCCTGCTTTCATTTTATGCATATATATTTATTTATGTGCTGCACAGAAATGATTTCCTTAAAAAAACAGATAAGACCTGAACAGCTTGTCTGTTCAGGTCTTAAAAGACATTATGTTATCAGCATACGTTAACCATATACCAACTTTGATTGAGATTACTCCTCGTCCTCACCGTCAACCAACAGTGCACGAATAGACAGAGAAACCTTCTTCTTCTCATCGTTAATGTCGATAATCTTAGCTTCCACTTCCTGACCAACAGTCAGTGCCTCCTCAGCCTTTGCGATGCGATGATCGGAAATCTGAGAAATGTGAATAAGACCATCTACGCCCGGAACGATCTCAGCAAATGCACCAAACGGCATGAACTTCAGAATCTTAACGGTTGCAGTATCGCCAACTTGGAAGTTGGTAGTGAAGATATTCCACGGGTTGTCCTCCTGACGCTTGTAGCCCAGCGAAATCTTCTTGTTCTCCTTATCCAGTGCGATTACATATACATTGACATGGTCACCGATGGAAACAACTTCAGAAGGGTGCTTAATACGGCCCCAAGACAGTTCAGAAATATGAATCATGCCATCTACGCCGCCAATATCAACAAATGCGCCGTAGGAGGTCAGGCTCTTAACTGTGCCCTCGTACTCGGAACCAACCTCAATGGTCTCCCAAACCTTCTCAGCCGCAGCCTTGCGCACTTCCTGTGTAACCTGACGGATAGAGCCAACAACGCGCTTGCGCTGACGGTTGATTTCGGTGATGTAAAATGTCTGCTTGGTCTTGAGCAGCTGTGCCATAGACTCTTCCTTGGGCACACCGGTCTGAGATGCCGGAATGAATACGCGAACGCCAAACGCAATCGCAACGACACCGCCGCGGTTCTCCTCAATGATAGTACCCTCAACAGCGGTATGCTCTTCCTTTGCAGTCTCAATGCTCTCCCAGCCCTTGAGCTGGTCAACACGCTTCTTGGACAGTGTTACAGTGCCCTCCATGTCGTTTACACGGACTACAACAGCCTCGATTTCGTCGCCCGGCTTTACATGCTCTTCTACCTTATAAGCCGGATCATCAGACAGTTCAGATACCGGAATATAAGCTGTGTGCTTTACACCCAAATCTACCTGTACATCGGTCGGGGAAACCGCGATAACGGTACCGGTGACTTTATCTCCATTATTTAAAGTTTTGAAAGATTCCTCCAGCATTGCGGCGAAATCCTCATTCATTTCGATTTTCGTTTCTGCGCTCATCATGTTGTTACTGACCTCCTTAATTATCCTTGCCGGAGTAGACGCGCCTGCGGTAATGCCCACAGTGAGGCCACGAAGTGCCTCGATATCTGACTTTCTCAGTTCGGTCGCGTCCTCGATATAAAGAACACGTGGGCAGAGAGAAGCGCTGATTTCGTACAGGCGCTTGGTGTTCGAGCTTTTCTTATCCCCGATCACAACCATACAGTTCGATCTTCCAGCAAGAGAACGAGCCTCTTTTTGACGCTCATCCGTAGCTTTACATATTGTATCAAATATTTTGCAGTTTGTATACCTTTTTTTTAGAATCTTCACAGAAATATTCCAACTTGCCCGATTGAGCGTTGTTTGACCAACCACGCTGATTGGCGTATCCGATGCAAGTCCAGAGGCGTCTAATTCCTCTAAAAGCTGTTCAGAAGTTTCATAAACCAGCGCATTTTCGCACCAACCGGCAATTCCGAGCACCTCTGGATGATTTCTGCTGCCCAAAATAATGATTCTGCGCCCAGCAGCCGATTCTTCCTCTACATAGCGATGGATCCGTGACACAAAAATGCAGGTCGCATCATGGATTTTGCAGCCTTTTTTCTCGAATGCTTCATAGACTGCCTTGGCAACACCATGTGCCCGAATGAGTACAGCAGAGCCGTCTGGGATGTCCTCAATCCGTTCTGCGGTGAAAACTCCAAGCGCCTCAAGGCGCTTAATCTCGTGGGTATTGTGAATGATTTCTCCATAAGAGTAAATTACTTGATTTTGAGCAGCCTCCTTCTCGGCAAGCGCAACTGCCCGACGCACGCCAAAGCAAAAGCCCGCCGACTTTGCAACTGTAACCTGACTCATGTATCCTCCTTCGGGCGCAAGGCGTAAATCCGATGTAAAATCTCATGAGACAGTGCGCTGTAATCCTTGCTGTCCGCTTCCGGCATAAATGGTTCTCCAATAATGACTGTCACACGAGAACGAAATCTTTTGTTCTCTGAAATGTACATGGGAACGATTGGTGCCTTGGTTTTCATCGCGAGCATTGCCGCACCGTCCTTTGCCTCATCCTCCCCTGCTCCACGTGTCCCCTGCGGGAAAATAATCAGCTTTTTACCGTCTTTTACTGTTTTCAAAGCAGTTTTGATTGCTGTCAAGTCTGCCCGGGAGCGATCGACCGGAAATGCTCCCAGCCATGTGATGAGCGGTCCCAGACCTTTGATGTCAAACAATTCCTTTTTCGCCATACACATCATTTTATGACGATTTGAAATTGCGGTCGCTGCAATCGGGGGATCGGAATTTTGTGTGTGGTTTGGACAAACCACACAGCCGCCTTCCGGCAGATTTTCTCTGCCAATCACATGCAGACCAAAATAAATATGAAACGAAAGCTCAACAAATGGCAGTGCCAGCGTTTGAAACCATTGATGGAATTTCGCCATGAATATCACTTCTCCTCTAACACGGTTCGGATCACTTGCAGGACTGCCGAAATACTTTGCTCCAGCGTGAGTGCACTTGTGTCCACGCACACCGCCTCCTCTGATTGCCGCAGCGGTGCAACTGAACGGGAGCTATCCTTTTCATCTCGTGCCTGTATATCGGCAAGCACTTCCTGTATGGTTACCTGTTCTCCCTTCTCCCGCAGTTCTGCACAGCGGCGCTCTGCCCGTGCCTGTGCAGATGCGGTCAGAAAAATCTTAACCTGTGCATGTGGCAAAATGACCGTTCCAATGTCGCGGCCGTCCATAATCACCGACTGTTTTTGTGCCATTTGACGCTGTAAGTCCAAAAGATACGCACGCACCTCAGGAATCGCAGAAACCTGCGAGGCATACACTGAAATTTGCGGGGTACGGATATAGGACGAAACGTCCTCTCCGTCAAGCAGTACGGACTGCACGCCCTTCTGATACTGCAAATCGACTGTAATTTGGGACAGCATTTTGATGATTCCTTCCGTATCTGTCCCCGCGATTCCTCTGCGGTACGCCGCAAGACCGATGGTGCGATACAACGCACCCGTATCCACATAAATAAACCCCAGCTGCTCTGCTGCTGCCCGCGCAATGGTTGATTTTCCTGCGCCAGCTGGGCCGTCGATTGCAATCGCAATGACAGTATGATTCACACTTTTTCCTCCTTTGCAGCATTTTGACCTGCAAGGCTTCCGGTTGCCCATGCAATTTGCAAGTTGAACCCACCTGTATAGGCATCAACATCTAAAACCTCTCCAGCAAAATAAAGCCCCTTCACAAGCTTAGACTCCATGGTCTTTGGGCTTACCTGCTTGACTGACACACCGCCAGTCGTGATGATTGCGCCATCAATCGGACGTGCGCCGGAAATCTCTACCGGAAATGCTTTCAGCAAATGTACAAGCCGCAGCCGCTCTGCCTTGGTCACCGAATGCACCTTGACACGCGGATCGATTCCACTGGCTTCAATTACGACCGGAATCAACTTACGTGGAAGCAATTCACCCAATGCATTGATGAAATCACTGTTTTTATACTTATCAAAATCTGCAAGCAGCCGCTTGTCCAGCATTTTTTCATCCAGTGCCGGCTTCAAGTCAATATCAATGCGATATGTTTTGCTTCCAAAATGGCGCATATGTGAAGATGCTGACAAAATTAGCGGACCTGACACGCCAAAATGCGTAAACAGCATTTCACCAAAATCCTCAAAAATGGATTTTCCATTTTCAAACACGGTTACACGCACATTTTTAAGAGACAATCCCATGAGTTTTTGACAGACTGCGCTGCTCGAAACAAGCGGTACCAGAGAAGGGCGCGGTGTCACAACCGCATGCCCCAATGCCTTCGCGAAGCGGTATCCATCTCCGGTCGATCCCGTCGCGGGATAGGAGGCTCCTCCGGTTGCCACAATCACACGATCAGCGGCATAGGTTTTATCCTCAGTACGCACACCACACACTGTGCCATTCTGCGTTAGAATCTCCTGCACCGTACATTCAAAGACAAACTGAACACCCAACCTCTTTACATAGAAAAATAGGGCATCTACAATATCCAGAGCACGGTCAGAAACCGGAAACACACGGTTTCCCCGCTCGGTTTTGAGCGGTACCCCCTGTTCCTCAAAAAACGCCATCATATCGGCAGGACTGCACTTTCCGAGCGCTGAATATAAAAAGCGGGGATTCACAGGTACATTTGCAAGCACCGTCTGCACATCACAGTTATTTGTGACATTGCAGCGTCCCTTGCCCGTAATCATGACCTTCCGTCCCACCTTGGCATTTTTATCGAACAAAATCACATGTGCGCCCATCTGTGCCGCTTGCCCCGCTGCAATCAGACCGGCTGCACCTGCTCCAATCACAGCTATGGTCATTTATTCGTCCTCCAGTTTTTCATACACCTGATACTCGTCCCAAATGGACTCAAGCTTGATAAAGGTTCCCTCGATTTCCTGCTGACGGTTCATTCCGACCGCAACAATCAGCGCGTTGATGACCGAGAGTGGTGCCACGAGAGAATCCACAAAGGACGCCATGTCACTTTTTGCAATCAACACATGATCTGCATAGCGTGTCAGCGGGGACAGCATAGAGTCTGTCAGCGCAATGACATTGGCTCCCTGATCCTTAGAATATTTCATCGCAGATAATGTGCGTTTGGAATAGCGCGGAAAGCTGATGCCGATAAACACATCTTCTTTGCCAATACGCAAAATCTGCTCAAAGATTTCGCTGACGGTATTGGTATATACCATCTGTACATTATCAAAAATGAGCGAAAAATAAAAGCCCAGAAAATTTGCCAGCGCAGAAGAAGATCTGACACCCAAGATATATATCCTGCGTGCTTTCGAGATCGATTCTACCGCATTATGAAAGGCATCTCGATCCATTTCATCCAGTGTCATACGAATTTTTTCCACATCCGCACTCAAAACCGCCTGCAACACATCACGATTTCCCATGCGGTCATTGGTGACCTCCATACGCTGCACCGCAGTCAAACGGTTGCGAATCATTTCCTGCAAGGTCTTTTGTAAATGCGGATATCCATCATAGCCCAGTTCTGTGGCAAAGCGCACCACAGTAGACTCACTGACACCAACTGTTGCACCCAGACGACTTGCGGTCATAAATGCCGCCTTATCATAGTGTTCTGTAATATATCGCGCAATCAACCGCTGTCCCTTGGAAAATTCCGTCAGATTGCACTGAATCCGGTTCATTAAATCATTCATAGCAGTGCCTTGTCGTCTCCTCTGATTCATGCCGCATAGCAGCCCATGCAACACATTTTTCCATAAAAAACCGCTGCACCGATGTTTTGGCGCAGCGGTCTATTCCCATTGTATGCAATCGGCAGAAAAAAAGCAAGATATTTTACAGGATTTTGCAAGATTTCCTTAAAACTCTTTCAAATACGCAATTTCGTCCGGTGTCAAGGCGCGCCATTTTCCCGGTGCCAGCTTAGAGTCCAGATGCAGTTCTCCCACCGCGATGCGCTTGAGGCGGCGTACCTCCAGCCCACATTTCTCACACATTTTTCGAATCTGTCGATTGCGCCCTTCATGGATTGTAATTTCCAGATGCGCCTCAGTATCCGATGCCTGATCTCGAATATATACATGGGCTGGCTGCACCGTATAGCCGTCGATTTCCATAGGCTGTTCCATTTCCGCAATTCGTTTCAAATCGCCGCGCACACTCACAAGATAGGTCTTTCCTGCTTCATGAGAGGGGTGTGTCAAATGCAGGGTAAGTTCTCCATCATTGGTCATCAACAGCATGCCTTCCGAATCTGCGTCCAATCTGCCGACAGGATAAACCCGCACCTTACAGCCGCGTACCAGCTGTCCTACCGTTTTACGCCCACGCTCGTCCTTCAGCGTAGAGACGTATCCACGCGGCTTATTAAGCATGAGATATACCTTTTCTTCCGCACGGCGCAGCGGCTTGCCATTTATCAGTATTTTATCTCTTACAGGGTCTGCACGATCTCCCAATTCTGTCTTGCGTCCATTGACTGTTACCGCACCCGCGCGAATCATTTCTTCTGCTGCACGGCGCGAACACAAACCTGCTTGTGCCATCACTTTTTGAATTCGTTCTTTCATATAAACTCCATTCTTTTTCTTTTATAATTCTAATTTTCTTCCTTTTCAAAACCAAACAATGCACGGACAAACTCCATGCAGCGCATCAGAAAACCTTGCTTTGGGGGAAGCTGCTCAATATCCTGTTCGTATGTCAGGGTATCGGTTCGCAGCACTGTATCCCCTATATGATATACGATTTCACCGTAATAGTCCCCCTGTACCGCAGGTGCATACACAAATCGTCTGCCGCGATAAGTCGTTTCGATCTGTTCCCGTTCCTCTGGTGCAAGCCAAACCTCTACTGTCCGATCCGCACAGAGAGACACCGTCTGTTCGGTACCGCCTTCCACAGGAACCTCCCCCACTACCTCACCGCTTTCATGCAGGACGACCGGCTCATATTGTGCAAATGCGCCATCTAACAGTTCCGCATGATCTTTCCAGTCATCCGGATCGTTCAGTGTCACAGCGACCAGCGTGCGCCCATTGCGTTCCGCCGCCGAAACCAGACATCTTCCACACTTTTTGGTAAAGCCGGTTTTAACGCCTATGGCGCCATCATAAAGTTTTAGCATCTTATTATGATTGGTCATTACACGCCCTGCACGATTTGTACTCCACGTGCCAACGATTTCACGAAAATCCGGATTTTTAAGGGCTTCTGCCGTCAGCTGCGCAAGCTCCTGCGCAGTCGTATGATGATTCTCTCCATCTAGTCCATTCGGATTTTCAAAATGCGTGTTAATCAGTCCCAGTTCTGCTGCCTTGTCGTTCATCTTCCTGACAAACTGCTCCTGCCCGCCACATTCTCCTGCAATAGCAAGCGCAGCATCGTTGCCGCTCATGAGCATAAGCCCATAAAGGGTGTCACGTATCGTAAGCTTCTCCCCTGATTTCAAATACATAGAAGAACCTTCTGCTTGTGTATATTCCGGCTTCACAGTATAAATGCGATCCAAATCGCCCTGCTCTATTGCACAAAGCGCTGTCATAATTTTTGTGGTCGATGCCATCGGCAGTACCTGCTGCGCCTGATGCGCAAAACGCACAGCACCCGTATCTGCATCGATTACAACCGCGCTCTGTGCACTGAGCGCTTTTGCCTGTGTACTAAGAGAAACCGCAAGGAAAACGGTCACCCACATCATATGTCTCGCCAGCCGTCTGCACACCTGCATTGCGATCCCTCCCGCCTGCTGATAAAGAAAACCTACTCATGAAGCATATGAGTAGGTTCCCAAAATTATACAGCAGAAATGGGAGTTTGACTTCAGTTTTCTGGTGTTTCGGGTTTATCGCTTGGAATTTCAGCTTCTCCGCCGTTTCGCTTTGCAAAAAAGCTGGATACCTTGCCAACTGCTCCCGGAATCATCTCTACCAGACGGTCAGCCGTATTGACTGCCTGTGCATTGATACCAACAACATGTGTGCCTTCTGTTGGAGAAATGACCAAAAAGCAAATCGGTGTGACCGTCACCCCTGCACCGCCGCCGCCGCCAAAACACAGCGGCGTATTTTCACGGGCATGACGTGCCTGAAAATCGCTTCCGCCCGAACCAAAACCAAAGGTCACGCGAGAAACCGGAATGACTGTTGTGCCATCTGGCGTTGTAATGGGCGTTCCAACGGTTGTATCCACGTCCACCATACTCTTGATTTTTTCCATTGTCTCCGCCATTAAATCTTGAATTGGATGATGCTCACTCATAATATTTCGCCTCCACAGACTGTGTTTGTTTGACTATATGATAGAGTTTACGCCCATGCCGAACCACTGGCCCAATCATGCGAATGGGGCGAAAAGAACAGCCAAAGCATAAATCATATTGCGTTGTATTGCCTTCAAAATCTCCGTCTATTTGCACATTAAAGTCACGAATTTGAAAATTTTCCACAAGGAATGGATACACCATACTCGTGAGTGCGGATAGTCCGCCGAGATACATACCTGTTTTCGCCGCATCTCCGGTTGCAAGCAGCAGCTGAACACAGAGCACATCGATACGCAGTCGGTCCTTGACGTCCTCCAAGAAAGAGAGCAGTTCACAGATGAATTCTCCCCAGTCCCAATCCGGCAGTTCAAACGTATCCGGTTCCTCTGTCTCAGTCTTTGGCTTGTCCGTTTTTGATTTGGGATTTTTTACAGGTTTCCCGAAATCACCGAGTTTAATCGTTTTATGCAGCAAGCCTACTTGTATACGAATGCAGCTTTCACCATTGCGCATCTGAACAGAAAACCCTATACATATACATAGCAATACAAAAACCAATACCAGAACAAGCGCTAATAAAATGCCAATACCAGCTGCAATTTTCGCCACGCCTGTCACTCCGTTTCTTCAATCTCCATCTGCTCCTCGGGCTGCCATTCCGGTAATTCTGGCAGCTCTGCCAAGGCTGAAATCCCAAATGTGCGTAAAAACATGTCAGTTGTACGAAATAAAACCGGTCTGCCCGGAACATCCAAATGTCCACAAGGCTCAATCATACCTTTTTCGAGCAGACTTGCGACTGTACCGCTGGAATCCACACCACGCAGCTGCTCAATATAGGCACGTGTCACGGGCTGGCGATAGGCAATGACGGTCAGGACTTCAAGTGCAGCGTTGGAAAGCGCGGGTGGACGGCGGCTTTCGGTTGCGCGCCGAACTGCAGGGGCATAGACCGATCTGGTACATAGCTGTACCTTATCCTCTATGCGGATCAATTCAATCCCGCTGCCGCAGGTATTATAATGTGCCTCCAGTGCATGCAAAGCATGGGCAACTGCCGCCGGCTCTGCATCTGCTGCCGTAATCAAACGACCGACCGATACAGCATCTCCCACAGCAAACAGAATGGCTTCCAGTGCGGCTTCCAATTGTGTCATGCACTTTCCTCCTCAGCCAGTGTCAATTCGATTTCATCACCCTCACCAGTAATGAGAATGCTTCTGGTCTTAGACAGCTCCAGAACTGCCAAAAATGTCGCAACGACTTCAGAGCGACTCTCGGCATGCTCGAACAAACTCAAAAAACGCAGCTTTGGCTCGCGCGCCAGCCGATTGCGTATGGCAGCAATCTGTGTATGCACAGGAACGGTCTCTCGCCCTACAATCCCGCGAAATGCCGTTGCAGAAGGCGGTGTGCGTCTCTGTATCCGCTCTAAAATTGCATGAGCAGCACGTACAAGTTCTGCTGGAACATGATGATATTCTGCTGGCGCTCCTGTTTCCTGTGGTTCTGGCGGTTTTGTCATGCGATCGCGCCCCAAATCCATCCGCTCTCGAAAATATGGGGTCATTTCTTTCATGCGCTGATACTCAATTAGCTGTTCCACAAGCTCTGCTCTTGGATCCTCCGCCGGCTCATTATCCGGTTTTGGCAGCAGCATACGCGATTTGATATAAACGAGCTGTGCCGCCATAGCTATAAAATCTCCAGAAGCATCGAGGTCGAAACTCTGAGCACTATGCAGGATTTCCATATATTGCGCGAGAATAGAGGCAATAGGGATATCATAAATGGACACCTTATTCCGCGCAATTAAATGCAGCAGCAAATCCAAGGGACCGTCAAATTCTGCAAGATGAAAGGTCATTTGACTCATAGGAATGGAACCACCAATTTCATTGCAATCTCAATCATCCATCGTTCAACACCCATGATCACAAAATCAAACAGACCGAAATATACAACAAAGATGACCGCAAGCAAAATCACTGACTGATACTGTTCCAGCTTTACCTGCACGCTGTATGGTACAAACGCATTGAGCACGCGAGAGCCGTCCAGCGGCGGAATTGGAATCAAATTGAACACACCAAGCCCCACAGACAACGATGCAATATACGAAAAAAACAACGTTATCGTGCGCAAAAACATGGCATCTCCAGCCAGCTTATAACCCATAAGCAGTGTAATAACATAGCAGATGAGCGCAAGAATCAAGTTCGATACAGGACCTGCCAGCGCCACAAGCGCCATGCCAAGCTTTCGGTTTTTCATACGAAAGCCAGATACATTGACCGGAACCGGACGCGCCCAGCCAAAACCAAAAATCAACATACAGATAAAGCCGACCGGATCGATATGTGCCATGGGATCGAGTGTCAATCTGCCCGCACGCTGTGCTGTGTGGTCACCCAAAGCGCGTGCTGCCCAGCCATGCGCACATTCATGCACAGTCAAGCAAATAATGATTGCCGGCAACAGAAGGCAAAGCGTAACTAGGAAGCCTCGCATATCGCCTCGAAACAAAGGTTGAAGTAACACAGATAAATTCCTCCAGATATACTGATACAATTCCCATTATAGAGGATAACATACCATTTTGCAATGAAAAGCCAAAATTTAACAAACCATTGACAAATTCGACCAAACCCTAGAGCAAAACCGTTCTGCCAAACGCCAGAACGGCTGCGTTCATCGATGATTTTAGGCATCCGCTGCACAAAGTGCTCTGGACAAAGAATGTCCGAAACCGCACATAAATGAGCGATTGCTGACATTTTACTGTGTAAAGAGTCATGTGCATGTCGCGACTTTTTACAAAATTTTATACATGCCGTCGTTGCGATGTGCTTTTTGACAAACTAAAAACCGTTCTGTCAAACGGCAGAACGGTTTTTAGTGACCCTCTTATAAACCAAGTTCCTTTTGCAGCGCAGCAATCATTTCATCATAAGCAGCCTGCTCCAAATGTACAGGCTCCGGATTGGTAATGGCAAACGAACCACCAAACTCAAAGCCGCCCTCATACTTTGGCACGATATGGAAATGCAGATGTGGATTTGTGTCACCAAAGGAACCCAGATTCAGCTTTGTGCAGCCCCACAACTTCTTGATTGCACCAGAAGCGCGTGCAAGATCCTCCATAAAATCGCTGCGCTCCTGCGCATCACATTCGCACAGTTCTTTTTTATGTGACTTGAGCGCCAGTACACAGCGTCCCTTGTGTGCCTGATCCTTAAACAGATACAAAGTACCAGCCTTCATATCTCCAACATGAAACATAATTGCCTCGCGCCCTTCATGGTGCGCATCACAGTAGAAACAACCAGTTGCCATTTTCATACTCACCTTTCGTCCGCTCTGCGGTATTCTGTTTTCAGTATACTGCATACGCCAAGACTTTTCCAGTCTTTTTGTTAAATTCTGATGATATTATTTTTATATATTGGCATCTTGTGCCACTGCATACAGGTTCACATCCCAAGCCGGCACATAAGGGTGATGCCGCAAATAGAGTTTATATGCCGGACACAGGACTTTAATCAGTCTAGGCAAATCGAACAAATCTTCATTACGGTGATAACAAGCAACATTGAGCCGCGGGCGGTAACGCCGAATCGTTTCCTGTGCACCCAAAAGCGCCTGATGCTCTGCCCCCTCAACGTCCAACTTGAGCAGCGTACAGGACGCACCCTCCAGCACGCTGTCCACCGCACGCATTTGTGTCAGAATCCCTTGACCAGACAGGGCCGAGTTTCGTCCAGCCTTTGCCGCAAAGGTCAATGCCGTATCCTCACACCAACTGCCCGCCTGCACAAGCTGCACCCGCGCAGCGTCCAACTGTTCTTGTGCATATTTCTTAAGCTTTCGGAAATTCCTGCGGTCAGGCTCTAACGCCGTGATAGAAGCATACACGCCACCTGTATAATAGAGCAGTTCCCGAATCGTATCCCCATTATAAGCACCAAGATCTACAAAATGCTCCTGTGTGTGCGGCTTGAGTACAGAGGAAAATACCTCCTGTTTTTCGGTCTCACAGCGCCGCAAATAGTCGATTTTACCACTGATCTTAAAGTTTACGATGTCCGAAAACACCTGTCTTGCAGTTTCATCCGCCATATATCCATAAGCCTCTTGAAACTCTGCTGTATGCTGCTCCACAAATTCAAGATCGAACAGCCCGTCCCCGGCTACCGGTACATCGGGTGCAACCAAATCAAACTGTGCATCCAGTTCATAAAATCGTGCAAGCAACTCTGGGTGCTGGCTGGCAAAACTCAAAACAATAACAATATCCTGCCCAAATTCTTCTATGATCTGAGATAATGTTCTGACCGGAAATCCAGCAAAGCTGTGTCCTCTTACAAACGCATCACTAGCAAACACGCCCGAAGCCTGAATCCTCTTTTGGGCAAATACCCGCAGGATCTTATCCGCACCATCTCCCATTCCATAGAGTACAATTGGACGGGTTTCTCGCTGCAATCGCTCCCAAACACTTTCTGTTTCGTGTAAAAATTCCATCTTAATTTCCTTTATTTCATTTTTTCTTCATATTATACTATACATAACAAATAAGTCAATGAAAAGCCTTGTGCTGCACACAAAACAGTTGCGATACCCCATATATTCTTCTATAATAAAAATGAGATTGCAAGGAGGGCTTCACTTATGTCCAACACAAAGAAAAACCGTATTTTACAGCTTAACCCATCACATTTCCGCGAATTAGATGGTGTCGTGTTTGATTTAGAAAGCTTTGCGCGGCATTGTGCACCACATTCTACACAAGCAGCCCCGCCACCTTGCGCACAACCTCCTATTGCTGCAACGCAGCCTGTTTGTGAGATGCAGCCCCCCAATCCAGAATCACCAAAGCAACAGGCAGTATTTGCATATGAGCCGATGCACATTGGCTGGTATCCAATTACAGTAAAAAGTGCACCGTATCCCATTATGGCAAACGCCAATATGGTCTTTGGCACATCAAGCAGTTCTTCCTCTTATCTGACCTCATTCTTGACCTCATGGCAAACAAGTTGGGGCTCTTATCTATCATCCGGCTCTTTTTACAGTTCCTTTTATGGTTTATTCTCCGGCGCTCAATCAGGTATCGGCGGATATGGTCTGGAGTTGATCTGATGATACGTGCATTTCATACAAACTGGACAAGACCTTACTTCGCAAGGCAAGGGAACCACAGCGTCCCTTATGCTTTAGATGACGCCGAACTTCTGACCACTGCATTGTCTGCACTCATGTGGCAGAAGGAAAACGGTCCGATTTCCATGCTGTGTGATTGGGTCGCTGCGGATTATTACAGTTCTCGTGGACTTGATTTCCTGTGGAACGGCGGGATTCATCCTATTTTGGATCAAATGAATCCGACCATTGACCCCATTTGTTTTTGGGCAGCAGGCAAGCTCTATGCCCTGCGCACATTTGGTACGCCCTGCGTCATGCTGGATACTGATTTTATCGTATGGCATGATTTATCCGCCCGACTTACACCACACAAGCTGGCTGTCGTTCATCGTGAGGATATCATGCCGGATATTTATCCAGATGCCAGCGCCCTGCACACGCATCGCCCATTTGATTTTGCGGCGCTTGACTGGACTGTCCTCCCCACAAACACCGCGCTTTCATGGTTTGCAGATGCAGATTTTACAAACGACTATACCCAAACCGCACTAGACTTCATGTGTGCAGCCTCCCCCGCCGACCATCATCTGACTTACATGGTTTTTGCAGAGCAGCGGCTGCTTCCCATGCTTGCAAAACAGCATAGGTTATCCATCTGTTCTCTCATGGAACTTCCGGAACTCTTCTATTCCGGTCAAGACTGGTTTACACATATTTGGGGCTTCAAACAACAAATGCGGCAAGACGAACACATCTATCAGGACTTTTGCACACGCTGTGCAAAACGTCTGCAAAAAGATTTTCCACCAGCCGCACAGATACTCTGTAAGCTTTCTGAATTGTCCGGTTATTTTGATGGCATATAACGACAAAAAGCAGCGTTTTCGCTGCTTTTTGTCGTTAAGTCCCAATAACGGGTTGTACCCCTGCGTTCCGTACCACAGGCATACTTTTGCCTCGCTTGCATTTCCGTGCTGCAAGCCGATGGTGTCTGCCATTTCCGTGTTGACAGACCTTTTTGCTTTTTTCGTGTTACCAAGAATGGAGGTGAGGGCTGCTGGTATGTGAGCAGACAGCCCCCAAAATAGAGATGAGAAGTTTTTATATATGGAATCCGTATCAAACGGGTATTCCCTTACGCCTTTGCGAGTGACTCGCCCAATGCACGGCAAGCCGCCAGTGCATCATCATCAGGAGTTTCATGTATCATCAGACCATCTTCCGGAATCAGGATTGCGCCTGCGCTGTCTGTACGCGCCGCCCAATCACGCATCCACTGGCCATCGCCCCAGCCGTAGGAGCCAAACAGCGCGACGCGCTTGCCACCCAGCTTGCCTTCTAGTTCAGTAAAAAACGGCTCAAATTCAGCTTCCTCCAGCACTTCAGCCCCCATCGCAGGACAGCCCAGCGCGATACGGTCATATCTCGCCGCTTCCTGTGCAGAGATTTCGGAAACATTCCGTAAAACGGCTTCTGTTCCTGTGTTCTTGATACCTTCACAGATTGCATTTGCCATCTGTTCGGTATTTCCTGTCTGGCTCCAATAAATAACAGCGATTTGATTCATGTGCATTGTTCTCCTTTGCAATTTGAAAATATAATTTGAATAGGAATATCAATTTTTATGCAGCAAACAACTCTAAAATTGTCATACCACGTTCTACATAACCACGTGTTGTGTCACGGCATCGGTCGAATTGGCGGAACAAGCGTCTCGCCGCTTGTACATCACCATATACCTTCCAGTATCCGCTCAGCTTACAGTCCTTTCCCTGCTGTTCAATAAAACCATACACATCTTCAATCGGATATCCAAGAAATACACCAATTTCATGAGGAAATCCTTTCTGATTGCTGGTTCGTTCACTTAAATGGTCAATCAGTGCATCCAGCCCTTTATACATCGGGTAGCGATATCTTTGCAGCAGTTCTCGTACCTGCACGCTTTCTAAATCCTTTAACAACCGCTCAGGCCGATATATAAGCAGCAAAAAGCGATAATCACAGCTGCATAAAATCCGAAAGCATATACCACGTGCTGCAAATGCCTGTTGATAAACTGTGAGCATTTCCGGCAAATCGGGATACCATTCTTTTCTGCAAGAAATGAGGTTTGCCGTTTTCAAACCAGCCAGCACAGGTGCGCTGTGCTCAGCCAGCAGCAAATCAAACGAATACATCGTATGTCCTCCTATTTAAGTTAGCTGTAACTAACTTCATATTAAAAAAATTTCTTATTCCCGCTCAGTGGACGATACTGCGGATACCGTCCACTCGGGAATGATTCGAGAATTAGAGAAAGAAATGAATCCTATGAGTGTTAGCCTTGACTAACCTCTGGATATATGTTAGCATACACTAACTCCATTGTCAACATTTTTCTGAAAAAATTTTTCTATTGCTATGTCAGATAATCGAAGCTATAGACCATTATAGATTTATTAGGGTGCAACAGCACGGAAAGGTATCCACTTATGACTTGTCTTGAATACAATCAAAAAGGACTTCGGAATTTTCCGAAGTCCTTTTTCTTGGCGGAGAAGGTGGGATTCGAACCCACGTGACGTGTTACCGCCAACTCGATTTCGAGTCGAGCTCGTTATGACCACTTCGATACTTCTCCATATCAAAGCTACTTTTTACAGCTTTTTTATTTTACCATAGAATTAAATAACTGACAAGCCCTTTATCCATCTTTTTCAGTATAACATCATATTACGCAAAAAAGGTTTGATATGTTATCACCTACAACTATTCTTTCCACAGAAAGACAGGGATTGGTGGATCCCCCGTTCGATTTGCCCAATCCCCCACCAAAACGGAATATTTTCTGTCATCTATTGTCCGAAGATACTGCAATATGGCATCTCTCTCGGCATATCCATTTGCGCCGCCATAATAAATAGATAAACTCATAATCCCACCTGATTTCAGCAGCCGCAGTCCAGCCGCAATCGCTTGGATTGAACTTTGCTCGGTTGTAAAGATATCCGGATCCCCACCCGGCAGTCGTCCGAAGTTGAACACAATGCAGTCCACACTTTCCGGTGCGGCATATTTCTCCATATTGGCATGGCTGTCCAAAATCACCTGCGCATGCAAATTTTGTGCCTGAAGCAATTTCTCGGTCTGTGCAACTGCACTTTGCTGTATATCAAACGCCAACACGCTTCCCGATGGCCCAACCAGACTGCACAGCAGCGCAGTATCGCGCCCCCTGCCAGCTGTCGCATCAATACAAAAATCCCCCTGTTTTACATAGCGCCTTATAAAATCATGTGCAAATGACAATGTATTATAACCCATCTTATGTCCCTCCGTCTGGTCATTGTAACAGATTTTTACAAGATGTGCAAATAAAACTGGCAGGGACTTTTACACAGTGCTATAATAAAGAAAAACACTTGCAACAAGGAGGACATCTCTATGCTCAACCCCTCTGTGCTGGAACTTGGACAAAAGCGCTCTACTATTCGCGAACTCTTTGCTTTTGGGCAGCAGCGCGCCGCAATCGTGGGCGCTGAAAATATATTTGACTTTTCTATTGGAAACCCAAATGTTCCTGCACCAGAAGCAATCAAACAGACGATTATAGAACTTCTCAATACCGAAGCACCCAGCCAAACTCATGGCTATACCGCGGCACAGGGTGCGGATTTTGCGCGAACTGCAATCGCAGATGACCTGAACCGACGCTTTGGAACGCACTATGGCGCGCAAAATCTATACCTGACGGTTGGCGCAGCAGCAGCATTATCCATTTGCTTCAAAACCTTAACGACCTCCCCTGAAGATGAATTCATTGTGCTTGCACCTTATTTTCCGGAATATCTTGTATTTATTGAGCATGGTGCCGGTGCCAAAGCTGTAATTGTTCCCGCTCGCACGACCGATTTCCAAATTGATTTCGAAGCGCTGGCGCAGTCCATCAGCACACATACGCGCGCCGTTGTTGTAAACTCCCCAAACAATCCTTCCGGCGCGGTTTACGCACCGGATACTATTCGGCAGCTTGCCGCACTGCTCAGACAAAAATCCGATGAAATCGGGCATCCTATTTTTCTCATTTCAGATGAACCTTACAGGGAGCTGATCTATGATGCAGCGACCGAGGTTCCCTTTCTTCCGCATTATTATGACAATACTCTTGTATGCTATTCCTACTCAAAATCCCTATCCTTGCCCGGTGAACGCATCGGCTATATACTCTTACCAGATACCGTGCTCGACTTTGAGCAAACCTACGCTGCACTCTGTGGTGCAGGACGCGTTCTGGGGTATGTCAATGCGCCCAGCCTGTTTCAGCGTGTTGTGGCACAGTGCAGTGGTCTGACTGCTGATTTATCCATCTATGCAAAGAATCGAGACTTACTCTATGATGCACTGACCGCCTATGGCTATTCCTGTGTCAAACCAAAGGGAGCATTTTATATGTTTCCACAGGTTCCTGCTCTCGATGATTATGCCTTTTGTGAGCGGGCAAAGCAGCGAGATTTACTGGTCGTTCCCGGTACCGACTTTGGAGCCCCCGGACATATCCGAATTTCCTACTGCGTGCAAACCGAAACCATTGCACGCGCACTTCCCATTTTTGAACAACTTGCACAATGATCAGCAGGCAGAGGTGTCTTTTCCTCTGCCTGTCTTTTTCTTTATTTGATTTCTTTTTTATTTTGAATAAAAATAGAGATTTGAATAGACACTGCAAGAAAAAGCAACGTCAGAAGCACAAGTATCCAAAACCCAGGTTGTATCCGATTGGACATTTCATTATAAATATGTTCCAAAAAGCGTTCTGTGCCACGTGAGATAAAATTAGAGCGTAAAGTCAGCAGGGGGACTCCCATACAAACCAGCAAAATAATCGCCATACACACAAAACGACCTTTTTCCACCCCTAGCCACAGCAAAAACGGCATTTGCAGCGCTGTTACAAAGATTCCCATCATGGCAATCAAAATGATATCCTGTGCTGTCACACCAGATGCCAGCCCCTCGCCGGCAGTGCCAAGCGCCAATGCAGCAAAAGCAGGGAGCATAGCAGAAAACAAAGCAATCATTGCCAATAAATATTTGCTCAGTACCATATCAAACGATGAGACAGGCATGCAGGCTGCCATGCGCTCCCAATGACACTGTTCGTCTACTGTTAGAGAGTTGATTGGAAGCATAATACAAATGACAAGGGCAAGTGTCAGGAAAACACCACCATCTCCCACATAAATACCAAAAGCTGTATAGGCGAGCAGAAAAACCCCATAGGTTGTTAATGTCTTTTTCATACTCAGCAAATCCTTTAAGAGCAGTGCAAGCATCTGTTATTCCTCCTTTGCTGTAAAGAGCAGCAGCGTATCCAGTGTAATCGGGTCTACGGGGAAATGCGGCGGGATTTTGTCCCGCTCTACCAAAGCCTGCATGCCAAATTGGCTGCGCCGCACACTCCGTACTGCCTCCGGCTCTAGTGTCTCTAATATCCTTTGTTCACATTGAAGTACACCATATCGCGAAAGCAATACATCTTTTTCTTCATGAAAGTATACTTTCCCCTTGTGAATCAAGGTAATATAATCACATATTTTTTCCAAATCGCTTGTAATATGGGAAGACATCAAAATCGAATGTTGTTCATTTTGCATAAAATCATAGAAAATATCCAAAATTTCATCACGCACGACAGGATCTAATCCACTGGTTGCCTCGTCCAACACCAAGAGGCGGCTGTCATGTGACAATGCCATTGCAATACTAAGCTTCATACGCATGCCTCGCGAATAGTCCTTGATCATCTTCTTCGGCGGCAAATCAAAGCGTTTGAGATAACCTTCGTAGACAGACTCCGACCATGTTTTATAAGATGCACGCATAATCTTTCCCGCATCTCTTGCAGATAGTGTTGCCGGAAAGCAATTTTCATCAAATACAACCCCTATGTGCTCATAATCCAAGGCTTCCTGCTTTCCCAATACCGTGATTTGTCCGTCATCTGGGTGTATCATCCCCAAAATCAGACGAATTGTAGTCGATTTTCCGGCACCATTTTCACCAATAAGCCCTACAACACTTCCCATTGGCACATTGAATGTAACCGAGTCCAACAGAAAAGATGGATATTCCTTTGATACATTTTGCAAAGCGACTGCATCCATCATTCATTCTCCTTTCGCAAGTAAATTCAGCATTTCATGCAGTTCGTCCACAGATATCCCTGCCTGTTCTGCAAGATTCAGGCAGCAATTCAAGTGATTTTCAATTTGTTTCAGATTTTCTTCTTGAATGAGTTCAATATTTGCTTGTGCCACAAAACAGCCTTTTCCCGGCACAGTTTCGACAAATCCTTCTCGTTCCAACTCATCATACGCGCGCTTTGTCGTAATCACGCTGATACGCAAATCCTTTGCCAACGCACGCATAGATGGCAGCATATCTCCTGCCCGAAGTTCACCGGATAAAATAAGTGCCTTGATTTGTGCTGTAATTTGATCATACAGCGGCTGCCCAGATGTATTTCGAATAATCAGATTCACGACTCCCCTCCTCTCATCTGTTGTATTCATATATACTGTATATATACATAATATACAGTTGTGCACAGTTTGTCAAGCATTTATGACTGCAAAAAATAAAAGCTGCCCATAGAAGAGACAGCTTTTGTTCATTAGATAAAAATTCATGTGTTTTCTGGCGCCCTCAAGTTTTCGCCCGTTCAAGCTTCTAAAGTGTTTGTCATGGGACGACCCTAACCCAGAATAGAGTTATTCTATCTCAGAAAGGGGCGTTTTTTTATGTTATTCTGGATGCACGCATTGTATTTTATGCTTCGTGTACAAGGCTCAGGCGGCTCCTTCCCCCGTCCACTCAGCACCGAGGAGGAAGAAAGCTGTCTCAATCGGCTGGCGCATGGAGACAGTTCCGCGCGCGATACGCTAATTGAGCACAACCTGCGTTTAGTTGCGCATATTGTTAACAAGAGTCCCTGCAAAAGGTAAATGGCTTACGTAAAAAATAGACGGACGCCATCTGCTCCCGTCCAAACTGCACATATAAATGTATTTTTTTCCTTGTGCTGTCAGCACAAACAACGGCTTTTTGTAAAATGGACGCCGCCACTTCTTCATGAAGGATTCCGTCAAGCTCCTCCTCCATTACCCGCATCAGGGTTTCCTTCCCTGTCTGCTCTTGTTTTTGCTGTGCTGTATTTTCTTTTTGTTGTCTGCATAATATCCTATACTGTTCATTCAATCTATCATTCTGTTCCTTAAAATCCTCATTTGTCAGCAACCCCTCTATACTCAGTTCCAAAAGTCTTTCCTTTTTGTGCACAACCTGTACAAGCTGTCTGTCAATGGCAGCCATACGTTCTGCACATCCGCCACTATATGCGGTCTTTTGAACGCCCTTCCAAACCAGTTCCAAAATTTTCTCCCGGTCAATCGGAATCTCTGGAAACAGTGCACTCAAAACCCTGTTTAATTCCTCTGTGCGCACATTTGGCAGGTCGCAGCCCGCCCGCCCCTGCTGACGATATAGTCGACAGCTCCAATATTCCGTTTCTCCCTCCGCCGTATGAAATGCTCTGCGATGGCAGGGTGTCTGATGCTTTTCACAAAATATCTTTCCACTATATGGATACCGATTTTGATATGCGTATGTATGTGCCCTTGCATTTGCTCCTCTGGACTCCAATATTGCATTCGCCTTTTCCCACACGGTCTCCGAAACGATTGCGGGAACAGTTTCGTCCGGATGGAGCACCCAATCCTTCTGCTGAAGCACGATACGCCGCTTTGTCCGATAATCTACCGACTCGGTTTTATGTCCGCAGTACCAGCCTTTGTATTTCGGATTTTTCAAAATATTTCGAATGGTTGCCTCACTAAAGGCTTCTCCAGCCCGATTGGTATAGCCCTCCTCTGTTAGTCTTTGCGCCAGTCTGCGCACACCATATTGCCCCGTCGCATAAAGCGTAAATATACGGCGGACGATTTGCGCTTCTTCCTCTCTGATATACAATTTACCTCCCCTTTTTTCATATCCCCACATCAAGTCATTCCCCAACACATGCCCGTTGCGAATAGACTGACGAAATCCAAACTTGAGACGTTCCGATAGCTTGCGCACCTCATCTTGTGCCACTCCAGCCATAACCACCAGCCGAAATTCACTGTCTGCATCGAGCGTATTGATATTATCATTCTGGAACAAAACGCCAACTCCTGCCTCCAGTAATTCCTGTGTATAGCGAATACTGTCCAGTGTGTTGCGTGAGAAGCGTGAAATTTCTTTGGTGATAATAAAGTCAAATCGTCCACAATGTGCATCTGCAATCATACGTAAAAAATCCTCTCTCTTATCTGTACTGGTTCCCGAAATTCCCTCATCAATATAGCCCTCAACAAAGATCCAATTCCGGTTCTTTTGGATTTGCTCTGTATAGTACTGTACCTGATTTTTAAGACTTCCCTGCTGCTCGAGCTTGTCAGTGGAAACACGCGCATAATAGGTCACACGAAGCGGTAAATCATAGAGAGATTTGCCCATACGCATCTGTTCTCTTAACTTTTGAATTCGTTTCATTCTAGCTCTCCTTAGCCTGCTCCTGCTCTAAAAATGTGTAGGCACATAAATATTGCTCCTCTGAAATCATACCACGCTGCCACATTCGCCGAATCAGTGCAGCCGCCAAACGATATTCAAGTGCTGTCATCTAACTCCCTCCCTGTGACAGAATTTTATGTTGCTGTAACAAATACTATACCCGTCTAAAATTTCCTAAAAAATTTTTAATTTCCTTATGTATTGAATAGCTTTGTCGATATATTATATAATGAGGTTCTTATAGAAGCTCTTTCCCTATTTTTTACCTAAAGGGGGCTATCATTGATGATTTTTGCAAAGAAAATCTTATCACGTTTTTTCGGTTCCGCTGATGAAGGCGCTGAAATACATAACGAAACACAACCAGAGTCTATACTCGATCCTTTGACTGAGGATCCCTCTGCTGTCGAAATCGCCGAAGAACCCACGCTCCCAGAGCCTGATCCAACGCATATCGTCCTCCCAGAGGATCACGCGCTCCATCAGCTTTGGCAGAGACAGGCAGACCAAACAGAAAACCTCCCCCCTATACAGCTTGAACTCTCCCCCGCTGACTATTCGGAACTTCCCCTGTCACCAGAGGAACTGGCACATGAGGCGTCATCTTTCCGGCAGCTGCTTGATCGTTCTGCCCAAAAACGTACATGGATGATTTCTGTTGCTGCCGCTGCCGAGGAAATTCCTGATTTAGATGCACAAATCAATGTACACCTCTCTCAAAATCAGATGGCTGCATGGATCATCATTTACCCTCCTATCGGGCAGGGACAAGAGTTTGATAAGAATATGCTCTCACAAACGCTCAAGCAGTTCAAAGTAAGCTTTGGTCTGGATACCGCACTTTTGGAATCTCTTCCCACGCTGGAAAATCGGTATTTTCATATTTTTCCGATTGCACGCGGCGTTTATCCGGTTGATGGCGTAGACGGAGAAGTTATTGACCATTTTCCACGTGTAATCGAACACGAAGTTGTGGTTGACGAATATAATCAGGTGGACTATACTTCATTAAATCTCGTTCACAATGTCCAAGAGGGCGACGTCATCTGCGATATCAAGCTTGAAACCCCAGGTGTAGACGGCAATACAGTAACAGGCTCTATTCTGCACGCGCACAACGGCGTAAAGCCCCCCATTCCTCAGGGGCGCAACACTGCTTTATCAGAGGACGGTACCAAACTGCTGGCAAGCTGCACCGGTCACGTTGAATTTTCCGTTCGCAGCTTTCAGGTGCGCGCGGTATTAGATGTTCCCGGAGATGTAGACTATTCTATCGGAAATATCAATTTTTTAGGCGATGTCCATGTTCGAGGAGATATTACAAGCGGCTTTACGGTACGTGCTGCCGGAAATATACAGGTTGACGGCGTTGTAGAAGCCGCAACCGTAGAAGCTGGCGGAAATCTCGTTGTTGCCTGCGGGGTAACTGGTCAAGACCGGGCAATTATTCGAGCACATCAGCGTATCTATTCAAAATATTTAGAGAACTGTTATGCCTATGCACGCGAAGGTATCCAAACCGATTGTATCATCAACTGCAACGTATACAGTGATACCGATGTCCTTGTCCGCTCCGGACGGGGCACAATTATCGGCGGTACCATTCGTGCATCTAAGGAAATCTCGGCAACTACTGTTGGTTCCAAAAATGAAACCGCTACCACTCTCATTTTGGGTGGACTGCCTTGTGAAGCGTTTGAGCGGGAGCAGCTGCTTGAGGAACTTGCACAAATTGAAGCTGCAATTGCAAAGCTTGAACCCAAGCCAGACAGTCCAGCAAAAAAATCACAGCTATCTGAACAGCGTCTTAAATTATATGTTACAAAGATGAAACTCAAGAAATTTGATCAGGATTTTGAGGCAATTAACGCACAGTTCGAAGAATCGGATTCTCGGCGTGTAATTTGTACATCGATCCACCCTAGTACCACTGTCACGATTGATACCCAGTCCATACAGCTTGAGCACCTAGAGCGTAACTGTATCATTCAACTATCGCAAGGTTCTATCAAACTAATATAAAGGTGCTAATTGCCTGTAAAGGAGGCACTCGCATGAATACAATCTCTCAAGCCCAGTTTCAAAAAATTTTAGATCAGGTCTTGCAGGATATTACCCAACAAGTGGCTGGGATCCAACTATGTCCGCAGGAAGAAACTCCTGAAAACAACGAAGTGTATACCTTATACACAACATTTGAAGGTGGATATCAGGCCAGCATCGCACTTTGTGCAGAGGTTGCTTTACTTACAAGGCTCACACAATATATGATGCAGGAAGAACATATTGCCCAAGAGGATATTGAAGATTTCGCCAAAGAATATTTTAATGTCCTTTGTGGGCAAATTGCCGCCGGTCTATTTAACGCAACACATATTGCTTCTCGTTTTGGTGTTCCAAACTTTCATCTTGGGCGATATACCCCCTCTGGAACTGGTGAGCAGCTTATCCTAAACTATACCAGCGACCAACATGAAAACGCACAAGTGATTCATCAAGCAGAACAGCCACTTGATCATGCAAATACACAAATGCAAGCAGAGCAACCGCTTCATAAAAAATCTTGAATTATTAGTTTTTCCTGAAGGAGGAAACTTATTATGAAAAAAATCATGGTCGTAGATGACTCCCGTGTAGTACAAATCCAGCTTAGCAAAATCTTGGAAGGAACGGATTTTGAAATCGCTGCTTATTGCCGCACTGGAGAAGAAGCCATTCAAAAATACACCGAGGTTCAGCCCGATTTGATTACAATGGATATCATCATGCCCGGTATGGACGGTTTAGAAGCTGCACGTGCAATTTTGCAGGAGCATCCAGAGGCTTGTATCCTAATGGTTTCTTCTCTTGCTTATGATGATACTATGGACGAAGCAAAGGAAATCGGTGCAAGAGGCTTTGTCTATAAGCCATTTGAACGTGAACAGATTTTAGATTCTATGACAAAGGCATTGAGTCCCACAAAATAAAAACAAAAAAAAGAAGCGGTTTGTTTACAACCGCTTCTTTTTTACTTGCTCTCATATACACAATTTTTATTCTTTTCCCTTTGCCGCAGCTGTTCAAGAAATACTACGCAGACCCTTCCGACCAAGATGACCTGATTTCTATCGGCACGATTGGGCTCATCAAGGCTGTCAGTTCCTATAAGCCCGACAAAGGAGTGAGACTAGCCACCTATGCAGCCCGCTGCATTGAAAATGCTATCCTCACACCAATGCATACCTCTTTTCAGTCAAGCCGTTGTCTGCTCTGTATTGAGGGAATCTGCCTCAAACCGCTGATCTACCAGCTTCTGATACAAAAAGATAAATAACAGTCCCAATATGATACCCAATATATTATTTTGAATCCGCAGCAGAACGGCATTTTGAATACCGTATACTCCAGCAGCCATCATGAGCGCACCAAAACAGTTCAGTGCTGTCTTATAACGATAATCTGTGGAAAATCCCAGACACAGACCACCAACCGGTCCCAAAAAGCTATGCAACGCTTCCGGTATTACCTGATAGATGACAAAGAAGATAGACGAGCCCACAACAACGCCCAAAATACGCTGCCAAACACGTTCCTTGATGTTAACATTGGGATAACCAGAGAACAACGATATGCAGGCAAATCCCATCCACATAAATCGCTCCATCTCGAACAAGCTTCCCAAAGTCAATACCAAACTGACTCCTAAAGCCATACGCAGCTGCCAACGGCTTTTTTCCTGAGACATTGTAAACTGTGCAGCAATCTGATGAAATCGAATTTCTTTATTCTTATCATGATGCTTAAAATAGAGAACTGCACCACATAAAAGATACCCCACTACTGTTAATTCTGCACGGCTCCAAAAAGCCGCACCTGTAACCGGATTGCCCGTGAGAAAAACATAAGCAAACCCAAACAAGCCACCGTTTCCAAGTTCCGGCTTGTCCGTAGTCATCAATAAGAGAGTCAAAAACGCACAAAAATGAATACATGACGCTATGATTGGATTGACCGCTGTAGCAGCGACCGGAGCAATCAACAAGATTGTCAAAGCCAGTGCTAACGTTGCCATAGAATCTTTGATACAATATCCAAAATCTACAAAACGGATTCCAAGAAGGATACAGAACAAGGAAACACCCATCGGATTATTCTCTGCTCCAAAGACGCTTCCAAGCACCCCAACGAATATAATTGCAAATAGAACGATCAACAGTGAGCGCATTGCCATCGCTAACCATATCCTTCGACGTTCTCCTGCTGTTTCACACACATGGATCTTTTCTTTTAACACCGCAGCATCTAACTGCAACATATCATAAAATCGCAATCAAACTACCTCCCAAATCGTTTTATCCTATTTATTCTCCAGTGCTTGTATTTGCGATGTGGATCAGTTCAAACATCAAGTCAAATTTTGAACCCATTTGCCGTTTTACATCATATAACGGCTGTAAAATTGCACTATAATTTTTACCGAGCTCGGCTTCTCCGCTCTGCGTAATAGAAAGCATATAGCTTCTTTCATCTGTTGGGTGCTTTTCCTTTTGAATATAACCTTTTTCAAACAGCTTTTTCAGGCACCGGCTTACAGCCTCTTTTTTCATTCCACTCTGTCTGCTCAATGCAAGTGGTGTACTCTCATCAGGCTCTAAATAAAGCCTTGCCAGCAATTCTCGCTCACTTGCTGTCAGGGTCTGCGTTTTTTCCTGTGACAGTAATGCTCTGGCTAGATGATGCAGTTCCTGCTGATAGGCGAGCATTTGCAGCCAATCTGTCCGTTTCATAGTCCTAAGTCCTCCCAACAAGTTAACAAAGTTAATTATAGTATTTTTCTTTCTTATTGTCAATATGCTAAATTTCTTCTCTTGTAAATTGTGCAATATATCCGAATTTCTTTATAAAATCCAAAAGCCTTCTGCAAAATCTCATCTTGCAAAAGGCTTTTCTTTATTTACGATTCTTTTTTCTCTCGTTCGTTTGTTGATATCGCATCCATCACACTTCTCAGAACACCTTGTTTTTGTTCTGGCGCGCAGTTTAATTTATTCAGTGCTGCTATGATATTTTCTGCATATACACCTGCCAATTGACGTTCCAGTTTTTGTTGTGTCTCTTTGTTCTCTGGTGCATATAGAATAATGGAAACACCCTTTGCCATTTTCTCTGCCTCCTATTTCATAGTTTCCCGTTCCATACTATGCATGAAAATGTTTATGATAGACCAAAGAGGTTTTCCTCTTATCCCTTTCATATAATAGGACTGATATCCGTTGAAAGGAGCACGCACAATGCAGCAAAAACAAGATGTCATTGCCATTTATTCTCGAAAGTCTCGTTTTACAGGAAAAGGCGAGAGTATCAACAATCAAATCGATCTATGTCTTTCCTATATCACCACGACCTTTGGCATCTCTTATGCACAAAATGCCATTATATTTGAAGATGAAGGGTTCTCTGGCGGTAATATCAATCGTCCTGATTTTCAAAAAATGATGGAAGCCGCTCACAAACTGCAATTCAAAGCAATTGTTGTCTACCGACTGGACCGCATTAGCCGCAATATCAGTGACTTTTCCTGCCTAATTGAAGAGCTGGGAAGACTCAAAATCGATTTTATCTCAATTCGAGAACAATTTGATACCTCCAGCCCGATGGGACGCGCTATGATGTATATTGCCTCAGTATTCAGTCAACTGGAACGAGAAACCATCGCCGAACGTATTCACGATAACATGCACGAACTTGCCAAAACAGGTCGGTGGCTTGGCGGTACAACTCCAACCGGTTACACTTCTACGCATACACAAACCCTGTCATTGGACGGAAAACGTAAAAAATCCTGTCATCTCAAGCTGATTCCAGAGGAGTCACAAATCATTCAAAAAATCTATGCACTCTATTCGGAAACCGACTCTCTCACCAAAACAGAAACTGAACTTCTGCGGCAGCAGGTCAAGACAAAAACAGGGCGGAATTTTACCCGCTTTTCTATTAAATCCATCTTGCAAAATCCGGTCTATCTCATTGCAGACCAAGATGCCTACCAATATTTTATTGAAAAAAAAGCCGAATTGTTTTCTCCTTCCGCAGCTTTTGATGGCATACATGGCATTTTGGCATACAATCGTACCCATCAGGAAAAGGGGCACTCCACAGTATATCTTCCTATCCATGAATGGATCATATCGGTCGGACAACATTCCGGTTTGATTCCCTCACATAAGTGGATTGCAGTACAGCAATCCCTTGCGCGCAACCAGTGCAGAGCATACCACAAGCCCCGCCGCAATACCGCCCTTTTAACCGGACTTCTCTGGTGCACCTGCGGCAGCCGTATGTATCCCAAAGTCTCTGCAAAGACCGGAACGTATACGTATATCTGTAAATGCAAAGAGCGCAGTAAAAAAGCGTTATGCAGCCATAACAATCTCAGCGGAAATTTCATAGATGATGCCGTGCTCACCCATATCAGTCACCTAGCCTTTGACACCAAACATCTTTTGAAGCAATTGGCGCAGGAAGAACAGCTGATGCTGCAAAATCAATCACAAGCCATGCACGCACAGGCGCATTTATATCAGGCACAGCTGGAAATCCAACATAAAATCACAGCCTTGGTTGATTCCCTTGCAGATTTTGAACATAGCCCTGCTGCTGTGCATATCCAAAAACGCATCGAGGAGCTGCACGAACAAAACAGTAGACTCGACTCCCAAATTACCGCTCTGCAAACTGCTCCGATGCCACAGGAAAACAGCACACTGACACAAATGTGCCTCTCTTTCTCACAAAGCAGTTTACTTACAACAGAACAAAAACGTGTCCTGATTCGTGCGGCAGTCCATAAAGTCATATGGGACGGTCACTCTGCTCATGTGATTTTACACGGTGCACAAAACACCCTATATGATGAGACGCATTTGTGTGAGGATAGCAAATGAAATCCTCATGTATTTTCGCGCAGGACGCAAAACACAAAATGAAGTCTCTTTGGACGAAACACAGGACACAGACGGTGATGGCAGTTCTCTCTCCCTCATGGATACCATCAGTGTAGAAGATGAACGCTTACACCTCGTCGAGATGAGTGATCGCTATCAAATGATGTACGCGTGTCTGGAGCGCTGTCTCACAGAGCGGGAACGGCGCATTCTCATTTTGCGCTATGGGATTGGAGGAGAAGAGCCCCTGACACAAAAAGATGTTGCAAAAAAACTTGGAATCTCACGCTCTTATATTTCCCGCATTGAGAAAAAAGCACTGCAAAAGCTTGCAGAAGCACTGGGCAACTCTTGACGGATTTTATCTATGGCAGTATGATAAAAAAAACAAAACCAAGGATGACTCTTATGGAATGTATGAAATTTTGTCAAAGCTGCCGTATGCCGCTGTCCCCTTATATGTACGGTACTGAAACAGATGGCTCTAAAAATCCGGACTATTGTATTCGCTGCTATGCCAATGGTGCATTTACTGCGGACTGCACAATGGAAGAAATGATTGTCCAGTGTGTCCCCCTTTTTTGCGACTCCAATCCGGATATGTGTCTGGAAGAAGCCTCAAATCTGCTGCACGAACTGTTTCCACAGCTCAAACGCTGGAAATCGGAATAAGGAGTGTCTGTCTTGTATCAAATTTTACTTTTAGAGGACGATATGGCACTCTCGCAAGGCATCACATTGGCTTTGCGCGCCTCTGGACAGATTACTGCATGCAGCAGCCTAAAGGAAGCACGTACACTCTTGAGCCAGCATGCCTTCGACCTGCTTCTTTTGGATATCAACCTTCCTGACGGCACAGGCATTGCTCTTTGCCGTGAAGTACGTCAAACCTCCTTAGTGCCGATTTTATTTCTAACCGCCAGAGATACTGAATATGATGAAGTAGCAGGGCTGGAGTGTGGTGCAGATGACTATATCACAAAACCGTTTCGTCTTGCGGTTTTGCGCGCTCGCGTTGAAGCAGCACTTCGTCGTTCAAAACAACCTGCCTCTGACTGTCTTGTGAAAATCGGTGCACTTACACTGGACTTTGACCAGCAAATTTTTACACGTTCCGGAGTTCCCTTATCTCTCAGCCGCACCGAACAGCGTTTGCTACGATTTTTAATTGAAAACAGTGGTCATGTGCTTACGCGGGAATTCTTAATGGATCGCGTTTGGAATGGCGGTGATTTTGTAGATGAAAACACACTTTCTGTCACCATTCGCCGTCTGCGCAGCAAATTGGAACCGAATCCCAAAAATCCAATTTACATTCGTACCGTTTACGGAATCGGCTATCTGTGGGAGGCAACCGATGCTTAGTCTGATAATTTTCTTTGTTGGCTGCCTTTTCCTTTTTTCTGCAATGCTCCTGTATTTTCATGCACAGCATGTACTGGATCGTCTGGACAAGATATTGGATTCCGCAATTTCTGGAACATTTCAGCCTTCCCGTTATGATGAAAGTCAAATTTCTCGTACTGAACAAAAATTTTCACAGTTTTTATCTGCCAGCATACTCTCCCGCAATGCACTCGATACCGACCGAGCACGGATTCAAGCATTGATTGGCGACATCGCGCATCAGTCCCGCACGCCCATTGCCAATATCCTGCTTTATACGGGGCTGCTTGCCGAGGAACCCCTGACAGACGGGCAGCGCGCATTGGTCGAGCAAGCAATCTCCCAAACCGAAAAACTTGGATTTCTCATCGACTCTCTTGTAAAAACCTCTCGTTTGGAGTCCGGTATGGTGCAGGTATCCCCCATATACAGTCCTCTTTCCGATTTGCTGCACCATCTGGAAGATAGCTTCGCACCAGAAGCACAACGAAATAATATTGATTTTACGGTGGAGTTTTCTGATATTTATGCTGTTTTTGATCCCAAATGGACTGCCGAAGCCATTGGCAATCTGATTGACAACGCCATCAAGTACACCCCCTCTGGTGGCAGCATTCGAGTATTTACAGAAGTATTTGAATTTTTCTGTGCCATTGTTGTGGAGGATACTGGTGCTGGCATTGCAGAACATGAGCACGCAAAAATATTTTCCCGCTTCTATCGCTCTCCCGAAATGGCATCGGTGCCCGGCGTAGGGATTGGCTTGTATCTCACACGAGAAATTCTCCACAAGCAAAATGGATACATCAAATTATCTTCTATTTCTGGGCATGGTGCAAAATTCTCTGCATTCCTGCCAAGGGATATCTAAAATCTTGCCGGTCTTATAAAAAGACCGGCATTTTAATTGCTCTGTTTTTCAGTTTTTCCAAATTCTTACACAACTGTTAGATTTTCTTTCGTCCTTGTCACGGTATGGTAAGATTGTTTTGGTATGATAAAGACAGTTCAAAACATCAAGGAGGTCATCTCTATGCCAATCTTACAAACAAAGGCACTCACAAAATATTATGGTACAAAAGATACCGAAGTGCGTGCATTGGACGGCATCGATCTATCTGTTGAAGTCGGGGAATTCGTTTCCATCGTTGGTACATCTGGTTCTGGAAAATCTACACTGCTGCATATGTTGGGCGGTCTCGATCGTCCTACCTCCGGTCAGGTCTTTGTAGATGGTCAAGATATCTTTTCTCTAAAAGACGATGCTCTGACCATTTTCCGCCGCCGAAAAATTGGCTTTGTATTTCAAAGCTATAACCTTGTTCCTGTCCTCAATGTATTTGAAAATATTGTACTTCCCATTGAGCTTGACGGAAATGCCGTTGACCATACTTATATTCAACAAATCTCGGAAATGCTTGGATTGACTTCCATGCACAACCGACTGCCCAGTCAGCTTTCCGGCGGACAACAACAGCGCGTTGCCATTGCACGCGCCCTTGCCACGAAGCCCGCAATCATTTTGGCAGACGAGCCGACAGGCAATTTAGATTCACACACTTCACAAGATGTTCTATCCCTTCTCAAAATCACCAGTACAAAATTCGGGCAAACTATCGTCATGATTACGCACAATGAAGAAATTGCACAGTTGGCAGACCGTATTATCCGCATTGAAGACGGACAGATCCGGAGGTGATTCCCATGCGTCATGTTCCAAATCGTGCCTGTATCCGGCGTCTTTCTATACGTTCGTTCTGCGCCAATCGCACCCGTAACCTGATTGCGATTTTGGCAATCGTACTGACCTCTATTCTATTTACCTCACTTTTTACAATTGCACTATCCATCAATCATGCCTTCCAACAGTCCAACTTCCGCCAAGCCGGAGGGTGGAGTCACGCCTCTATCAAATACCTGACCAAAGAACAATATGAGGAACTGCGCGCTGACCCTATCATCAAACAATACGGACTGCGGCGGTTTGTCGGAATGCCCAAAAACGCTCCCTTTCAAAAGAGCCATGTGGAAATCGGTTATAGCGATGCCGCACAGGCACATTTTATGTTTTGTGACCCCAAGGAAGGCAGATTACCGCGTGAAGGCACAAACGAAGCTGCTACGGACACCCATGTTTTAGAACTTTTAGGCGTAGAACCTGTACTTGGCACAGAATTTACCATCACCTTTGATGTGGACGGTCGTCCAACAACACAAACCTTTATCCTGTCCGGCTGGTGGGAATATGATGATGCCATTGTTGCCAATCATGTCTTAATTCCGGAAAGTCGGGCAGAGGAGATTTTCGAAACCCTGCACGTGCCCTCCCCCGCCGCCGATGGCATGACAAATACTTGGAATATGGATATTCTGTTTTCTAATTCTTCTCAAATTGCACAAAAGCTGGATACCCTTTTACAAAATCATGGCTACCAAACCATGTCACGCAGTGAGGCGCATTATATTCCTACAGGTATCAACTGGGGCTATACCAGCACACAACTGGACGAAAATCTCGATCCTGTCACGGCCATCATCATGATTGGGCTTCTGCTGCTGATCCTGTTTACAGGTTATCTTATCATTTACAATGTATTTCAGATTTCTGTTACCACAGATATTCGCTTTTACGGACTTCTAAAAACCATTGGTACAACCGGAAAGCAGCTTCGGCGAATTATCCGTGGACAGGTTCTGATCCTCTCTTTTATCGGGATTCCCATTGGGCTTATCCTTGGTTATCTCATTGGCGCAAAACTCACTCCCATTATCATACATAGGCTTAATGGTCTCTCCGCAAATGACCTGTCACTCAGTCCTTGGATCTTTATCCTTTCTGCGCTATTTTCTTTGTGCACGGTTCTGGTTTCCTGCCTAAAGCCTGCACGTATGGCAGGCAGGGTTTCTGCCATAGAAGCCATTCGCTATACAGACGGCAGCATACAGTCCCGCAAAGCAGAACGACATACACGCGGCGCAAAGCTTTCCCACATGGCATGGGCAAATCTTGGACGCAACCGTAAAAAAACGGTGCTTACCATCACCTCCCTCTCGCTTGCAGTCCTGCTGCTTCAGCTTACAGTCACATTTACCAACGGCTTTGATATGGATAAATATTTGGCAAACAAAATGGTCAGTGACTTTGTATTTGCAAATTCCAGCTATTTTCAATCTTCCACGCAGCTTTCTTCCGAAACCTCGGTTCCGGAATCCATGCTGGATATGATTCTCGCACAGGAGGGCATCGCAGAGGGCGGCAGGGTTTATGGACTGACGACCGCTGTACAGGAATTCATCACAGAGGATTATTTCCGAAAAAGTACCTCCTATTTCTTAGATCCGGAACAGCAATCGCAGACGCTTTCCGGATTGGAAAAAATGCCGGACGGCAGAGTCGCACGAAATGCACAGCTTTTTGGTATGGAGGCATTTGCCCGCAGCAAGCTGCGGGTGCTGGCAGGCGACATTTCTACCTTGGACACTTCAGAACACAACATTGCAGCAGTTTATAGCGAAGACGACTATGGTACCCCCCTGATGGACAGCCATTGGGCAAAGCTTGGCGATACCATTACTCTGCGTCACGTAGATTCTTGGGAATATGTTGATGATGTGACGGGTGAAATCCTTGACCCTGACAACCTTCCTGATGACAACAGCTTTCACGCACGCGCTAAGAGTTACCGAGATATTTCCTATACAGTCACCGCACTTGTCAGCGTGCCCTATCCGCTCTCTTACCGCTATTTTGGTGCAGATGAGTTTGTGCTGGGTGACCAAACTTTCATCGAAGATACACATACAGCAAATGTAATGCTGTACGCTTTCAACATGAAAAATGATGCAGCTACCGCGGAGATGGAGCACTTTCTTTCCTCTTTCACACAAAATCAGGATGAATTTGACTATGAAAGCAAATTTACCTATGCCGCTGAATTTGATGGCTTCCGTTCCATGTTTCTTCTGCTTGGCAGCTTATTAAGCTTTATTGTCGGACTGGTCGGTATCCTCAATTTTTTCAATGCAATCCTGACCGGCATCATCACACGCAGGCGCGAATTTGCAGTTTTACAAGCCATTGGCATGACAGGCAGACAACTAAAACATATGCTGATACTGGAAGGTCTGCTTTATACCCTAGGCTCTCTTACCATCACACTGTTTCTCAGCATTGCAGGTGCACCGCTTGTTGGGAGCATGCTTAGCAATATGTTCTGGTTCTTTCGCTATCGCTTTACCATTGTCCCCATTCTTATCATATTCCCTGTATTTGTACTTCTAGGTATTGCGCTGCCCCTGATTTCCTATCATCTCATGCAAAAGCAAAGCGTTGTTGAACGAATTCGAGAATCTGATTGACAGAAACTAAAAAAGCTCCGCTTTATCACAAGATAAAACGGAGTTTTTTTTACTGCATGAGCAAACGAGTCAGAATCAAAACCTTATCCATATCGCCCTCAATCTTGACTTTTCCTGCATGATATGCTTCCTGCATATCCAGCTTGCCAGACAACAACTTTCCACAATTTGTCATTGTCATAGAAAGTACAGCATCTCGGTCAATATATTCATACGGCATGACAGACAGCCGACCATCCAAAATTTCAATATAGAATACGCCGCCAATCCTTCCGGTCAAATTCACCTGAATGGCAAGCAGGCGTCCCATTTCAGAACCAAAATCCTTATCTTTTAGTTTCTCATAGACTTTTGCTGTCAGCTGTTCTACTGTCATTGTTTGTTGCCCCCTTAAAGTAATCAGTTTTGTCATAATTTCACTACAATTCTATTATGGCGCAAAACAAACAAAAGGGCAAGTGCTTTTCTGGCAAAACTTTTAGGTTTTCTTGACAAATTTTCGTTTACAATGGGGACAAGTGATCTCAATTCGACCTCGACCGCGTGGTACACGCAAGGTTTTTGAGCAAGAAGGGCATTTATAATAGCGGTGCTGTTTATCCTGCATCTGCATTTTTCTTCCAGCCATTTTTCTCTGGAACGGCGTGAACCATGTCAAAAACCTCTGATTTTCAGAAGCACGCTTATAACAATTTCTGGAAAACATTCGAAAATACACAACCACAATGATTGCCAAAATCACCCACGAAATCATAACCCAACGGGTAAAAATCCAAGGGATAAACAGGATACCTGCTGTGACAATCAAAAACTGGTTCAGTGCATCGTTTCCATAGCGGCCATACATCAAACGACGTAAGAAATCTAACATATAAAAAGCCACCTTAAATTTAGATTACTTTTATTATACCCGTGTTTTCCTTGCGGTTCAATGTACCCACACAAAAGTTCACAAATTGGTTAAATATTATTTGCTTTACACGTTATTTCGAAGTGTTTCGCTCTATTTTTTCGCAATGGCTTACAGAAGTTTTTGAAATTCATTTGCATCTCACTCCTATCTCTGTTATACTATTCCCATTAAAAATGACAAAATCCGAGGTATTTCGATGGAAATTCAATTAACAGATGATTTTGATGCAATAAAAATTGCACAAAGCGGTCAATGCTTTCGCTGGTACCCGCTCGCAGACAATCAGTGTCGCATCTTTGCCGGAAAACACACAGTCATCCTCTCTCAGCGTGCTCCCAATCGTCTAGAACTTACCTGCACACAAGCCGAGTTCGATGACCTCTGGCATACTTACTTTGATTTTGACCGCAATTATACCGCACTGCGTTCCAAAATCCTGCCATCTGATTCCTATTTGACACAAGCTGCCGAATATGGACGCGGTATCCGTATCTTACAGCAAGACCCTTGGGAAATGCTGATTACCTTTCTCCTCTCACAGCGTAAATCGATTCCCGCCATTCGAAAATCGGTAGAAGCCTTATGCACTGCTGCCGGTACTCCCATCGGAGAGGAACAGGGACAAATACTCTACGCATTTCCAACACCGTCCCAACTCGCTGCTTTAGATCCAGATACCCTCGCCTCCTGCGGGCTTGGCTATCGTCTCCCCTACATCCAAAAAGCTGCACAGTTTGTCTGTCAAAATCCCTCACAGTTTGCGGAACTCACCCAACAGTCTGACCATGAACTTTTGCAGTCTCTGCTCGCTTTTCATGGGGTTGGCACTAAGATTGCACACTGCGTGATGCTGTTTGGTTTTCATCGGCTGGACGCATTTCCAAAAGATGTCTGGATCAACCGTGTACTCGATACGCATTATCCAAACGGCTATCCATTTGCACAGTATGCCCCTTTCAACGGAGTCATGCAGCAATATCTATTTTTCTTCGGTCGTGCAAAACACAATTCCTTCATCTAAAAATTTCCCCATCATTTCAAATGAATGATGGGGAAATTTCTTCTACTCATTATTTTAGGAATCTAAATTCGCCAAATGAAGAATCCACATGATAATCTGGCGCTTCTGTCTTGGGATCGACCCAAGAAATCCATTCCATCACCGGATCTTTCTCATCCTTCTTGGGGGCAGAAAATTCCGCACGGTATACGCCTGCACGCATGACATCATTCTGAATCAGTCCCAAATCCTGCAAGGATTTGAGCGGGATTTTGCCTTCTACTACATATCCTGTGTCTGTTTGAACTCCCTTTGTCTCCAGTCCGCTCAAATTCCATTTGCTGTCAAACTTGCGGTAGTATTCAATCGAATAGTCGTGTACGCGCCCCTTGGGATCGATTTCAATGCCATAATACAGCGGCATACCCTTTGGCGTTGGCTTATCTACACTTCCACCGGCAAAGAACAACTCTGCACGGTCTTCGGCATCAACCGTACTTTCATCAGCCTTCCACGCTTCCTCTACCACAACATCTGCGTCTGTAATTTCAAATCCAAAATAAAAGCTTGTACCATCATGATAACCCTTAAATACCGTCAGGGGTGCTTCCTTTGCGTCCCAAGGAAAATGGAAATCACCTGACAGGGCCGCAACCGTTTTCCACACACCATCGTCTAACTTTCCGTCTACGGTTGCTTTTTCGGTTCTCTTGGCAATATCATAATGCGGCGTTGCTGCCTGATTCTGATATGCCTTTGCAGGGGCGGAGGCATCTGCTGCTTGTCCCGCTCCCATGAGACCCACAGCGAGTACACCAGCTGTCACTCCGCTTATCAAACGATATGACTTTTTCATGATTTCTATTTTCCTCCTTTATGATTTCCAATGCTGTATCTCTTACAACACTCCTTGTTCATATCATAGCACTTCCCCGCCGCACTTTCAATATATTGCACAAATAATTATATAATAATTATCGTTTTTTCAGGTGTTCCGCCACATTCTCCGCGCCGCGTCATCATTGTCAGCTTCTACAGGAATCGGCTTTGTACATACGGCAATAGGATTCTCACCCGCTATCATACACCTAAAATCTCACAAACCTTACGTCTGGAAATACGATAAACACCATACAGGAGTGCGGACACTGCCAATACTAAAATACCGCTGACACCCAACCCTGCAATTTCATGAAAAGACAAAGTATTGTCATTGAAATATAAAATCATGATATACAGCGCCAGAATCCCCAACGTACCGACCAGACAAGGCATAAAGAAGATACGGCTGACCTGCCCGCGCACGGTTTCCAATAAATACGCACGGCTTGCACCCAAACGTCTTAAATCCTCATACAGTTCAATATTTCCCATCGCAATCGTTATGCAGCGCGTATAGGCAATGATAATGACTGCCGCAAAGCAAATGATTGCAATAAAAATAAACAGCATTAGGAACACCGCAGTTGTACGCACGAAATCATTTTGATCGAATACCCGAAATTGCGGCATATACTTCCAGTACAATCGAAATTCCGAAGAATCCCGCTCTGCATAATCAATATGCTGAAGTCCTGCTGCTTTCAGGTTCTCCCGCGCATAATAATACGTTTCCCCTTGGCTTTGGGCATATATTTGTGCGCCATAATTAAACGCATCATACTGCTCTACCTCCGGTCCGGAGCGGTCGACGATTTCATCAAACAATCGTTTGGCAAAGGGATAGCTTGCATCACTGTCCGCTACGTTAAAAAATACCATAGTTTCCTGCCAGTCTGGCAGCAAGCCTTTCGAGATTGCAGCATAGTCCTCATCATTGAGAACATAGTAGCCAATGAGCATACTATATTGGAGCGGGCTGTCAATATCCGGCTCTACGTGCAGTACCTGTCCCGTGACCAGATTCTCTACACGTGTGATATTTGGGTCGGTTCTCCACCGTGTCCCCCCATTATCATCTACAACCGTTTTCACGTGTCCCTTTTCCACCACCGCATCTTGTCCTGTCAACGCTTCATACGCGCTTTCCGACATGAAACCTGTTGATGCCAGCATTTCTACATATAATGTTTCATACGTTACACCAAGTGCTGTTTCGCGCTCCACCTGTGTCGTTCCGTCCACTCCAAGTTCTGCGATCTGCGCCTGTGTCCAGCTTGTAATCTGTACATTTTCCTCCTTTGCCAGCTGTTCTATCTCTGCTCTCTGTATCATATTGGTCTGGTCATTTCGATAGTGAAACGCATAATCAATGGGGCGCTGTGCAAATTCAATGATTGCACCTGTTCCCAGCATCGGTGTATAGAACAACCCAAAATACGCACCCGCCAGCAGTACAGTAATCACTAACATATTGCGCACAGTCTGCCGTCCTTGAAACTTCATCATCGCAGTAGAAATCAAATGCCGATAACGGCTTTTCCCTTTTTGAAATCCATTGACCACGGTATGCAGCAGCACCATATAAAGCCCAATAAACAGGGGCACATAAAAAATACCATCAATCCACCCGGCCGCATACCAGTGCAGAACAAGCACAAAAAAACTCGGCATCAGATAGCCCAGTAAGCCGCCCACTACCATGAGAAAAATCCCAACACTGCCATACCAAGCCTTTACCTCCCGAATCGGCTCTGTTTTATGTGATGTATTGACCACATCTATAATATTGGTGCGCCGAATAAAACGTGTTCCCATGCCAAAGAGCATCACAACCACAAAAATGGAAAAAACCAATGCAAACAGATATGCCTGTGAATCAAAAGTCAACGGCATTTCCTCACTATCCACCACAAACAAGCGGAACAAAAACCATATTCCCCATGCGAGTGGTGCACCCAATAGTGCACCTGAAAGACAAGAGATTGCAGCGATTCGTGCGAGGTCTGCAAATAATAGCTTACATATCTGTTTTCGGGTTGCACCCAACAGTAAAAATACACCAATTTCCCGTGATTTTTGGCGAAAGAAAATGGCACTGGCATATGTAGTAAATACAGCGCATCCTACACAGGCAAGCACAAAAATCATCATCACCTGTTTGCGTGAATCGCCGCCTTCCGGCAATACATTGAGAATCGTTGGCGAGCGCATCATCGTCACATAGGCTGTAATCAGCAGAACCGAAAAGAAGCAGCAGTTCGTCAAAAGGCGATACTGTGCCCAGTTTTTGCGCCGCAAGGCAGCATATACTTCATGAAAGGTTTGCATACAGTTCACTCCCTGCTCATATTTTTGATTGCACCCAGCAGTTCGTCCTGAAATGCGGCACAGTCTCCTTTACTCTGCAACTGCTGATATACGACACCGTCCTGCATCAATATGACACGGTCACAATAAGAAGCCGCAAAGGAATCGTGTGTCACCATAAAAATCGTGGCTCCCAGTTCCTGCTTTGCCTGCTCAAATGCCCGAATAACTGCTCTCGAAGATTTCGAATCCAAGTTTCCCGTTGGCTCATCTGCCAAAATCATCAGCGGGTGATTGATCAGCGCACGTGCCACAGCCGTCCTTTGGCGTTCTCCGCCCGAGATTTCAGCCGGATATTTGTGCTTGATTGCATCAATTCCAAACATTTTGCAGAGATTATCAGCGGTTTGTTCCATATCTCCATCTGTATTCCCCCCAATGATACGCGGCAGCATAATGTTATCCCGTACTGTCAATCCATCTAAAAGCATAAAATCCTGAAAGACAAATCCAAGACGTGTATTGCGAACTCTGGCAATCTCATTTTCATTTAATGCAGCCAGCGCGATATCTCCCAGCAAAATTTCTCCTGACTCAAACGGAATATAGCGGGAAATACAATTGAGCAGTGTTGTTTTTCCAGAACCAGAGGGACCCATTACGGCAACCAGCTCTCCCTGTTCCACAGTCAGTGAAACCCCTTTCAGCACCTCATAATTCTGTTTTCCAATCTGATAGGATTTATGCAGATTCTTTACTTGCAGCATCATGATTTTCACTCCTTTCATTTCTATAGTTCCATAATACCGATGTCCTGCGAAACACGCAAACCGCATTGTCAAAACTGGTATGCCGCTGGATATTTTTTGCAGCTGCCAAATATCCTTGTAAACTTTTGCAGATTATATGTCAAATTTGGAACTGGCTGAGATGCAAAAGATATTCAAATTTGCTATAATAAGGACATAACCATTGATATCGAAAGGGATTTATCATGCTTCGTATTGGAATCTGCGATGACGCAATGGAATCGCGCTTTGCACTGCACAGTGCACTGGAACGGCTTTCCCCCAACTGTATTTGCTATGAATTCTCTTCCGGCGAAGGAGTGCTTTCATGGCTGCAAAAGCACCCTGACACGTTGGATCTTCTTTTTCTGGATATCGAAATGAGTGGGATTTCTGGAATGGAAACCGCCAAACAGATTCGTGCTCTACATATCCATATTCCAATCGTATTCTTAACCGGATACCCCGACTATGTGTTTGACGGATATTCGGTTTGTGCGTTTGACTATCTTATGAAACCTCTAAAAACCGATAAACTCGTTCATGTCCTAACGCGTGTACAGCAACAGCAGGAACAGGTCACAGCCTTTGTGGTACAAAATCATGAGGGGCTCTACCGTATCCCTTTTTCGGATATCCGCTATTTTTTCAGTGACCGCCGGTTGATTCACCTCGTCACAGTACATACAGAATATACATTTTACGATAAGCTGGATCGGGTAGCCGAACGTCTTTCAGATGAATTCATACGAATCCACCAGCGCTATCTGGTGCGCATCGGCGCCATAGACCGCATCGAAAATCATGCCGTCTTTCTAGGCAGTATCCAGCTTCCCATCAGCCGCTCCAATCGCCAATCGGTTCTGGAATCCTGTGCCCGTGGTCTATTGCTATGATAATGCTTCTCTTTTTTGGCAACCTGATTCTGGTTCTTACCTGCGGCATGCTTTATGAAAAGCTGCTGGGCACGTTTCTTCCCTTGCGTCACGGCATCTTTTTCCGTCTTGCGCGCATTGTCATCTTGTCCATTGCTCCCTCTTTACCCATCTACACTGCCGACCCAAATCTTCTCTATCTGCTCCCTTTCTTTTTTGGTATCCTGTGGCTTTGTGTCCAAGGCTCTTTGCTCGCACGGCTCTCTCTGCTTCTGAATCTCTATGTCCTTTCTGTGTCACTGAGCGGACTCATCACACTATTGGCCCCAAGCCTTTCTGGATCTGCTTCTCATGCACAAGTACATACAACTCTTCATAGCATTCAAGTTTTTATCCTCCTCATGCTTTGGCTGCTGTTTCGATATGTGAAAATCTGTACCAATGAGATTCCGATTCTCTCCCCACCCCTCTGGCGTGTGTCACTGCTTATGAGCCTTTTCACCTTTTCCGTCCTTTTGCTCTGTATTGCCTTTCCCATGCTTCAGCCCAATTGGGGACAATCTGCACTGCAAGTTGCCTTTTCTCACTTTTTTGATCTGCAAACACTTCTTATGACGCCGGCAATCCTGCTGTCTGTCTGCATGAATTTATATGTCATTCGTTTGCTGTCCAGACACGAGCAGCTTTTACAGGCAAATACACTCTACGAGGTCAACCGTACCTATTATGACCAACTAGAACAGTCTCAGCTTGCGGTACGCCGATTGCGGCACGATATGGCAAACCACCTGCAAACTATGCGTGGGCTGGACGATGCTTCTTTGCGTACCTACATCGAGGCACTCATAAATACACCAGCCATGCAATCCCATACTGTGTATTGCGAAAATCAAATCGTGAATGCCGTTTTGCAAAATAAGATGACCCAAATAGAACAACAGCAAATCACGGCACAATACACCATTGCCCTGCCCAAGCATCTCCCCATACAGCCTATTGACCTCTGTGCCTTGTTTGCAAACGGTATGGACAATGCCATGGAAGCATGTATGCTGCTGCCTTTTTCAGAACGCCGGCTCTCCCTACAAACTCGTGCTGATAAAGGATTGTTTGTGCTTCGCATCTGCAATCCAACCATTGACCATTCCCCATTAAAGACAAATACCCTGCCGCCAAGCAGCAAAGCAGACCGAAAAAATCACGGGCATGGATTGCCCAGCTTGCAGGAAATCGCGATGCGGTATGGCGGAACCTTTCATATTGCACGTAATCAGGGTATTTTTGAACTTCTCATTACCATTCCGCTTGCCAAAATGCCATAAAAAATCCCATCATTCCAAAAATGAATGATGGGATTGATGTGGTTCCAGAATCCGGTTCTTGGACAGCATCTGCACACAGCATGTCAAAATTCAATGTACATAGGGTTTTGCATTTTCACAAGCACTGTGCTTCAAAGAAAAATATCAGAATGGCCTTCGAATACACTGATTTCAGACTATGAACAAAGTATTTCGTACCTATAGTGCGCATAAAATTCAGTAAAATGCCCAAAACCGCACATTGATGCGCGATTTCGGGCATTCTTCATCCAAAGCACTTTGCGCGGCGGACGCCTCTAAAAACCGTAGTCTTTGGACAAACTCACACCAGTGTCCTTCAGGCGCTGGTGCTTTTTAACTTTTCTTCGTTTTTCAGCAGGTCTTTGCAATACTCAAAAATCTTTTTTCTGGTCACGATACCCACAAACATATTGCGGTCATCAATGACAGGTACAAAGTTTTGATTCGACGCATGGGACAGCAGATCCACAACCTGTGCATTTGCCGCAACTGCCTTATTATCGCATCGGCGCGGCAAATCACGCATTTGTAAAGATACGGTTCTCTTCTTTCCAATGATTTCTCCACATGTACACATCATCCAGAGGAAATCACCCTCTGTAACCGTTCCAATATATTCTCCCTCTCTGGAAATCAGCGGAATTGCATGATAACCACTCTCCTGCAATTTGTCCAAACCCTCCTTGAGTCCCATATCATCATAGAGATAGGTAACATCGCTTTTAAGGGTTAGGAAAAACATAATATTCATGAAAACACATCCTCAATTCTTGTTGTCAAAGTGTTTTTCTGTTTCTTTTATTCTAACAAAAACAGAGGTCTTGTTCAAGAAATTCTGCAACAGTTTGCACAATGTTTACAATTGTTATTGGCTATTTTCTGTCATTTCCTGATTCAGTTTGCGCAAAATTCGTGTCATAAGCGCAACCCTCTGAAATGGGGTTATGAAATACCAGCCCGTTGTATAGGGAACCATCTTTTTCGCAAGCTGAACCGAGAGCTCTACTGCCAGCTCCTCTGCCTCCTCGCGGTTCAAGCCTTCATATCGGTCAATCACAGCCTGTGAGATTTCAATACCGGCAATCTCATTGCTCATAAACAAAGCATTGCGATGGCTGACAATAGGAATTACGCCTCCTAAAATATCACCTTGCAATTCCTCATGTGCCTGCATGAGATTTTCAAATGCCCGTGTTGTAAATACAGGCTGTGTCAAAAAGCCACAAACACCCTGCTCTTCCTTTCGCTTTGCCCTTTGCAGCTCTACCGCAAAATTTGCCGCATTGACATTGAGCGCGCCAAACACATGAAACGGTGCTGTAATGCCCTGTTCTCCCAAAGAGCGAATATATCCTGCAAGGACAGCTGAATTGAACGAAAATACACCTTTGACCTCATCCCGCTCAGCAGACGGAATAGGGTCACCTGTCACAGTTAATACATTATGAACGCCCTCTGCGGACAACCCCAAAAGAAGCGCTTTGGTCGCATTGATATTGCGGTCACGGCAGGTCATATGCGGAATCGGATCGATTCCAAGCTCCCGATGCAGCTTTGCCGCAAGCATTGAACTGTCCATACAGGGACGCGCAATTGGACAATCCGCAATGGTTATCGCGTCCACTCCGGCTTCACGGAGCGTTCTGGCACCTGCCATAAATTTTTCCAAATTTGCATCACTTGGCGGATCCAGTTCCACCGCAATGATTCGTTTCCCCCTTCGCAGCTTACTAATCAGGCGGTTTTTCACATTGTGTGGAATATGAATATCTGGTTTTGCAGGCTCTATGGGCTGAACCTCAGTTTCGTGTAAAATCTCCGCTGTTAGACGGATATGTTCTGGAGTTGTTCCGCAGCATCCACCTACAATTTTCACACCTGCCGCCAAAATCTCTCCCATACGCGCTGCAAAATATTCGGGACGTGTCTCAAAAAAGGTACGCCCATCTACAATTGTCGGATAGCCTGCATTTGGCATGACACTGCACACAATCGATTCCGATTGTGTGCGCTGCGCACCAACAAAGAGGTCTATATGCTTTCGTACCTGTGCAAGCAAATGACTAGGACCTGAAATACAATTGAAACCTGTGGCATCAATGAGCTGACAAGCGGTTACGCGCTGCAAAAGCGGGCGAATCGGTAATCCTGTTCTGGTAAATCCATCTGGAGAAACCGCAAATGATGCGATAATGAAAGCATCTGGACATCTTGCTTTAATATATGCGGCAAGACCATAAAGATCGCTGTCCTCAGACAATGTTTCAAACAAAAAGTTTTTTGCTCCCAGATTCAGAAAAACCTCCACAATCTGTTCATACTCTCCATTTGCATCTATAATCGGTCCAATATCAGCAAACACAAAGGCTCTATAAGGCTCTGCTGCTTGCACGGCAAGTCTCCAGCCCTGTGTAATGACCTCGCGCACCTGATCGAATCCACATTCCAAGGCACGCGTATTGGCAGCAAAGGTATTGGTTTTGATTGCACGCGCCCCACATTCTAAATAGGCGTTATGCACCTGTGTGACCCGCTCTGGTGCCGTACAATTTGCAAGTTCGCATTTTCCCATCTCATCTGCATAAACTGCACGAAAATAGGTTCCCATCGCACCGTCAAATAATAAGGTTTTATGCGCTAGATACTCTCTTAAATCCATCTTGTTTACCCCAATACTTCTTTACAAATATCAACCGACTCCCGCGCATCCCGCGCATAGAAGTCTGCACCCATCTTTTTTGCATATTCTGGCGTCAGAACCGCGCCGCCTACCCAGATTTTACAGGGATGTTCACTCGTACGCAAGGCATGAATGGTCTCTTCCATATTGGCCAATGTCGTTGTCATCAGCGCCGACAGCCCAATCAGGTGCACATCTTCCCGAATTGCAGTTTGTACCACCGTTTCGATTGGAACATCTCGTCCAAGGTCGATGACACGATATCCATAATTTTCGACAATGGTTTTGACAATATTCTTGCCGATATCATGGATATCCCCCTTGACCGTTGCAACAATCACGGTACCCTTGCAGACCGCCACAGTCCCTTTTTTCGCCATCTCTGTGCGGATGATTTCAAACGCCTCCTGCGCCGCACCCGCCGAATTGATAAGCTGCGGCAGGAAAATTTCTCCTCGTTCAAAGCGTCCGCCCACCACATCAAGGGCAGGAATCAATAGCTCATTTACAATATCCAGTTCGGTCTTTCCCTGTGCCAAAAGCTGCACCGTCAAACGGCGTGCCTCTTCCTTCAGTCCTTTGTCCACAGCACGCGGCAGGGTCGTCTGTTCTTCGTCTGCCTGTAAGGTGACTGCCCGCGCAGGTTCTGTTTCCTTCGTATAAGCAGCAATATAGGCTTCCGCGTTGCGGTCACGATTGTAAAGTACATTAAATGCACGTATGGTATCCATAATGGCAGCCGTATTCGGATTGACAATCGGTAAATCCAAGCCAGATGCCATTGCCAATGTCAAAAAGCTGGTCGTGATTAGGGTTCGATTAGGCAGTCCAAAGGAAATATTGGAAACCCCCAGCGTACAGTGCAGCCCTAGCCGATCACGCACCATTTCCATTGCACGCAAAGTTTCAACCGCCTTGTCCTGCTCTGCTGAAATGGTAAGCGTCAAACAGTCAATAAACACATCTTCTTTTGGGATTCCATAAGAACATGCTGCCTTTAAGATGCGCTCTGCAATGGCAAAACGCTGCTCCGCTGTTGCGGGAATCCCGTTTTGATCCATGGTCAGTCCAATCACAGCCGCACCATACTTCTTGACAATTGGCAAAACGCGCTCTAAGACTTCTGGTTCTCCATTGACAGAGTTGACGATTGCCTTACCGTTGACCACACGCAGACCCGCCGCAAGGGCATCGCTGTTGGACGAGTCGATTTGCAGCGGCAAATCTGTTACCGACTGGATTGCTTTGACCACACGCACCATCATTTCCGGCTCGTCCACACCCGGCAGTCCGACATTAACATCTAAAATATGTGCCCCTGCATCTGCCTGTTCTACCGCCTGTGCGAGTATATAATCCAAATCCCCTTCTCTCAGCGCCTGCTGAAAGCGCTTCTTTCCTGTAGGATTGATGCGCTCTCCAATGACCCGCACGCCATCGACTACAACCGTTTCTGTTGGGGTACATACCACCGTCCGGCGGCGAATTTCTCTTTGCTCTGGAATCTGTCCCTGTGTCTCTGCTATAATTTGCCGGATAAAGTCAGGACGTGTCCCGCAGCAGCCGCCCAGATAGCACACCCCGAGTGGTACAAAGTGCGCCATCTGTGCCGCAAACTGCTCCGGTGTAATGCTGTATTCCCCCGTTTCCGGATCTGGCAGACCCGCGTTTGCCTTGACAATGAGGGGCAATGTGGTAAGTTCACAGATTTCTTGCACAATGGGGTACAGTTCCTCGGGTCCCAGAGAGCAGTTGACACCCAGAGCGTCCACACCCAATCCTTCCAAGACTGCACACATCGCATCTACTGAGCAGCCTGTAAAGGTGCGGTGATTTGGCTCAAAGGTCATGGTCACAAAAACAGGCTTATCACTGTTTTCCTTCGCCGCAAGCACCGCTGCCTTGACCTCATACAAATCGGTCATGGTTTCAAACACGATAATATCCGCATCTTTCCCTGCCAAAATGACTTCACGGAAAATATCATAGGCATCTTCAAAAGCCAACGTGCCGTATGGCTCTAACAGCTGCCCAATCGGACCAATATCGAGTGCAACTCTTGGACACTCTGCCTGTGGATTGTCTTGGCAAAAAGCATGTACTGCCCGCTTTGCACATGCCACACCTGCCGCAACGGTTTCTTCTACTGACAGTCCTTCATGTGCCAGTTTTTCACGATTTGCGCCAAAGGTGTTGGTGTATAAAATTTGTGCGCCCACGTCCAAATACTCACGATGTATTTTTGTAATCAGTTCGGGGTCAGATAGATTGAGACCTTCCGGAGCACGTCCGGTCTCCAGTCCGGCACTTTGCAGCATGGTTCCCATTGCCCCGTCCAAATACCACAGCCGATTTTTTTGATTATTCTCTCCCACAGGTTTTTCCCGCCTTTCGAAATGCACAGGTTTCAAACATCGAGCAATACGCACAGCCGCGAAAACGCCTGCTTTGTGGCTTGTCTGCAATGCCAATCAGCGCTGTCACCGACTTGCGCGGTGTTAAAATATGTGTACTGGTAACTGTCAAACCGATTTTACGCGGTGCGTCCACGGTTCGAATCAACTCGTCCTGCAATAAAATAGGCAGGTCTCCATAGCCCGGGCTAAAGCGATCGGTCAAATGGATAGGCTCTCCCATCGCTTCTGTGATTTCCCGTTCTGCCTGATCACACACAGCCTCGATTGCAGCCGAACCACAGCAGTCCAGCACCACAGCACGGGACATATCCCGCACCTGTGCACGGCGAATGACAAGTTCCAATCCATTTCCCAGAGTCGCAGCAAGAAAAATCACCCGCTCACAATCCGACAGCATTTCCGATACATCATTGCCAACAAAAGCAATATGTGGTGTCTGATTTTCTCGATCTATCGAAAAGATGCGATAGGTATAGCGCGGCTCTATCACGCGCAGAGTCTCCGCCATACAGTCATCAATCATCGCATCAACCTCCTGCGGAATCTCACTGCCCGTCCACTGCAAATACTGTAAAACCTCTTTTCGGTTAAATGCTTTCAGTTCTACATTCATCTTTGTTTTCCTCACACAAAATTGTGCGGCATTCACATACCACATCATGAATGGCAAAAAATCGTTTTCCATTTTCTGTTGTGGTTTTTGCCACTTCTTCCACGGAAATCCCCTTGATTTCCGCAATCATCTCTGCCATGCGATGTACATACAGAGAGGAGTTGCGCTTGCCGCGATAGGGTTCCGGCGCCATATAGGGCGCATCTGTCTCAATCATCAATCGGTCAAGCGGAATCACCTCCACAGCCTCACGCGCCTTCTTGCTGTTCTTAAAGGTAATGACCCCAGTAAAGGACAGCATACACCCGCATGCTAACAGCTGCTTTGCAAACTCTGCCGAGCCTGAATAGCAATGGAATACACAGGGTACCTCTGGATACTGCTCCACAATCGTCAAACTATCCAGATGTGCTTCCCGGTCATGGACAATCACAGGCAGGCCCAAACGCTTTGCCATGCGCATCTGCATTCGGAAAACCTCCTGCTGGCGCTTGCGTGCGCCGGAGTCCTTGCACCAGTAATAATCCAATCCAATTTCCCCAATCGCCTTTACACGCGGGTCAACCGCCAGCGCTTCCAGTTCATGCAGATGCTCCGACAACACCTCATCACTCAAATCCTCTATATTTTCCGGATGATATCCCACCGCGGCATAAACCCATGGATACTGATTTGCATACTGAACCGCCTTTCGGCTGCTCTCCAAGTCACAGCCTGGATTGAGAATCAGCCCAACGCCGTTATCCGGCATAGATGCCAGCAGGGCATCTCGGTCTGCATCAAAACACACATCATCATAGTGTGCATGCGTATCAAATACAATCAAAAATATATGCCTCCCATTTCTTTTGCAACAGCAAAAGGGCACAGGAATTTTTTCCGCGCCCTTTCCAAACTCATATCATTTGTATGATTCTGTAATCTTCAGCACAATTTTGCGCCCGCTGGTACGGTATCCTCCAGCATGACCAAATGCAGCTCTTCCTCACCGTCTGCCAGCTCCCGCACAGCAGACAAAATCATACCATTGGATTCCTGTCCCATCATCTTGCGCGGAGGCAGATTGGTGCAGGCAACCAGTGTCTTTCCTATCAGGTCTTCTGCCTTATAATATTTTGCAATACCGGACAGGATTTGACGGGTTACCTCTGTGCCATCATTGAGCTGGAACTTGAGAAGCTTTTCGCTCTTGGGCACATTCTCACAGGCAAGCACCTTGCACACGGTCATTTCTACCTTGGCAAATTCATCAATGGTAATGCAGCCCTCTGGAATCTCGACCTTTTTTGCCTTCTTTTCTTCCTTCTTGCCAGCCTTTTCCTGCTTCTTTTCCTTCTTATCGGACGTTTCCTGTGTCCCAAGGATTTCTTCCAGCTTCTTGGCAATGTCAATTCTGCCAAACAGAATCTCAGCCTGTCCAACCGTACCGCCAACCGGCATACCGCCAAAAGAGGTCAAGGACTCTACGCCTGTATTTTCGACTCCCAGCTGTGCAAAAATCTTGTCCGCAGTATCCGGCAGATAAGGCTTGAGCATCGTTGCCGCAAAGCGAATGGATTCCAAAAGATTGTAGAGCACAGTACCCAGACGCGCTTTTTTGCTCTCATCTTTCGCGAGTGCCCAAGGCATGGTTTCATCAATATATTTGTTCGAACGGCGCAGCAGCGTAAAGATTTCATCTATTGCATCTGCAACATGCAGTCCCTGCATCTTTGCCTCCACACGACTCGGCAGGGCAAGCGCCATGCTTCGAAGCTCCTCATCTACCGGCTCTGCCGCACATGGCTCCATGATTTTTCCATCAAAATATTTATGATCCATTGCAATGGTACGGTTGACCAGATTGCCCAGTACATTGGCAAGCTCGGCATTGATGCGTTCCATCATCATTTCATAGGTCAGCACACCATCATTTGCAAACGGGATTTCATGCAGTACATAGTAACGCACCGCATCTACGCCGAAATACTTTACCAAATCATCTGCATAGATGACATTGCCCGCAGACTTGGACATTTTTCCATCACCAACGAGCAGCCATGGATGCCCAAAGACCTGCTTCGGCAATTCTTCTCCGAGCGCCATTAGGAAAATCGGCCAATAAATCGTGTGGAAGCGAATGATATCCTTACCGATCAAATGCACATCTGCCGGCCAATATTTCTGATAGTGCGCATCATGATTCCCGTCCGGATCGTAGCCGCAGAAAGTAATATAGTTTGTAAGCGCATCGAGCCAAACGTAGACAACATGCTTGTCATCAAATGTGACCGGCACACCCCAGTTAAAGGAGGTTCTGGACACACAAAGATCCTGCAAGCCCGGCTTCAAGAAGTTATTGACCATCTCATTCTTACGGGATTCCGGCTGAATAAAGTCTGGATTGGCCTCAATATGCTTCATCAGACGATCGGCATACTTACTCATACGGAAGAAATATGCTTCCTCCTCTGCGTCCTCAACCGGTCTGCCGCAATCCGGACACTTACCGTCTACGAGCTGGCTCTCTGTCCAGAAAGATTCACAAGGTGTACAATATTTTCCCTTATAGGAGCCCTTATAAATATCGCCTTGCTCATAAAGCTTCTTGAAAATCTTCTGCACCTTTTCCACATGCATCGGATCGGTGGTGCGTACAAAGCGGTCATAGGTGGTATTCATGAGATCCCAGATGCTTTTGATCTCCCCTGCAACATTATCTACATATTGTTGTGGGGTAATGCCAGCTTGCGCTGCCTTGTCCTGAATCTTCTGTCCATGCTCATCGGTTCCTGTCTGAAAATATACATCATACCCCATCATACGCTTATAGCGCGCAATCGCATCAGCAAGAATAATCTCATAGGTGTTGCCAATATGCGGCTTTGCCGATGTATAGGCAATCGCTGTTGAGATATAATACGGCTTTTTCTCCATTTTATCTCGCTCCTCCTCTATTTATCCAATCTACTTTATATCATAACGGAATTTCGAGGTGTAATCAATATATTTTATGGAAATTCCTGAAAACAGCAAAATGCCCGCTTGTCGCAATATACGACAAGCGAGCACCTTATATTTACTGCATTGGCGGAATACGGTCTCCCTGCTCCACCATCTGAAAATAGATGAGGAATGCAGCGAGCAAATATCCCCAATAAAACAGCATGCCAATTCCCATCGTCCAAACGCCAAAAAGCTCCCAGCCGACAAAGCTTACCACAAACACAATCATTTTTCCCCAATGTCCTTTGAGGATACGTGCAGACTGCTTTGTTGCCTTCCATGCACCAAGTGCAGGATCTCGCATCATCAGCGGATATGCACCCAAATAGCAGATGACACGTGCGGTAAACGGAATACTGACAAGGCTATACAATCCCACCGACTGCATGAGCAATATAGCAAAGGTTTGCTCATTTGCAATCATCTCTGGATTTTGGCTCAACAACATATAAATATAGAGTGCTGTCACACCAAACGGAATACTCATCCAAAGGACGGTACGCAGGAGGATACACAATCCAAGGCGCAGACTGCGCAGATACATCTGCATACTGGTCAGCGCATCGAATGCCCGCAAAACCGAAGAATTTCCCACGAGTAAAACCTCGCCAAGAAATGCCATCACACCATAAAGCATTGGCAGTACAAGCAGTACAATACTGCCAACATACATAAGGATTGGCAATGCGACCTTTCCCGTAGATAACAGATAATTGCTGACGAAGCTATTGGTCAGTATAAACGGCAGTGCGCAAGCAAGTACCGCACCCATGACCTGTACCAAATTACGCATCACACTTTGCTTTGCAATCAATTTGGCTCGTCTGCGTAAATTATAGGATTCCAAACTTTATTTCTTCCTTTCTCAGAGTGCTCAAATTTCCGGCGGCGGTACAGCCTCGGGCTGCTCTGCTGAACCAGATGACTCTGGCGGCGTAACGGCACCACCCGTTGTGGTGCTGCCATTTGCAGCACCATTGGAGGGTGGCTGTGTTGTCCCGCCCCCCTGTGGTGTCGTTGGATCTGTTGACGGATTCGTGGACGCATTGGGATCTGATGGCGCCACTGGCGGTTTGGTTTTATCCGGTCCCACCAGCACAACCTTGTCACGCTTTCTATAACTGGAATGATTCGCAACCTCTTTTTTGGTTTCTCCATTAACCGTTACATACTTATAAGTCACCGTCTTATATCCAGTTGCAGCGGTTTGATCGACCTTTTTGGTGCCCGGCTCCAGAGAAGCATCTTTCTTTTCGACCGTTGTTGGCGTCAATGTCTCCAAAATTTCGGTTTCTAGCTTTACGGTCTTATCATCTACCTTTGTACCCAAAATCTTGGTTTTCATCTCACTGCCTTCGCGGACAGCTACAATCTTAATGGGATAATCTGTATTATTCTTGAACTTAAAGTCCAAACTGCCATAACTCACCGTCGCATCCTGTCCAAGTGGCGTATAGGCAACCGTAAGCGAATGGTTAGTACGCTCTGTGACCTCAAGGTCAGCACGCAAAACAGCCATATACAAAGTCGAAGATGGCTGACACACGCCTCCACCCACTTCATCAATCAGTTTGCCATTTGCATACGCACCTGCGGACTTGAATCCACGTTCGGGTGTACGCGCTCCCACAACATCATTATAAGAGAACTCCTCTCCCGGATTCAAAATTGTGCCATTCATATACTTTGCAGCCAGTGTTACATTATTGGTTCTCTGTGTATTCCCTGTATTGAGCGTGGTAGAAGTACTTGCCAAGACATCGCGGAACAGGGCACGATCCAAAACCTCTTTCGTCACCTTTGCCGGTGTGACAGTAACCGGAATGGTATACTGTTCCGCACTGCCGTCTCCAATCACCGCCTGTGCCTGTGCAACGTCCATTACGATTCCATTTTGTTCGGGAATAATGGTCTTTCCATCGGTCTTATCTACAATGGCATTGACTGCTGGGCGATCTACCTTTTGCTTGAGCGCTGCAACGTCCAGCGGTGCCGGCTCTGTCAGCTGTGTTTCTACAACATAAGGTGTAAAGTCCATGGTCTTTGTAATTTTATCTACAATTGCATTTTGTACCTGATTGCGGTCAAAGCTGACTCCCGGCTTCGGCATGGTCAAAATCAGATTGCTGCCCTGCAGTTCCCATGTTTCCGGCTGAGGTTGTGTCAACGCCTCCGCTGCAATGGCATCGAGCTTTGCCTGAAGCCCTGCCTCGTCAAGTTTGATAACCAGCTTACTCTCCTGACCGCCAAAAAGCGCTGTCACAGTTTCCTGCACACGCTCTATGACATTGCCTGTATGCCCTACCTCAAAGGCTGCCTGTGCACTTTCTAGTGCATCTAATCCACCTGTGACATCACGAATCGCAATTTCATACTGCTTATCATGGATTTGCACCGGAATGATTCCATTTTCTACCATCGGCTCAGCTTCCCGCTTTATTTTCTCGGCAGCTTGTGCAAGAGTCAGTCCACCAACCTCAACAGAACCTGCCGTGACACCATAAAAAATCGTATTTGTAAGATAGGTATATCCGAGCACGCCGCCTGCACTCACTCCAGCGAGTGCCAGCAATACTGCAAGCACAATCATTCCAGTTTTCTTCTTTTTTTTCTGGTCACCTGATTTGCCAGACTTCTTATTTTTTCCACCGGATGGCACAGCAGGCTGCGATTTTTTCTTCGCCGCAGCTTGTGCAGCTCCCTTTGCTCCACGCTGTCCAGCAGACTGTGCATTTCTTTTTCCGGATGACTGCATGACGGGCTGTGGGTCTACATGTCTCAGTGACTCCTGCTGCGGTCCATGTGACTCCGGTCTCCACACCTGATCTCCACTAGGTTCTATGGTCGTATGCGGCTTTTGCGGCGGTCTTTGATTCCCTGCCATTTGTGCATATTCATTCAAAATATCATCAACAGATATATCTTTGTTATGTCCATCCATACGTTGCATCTCTCCCCCATTCATAAATCATGGATATCTGTATTCTATTCGACGCAGCTGCAAATTAAAACAGCCATCGTACCTTCTAAAAAGGGGACGCTTGCACGCCCCCAAAATAGATTGCCGCTTACACATTAAAGCGGAACAAAACAACGTCGCCATCTTGCATGACGTACTCCTTACCCTCAGAACGAACAAGCCCCTTCTCTCGCGCTGCTGCCAGTGAGCCGCATGCCATTAAATCGTCATAGGAAACGACCTCTGCACGAATAAATCCGCGTTCAAAGTCCGTATGAATCTTTCCTGCTGCCTGCGGTGCCTTGGTTCCCTTTTCAATCGTCCATGCACGAACCTCCTGCTCTCCAGCAGTCAGATAGCTCATCAGCCCCAAAAGATCATAACATACCCGAATCAGGCGATCGAGACCAGATTCCTCCAATCCCAAATCAGACAGAAACATTTCCTTTTCTTCCGGCTCCAGACTGGTGATATCCTCCTCCAGCTTTGCACAAATCGGAAGAACCATTGCACCTTCATCCTCTGCAATCTTCTGTACAGCGCTGAGACGTGCATTTTCCGCCTTATCTCCTGTAAATCCAGCTTCATCCATATTGGCGGCATAAATAACCTTCTTTGCAGTGAGCAGATCCGACTCATTCAGCACGCGGCGTACATCATCATCGTCCAAAAAACCGGAGAAAGTACGTGCAGTCTTTCCTTCCTCAAGATGTGCCTTGAGTTCTTCCAAAATCTGTACGTCTGCTGCAAGCTTCTTATCCGCCTTTGCCGCCTTGCGGGTGCGGTCGAGTCTGCGATCGATATGCTCGATATCGGAAAGGATCAATTCCAGATTGATAGTCTCAATATCGCGTGCAGGGTCAACCGAGCCATCTACATGCACAATATTCTCATTTTCAAAGCAGCGAACTACATGTACGATTGCATCGACCTCACGAATATGCGACAGGAACTTATTCCCCAGGCCCTCCCCCTTGGAAGCACCGCGCACAAGACCTGCAATATCTACAAATTCAACTACAGCTGGGGTTGTCTTTTTGGCATGATAGAGATCGGTCAGCGGCTGTAAACGATAATCTGGAACAGCAACCATACCCACATTGGGATCAATGGTGCAAAATGGATAATTTGCGCTCTCAGCACCTGCATTGGTAATGGCGTTAAATAAAGTCGATTTACCTACATTTGGCAGACCTACAATGCCTAATTTCATACGTATCTTCCTCCGAAAACGGTTTTCATCTAAAAAGGATTATAGCAGGATTCGCTATAAAATGCAATGATATTCACGTAATGTACAAGGTTTTCCCTGAAATACTTTTGCAAAAACAAAAATTTTACTTTTATAAAAACAGGAACCCCACCTCTATACAGCTGGCATCAGTACGGTATAGCCTGTTTTGACAAGTAAAATGCCGAGAACTACAAAAATCAGTCCCCGTACCACTCTTGCGCCGCCGCGCAGAGCCATATGAGCACCCACCTGATACCCCAAAATCGCACAGAGCATGGCTGGAATTCCAACCGCAAACAGTACTTGTCCATGCAGTAAGTACACAACCAGCGCCGCGATATTGGACGCAAAGTTTACGACCTTTGCACTGCCGGAAGCCAGCAGCAACGGAAATTTCATAAAGGAACAAAAGGCAAGAATCAGAAAGGTTCCCGTACCCGGACCAATCAGTCCATCATATCCTCCAATCAGCAAGCCAATTCCAAATGCCTGTATAGCTGCCTTTGTCGTGCATGTAAAATCCGTTTGTCCATCATCTGCTCCAAAATCGCGTCGTACCATCAAAAAAACCGCAACACAGGGTAACAACGCCAACAAAAGCCAGTTGAGCCAATCCTCTGGAAGGAATAGCTGGATCTGTGCACCAATCGGAGAACCAATCAAAGCCCCCAGCGCAGCAATTAAACTGACCCTCAAATGCACCTTGCCAGATTTTAAAAACCGTACAAGCGATGACAGCGTACCAAAGCTCGCCGCAAATTTATTGGTTGCCGCCGCAATGTGCGGCGGCAGTACCATCATATAAGCAGGCAGAGAAATGAGTCCACCTCCACCCGCAATGGAATCGACAACTGCCCCCAAAAAGACAAGCGGTAAAACCACCAGCCAAATATGTCCATACTGCGCAATCAGCTCCATATATTGTATCCCCCAAAAATTTATTTTATCTGTACGATCTGCTGAAACTGCAATGGCTGCTCCCTGTAATTCTCACAGACCAGCTGCCAAAGCATCTGCTCTGGTAAATCTTCTCGTCCGCGAATGAGCTGTCCCCGACTTGCAGTATAATGAACCGCCTGTGCGCTGACACATACAACGAGCCTTGTGTGCAAGGGATCTATCTCAGAAATGACACTTTGATGCACCTTTGGCTGCTCAAATCGCTCACGCTCTTCCCGTACGACTTGTCTCTCCTGCAAGGCGGCAAATGCCCCTTGTAACCCCGTCCCGTCTAACAAAGCCGGATTGCGGCCGTTTACTGCCTGCACCCAAAGCAGTACCGCTTTCTGCCCCGCCTGTTCAATCTCCGCGCGCACCAATTCCTCCGGCAGCATGCCGACCCCCTCCGGCAAAGCCTGTGGAGTCTGTGAGGCTTTCACCTCCTCTGGCGTTGGTTCCTCTGTTTGTGCAAAAATTGTCTTTGCGCACATGCGCACAGTGCGGCGAATGACCAAAACCAGAATCACGGCAGTAACGGCAACTGCTCCCATAAAGACCCATTCCATTTGCATTGCTCTTCTCTCCTCAAAGCACGGAAAAGCGCGTACCGCTTTTTCGGTACGCGCTGATTTCCTTGATTTGTGTGAAACACAAAAGCTGAACGCTTAACCACGATAAAGTTGCTTGCGAATTGGCAACACTTCCCAGCCAAGCTTTTCCATAATCTCAGAAACTTCTTTCGTTGCCTCACCGCTCCAGCCATAAGAGCCATAGGCAAGCCCGATACGTCCCTTTGGCTTCAAACCCTTCATATAGGTCAAAAATGCAGCCACAGTTGGCATCATGGTATTATTGAGCGTAGAAGCACCAATGCAAATCGTCTTTGCTTCTACGATATCGCCCATGATTGCCGAATAATGCTCGTCGCGCAGACAATGCACATGCACATGCTTGCCCTCTGCCTCAAATTCAGAACATATCTCGCGCGTCATTTCTTCGGTAGAGCCCCACATAGAGTCATAGACCATAACGACCTTATCGGGATCGGTTTCATTCTTTGCCCATTTTGCATAGCAGTCAATCATTTCTGTAATATACTTGCGAATCATCACGCCATGAGAAGGACAAATGAGCGTAATCTCCCATGCAGCCGCTGCCTTAAGCAGATTGCTGACCTGCATACCAAACGGCAATACAATATTTCCATAATAGTCTATTGCCCGCTCAAAGAGACGTTCTTCGCCCAGTTCATCATCATAAGCCACCGGCGGACAAATATGCTGACCAAAAGCGTCATTGGAGAAAAGGATTTTTTCTTCTGTCAGATAAGTGAGCATAGAGTCCGGCCAGTGTACCATCGGAGTTGGCATAAATTCAAAATGATATGCCCCAGTTTGCAGGATTTCTCCCGCCTTTACCAGATGACAACTGCCGTTCCAACCATAATAGGCTTTCAGCCCCTTTTGTGCTCCAGCGGTACAGTAAACCTCAATATTCGGACAACGCTTGAGAAGCGCGGGAAAAGATCCGGAATGATCTGGCTCAATGTGGTTCTGAATCAGAATATCCAAAGATTCTACTGGACAGATCTCTTCAATATTCTTGAAAAACTCCTCAGTAAATGATTCCTTTACATTATCAATTAGGATACGCTTGTCCCCATCTAAAACCAAATATGCGTTATATGTTGCACCAAATGGTGTTGCATATCCATGAAAAATACGAACCTCTGGATCGCGTGCTCCTACCGCATAGATGTTGTCACGAATTTTAATCGCTGACATGAATTTCTCTCTCCTTTTTTCTCATTCTATTACATTCTGTTTCATACAATATCATATTCCCAACGACTTGTCCGTTGTATTTCCAACATTTATTGTATAGTATGAGAATATTTATCACTCGGCATCTTTTCCGCAGCACTTTTTGTACTTGAGACCACTGCCGCACGGACAGGGATCATTCCGTCCAACTTTCTTCTCTACATGACGCGGCTCCGGCTTTACCTCGCTGCCATCATCTGCACCGATTGCACCTGTTTCATGTGCTACCTGCTCACGCTTGGGTTCCTCCTGACGGCGAACCTGTGCAAGGAAGATCATGCGCACGGTATCCTCACGAATAGAGTCTACCATTGCATCAAACATATCAAAGCCTTCGCGCTTATACTCAATGACCGGGTCATGCTGACCATAAGCACGCAGACCAATCCCGTTTCGCAGTTCGGTCATTGCATCAATATGCTCCATCCACTTGGAATCAACATTGCGCAGCAAGATCACGCGCTCCAGCTCACGCATGATAGAGGAGCCAACCGCTTCCTCCTTCTGCTTGTAAACCTTATGTGCCTGATCCTTGAGTTCATTGATAAGACCCTCGGGCTGCAAATCATCAAGTTCCTCGTCGGTAAAGACACAATCCTCCGGATGCAGGAAAATCCCCATAAAATGGCTGCGAACCGTACCAATCATTTCCTGTGTCAAAATCTGATGCTCACCCACTACAGAATGGACTGTGTTTTCAATGGTTGTATCAATCATAGACAGGATATTGCTGCTGACATCCTCACCAGAAAGTACCTTTAAGCGCTGAGAATAAATCGTCTCACGCTGGGTATTCATCACATCATCATACTCAAGGACATGCTTACGCACGGAGAAGTTACGTCCTTCAAGCTTCTTCTGTGCATTTTCGATTGCACCAGACAGGATTTTCTGATCGATGGGCTCATCATCTGCAATGCCCATACTCTCCATCATATTTTGGATACGCTCGGGAACAAACAGACGCATGAGGTCATCCTCCATGGAAATATAGAAGGATGATTCACCCGGGTCACCCTGACGGCCTGCACGACCGCGCAGCTGGTTATCAATGCGGCGGGATTCATGACGCTCTGTACCCAGAATGTACAGACCACCTGCGGCGCGGACGATTTCCGCGTCTTTCTTTACCTGCTCGCTATATTCGTCCAACAACTCCTTATAGCGTGCACGTGCTGCAAGGATCTCCTCATTATCGGTATCCGCATAGCCGGTTGCCTCTGCGATCAATTCGTCGGAATAGCCTTCCTTTTTAAGTGTTGCCACTGCCATCTGCTCATCGTTGCCGCCAAGCTTAATATCGGTACCACGACCCGCCATATTGGTTGCAATCGTAACTGCATACGGCTTGCCTGCCTGTGCAACGATTTCTGCTTCCTGCTCGTGGTACTTTGCATTCAGCACGGTATGCTTGATCCCGCTCTTTTTGAGCATTGCAGACAGTTCCTCAGACTTCTCAATTGACACGGTACCAACCAGAATTGGCTGTCCCTTCTTATGACACTCCTCAATTCGTCGAATCGTCGCAATCATCTTACCACGTTCATTCTTATAAACGGAGTCTGGATTATCCTTGCGAAGAACCGGACGATTGGTTGGGATTTCAATAACGTCCAGTTTGTAAATCGAGCGGAATTCTTCCTCCTCGGTCAGTGCTGTGCCTGTCATGCCAGACAGCTTTCCATAAAGTCGGAAGAAATTCTGGAAGGTAATCGTCGCAAGCGTCTTAGACTCATTCTGAACCTTAACGCCTTCCTTTGCCTCGATTGCCTGATGCAGACCTTCATTATAGCGGCGACCAAACATCAAACGCCCAGTAAATTCATCTACAATGATGATTTCTCCATCTCGTACCACGTAATCCACATCACGCTGCATGACACCATATGCCTTGATCGCCTGATTGATATGGTGCATGAGTGTGGTGTTTTCTGGGTCAGACAGGTTGTCTACATGAAAATATGCCTCTGCACGCTCCTGTCCCTTTGGAGTCAGGGTCGCAGTGCGCGCCTTTTCATCGACAATATAATCTGCCTCAATATCGTCCTGTTCTTCCTTTGCATCGACTTCCTTTACACGCAGTACGCGCAGGGTCTTTGCAAAGCGATCTGCCAGCTGATACATCGCGGTGGACTCCTCGCCCTGACCGGAAATAATCAGCGGTGTACGTGCTTCATCAATCAAGATCGAATCGACCTCATCGACGATTGCAAACGCATGCCCGCGCTGCACACGCTGATTCATATAGATTGCCATATTATCACGCAGATAATCGAATCCAAACTCGTTATTGGTTCCATAGGTGATATCTGCCTGATACATTGCCTGACGGTCCTGCGGCTGCACCGCATGAATGACAAGACCTGTGGACAGTCCAAGATAACGGTATACCTTGCCCATCCATTCCGAGTCACGCTTTGCCAGATAGTCGTTCACCGTTACAATGTGTACGCCCTTTCCAGTTAGTGCATTGAGATAAGCCGGCAGCGTTGCCATCAATGTTTTACCTTCACCAGTTTTCATTTCCGCGATGCGTCCCTGATGCAGAACGATACCGCCAATAATCTGCACACGATAGTGACGCATACCGAGCACACGGTCAGCTGCCTCACGCATAGTTGCAAATGCCTCTGGCAGAAGCTTGTCGAGACTCTCCCCATTCTGGTATCTCTCCTTAAACTCTGCGGTTTTGCCGCGGAGCTGCTCCTCCGAAAGCGCACGGTACTCATCTTCAAGCGCCATGACCTGATCCGCAATGGGATAGATCTTTTTCAGCTCATGGCTTGAGTGGGTACCGAAAATTTTTTCAAGTAATCCTGCCATAGTTCTAAAAGCCTTCCTTTATTCTTTGCCGCACACAGGCGGCGTAGTCATCAATGAAATATGCCACTGATTATTATACCATAATATCCTGCTATCTGAAAAGTCAGAACCTCTTATTTTGTTCGGATTGCAGATAGAAAAAAGTGGTATCCCATCCATACATTTGTGATTCTACCCAAAGACAAATCAATTCACAGAGCACTCTATCTTGATTTCCTGTATTTCATCCGCAAAAAAGTGTGGTATAATAGTCCGTTTACAGCTACTATACCACATCGGCATGAAACAAAAAATCACTCTCACCGTATTACGCACCGCTGGTGGTATCCTCGTGAAATATCCGGTATAATAGTCGCTATTATGGCTATTATACCACACGACAGCCTATCCAAAAAGAATATTTTGTAAATTTAGTGGATTTACCGAACAATCAAATAGCCTGTATATGCCACATAGAGGAATACCATGAGGCTTCCTGTCATGCGAGACAGCGTGCCGCGTCTTGCCGCAAACCAAAATACAACAGAAACAATGGTTAAAAGCGCGGCATCTATCATTGCAGTGGGCGCCACCGTAATCGGATTGAGGAAAGCGGATACACCAAGAATACACAAAATATTAAACAGATTTGAGCCAATGACATTCCCCATTGCAATTTCATTCTCTCCACGCCGCGCTGCGACGATTGAAGTCACAAGTTCGGGCAGCGATGTACCAACCGCGACAATAGTCAGTCCAATCAGGCTTTCACTCAAACCGAATGCACGTGCCAGACCCGTCGCACCGCGCACTGCAAATTCACCGCCGGCCACAATACAGCCGATTCCAATGACGATCAGCACTGCCAGCACCCAACCGGAACGATGTTCTTCCTCTGCACCATCTGAACCCTTTCCAGTTTTTGCACCGCGCAGCTGTAAGGTAAGCATCAAGCCAAACAGCACCAGCAAAACCACGGATTCCATGCGCGTAATGTTATGATCCAGCATCAACATTCCGGTCAGCAGCAGAGCCGCAAATGTAGAACAGGGCCAATCTCGTTTGAGCAGTGTCTGATCCGCTGCAAGCGGACACAAAACCGCACTTCCACCTGCTACAACCAGTAGATTAAATAAGTTCGAACCAATGACATTGCCCACCGCAATTTCATTTGCGCCGCGCAAAGCTGCTGTAACGCTTACAGCAAGCTCGGGTGCCGAAGTGCCAAACGCTACAATCGTAAGACCGATGACCAAAGGCGGTATGCCCAGTCTGCGTGCCAATCCCGACGCGCCCGAGACAAACCAATCCGCCCCCTTTACCAGCAGCAAAAAGCCTGCCAGAATACAAATGATTGATAGAATTGGTGACATAAAAAAACGCTCCTTTCCGATTCGTGCAACAAAAAGACCTTTATTGCACGACAAAACCAATAAATGCAATAAAAGTCTCGCTGCTTTCGAAGCGGTCCGGACCGAAAAATGAGGTCGTATTGACGGACAACACTTCACGCCTTCGCGTGAGCTACTCCCTTTTATGTGAGTTCCATGATAAACGCTTTGCAGGCAATTGTCAAGTGTCTGTGCGAAAATTCTTTACAGTCCCCCCTTTTATATATTATAATAGAAGATAATCTAAAATCTCATAAAGGAGCATAGAAAATGCTGCAATTTGAAGAATATAAAGTAAAACTGCACAACCTCGAGCCAGCAATCGAAGAGCTGCGCGGAAACCTCGGACTCGAACAGGCGCGCCGCGAGGTCGATGAACTGGAAATGAAGTCCTCTCAGCCCGGCTTTTGGGATGATCCAGAGTCCTCTCAAAAAGTTGTATCCCGTATGGGAGCACTTAAGGGAAAAATCGAGACCTTTAACCAAATGTATGCACAGTGGGAGGATCTGATTACCCTTTGTGACCTCGCAATTGAATCCGATGACGAATCCATGCTGGACGAACTCGAAACCGGCTATGCCGAACTGGAAGAAAGCATGAACCGCCAAAAGCTGCAAACGCTGCTGACTGGTGAATATGATAAGAACAATGCGCTTGTTTCCTTCCATGCAGGTGCAGGCGGAACCGAAGCACAGGACTGGTGTTCTATGCTCTACCGTATGTATACCCGCTGGGCAGAGCGTCATGGCTTTACCTATAAAATCATGGACTATCAGGACGGTGAAGAAGCTGGTCTCAAATCTGCTGATATCCTGATCGAAGGCGAAAATGCTTATGGTTATCTCAAGGGCGAATCCGGTGTACACCGGCTTGTCCGCATTTCTCCGTTCGATTCTTCGGGACGTCGTCACACCTCATTTTCTGCAATCGAAGTCATCCCAGAAATCGATGATGATTCTCAAGATGTTGAAATCAATCCAGCGGATATCGAAATGCAGGTGTTCCGTTCCTCTGGCGCGGGTGGTCAGCACATCAACAAGACCTCCTCTGCGGTTCGTTTGATCCACAAGCCAACAGGCATTGTCGTTGCCTGTCAGACCGAACGTTCTCAGTTCCAAAACAAGGATAACTGTATGAAAATGCTGCGCTCTAAGCTAGTTGAAATCAAGGAACGTGAGCATCTGGATAAAATCTCGGATATCAAGGGCGATCAGAAAAAGATTGAATGGGGCAGCCAGATTCGCTCCTATGTCTTTATGCCCTATACACTGGCAAAGGACACCCGTACTGCCTATGAGTCCGCAAATATCAACGCCGTGATGGACGGTGATATCGACGGCTTTATCAATGCGTATTTGACCGCAGCCGCAACCGGAAACTGGGCAAGCAAGGTATAATCCTTCACTTTCCCCTCTCTGACTTCCACAAAAAATAAAATGGCAGAGTGTCTTTTTCGACACATTGTATTCTTCTTTCTTCCAAACTTGGACATACTTTTTCTCCCTCTGTGCATACTATGCGCGGAGGGTTTTCTTTATGGCTAAAAAATATCAGTTTCTCTGCACAGGTGCGCTTGCAGGACTGACCAACGGTCTCTTTGGGGCAGGCGGCGGACTATTTCTGGTTCCCTTGCTATCCCGCTGGTGTGGTCTTTCTGAGCGAAAAGCGTTTGCGACATCTGTTGCAATCATTTTTCCTTTGTCCATCATTTCTGTTATTCTCTACTATCAAAACGGTGCACTCCCCATCAGGCAGGCGATCCCCTACCTAATCGGTGGTACAATTGGCGGACTGATTGCCGGACGTATCTTCAAAAACGTGAAAATGCTCTGGCTCCGACGAGCATTTGGTTTACTCATTCTCTATGGCGGAATTCGGGCGGTGCTATTATTATGATACCTTTTCTCTTCGCAGTCCTGATTGGCTTATTGACTGGTATCCTGTCCGGTTTTGGAATCGGGGGCGGCTCTTTGCTCATGCTCTGGCTCACCTGCGTTATGGACATCTCACAACGTCAAGCCGCCGGCATGAATCTGATGTATTTTCTGGCGTGTGCTCCCCCTGCGCTGTTCAGCCACTGGAAAAACAAACTCATTGACAACAGCGCTGTCAAGTTCTGCATCATTTCTGGAATTCCGCTTTCTATCCTTGGCTGTTATCTGGCAGCACACTTGGATTTATCCCTCATTCGCCGTGGATTTGGGATTCTTTTGCTTTGGATTGGTTTGCGTGAACTGTTTACAAAAAAGTAAAAATATGCAGAAATACTTGCATCAGCTTGGGCGAAATGATAGAATAAAATCAAATTCTTGGTCAACGCGAAAAGTGAGGTGCAGGTTATGAAAAAGTATAAATTATGTGCACTTTTATTGTATACGAGTCTCATTTCAGCGCTTTTTACCGGATGTGGCGGCGGCTCGAAAAGCATATCAGAAAGCGCCTCCAACGATGCGTCTGTTGGCTTTTCTCCCTCCGCATCCGTGTCCGCCCCCGAACCCCTGCCAGAAGATGATGCACAACGTCCAAACACAAAGCTTATCTATACCGCAAGTGTGTCCGCAGAAACCACTGAGTTCCCCCAAACCATTTCCGAAATTGAATCTCTGGTCAAGCGCTTGCAGGGCTATATTGAGCACAGTAATCAATCTGGCGAAATCGGCAGCCGTTCTGTCTCTTATACCCTGCGTATCCCACAAAATCAATATGCCAGCTTTTTAAGCCAAGTCGGTTCTCTTTGTACGGTTACACACAAAAGCGAAGACCTTCAGGATATCAGCGAACTCTATTTTGACCGTGAAAATCGCCTAAAGGCACAAAAAATTAAGCAGGAACGTCTGTTATCGCTGCTTCAAAAAGCAACCAAAATGGAGGATATCATTGCGTTGGAAAATGCCCTTGCAGAGGTGCAGTCCGAAATCGACACCCTTACAGGAACACTAAACAAATATGACAGCCTTGTAAATTTTTCAACCATTGAGCTGCATGTCAACGAGGTGCATACACTCTCCACGATACCTGAAACCATGGCGTTTGGTTCTGATATGAAACGTGCTTTTACAGAGGGCACCTATGGATTCATTCACTTTATTCAGGCACTACTGATTGCTTTGGCAAGCATCTGGCCATTTGTCCTGATTGTGTTCACCGTAGTGTTTATATTGATATTCATACGTATACGTAAGTATAAAATAAGCAAATCCAAAAATAATTGGGCATCATATTCCCCTTCACCCAAACCAACAGAAACACAAGCGCCTACATACTTTCAGGATGAAACGCCTGATAACAGTGAAAGCAGCTCTGAAGATAACAGCAATTCTACATCCAATCCTCAGTAAGAGCATTTGGCTGTATACAGCCATATATTTTCTTTTCCCGCAGCACAAAGGGCATGGCCGCTATCCGGTCATGCCCTTTATCAATCATTTCCAATAATATCCCATTGTGCTTATGCCTGCAAAGTAATTTCCAAAGTCTTGCCATACAGCTGCTTGGTATTAAACTTCAGTTCCACCTGCTCCTTGTTGCAGACTGCCTGAATCTTTTCATCTTTTGTGATGACCTTGGCATTTGGAATATCCAAAACAAGATCAATCTGATCCTGACGGAAAAGCGGATCGGACAATGCAATGGTAATCTTCCCATCAGCCTTCTTCATGAGCACACAAGCAGGATTTGCTGCCTGTATACCAGCCGTCTTTCCTGCGGCAAAGAAATTCACTGCTGTGATTTGTCCCTCGGTATCCTGTACCGCATGGATGTTCTTAGAGTTCTCCAAAATCTTAACATCTGGTTTTGCCGCATACTGCTTCATAGTCTCCGCAGTTGCATTCGGCAAAATCACATAGCTATATTCATCTTCAGCCGTCTTTCCATGCTCATAAGTCATGGTAAAATATTTCTTTGTGACCGGATATGCCTTTTGCCCTGCAACATTGCGAACATTCTTCTGTTCTCCCTGTACGGTCGGGGTCTTGATTTGAATCTTTTTGCTTTCTGGGAAGTAGTATCCCACCTTCGCCTGAATACTATCATCTTGATAGCTCAGCCACTGGAGATCAAAAGCACCTTCCTTAACAGCAATCGGCTTGCCGTCACGCCCCTGTGCGCTGACTGTGACCTTGGCATCAGGCGACATCATACGGTTATCAATCGTTGTTGTCACCTCACGCTGGTTTGCATCTCCAATTCCAGAACCCATAAACACAATCTTATCTTCCATCATAAACCATGACTTGTTGCCCGTTGCGTTCTTGTATGCAACAAAGTCTTCTGGCAGCTTTCCGGCTTTCTTCGCAGCATAACCATTGTCATCGCCGAGCTGCATTCCTGCCATGCTCACACCCGCGTCCTTGAGCACAACGCTTCCAGAAAATGTATTGGTTCCAACCGGGAAATATACATAGTCATTCTGTTCTACGCTGCTTGCAGTATATTTGGGATAGAACTGACTGCCATCATACAGCTCCATAATGGTCTTGCGTTCCTCCTTCGGAACCGTTGTGCCCGGAAGTCGGTATGGGTCAACAGTCGAGAAATAATCGATGCCATACTGCTTGGTCTGATCGACCCCTGACAGATACAGATAGAACGCGCCGTCGCCCTGAAACCATGGTTTCAGATTTTCTCCGCTCATATATTCATATTTTGCAATACGATCAGAGCTTCGGGAAAGTGCGAAGGTAAAACCATCCGCACGTTGAAAATTACGATCCATCGCATTAAATACAACACTTCCATTCGGAACCGCATTTGCTGGCTGAACGGTTTCGTCCTTCATAATTTCGGTATAGGGTGCAATCGCAGGCAAGGTCAGCGAGGCTGCCGAAAATGGAACGGGCATGGAATCTACAAAATACTTGATTTGCTGCTTCATCTTTTTGCTGTTTTCCTGCGGCAGAAAGGTTGTAAGCAGAGTCATTGCTTCCACAACACCAGCGGTATCCGAATATCCGGTGTTTGTACGGGAAACCGCACGCCCCTTTACCACTTCAGACATATAGCCTTCATGAATAAGCGGCAGAAAGCTATTATAAATCCAACCTTCAATGGTTGCAACCTGCTCCTTTGGCTGCCATGTGGTATCCTGCAAAATATAAAGAGAAGATACTGCCTTTTGAAGCATCAGCTTGCCATAAGAGCCTGTATAGGCAACGCGATGATGCTGAATAAAAGAGCCATCTGCATAGACCCCATCGGTATTGTTATTGACAATATGATAAGGGTCTATGGTTTTGAAAACAGTCAGCATATCCTGAACAGACTTCTCAATACGCTTGGTATCCTGAATCAGTGCGCCCTGAATGATGCGGTTTGTGGTAATGTCGATCAGGTTTGTGCCTGTGTGCATCGCCGATGTCAGAGCAACATCCCCATTTTTTCCGTTTCGCAAATTATTATCAAAGCACTTTACAAAGTTCGGAATCAGACTGGGATCATTTTTCTGTATTTCCTCTTGCATGAGTGCCAGAACCGCAGTCATCTTGGTCGGTACACCGATTTCCCAGTTCCACCAGTTGCCAAACAGCTTTCCATCCTTATCCTTATAACTCATATGCTTCTGATACACCTGATAAAATGCACCAATTGCTTCGATTAGTTTTTGCTGTAATTCTGCATTTTTATAATATTTCGAGCCACTTGTTGCATAGGCAAGTGCCATATCATAGAATGACTGTGAGTTCTTATAGAACGCGTCTGAAGTAACAGGTGTTGCCTGAACTGTTTTTTCATCACGCATATCAAACTGCTCACCTGCAAACATCTGATATGGATTCTTGATCCCCTGATATGCCGCAAGCGCTTTTTCAGCATTCTTATCAATTGCATCAAGTTTGGACTTGACATCTGCATTTTGATTCATATGCGCATTGCCAGCCAGATACTGTACATAATTTCGAATCAGCACCTCAGACGCATTCTTCGTTTCCTTAACAGAAACAGTTTGACTGGAGGAGGCAGCTGCCAGAGCAGGCATCGCACCACTATTCAAAAGAATTGATGAGAGCAAAACACCAGAAACAAACTTTTTCATACCGAAAATACCTTCCCTTTTCCTTTTTCTCAAAGAGTATATCTCGATATTACTATATATTTTCTCACAATGCAATCCCCTATTTTCCAATTTATGAGAGCATATTATTATTAGGTCTTTTATATACACATTCCCTATATTATCCGATAACTATATTTGTGAAACAACAAATCATTCCATGTGCTAACAACTATACAATATAAAACAAAAAACGGCTGAGGCACATAGGCTTCATCCATTCTTGTTTTTCCAAATATACCAAATATTGCAAATCATATTTTGTGCTATTTCTCTATTATTTCCGCATTTTTTGCAATATTTACGCAGATACTATACAACCAACATTCCGAACTTCATCTGCCCGCACACTTTCAATTTGCCCTGTTTTCTATATATTTTATCTTTTATTCCTCTGCGTTTCCGTCTCCATTTTGTAAACCGTTTTACTTCGTGATACGTCCGATGCCGTTCAGATGTTCCTCATGTTTTATTATAAATAATAGAATATGAAAGCTATCAAATCTCTGTTCTTTTAGAAATCTCCATATTTTTTCTCATGCGCCGCATGGTAAAAACGTAAGAAATCACAAGCGGGCACAACGAACCCGGCCACGCCAGTGCATACGCAATACAGATGCCTGTAAATCCGAATGGTGCTGCTAAAGCCGCGCATCCCACCGCACGCATGACCAACTCCATAACACCTGCAATGGTCGGTACAATACTCTGCCCAACTCCCTGCAAAGTATAACGTAGAATAAAGAGCAGCGACAGCGTCCAATAAAACATACTTGTCGAATGTAAATAAGTAGATGCCAAACCGATAATCTCTGGATTATCAAACCCAAATAGCTGCACCAATCTTGCTCCAGCCGTCACCGCAATCAACGTAATCACCGCTGTATAACCGAGAGACATTGCCATACAGCGGTGTACCCCCATGCGAATACGCTCAATTTTTCCAGCTCCGTAATTCTGTGCTGTATAGGTTGCCATCGTCATACCGAAGCAATTCAATGGGGAAACCATCAATTGTTCTATTTTTTGGGCAGCTGTATATGCCGCAACTGCCTGCTCTCCCTGTTGATTGAGCACAATTTGCAGGATAATTACGCCAATACCGATGATAGATGCCTGAAAGCCCATTGGAAGCCCTACCAAAAGGTGCTGGCTGATTTCGCCTTTTGTCAAATGAAAATCTTCCTTTTTCAAATGTAGAATTGGAAATTTCTTTTTGATGTACAAAACACACAGCACACCAGAGATAATCTGTGAAATGACAGTTGCTACTGCCGCACCACTGACCCCCATGCGCGTATATCGAATTAAAACAATATCCAACACAACATTTAAGATACTGGAGATAATCAAAAACAGCAGCGGCGTGCGGCTATCACCCAATGCACGCAAAACGTTAGACAGCACATTAAACAGCATAGCCGCGAATATACCTGCGTAAATAATAACAATATAAGAATACGCATCCTCTAAGATAATCGCCGGTGTTTTCATCAGACGCAAAATCGGACGTGCAAACGGAACCGCAAACATTGTTAGAACCACCGTGACCACTGTACCAATCACAATATTCGCCGCAAAGCTGCGCCGCACGTAGGTCAAATCATTTGCACCAAAATGCCGAGCTGTCACAATGGACAGTCCTGATGTCATGCCTTGTACAAATCCAATAATCAGGAACATGATACTGCCGGTACACCCAACTGCTGCCAGTGCATTTTCACCAAGGATATTGCCAACAATCAATGCGTCCATCATATTATAAAATTGCTGAAATAAGTTCCCCCCTAATAACGGCAGTGCAAACAAAAAAATAAGGCGTGCCGGTCCGCCTTGTGTCATAGACTTTGTCATAATAAATTCCCCCTCTAGCTATCCTAGCATACACGATTCCCTCCCAGACGAAAAGCCGCAAAGCGGACAAACTTTTTATCTTTTTTTCTTTCTCTCTGGTCAGTCTGCCCAAATCGGAATATCGTTGTGTTTATACCCAGACTGTGCTAGAATGAAATCATATATTAAAGGAGATTTTTCTTATGTTTATATTCTTTTCAGGCGACTCCAATCGCCAAGGTACGCTTCTAACCGCTTTGCTGTCTCTGGTACTGGGCATCTTTTTCATTCGCTTTCCGGACATGAGCGGAAAACTGTTCTGCTTGGCACTCGCAGCAAGTGCACTCCTATATGCTGCTGGTCGGCTTATACGCTATGTGCGCAATAAAAAACATGGCTATGTTTCTCAAGGTGACCAATTCCTTGGCATCTTTCTCTTGATTGCCGGACTCTTTATCCTATTTTTCCCGCACTTTGTCCTGTCGTTTTTACCTCTTACACTCGGGATCTTGCTATTTCTTTGGGGCTTTGCCAAAATCCCATTTGTCATCGACTCCTTTCAGATGCACAGTCCTGCACGCATCCCCTTCCTGCTTTCTACCTTGGCTCCGCTGATTCTTGGCGCCATTATACTCATGAACCCCTTTGGCGTAACCCGCCTTGTCATTCGTTTCTTTGGTATCAGCCTGATAATCAATGCAATTTTGGAACTGACTGCCGATTTTTTTAATCGCAAAAACCACTTCTAAATTTATACTAAATTTGTGTGATTTAGTTACAGCTATTTTCAAAAAAATATGGTATACTACATTCATACAAAACAAATACACAGGAGGTATTCTCATTATGATAACATTAACCACTGAAAATTTTGACAAAGAAGTGTTGCAGGCACAGCAGCCTGTTCTCGTTGAATTTTCCGCGCCATGGTGCGTATACTGCCGCCGCATCGAACCTGTCCTGCACCGTATGGACGGTAAGAGTGATGTCATCATCGCAACCATCAATACTGATGATCAGCCAGAACTTGCAGAGCGCTTTGGAGTTGAAGTCATTCCCACCTTTTACCTATTCCAGAATGGTAATCACGGGGAAAAACTGATTGCCCCCAGTTCTCAGGCACAGCTCGAAGATTGGATTGCGTCCCAGCGTGGCTAAATAATAGGAGGCGTACTTTTTATGGATCAGCTTTATGATGTTGTAATTATCGGTGGCGGTCCGGGCGGCTATACGGCAGCACTCTATTGTGTTCGTGCCGGACTGCGCACTTTGGTTTTGGAAAAGCTGTCTGCGGGTGGACAAATGGCAACCACCGCGCATGTTGACAACTATCCCGGTTTTGACGAAGGAATCGATGGCTTTGCGCTTGCAGAGCGCATGCAGCGTGGCGCAGAACGGTTTGGTGCAGTAACTGAGTATGCAGAGGTAACTAGCATGGATCTAACTGCACAGCCTAAACAAATTGTCACAAGCGCTGGTACTTTCTTGGGTAAGGCGGTCATGCTTGCAACAGGTGCGTCTCCCCGTATGCTGGGACTCCCTAATGAAGATGCTCTGCGCGGACGCGGCGTTTCTTACTGTGCAACCTGTGATGGCATGTTCTTTCGTGATAAGACAGTCGTTGTTGCAGGCGGTGGTAATTCTGCTGCTGAGGACGCACTGACACTCTCCAAAGTCTGTAAAAAGGTCTATCTGGTACATCGCCGCGACTCCCTGCGTGCGACCCAGAGTTACCTTGCCCCACTCGAAAATGCAAAAAATCTGGAATTCATGTGGAACAAGCAAATTGATAGTCTGGAAGCGACGGACGGGCATTTGAGCGGTATTCAGATGACCGACCGCGTAACCGGAGAGCACTCCTCTCTTGCCTGTGACGGTCTATTTGTTGCAATCGGACGGATTCCGGATACCTCGCTCATTTCCGAGCAGGTTTCCTGTGATGCACAAGGCTATATCATCGCCGACGAAACAACACGTACCAATATCTCCGGTGTGTTCGCTGTTGGTGATGTCCGCCAAAAGCCACTGCGTCAAATCATTACCGCAGCGGCAGATGGTGCAACCGCTTCCAAATTCGCAGAAGAATTTTTACAATCCCTATAAACTATAAGAGAGCCAAAGCTGGCTCTCTTTTTTTATTCATATTGTATTATACGTCAAAAGATTTTCACTCAAAGGAAAAAAGTGTAAAAAGTCCTGCACGAAATCCGCTCGTCTACTGAAAAATAAAGTGAGTGTACTATCCCAAGGAACAATTTCAATTGCTGCCAAAGGATGCTGCATCGAAAGCGGATTTTTCCAAAAACCTCGATATCCATCTGCACACGGCAGCGGATACTGAAGGACTTCTGCCAAGGAAATATCCTTTTCGAAACCAGAGAGGACTGCCCAAATCCATTGTCCATCATCTTCCCGAACGATTTTGGTGAGTTCTTCTCCTGTCAGCCAGCAATAATCGTTATCCATGTAACATTCTGCTATCTTGTCTATTAAACATTCCACATTTGTGATAAGCCAATTATATTCCATTTGCTTATTATGGATTGCATCAAATACTCTGCTCATAAGTGTATATCCATCCACACTTTTTTCATCTATTGCTCCATATACCATATTTACATTCACTCCTCTCACATAAAGCAATCAGAAGCATCCTCTGTTTTCTTTTACATAAAAAGATGTGAGTCTGCACGGAAAGCAGTCTCACATCTTTATCAATATGCACTTTCCGCAGAAAGCCGCATTATTTTTACTTCTTTTGGAGAGATTCCAGCAAAGTATTTGCCATCGCCTCAATAGATGCAATTGTCTGCGCTCCCGGTGCCGACCGCACACTCACGACAGGCTCCAGAATGGTCATATTCTTCATGCTATCCAACAGTTCTCGCATATTCTTTGCGCTGGTTGGTGCCCATGATCCATTTTCCACCAGCGCAATGGTACGATTTTGTACATTCAGCGCCTTCATATCATGCAGAAGTCCAAGCATTGGCGGATAAATTCCATTGTTATAGGTCGGCGCAGCAAGCACTACATGGCTGCATCGGAACACCTCAGAAATCAATGTAGATACATTTGTACCGGACACATCATACATTGCAATCTTACGGATCCCTGCATTTGCCAGCTGCCCAGCCAAAATCTCTGCTACATTTTCGGTATCGCCATACATAGAACCATAAAAAATAGCAACACTCTGCTCTTCCGGCTCATAACGGCTCCACAGGTCATATTTTTTAAGCAGCAAAGACAAATTATCACGCCAAATCAGACCGTGCAGCGGACAAATCACGTGAATATCCAGAGCAGACAGTTTCTTTAAGGTTGCCTGTACCTGCATGCCATATTTGCCTACAATATTTGCATAGTAACGGCGATAATCGTCCAGCCAATCCCGTTCAAAATCTACTTCATCGTCAAAAATATTGCCGCTCAATGCACCAAAGCCACCAAAGGCATCAGCCGAAAACAGAACGCCATCTTTCTGCTCATAGGTCATCATGACCTCCGGCCAGTGTACCATTGGTGCAAAGAAAAATTGCAGCGTATGCTCTCCCAGAGACAGCGTGTCTCCTTCCTTTACAATCAGGCTGTGCCCTTCCAGCGGCATATCATAGAACTGTGAAATCAATGTCATTGTCTTTGCATTTCCAACCAGCTTCATCTCCGGGAAACGCAGCATCAGCTCCTCAATTGCAGCACAATGATCCGGCTCCATGTGATTGACAACCAGATAATCGATCGAACGGCCATTGAGAGTGTGCATGACATTGTCCATAAACTGTCTGGAAATTGCAGAATCAGCAGTATCCATCAGCGCAATCTTTTCGTCCACAATCAAATAGGTGTTATACGAAACACCACGCGGAACAGGGAATAAATTTTCGAAACGCTCCAAACGGCGATCATTTCCACCCACCCAAGTAATTCCGGGTGTAATTTGTCGGGTGCAATACATATAAAACTCCTTTCGGCAGCTACACAAAGTTAGCCGCAGTTAACATATCGTACTTTGTTATTATACCATATTATATATCAAAAATCCAGCATTTTTCCTCGATTTTCTGGTTTTTCCTAAAATTTTACAAAAACAAAACCGAAGCCTTTCGACTTCGGTTTTGTTGACATGATTTACTTACGAACGAGATATTTTCTCATATCGATTGCACATGCAATCAGAATGATGAGACCCTTAATAATGTACTGTAAATTTGCGCTGACAGACAGGAAGGTCAGACCAACAAAAATGATACGCAGAAGCAGTACGCCGACAATGATACCACTGATGGAACCAATACCACCAACGAACGATACACCACCGATAACACAAGCTGCGATTGCGTCCAGTTCATAGTTGGTACCTGTTGCAGGGCTGTTAGAACCGATACGAGCAGCCTCAATGAAGCCGGTGAACGAATACATGATACCTGCCAAAACAAATACCATCATGGTGTTCTTTGCAACATTTACGCCAGATACGTTTGCAGCTTCCGGATTGGAACCACATGCAAACATATTCTTACCAAATCTAGTCTTGTTCCAGATGAACCACATAACGATAGCAAGAATCAGAGCATACCAGACATAGTTTGGAATCGGTACATCACCAATCTTCAAAATGGAACCATTTACAACTTCCTTGTAGTAAGTTGCCAGACCGGAAATCGGTGCACCATTGTTGCCATTCATGTTTGTAAACATCAAAAGCACACCATAAACAATAAGCTGCGTTGCCAATGTTACAATGAAAGGATGCAGACCGAACTTTGCAACAGAGAAGCCATTTACAAGACCGACCAGAGCGCCCACAATCATAACAATTACCAGTGTGCCCAGAATCATAAGTGCCGGATGCAGCTGCGGAATGTCCGGAAACATCTTACTGCCATAGTCTGCTGCCTGCAAGAATGCAGCGGACATACAAGCGGTCAGACCAACCACGCGACCAGCTGACAGGTCGGTACCAGTCAAAACGATGGTGCCTGCAATACCCATTGCAATCGGCAGGTTTGCAGCGGTCAATGAAATCATATTGACAATGGACGGTACACTGAAAAAGTTATTATTATAGATACCAATACCAATTGCTGCAATAATCAGAAAAATATAGAGAGAGTTGTTGATGAAGAATTCTTTCCAGAAATTATGCTTTTCCTTTGCACTCATTGCTTGGAAATCCGCATATTTTTGCTTCAAATTTAATTTTCCCATAACTCGTTTTCCTCCCGAATCATACGTACTTTGCTGCCAGCGTCATGATTTCTTCCTGTGTTGTCGTTTTCGCATCAACTTCTCCGGCCAGCCGTCCGCCCGACATAACCAGAATGCGATCACATACACCCAGAAGCTCAGGCATTTCGCCAGACACCATGATAACGCCTTTACCACGGTTTGCCAAATCGATAATGAGCTGATAAATCTCATATTTTGCGCCAACATCAATACCACGTGTCGGCTCGTCCAGCAGCAATACCTCAGGCTCCGTCAGCAGCCAGCGACCAAGAATGACCTTTTGCTGGTTACCACCGGACAGAGAACGAATCTTTGTCTCCTGTGTCGGGGTTTTTACGCGCATGGACTGAATGACCCAGTCAGTGTCCTGCACCATTTTCTTGTTATCCAGCCACAATCCAGCCTTTAGGTATTTTTTGAGACTGGAAATAACCGTGTTTTCACGAATGGAGCGAATACCAAAAATACCCGTAGCACGTCTTTCCTCGGTCAGAAGCGCAAAACCATTTTTAATGCTCTCTGCTGCATTGCGATTTTGCACCACCTTGCCGTCGAGCTTCAATGTGCCTGCTGAACGTGTTGCAATACCAAAAATATTTTCCAAAACCTCAGTGCGTCCTGCACCGTCCAGACCGGCAATGCCAAGCACTTCGCCCTTATGCAGGTTAAAGGATACATCACGCACATGGGAATACTGTGCGCTCAATCCCTCTACCTCAAGTGCGACTTCTCCCGGTGTATTCGTTTTGGGTGGAAAGCGATTTGTAAGTTCACGACCGACCATGAGCTTAATAATCTTGTCCATTGTCAAATCACTTGCACGTTCTGTGGCGATCCACTGTCCATCACGCATGATGGTAACATCATCTGAAATGCGCAGGATTTCTTCCATTTTATGCGAAATATAAATGATGCCGCAGCCCTGATCGCGCAACATATTGATGATGCGGAACAGGTGCTCAACCTCTACTTCTGTCAAAGAAGATGTCGGTTCATCAAATACAATAACTTTCGAATCATAGGAGACCGCCTTAGCAATCTCAACCATTTGACGCTGTGAAACCGGCATCGTGCTCATGGTACGATTGGGATCGACCTTAACGCCCAGTTTTTCAAACAGCGCAATAGAGTCTTTATACATCTTTTTTTCATCGATGTAATTTGCAAATTTTAATGGATATCTTCCAAGCCATAGATTTTCCATAACGGTACGCTTGAGCGCCTGATTGAGTTCCTGATGCACCATGGCTACGCCGCTTTCCAACGCCTCTTTGGAGTTCTTGAAGTTAATCTCCTTGCCCTCCAGCAGAATGGTGCCCTCGTCTTTTTCGTACATACCAAACAGACATTTCATGAGCGTAGATTTGCCTGCACCATTTTCTCCCATGAGTGCATGCACAGTGCCTCGACGCACGGTCAGGGATACGCCATCGAGCGCGCGGACGCCGGGAAATTGTTTACAAATGCCCGTCATCTGTAACAGGACATCGTTTTGCATAGTTCATTCCTCCCCTTGGCAGCGCACGAATTCGCGCCGCAGTCTGTGTTCCCGAAAAACAGCCGCCACCGTTTGCGCGGCAGCGGCCTATTTTTCTACCAAATCGCGACAGTATATAAACTTATTCGCCCATGTATACCTGATAAGGAATACGAATCTTGTTAATACCGTCATCTACGGTATACTTATCCGCAATGCCGTCCATCAGCGGCTTGCCAGCAGCAATATTGCTTACGAGGTCGGTAATGCACTGTGCCATACCTTCTGCGTCCTGCTTAATGGAGCCGGTCATCATACCCTTTGCAATGAGATCCTTTGCAGCGTCGGTTGCGTCAACACCGAATACCGGAACATACGGACCAGCTTCCTTGCCTTCTTCCACCTGCTTGTTGTAGCCAACGGTATTGAGTGCAGTGATTGCACCCTCTGCCATGCCGTCGTTATTGCAGATAACAAGTTCAACCATGTTCTTGTTTGCATCGTTATATTCAGACAACAGTGTGGTCATATACTCGTTTGCAGCAGCGGAAGACCAAGAACCGTTCTTGTCAACGAGATATTTATCGGTATTCTTTGCATCATAGAACTCGAGCTTTGGCTTGCCAGCTTCCTCCAGAATCTTGTCTGCATCTTCCACAGCAAACTGGGTACGGTACTCAGCTTCCTTATTGCCCTGCTCACCCTTGAACAGTACGTAGGAAATCTTGCCGTCACCATTAAGGTCGCACTTGTCATAATTCTCAACCAGATACTTACCAATCATTTCACCCTGCATGTGACCAGCCTCTGGTGCATTCGTGCCTACGAAAGCAGCGTTCTCATAGCTATTGATGACATCATCAGAAACCTCACGGTTGAAGAATACAAGCGGCAGATTGCCGGCCTTTGCCTTATCTACAACGCCGGTTGCAGCATCGTCAGAGTCTGTGCTTACAAGGTTTACAACCAGCATGTCTGCACCCTTGGTCACCTCATTCTGAACCTGCTCGGTCTGTGTGGTCTGGTTGTTGTTGCCATCCTGATTTTGCGGAGTGATGCCGATGCCCTTCAAAGCAGCATCCAACGCGCCGCGAACGGATGCAATATATGTATCTGCAAAGTTATAGTACATAACGCTGACCTTGAGGTCGCTTGCAGCCTGTCCGCCTTGCTCTGCGTCACCGCCGCTAGCCGGCTGATTGCCACCGCCGCAAGCTGCCAAAGTCAAAGCCATAGAAGCCACTAGGCTTGCTGCCATAATGCGCTTGATTTTCATTTGAATATCCTCCTCTATTTCCCATTTCAACATTGTGGACTCTCTTGTCCTTTTCGTTGATCTTATTATACGAAAATCATAGCATAATTGAAATGCAATGTTTTACGAATCTTGTTGAATTTCTTACGCAAAATATAAAATCTAACTTTTGTACTCACATATTTTTTGTGCACTTCTCACAATATCATTGTGTCGTTTCTGTAAAACTAAACAGAAACCGTTGATTCTCTTCGCTATACATATTCTCACGGCTGATGACACGAATCTCTGTTTTAATATCCGTCTCCGGAACAGTTTTATTGGCAAGCAGCAGCGCCGCATTCTCCATGCAAAGATAGCCCATCGCAAACGGATTCTGAACAATGAGGGTATCCAGTTCTCCGCTCTCGAGCATACCCACCGAGACAACATTGTTATCAAACCCTATCACATGCACCCGCTCGCTGCATTTCATTTCTTCAATCGCATGTCCAACTCCAAGAGTCGTGATTTCGTTAAATGTCACAATAGCGTCTAGATTGGGCTGACGGCGCAGCATCGCTCGTGTTTCCGCCTGTACCTGTGCAGAATCTGAGGGCGAATGAACCTGCTCCACGATTTTGGCACGCCCATCTGCCTCAATGGTATCTATAAATCCGCGTTCCCGCGCCTGTCCATTTTCTGTGCGCGCATCGAATCCTACCATACCAATAGAACGCACAACCTTTTCCGTGTTCAACAGTGCTTCTGCTGCTGCCTTGCCCGCAGCATAATTATCTGTTCCCACACGCACTGAAATTCCCTCAGCTTCTGCATTCGAATCCATTACAATAACCTTGATACCTTCCTGTATCGCACGCTCAATCACTTCCACGGAGGCTGTTGGGTCAATCGCAGAAATCACAAGCGCCTGTGCACCACCTGCAATCGCCTTCTCAATCAGCTGATTCTGTGTTTCTGCATCTTCCTCAGATAACGGCCCTTCAAAGGTATATTGCAAATTATACGCATTGGCTGCCGCCTTTACCCCCGACTTCACGGTTTTCCAAAATGTGGATTGGGTGGATTTGACAACCACAGCAACCATCGGTCTTGGTATCTGTTGTCCGTTGTGCTCCAGCATGGTACAGCTGCTCATAAAAATCAGACACACAAGTCCGCACAGCAAAAGCTTATATAGACGACGCACGCTCATCCCTCCATACTTTAGGCAGTCTGATGGTGACACAGGTTCCCTCATCGGGTTCACTTTCAATCGACACCCCATATTGTTCTCCAAAATAAATTTGATTGCGGTCATTCACATTTTTGAGTCCAATGCCGCTGGCGCAATCCTCCTGTACAGACAAGAGCCGTGCACAGACATCTTCCTCCATTCCAATGCCGTTGTCTGTCACCGACATGATAATATCCTCTCCATCGTCCTTTACCTCGATGACAATTTCACCTGCATCTACAAATTCACCGAATCCATGCAAAATGGCATTTTCAATAATGGGCTGCAAGGTGATTTTACTGCACAGACAGTCCAGCAGGCTGTCATCTACTACAAACCGGTACTGAAACTGGTCTTTATAGCGAAATTTTTGTATAATCAGATAGCTTTCCGCATGTTCCAGCTCCCGCCGAATCGGAATCAGCTCCGCACCGCGGGAAATGCTGATACGGAACAACCGCGCCAGTGCTCCCACCATCTGCACGGCATCCGTATTGCGTCCGACCTCACACATCCACTGAATCGAATCCAATGTGTTGTACAAGAAATGGGGGTTGATTTGTGCCTGTAACGCTTTGAGTTCGGTTTTTTGCAGAGTCTCCTCATCGTGCTTGACCTCCTCGATGAGCTCCTGTATCCGGCAAACCATGTGCCCAAAGGAATCGGACAACACGGCAATTTCCTGTGTACCGCGCACCGGCTCATACTGAAAGCCTGTAGTATCCTGTTCAAATCGGTGCATCTGTGCCACCAGCCGCTGAATCGGCGCAGAAACCAATCCCATCGCAAACGCTGCAACGCCAAGCACCAGAAGCAGCGCTACCGATCCAACCATAGCAATCATGCGCAGAGCCGCATTCCGCGGTGTTTCTACAAGTTCGTCCAAATAGCTGACCCCGACCAGACGCCACTTGCTTTGCGGAATCGAGCGTACGATCCGCAAGGTATTTCCCTCGGTATACACGCCATCACCGCGACCGGCATAACGCAGAGTATCCTCCTGTTTGATTCCCACATAGATCAGCTGCTGCTGTGGATGATAAATCAGCCGTCCACTCTGGTCAATCAAAAAGGTATAGCCACGTGTTCCGATGCCAACGTCATCAACATAGGCCGCAATGGAAGAAAATTGCAAATCCAGCGTCACATACACAGGTTTGTCTCCATAGCGCAGCAGCGTTGCAGGGCTTGCCACCGTAATCACCCACGGATAATAGTCCTTATAGAGATTGAGCACATGGGGCGGTGTAATGTACAGTCCATTGGTGTCTGCATCTACATCCTGAATATTCAAAGTGCCTGTTCTTTCCTTACGCGCCTGCTTGTTCGACCAGCAATTGATAAGATTTCCTTTTTCGGTATAGACTGCGATATTGCACAGGTCATCTCGCATCTCCACCAAAGTGGACAGCGTTTCTTCCAGTTCCTCATTGCTCTCCACCCGCTCAAGTTCCAGAATGACACGCCGCATCAGCTGATTGGTATCCGATGTGTAATCCGCGATTGCATTTGCCGCCTGATGCAGGGATTCCTCCGAGCTGCTTGCGGCACCATTTCGCAGAGCATTGGTATAGAGGGTCGTAAAAATCCACGCACATAAAATCACCACACTGCCTGTGACAGCCATCACAAGCAAAATAATCAGACGAGATAAGGTAAATGTTCGTTTATTTTTCATATCCACCCTCCCCGCTCTGCTGTCGGCGCAGGGTAAGCGGAGAAATACCAAATCGCTTTTTGAAGCAATAGCTAAAATAATGCTGGTCGGTATAACCACAACGCTCTGCAATTTCCATTACCTTAAGCCGCGTACATTGCAGCAGCTCTTTTGCTGTATCCAGTCTCTTTGCCGTCAGCAAATTGATAAAGGTTTCTCCCGTATGCTTACGAATAAGCGCAGACAGATAATTCGGGCTGATGTGTAAGGATTCACTCAGCGTGACAAGCGATAATGCTGTATCTGCATAGCGGTTTTGAATGACAGCCAGCGCCTGCTCACAGACAATATCCCCACTTTCTCGGCACTGGTGTACGATTGCTTCTGCTACATGGCAGCAAAATGTCTCTATACTCTTTGCTGTTTCCTCCAAAGACCGTGCCGTAAATGGAATTTCCGCCAAGGGCGATGCACGCCAAAGGGTATTGGCTGTTTCCGGATCGACCACTGCTCCCGCCGTGCGGCAGGCAGACGATAAAAGCTGTACGGTCAACAGACCGATCTCCAAACCGGAGCACGCACCCTTGCGCAGACGATCAAACTGCTGCTGTAAAAAGGTATGTATCTCCTCGTTCTTTCCGCCTTTGATGAGGCTTTCCAGCTGTGCAGCAGCCTCAGAATAATCCGATTGGACTGCGTGCCCCGGCTGAAAATCTGCAATATATCGCGTATCCACATCTTCTCGGCTCATATAGTCAAAGGTATCGAGCGCCTCCCGATACGCACCATGACAAGCAGACAGCCTCTGCACCGGACGGCTGACACCAACTGTACATTTTTCTCCGGTTGCGCGTTCAATGGTTTGCGAAATCTCGCTTGTCGCGATATGCAGATATTCTCCCAAGGTCAATGCGCTATCAGCAACGAGTGAAATCACTCGTCCACCTATAAAGCAGCTGAACGCCCGAAAATATTTATGCAGCACACGATCCACCGCATGAATATGCCTTCGGGTCGTGATTGGCCGATTTTCCCCATCACAAATCAAGGTTGCCAGTACCACATATTGCAGCTTTTCGTTACTGTCAGATAGGATCCCACATTCGATTGCCTGCGCACGCAGCCATGCTTCATTCTTTTCCGGCTCCAAAACGGTATCAGCACCCAGCAGCAGCGGCATTAAAAAGTCGTGCGGATGTAGACTTTCTGTATCTCCCTGTGTAACCTCCTGCATCCTTCTATCAATTTTTTCTCGAATTTCTACAAGCTCTTTTGCAAGTTCTGCCGATGAGATGGGCTTTAACAAATATCGAATGATATTGTACTGAATGGCCTGCTGCGCATACGCAAAATCATCATATCCACTCAAAAAAGCAATGTGCATTGCTGGACGAATTTCTCTCGCCGCTCTGGCAAGTGCAATTCCTGACAAAAAAGGCATACGAATATCTGTGAGCAGCAAATCTGGCTGTAAACGCTCAACAAGTTCAAGCGCTTCCATACCATTTTCTGCCTCACCAACGACCTGAAACCCGCATTCCTCCCAAGGTGTTTTTGCAATCAGCGAACGCCGCAGTTCGGTTTCATCATCTGCAACAACCACAGTATACATAACACATTTTCTCCCTTTCCCGACATTTCAACTTCCATCAAATACCAAATATTCTTTTCCAGTTTAAGGGATTCCTTTCCTTTTGTCTACCTTATCCACAAAAAAACCGTCAAAAACACCCAAGGTGCTTTTGACGGCCTGTTTCCTCACTCTGCACAAAATGCAAAAATCGTTTTATGCTGATAGTGTTCGCCTTTTCTCAAAACCGGCTGAAATTCCTGTTCCCATGCCGATGGATTTGGTACGAATTGGGTCTCCAGACAGAATGCCTGACGTCTCCCATAATCTATACGCGCCTTGCCGCCCATACCCTCCAAAAAGTTTGCGGTATAAAGCTGCATACCCGGCATATCTGATTGCACCGACAAATGAATCCCGTTTTCCTCACAGACAGCCTGCGCAAACAGACGCAGTCCTGTGCCATCAACGCAATAATGATGGTCATATCCGCCAGCCTTGCGCAGCTGCTCAAAATCGTCATCCCAGTGCGCGCCTATTGGCGTCAGGGTACGCAAATCCATTGGGGTACCCGCAACAGATGCCCGCGTACCATCTGGAATCCCTTCCTCACCGAGTGGTGTATATTCGGACGCATAGATACACAGCTTTTGTGCACCCACATCGCCCTTGCCAGCCAAATTGAAATAGCTGTGATTGGTCAGGCTGCACAGGGTATCGGCATCGGTATCGGCATCATACTGAATGGAAAGCGCCCCATCTTTGAGTGTATAGCAAATCTGTACATCTAAATTGCCGGGATAGCCTTCTTCTCCATCGTTGCTGTGCAGTCGAAGCACCAGCATTTCACCCTGTACCTCAGCCTGCCAGTGCTTCTGATCGAAGCCAACCATACCGCCATGCAGGTGATGCACACCGTTATCATTACAGGCGAGTGTGTAATCTTTTCCATTCAGAGAAAACATGCCTCTGCCAATACGATTGGCGCATCGTCCAATCATTGCACCAATATAGCAGGTCTGTTCCTCATATCCTGCTGGACTGTCAAAACCCAAAATAACATCTACCGGATTGCCTTCTCTATCTGGCACTTCGATGGTCTGAATGATGCCGCCATACGTTAAAACCGCAACGCGGCATTTGCCATCGGAAAGCCAGTATCGTGTCACTTGGGTTCCATCCTTTGTAAGACCAAAAGCTTCTGATGTAATCATGCCTTTCCTCCTACGGTTTCCACAAAGCGAATAAACGCCTGTGTATCCTTATATACACCCGCATGCTCCAACACCGTTGCAAACACCTTGCCAACCTCGCGCTCAATGACCTCAGTGGCATTTTGCGCTGTTACTGCATCAGCAAAGCCTTCTGCCCAATCCGCATGCGCTTCTGTGCGCGGGTCTGCACGCAAATCCTCGCCCTTCACCATTTTTTCACCTAAGACTGCAAGCTCCTCTTTGAGTCGTGCCGGCAACACAGCCAGACCCATGACTTCAATCAGCCCGATGTTTTCTTTCTTAATATGATGCAGTTCAGCATGCGGGTGATACAGACCGAGCGGGTGTTCCTCTGTGGTCAGATTGTTTCTGAGCACCAAATCCAATTCATAATCCGTGCCGCGGCGACGCGCAATCGGTGTGATGGTGTTATGCGGTACGCCATCTGTCTCTGCCAGAATCATAGCATTCTCATCGGTATAGCCACGCCATGCTGTCAAGATACGGTCACCCAACGCAATCAGCTTTTGTGGATCGGCTGCTGTCAGACGAATCACAGACATAGGCCACTTGACGATGCCTGCGTGTACCTCGGGAAAATCGGCAAAGGTCAGCGGTGTCTTTATGGGTGCTTTTTCCATCGCAAAGGTATATCGTCCGCCTTGGAAATGATCATGTGCCAAAATCGAACCGCCGACAATGGGAAGGTCTGCATTCGAGCCTACAAAATAGTGTGGAAACTGCCCCACAAAGTCAAGAAGCTTGCAGAAGCAGTCACGGTCAATTTTCATAGGCGTATGCTCTGCGTTAAATACGATACAGTGTTCATTATAATATACATAGGGCGAATACTGCATAAACCATGGCTTGCCCGCAATAGTGATTGGTATGATTCTGTGGTTCTGGCGTGCCGGATGATTGACACGTCCAGCATAGCCCTCATTCTCATAGCACAGCTGACACTGTGGATATGCAGAGGCTGGCAGATTGCGCGCAGCCGCAATCGCCTTGGGATCCTTTTCCGGCTTTGAAAGGTTAATCGTAATATCGATTTCGCCATATTCTGTCTGTGTTTTCCACTGCATATCCTTTGCGATACGGTCACGACGGATATAATTGGTATCCTGACTAAAGCGATAATACCAATCGGTTGCACGAAGCGGATCCTGCGCATAAAGTGCACGGAATTTTGCAATGACCTCACGCGGCGGCGGGGTCAGACGTCCCATAAGCGCGGTATCAAAAAGATCGCGGTATACGATAGAATTTTCAGTCATCACACCACGCGCATGCGCATCATCTAACAGTTCGTCTAAAACTGCCGGCAAATCAATGGGGGCATCGTCCAGCTGCGGCTCTGTATAGCTGTCCAGCTGCATAGCCTCCAGTACTGTATTGACTGCCCAAGTGTGATCCTCTGGTGCGATGAGACCAGTCTGCTCTGCATAACGTACAAGCTTTGCAATTGCAACATCAATCATATCTGTGCCTCCTGCTTATTCACTGTATCCATGCGGATGATTCTGATGCCATTTCCAAGCTGTTTCAATAATGGTATGGAGGTCATCATACTGTGGCTTCCAGCCGAGCACGCTCTTTGCCTTATCCGAAGAAGCAATGAGTTGTGCTGGATCCCCTGCGCGGCGTGCCTCAATTTTTGCTGGAATCGGATGCCCTGTTACTGCACGTGCCTGTTCGATGACTTCCTTGACCGAGAAGCCCACACCATTGCCTAGATTAAATACGTTATTCTCGCCGCCCTTCAGCAGATAATCGAGCGCCAGAATATGTGCCTGCGCAAGATCACATACATGAATGTAATCACGTATGCAAGTTCCATCTGGCGTTGGGTAGTCATCACCAAAAATTGCAATCTGCTCGCGCTGATTGTTTGGCACCTGCAAAATCAGCGGGATCAAATGTGTTTCCGGATTGTGCGCCTCACCAATCGTACCGTCCGGCTGTGCGCCGCATGCATTGAAGTAGCGCAGTGCCACAAAGCGTAAACCATGTGCCAAAGAAACCCACTTCATCATTTTTTCCATGGAGAGCTTGGTTTCACCATAGCAATTTGTCGGCTCTGTTGGGTCTGTCTCCTCAATAGGCATACGCTCTGCTTCGCCATAAGTCGCAGCAGTAGATGAGAACACGATTTTATCCACATCGTGTGCAACCATGCTGTCGAGAAGAGTCTTAGTTCCACACAGATTGTTGTCATAATACTTAAGCGGATCCTTCATACTCTCGCCAACCTGTGAATTTGCTGCGAAGTGAATGACACCCTCAATTTTTTCGTTTTCAAACAGACGATCTACAAATGTGCGGTCACGGATATCACCTTCATAAAAACGTGCCTGCGCCGGAACTGCAGCACGGAATCCTGTTTCCAAATTATCTGCCACTACGACATCACGCCCTGCTGCAACAAGTGCATGTGCTGTATGAGAACCAATATAGCCGGCACCACCCAATACAAGAACTGCCATAATGAAAAAACCTCCTCAAGATGTTAGGGGCTGTCTGAAAAGTCGAAATTCTAGTCTTTTTCTACAAGGAGCGGCATCTGCTGCGTGAAAAACACTCGAAATCCACCAAGGATTCCTGCGTTTTTTGCCTTGCATCTGCACACGCACTGCGAAAAATTCGTCGATTTCTTTGTTTTCAGATACGCCCTAGGTAAAACAAATATTATTTTTCGTGGATTTCGTTATCCAATGACAACGCCGCCGCCCGGGCGAACACTCAGGAAATGGCAGCAGCCCTCTCCTAAAATAGATTCCATTCCCTGACGGAATTCTTCGGTCATGTCAAACGGTACATAAGCCTGCACTGTTCCTGCAAATCCGCCTCCATGCACACGAACCGCGCCTTTTCCTTCGAGCAGTCTGCGTGCTGCCGCAATAGTGAGAACCACCGCCTGTGCCTCCGGCTGACTGCTGCAATACAGATTCTGTAAATGCTCTGCGGAAGACTTTCCGGAATGCTGCACCAGCGTCAGGAACACGTAAAAGTCTTCCTTTTCCAGCGCCTGTGCCTGCTTGAGCGCAAGCAGATTATCTGTATAGAAATGGAATGCACGCAAAACCGCACGGTCGCCTGTCTGCTTCCGGATTTTTGCAATATTTGCCCAAAATTCCTCAAATTCGATTTCGCGCAGGTATTCCTTGCCGAAGAATGCTGCAACCTGCTTCATTTCATTTGGAATGGCTGCATATTCGTCGGTCAAATCGGCATGATCCGCGCCAGAATCAATGATGCAAAGTGCATGTCCCGAGGATGACAGGTCGTAATCCAAACGGTTTACAATCGGCTTTGCCGGATCTTCAAAGTCAATTGAGACAATCCCGCCAACTGCGCTTGCCAGCTGATCCATGAGACCACAGGGCTTGCCAAAGAAAACATTTTCCGCATACTGTCCAATCTGCGCAAGCTGTACCTGTGTCAGCGCACCCTCACAGAACATATCATTGATGATTACGCCAATGAGTACTTCAAATGCGGCGGACGAGGACAAACCGGAGCCGCTCAGCACCTCAGAGGTTACACAGGCATCAAATCCACAAACTGGATATCCCATTTCATGGATTTTTGCCGCAACGCCGCGAATGAGTGCCGCGGTTGTGCCTTCTTCTTCCTTCTGTGGTTCCTGTACGGAAAGATCCACCACAATTTCCGGATAACCTTCAGACAGCACACGTGCCGTCATAGAACCGCTTTTGCTTGCGCAGGCAATGGCATCTAAGTCAATTGCAGCCGCGAGCACACGTCCATGCTGATGATCTGTATGGTTGCCGCCCATCTCTGTGCGCCCCGGTGCCGAGTACAGACCAACCTCACGCTCTGCACCATAGGTTTTCTCAAATGTATCCATGAGTGCCAGCAAGCGCTCACGCTTGTGCGGTAATCCTGCTTTTTTACAGCCATAGATTGCGGTTAAGCGTGCGTCCAGCACACCTTCCTTTAACTCAGCCGCCAAGATGGATTGCTTCTTCATAATAAGATCCCGCCTTTCAAAAAAAATATAAAATCACAATATATGTTAATTTTAGTATAACAGGGTTTTAGTAAAAATTCAATTTCTTTTACTGAATGATATGACAAAAATCGCAAGCCTTTTTTGTGCAAAAAAACAACTGTCCCCTGATAAGAGAACAGTTATTTGTATCAAAGTGAGTATTTCTTTACACTTTCTCGTGCGTTTAGGGTTGGCGGTACCACAATCTTCAGGGGAAGGAGTTTAGATGTGGTCGTTGCCCTGCGCGCCAGCAGTTCAATTGCTGTCGCGCTCATTGCCTCCACATGGGTACTGATGCTGGTAAGCGGCGGATCGGTCAATGCCGAAAGTGGTGTATCATTAAAGCTGATAATAGAAAGATCATCTGGAATGGACATTCCCTGTTCCCTGAGTGCCCCCGCTGCCCCAATCGCAGCCTCCTCATTTGCAGCGAGGATCGCCGTTGGCATCGGCGCCCCCTGATTGAGACGTTCGGACAAAAGTGCACGGGCGTCAGCCGCTGTCATCGGCGCATCAAACAGATATTCCGACTGAAACAGCCCCTTCTCCTCCATGTAGCGAATAAAGATTTCACGGCGCACCTCAAGTGCAGGGCGTTTCTTCTGGTCCAACTTCCGGCAAGGTCCCAAAAAGCCAATTTCCCTGTGACCATGCATCAGCAAATAATCGACAGCCTGTTCTACACCAAGCTGAAAATTCAAAACGACCGAATCAAAGCGCAATTCATCGGGAGAGGAATCCAAAAACAATAGATTGTCTGACACATGAGACAGCGCCTTGATTTGCTCCTCTGAAAAGATGCCAATTGCCAAAACACCGTCGACCCTTCCTGCCATATCTTGCTCATAAATACCCTGATGTTCTTGTAGATGCACCAGCGCAAAGCCTAAATCTCGGCAGCGCTGCACTGCATAATTTTTGAGGTATAAATAATAGGGATCTGCCAGTTGCTCTGCTGGAGAAAGCATCTCTGCAATAGCAAACCGCAGCTGCTTACTGTGCATCACACGCATACGACGCTGGCGCGAAGATGATTTATAATGCAGCTTTCCTGCCGCTTCCAGAATCGCAGCACGTGTTGATTCACTCACACTCATCGTCGGATCGTTGTTCAGCACACGCGAAATTGTCGCAATCGAAAACCCTGTATATTCTGCGAGCTCTTTTAATGTCGCCATAGTGTTCCATCCTTTTAGTAAAATCACGAACTATGTTTGTTCCATTATACCCCTATCTCACCGCTTTGAGCAAGCCCCTTACACCGAAAATATCCATTTTCAATACATAAATTGACATTTCACCATAAAATTCTATCATATTTTTTGCTTTTTAGCAGCCGATTCATTGTTCTATATACACAAAATGTTTTATTATTTTCACTAATTTTCTATATCAATTTTATAATTCCTCTGTCTTGCTCAAACATTTCACAATGTATGAAATACAGATTATTAAACATAAACAAAAAAATTATTATTTTTTGTGATGCTTGTATATTGATTTTAGAATTTCTCTGCGTATAATTTTAACTATCATAAGGGGCTGAACACCTATACCGCCCCTTTCAAAAACGCAGACCAATGTATCAGTAAAGGAGGATTCTTATGAAAAACGAAGGGAATGGGCTGCATAAATCCCACACATGTTCTATTTGTATAGTTCTGTTTGCACTGTTCTCCGCACTCAGCACAATACTCTATTCTATCTTTACTTATTTCAATGGACATGCGATTCTTTTTATGATTTGTGCAGCACTGCTATTTGCCGCGCAAAATCAGATACATGTGCAGATTGGACGCGCTGCGCCACGACACCGTTTGTTCTGGCACTTGACTGCTGTCCTTGGCTGTGATGTCGTCTGGTGCAGTCTTTTTCTTGTGCGCTATATGGCAGAACTTGTTCCCAATCAAATCAAACTGGGGCTTCTACTGCATATTACCGCCTTTTCTCTCATTCATCTAGCTGTACTTGCAAGATATCTCATCACAGAATACCTACTGACCAAAAAATCTGCTGTTTCAGTGCAACCCACGGCGCAGCAGCTTCATTGAAGGAGGGTGAGGTCGTGCATAAATCATTGCGTACTGTTCATGCTATCATCTGTTTTGGTTTGCTGACACTCTTTTTTATTCTTGCTTGGTATATCCAGTATCCTTCTGCAAGTTCCTTCGAGAACTGGCTCTCCATGACGTTCCTCATTGCCATTTTGCTTGGCTCACAGAGTTTGATTCATCTGTTCATTTCACGTATGGAGCTTTCACACACTCTCGCATGGCAATTATTCAGTGTATTCGCCTGTGTCTTTGCATGGATTTACCTGTTCCTGAAATTCGGTTCGGGTACTATGGCAGAGGCAGTTCTCCAAATGTCAAAAATGTTTGTCGGCTTTTTCATTGCACACAGTATTGTATTTGGTGATTACCTGCTCACCAAATACCTGCTATCCAAGAAATGAACCATTCTCTGTAAAAGCACATGCACCTCAATATGAAACTCTCTTGGAAATCAACACATTCCGAAAGAGCATAGAGAGGTGCATTTTTTATATCCGTTTTTCACAAAATAAGATAGAAAAAGTCTCCTGAATCACAATTCTGTAAAACAAGAGACTTTTCCCTGAACAAAACACCATTCAGACGCTGCTGAATTTGAATTGTTTCGTCTGCATCTTCCTATTTTTATAGGTCAGCAGATTGAACATTGGACAAATTGGCTCAGCCGCGTGCTGCGAGATTTTCCTCGTAAGCCTGAATCATTTTCTTGACCATCTGACCGCCAATGGAACCTGCCTGACGAGAAGTCAGTTCACCATTATAACCGTCCTTCAGGTTTACACCAACCTCAGCTGCTGCTTCCATCTTAAAGCGATCCATTGCAGCACGTGCTTCCGGTACTACCATCTGATTCGAATTGTTATTGTTGCTAGCCATAATTTGTTTCTCCTTTTCGTTTGTGTTTTGGGGTTGTTGCTGTTAGTATTGTGACCCATATCGGCACAAAATATCACGACCAAATTCTTCCGTTTGTGCCATTTTACACTGCAAAGCGCATCAAAACGCGCAAAGCTTCTCAAAGTACATTCTTTCTGCTTGACAAATGCAGATAGCAATGATATCTTTTATACAAAAGAGATTGACAAGGAATTGCTGCAACGAGCAGCTTCCCATTCCTGTCCTCTCCCTGTAACATCAAAAACCATGCCGCAGCCGGAGCATTGTGCGCTCCTACGGAATAGCGCTTCATGCCAACCGATTCTTATTTTATGATACAGCGAATCAGGCGCTTGCCGCCCGATTGACGCAATTCTGGGAAATGAAGATATCTGCCCGCGGACAATTCAGCCGTTCGCGGGCTTTTTCTATTCTATCCGGCGGCACAACACAGAAAAACGATTGGTGAAACTGTATATATAGGAAAACGTGTACTGTTTCATTCGTTTGTATATTCAAAGGGGTGTTATTATGGCAAATCAAAATGTAACAACGCATACATCACGGGATTCGTGGAAATCCAAATGGGGGTTTGTCCTTGCCTGTATCGGCTCTGCCGTTGGCATGGGCAATATTTGGTTATTTCCCAGCCGTGTTGCAAAATACGGAGGTGCGTTCCTGCTTGCGTACTTTATTTTTGATATCCTGATTGGATTTTCCGGTGTTATCGGGGAAATGAGTTTTGGACGCGCCACACGCTCCGGTCCCGTAGGTTCCTTTGAAAAGGCGTGTGCATCTCGCGGCAAAAGCAGTTTGGGCATGAAAATCGGACTCTTGCCTATGGCGGGTGCACTGGCGCTTGCGATTGGATACTCTGTTGTTGTGAGCTGGATTTTCAAATATACCTTCGGGGCTTTGACCGGCTCTGCACTTTCCTATGGTTCTGATATTGGAGAGATTGGCGGCTACGCCTCTGCATTCGAAAGCACCGCAACCACATTTGGAAACAATGACTGGCTGATTTTTGGGCTGATTGTCACCTTTCTCATCATGATTTTGGGGGTTGCAGGCGGTATTGAAAAAGCCAATAAAATCATGATTCCGCTGTTCTTTCTCATGTTCATCGGTCTGACCTTCTATGTTGGATTTCAGCCCGGCTCTGCCAACGGCTACAAGTGGATATTCACCATTGACCCCGAAATCCTCAAAAATCCCATGATGTGGGTTTATGCTTTGGGACAGTCCTTCTTTTCCCTTTCGCTTGCCGGCAACGGCACCATCATCTATGGCTCCTATCTACCAGACGACGAAGATATTGTCAGTTCTGCGTGGCAGGTTGCCCTATTTGATACCATTGCCGCCATGCTTGCAGCACTCATTATCGTGCCTGCCATGGCAGCCGCCGGCACGACACAGTTTGATGGCGGACCCGGTTTGATGTTCATTTATCTGCCCAATCTCTTTGCAGCGATGCCGGGGGGACGCATTGTTATGATTATCTTCTTTATCGCTGTACTGTTTGCAGGACTTACCTCCCTCATCAATCTGTTTGAAGCCCCCATTGCAACACTGCAAGACCACCTGCACTTCAGCCGAACCAAAGCGGTCATCAGCATCGCTGTCATCGGCGCAGCAGCTGCACTATGTATCCAAGGTATTGTTGCACAATGGATGGACTTCGTATCCATTTACATCTGTCCGCTCGGTGCCGGTCTTGCTGGCATCATGTTTGCTTGGGTGTGGGGAAAGAAAGCCGTAGAAGACGCAGTCTCTTTAGGGCGTTCCCATCGCATCGGTGCATGGTATTATCCGCTTTATAAATACGGCTTCTGCATCTTAACTCTCGCTGTATTTATCCTCGGAATCGTTTGCGGCGGAATCGGCTGATATCCTATCCTGTGCATCAATTCCGCTGCTGATATGCGCACCACAGCTTTCACAAGCAAAAACAGATTTCCGTCTATTCTATTTGGAATCTGAACATAGAATGCCCGAAACTGCACATACACGAGCAGTTTCGGGCATTTTCATGTGTTTGGCTTGTTTTTATTTCTGTTCATTGGGCGCCCAATCCGACGCATACTGTGCATCAAGCCTTTGCAGCGTCTCGGGCGATAAAGAGCGCTTCGCAAAAGGATACAGCGCGTGATTTTCCTTATCAATATGTGTGCGAATCAAATGGACATATCCCATCGCCTGTGTCAGGATATCCAGCTTATTTTCCGGCGTGCACGTAGTTGCGTAGTTTTCTACCGCACGCTCCAGCTGCATGACATACAGCCTGCCCATATTATGCTCTACCAGCATACCATTTTTCACAGAGGGCACTGCCACCGCTCCAAGTTCGTCCAGCATCGCCTGAAACAGTAGAACTTCCTCTTTTTTGTGGTGACGTGCATCTGCATAGGAACGGATAAATGCAATATCTGTCCGAAACGCATACACATCAAATTCATTTTCCTCCATGAGAGCAATACATCTGCGCTCCAAACGCTCGCAAAAACGAGAAATTTCCTCATGTTCTTCGAGCAATGCCTCTATCAACATACCTTACACCTCCCCAACAAGCAGATCGATATCATCTTCCACCGTCCCAATGCCGGCAATCCCAAAATTCTCCACAAGAACCTTTGCAACATTTGGAGAAAGGAACGCTGGCAGCGTCGGCCCCAAATGGATATTCTTGACTCCCAAGTATAGAAGTGCAAGCAAAACGATAACCGCTTTTTGCTCATACCAAGCGATATTATAGACGATTGGCAAATCATTGATATTCTCCAGCCCAAAGACCTCTTTCAGCTTGAGCGCAATAACCGCCAGAGAATACGAATCGTTGCACTGCCCCGCATCTAATACACGCGGAATCCCGTTGATTTCTCCCAGATTTAACTTATTGTACTTATATTTTGCACAGCCTGCTGTCAAAATGACGGTATCTTTGGGCAAAGCCTTTGCAAAGTCGGTGTAGTAATTCCGACTCTTTGCACGTCCATCGCAGCCTGCCATTACCACAAATCTGCGAATCGCACCGCTCTTGACTGCATCTATCACCTTGTCTGCCAGCGCCAACACCTGATTGTGGGCAAAGCCTCCCACGATTTCACCGGTCTCCAGTTCGATTGGTGGTGCACACTGCTTTGCATGTGCAATCAGCGCAGAAAAATCCTTATAGCCCTCGGCATCTGCATCAATATGTTTACAGCCTGCAAACCCAACCGCACCTGTTGTATAAATGCGCTCCTTGTAGCTTTCCTCTGGCGGCACCAGACAATTGGTGGTGAGCAGCACCGGTCCACGAAAAGACTGAAATTCTTCCTTCTGTTTCCACCACGCATTTCCATAATTGCCCACAAAATGCGAATACTTCTGAAATGCCGGATAATAATGTGCGGGCAGCATTTCCGAGTGGGTATACACATCCACACCAGTACCCTCTGTCTGCTTGAGCAGCATTTCCAAATCATGCAAATCATGACCAGAAATCAGGATTGCCGGATTGCTGCGCACGCCCAGTTTTACCCTTGTGATTTGCGGATTGCCATAAGCGCTTGTGTTTGCCTCATCCAGTGCTGCCATGACTGATACCCCATATTGACCGGTCTGCATACAGAGGGCAATCAGTGCATCCACATCCAGACTGTCATCTCTTGTTTTTGCCAGCGCTTGCTGCAAAAAAGCATCTATCTCGTCGTGATGCTTTCCAAAGGCATGGATATGATGATTGTATGCCGCCATTCCCTTGAGTCCATACGTAATCAGTTCACGCAGACTGCGTACATCGGCATCCGCTGTCTCTAAAACGCCAACTGCCTTTGCCTTTTCCTGCCAGTTTCCCGAGCCATCCCAAAAGGCAGGTGCATCTGCAATCCCCTTTGCCAGCTCCGTTGTGTGCGCAATCGTCTGCCACACACGCTGTCTGATTCTTTCATCGTCAAAATTTGCATTGGTAATGGTAACAAATAGATTTTCTGTCACCAAAAAATTGACAGCATCCGAAATCGACTGACCGGCTGTGCGCAGCTTTGTCAATACACTGCACAGTTCTCTTGTTACATATATCAGCAGATCCTGCAAATTTGCAGTCTCGGCTTTCTTTCCACATACGCCTGTATGTGTACAGCCTGTGCAGCCGGCAGTCTCCTGACATTGATAGCAAAACATTTTAGAACTCATATAAAAACTTCCTTTCTCGTACAATCGCTACACTGATTATACGGGAAGCTGCGCCAATACTACGTTGTAAATATAACGAAATTAAAAATTTTCATCTCACTACAAAGGTCTCCCTGCTATTTGATTTCCATGCGAAACGACTGTAAAATTGCAAAACCCAAGAGCACCTGCTTTAGATTTCATCATATATCCGTACTCGCGGCGCGAATTCAGAGACCACTAGGAATGAAATTCCTTTATCCCCTGCAATTTACGATTTTTTATTTTTGAGCTGACAAATCCCTTGTGTCATTGTCCCCATTGGACAGTATACGCACCATGAGCGTGGCTTAAACAGAAACATTGTTATAAGTCCCAGTACCGTTGAGGTCAGCATCACGCTATAAAATCCGAAGGCAAACTGTGCAATCCATGGGGCTACCAACGCTGTGCTGGATGCTGCAAAATGCCATGGCAAACGGAATGTCCAGAGTAAGGTGACAACCTCGCGCAGACCAGAGGCATTGGCAAATACCAAATAGGTTGTAAACAACATATTTGCAAACATTGCCATGAAGAAGGTGAGAAATGCGTAACGGAACCACTTTTGCTTTAAAAAATTCGGCACAGGCTTGTTGCGGGACAGCCCAAATTTTCCGCCGAGCAACTCAAATAGCTGTCCCCGTCCACAATAGCGATTACAATAACTTTTATTGCCCTTTACAAGGGCAATCCCTAGTGGTACAAAGAAGCAAATCAACCCCAGCCATGCAAATAAAATATTGAAAAACCCCAAAATCAAATAAGCAGCTGATAGGATCCACAAATAATCATACCATTTTTTTCGCTTTTTCATATCTTTTCCTCCTGCATCATTGTAATCACCGTTGCCGGACAGGTTTTTGCACACAATCCACAGCCAATACAGGCGTCACGGTTCACCTGTGCATAAATACCGGTTGGAATGGAAATTGCTCCGCGCGGGCATATCTTCATACAGGCTCCACAGGATACACACAAACTGGTATCCACAAACGCATAACGCTTCATACTCTACACCTCCCCTTGATTTCTTCTCTAATATATCAAAAACTTTTCTCTCGTTCTGTGACCGAATCACCTTGACAAAAAACTGCCTGCAATCGTAAAAATTGCAGGCTATAAAAAACAGTACAGCCTTTTATAAAGGCTGTACTGTCGCTCTATTAAGTTTTATCCCTCAATGAGGTCATCTAAAACATCAATATAAGGAGTTTCGCAGCAAATTTCTACAGGCGCTTTCTTTGCATACATACCCACTGCCGCAGCTGATTTTGCAATCGGCTGCATCGTACCCGCACCGGCAACACAGCCGCCGGGACACGCCATACCTTCCAGCAGGTAACCATTATACTTTCCAGCCTTTGCCATCATCATAAGCTTCTTACATTCTGCAAGTCCTTGTGCACTTGCAACTGGAATCTCACATTCTGGTTCCAGCTTCTTCATGCTGTTGACCACAGCCTTGGCAACGCCGCCGCTGACTGCAAAATTACGACCATCGGTACTTGCCTCAGAAAGGATCTCTTCTGCCTCAATTTCTTCCAAATTGATATTTTTCGCATGGAATAGACCCATCATTTCCTCAAAGGTCAAAACAAAGTCCACCTCACTGCGTACCGTACGGCGTCTTGCCTCAAGCTTCTTTGCTGCACAAGGTCCAATAAATACAACCTTTGCTTCCGGATGCTGCTTCTTGATCAAACGAGCAGTCAAAACCATCGGTGTCAGGGACATGGAAACGCAATCCTTGAGTTCTGGGAACTCCTGCTTTGCCATCATTGACCAAGCCGGACAACAAGAGGTTGCCATAAACGGGATTTTTTCCGGTACATGCTCCAAAAAGTCCATTGCCTCCTGCGTTGCACAGAGGTCTGCACCCACAGCGACCTCAACCACATCGGTAAAGCCCAGTGCTTTCATTGCCGCACGCAGCTTTTCTGGTGTAACCTTGGGACCAAACTGACCAACAAACGCAGGCGCTACCGCTGCATAAACCGGTGTTCCCTGCTTCATAGACTGAATAAGCTGGAAAATCTGTGCCTTGTCTGCAATCGCACCAAACGGGCAATTTACCAGACACATACCACAGGAAACGCACTTATCATAGTCGATTTCTGCACGACCATATGCATCAGATTTTATGGCATTGATACCACAAGCCTTTGCGCAGGGCCGCTCCTGCTTAATGATTGCGCTGTATGGGCAAACATCTTGGCAACGACCGCAGCGGATACACTTTTCCTGATCAATGACCGACCGGCCATTGATGATATGGATTGCATCTTTCGGACACACCTCCGTGCAGGGATGAGCCAAGCAGCCCTGACAGCCCTCTGTTACAATGATATGCTTTTCCGGACACGCATGACAAGCAAACTTAATAATGTTAATAAGAGGCGGTTCATAATACTGCTCACTGGTTGCGCTGTGCTCAATTCCATCGGAAATCGGTGCATCTGCTGCTGCTGTGCGCACCGGCATACCCATTGCCAAGCGCAGACGTTCACCAATGATTGCACGCTCTAAGAAAATACTTTCACGATAGGACGCACGCTCTCCCGGCAGGATCTCATAAGGCAGTGCCTCCAGTCTTTTTACATAGTCTTCACCTTCATACGCCATACGTGCAATTTCAGTATACACACGACGACGAATATCATTGATACTCGTATAAACGCCTCTCATTCAGGGGACTCCTTTCACATTCACTTTCTTTCATCATTTATTTTAGTATAATATGTTCTGGTCTTTTTTGCAATCCCTATCCCATATCTTGCTCATTATTTGCTGCTGATATCACTATTTTTTGTTATATTTATGTGCTTTTTCATCACTTTGTATGGGTATATTTTGAATATATATACATTTTTTAGCAATATTATTTATTCTATTCCAAAAACAAGCGCTAAATCTTACGCAATTCGTATCATTTCACAGTATACCATTTCTATGGTGCGGGTCATACTATAAGCAATTTCCACCCCATACTGTTCAGTGTTTGACAATCTCTTGTATCCATGTTAGAGTTGTCTTACGATTTCGCACATACGATAAACGCCACAAAGTTACCTTGAAAGCGAGGAGATATTTCATGTCAAAATCTATTCCTGTCCGCAGCGCCTGTGATCCACAGTATCAGTGGACATTAGCCGATATTTTTCCCAGCGATGCAGACTGGCACAGCTGCTATGCCAAGGTCAGGGACTCTATCGATTCTTTGCGTGGTTACGATGGACATCTCTCTGACAGCGCAGACACGCTGCTGTCCTATTTAGAACTCGGTGATCGTCTGGGGCGTCAGCTTGATGCCCTTGCAAACTATGCCCAGCGTAAAAGCGATGAAGATACCCGCAATGCAGTCTATCAGGAAATGACCACACAGTTTACCAATCTCGCTGTCGCCGTCAATCAGGCAGACGCTTTTTCTACGCCAGAACTTTTGGCAATTCCTGATGATGTGCTGCATGATTTTTATGCTGCCTGTCCCAAACTCACCCACTACCGTTTACAACTCGACCGTATTCGCCGCCAGCGTGCGCACACGCTGTCTCCCGAATGTGAGGCACTGCTTGCCTCTGCAGGTCAGCTCAGTCAGGCTCCTGATGAAATTTTTTCTCTGCTCAATGATGCAGACATGCAGTTTCCTGACGCACTCGACCAAAACGGACAGCCACATCCGGTTACACACGGTACTTTCATTCCACTTCTGCAATCGACCGACCGCACACTGCGCAAAAATGCTTTTCAATCACTTTACCATGTATATCAGCAGTTTCGAAACACCTCCTCTGCGATCTTGAGCGCACAGATGCAGCAGCTGCAATTTTTTGCAAATGCTCGTCGCTACGAATCTGCCCTGCACGCCGCGCTGAACAGCACTGAAGTCCCAGTGGAAATCTATCACAACCTGATTGCTTCTGTACGGCAAAATCTTCCGGCAATGCACCGCTATGTCAAGCTGCGCAAAAAGCTGCTTGGTGTCAATGAACTGCATTTCTACGATCTCTATACCCCAATCGTTGCCGACCAAGACGTTCAGATCGACTATGAAGCCGCCAAGCAGATGGCACGTGAAGCTCTGATGCCGCTTGGTGAGGAATATCAGCGCATGTTGAATGAAGGCTTTCAAAACCATTGGATCGATGTCTACGAAAATCAAGGCAAGCGCTCTGGTGCATATTCTGCCGGACCATACGACTCTCACCCCTATGTGCTGCTCAACTATACCGATACGCTAAATGATGTATTTACTCTTGTGCACGAAATGGGACACGCCCTGCATTCCTATCTGTCCAATAAAAATCAGAGTGTCACCTATGCAGGCTATGTAATTTTTGTTGCAGAGGTTGCATCGACCTGCAATGAATCCCTTCTCATGCAGCATCTGTTGGGGCAAACGACTGATAAGCGCCGCCGTGCATACCTTATCAACTATTTTCTGGAACAGTTCCGCGCGACTTTGTATCGGCAAACAATGTTTGCAGAATTCGAGCTTTGGTGCAGTGAACAGACCCGAAAGGGACAGCCGTTGACCGCAGAAGGACTGTCTGCCAAGTATCAAGCGCTCAACCATGATTATTACGGAGACGATATCGTACTCGACCCAGAAGTTGCATTGGAATGGGCAAGAATCCCTCATTTCTATTACAATTTCTATGTTTATCAGTATGCAACTGGTTATGCCGCTGCCATTGCACTCTCTCAGCGTATCCAAAAGGAAGGGGAACCGGCTGTACAGGACTATCTTTCCTTCCTCTCCAAGGGCTGCTCAGAGGATCCCGTTTCGCTTCTGCGCGGTGCAGGTGTTGATATGGCATCTCCTGCACCTGTAAATGATGCCCTGAAGCTATTTGACCAGCTCGTTTCCGAACTTGAATCCTTGCTTACAGAATGTGCATCATAACCCCCTCTGTTTTGTTACAATAAACTGATTCCACCAGCAGGGAACAAAGGCAATCACAGAACTGCTAAAAAATGATAGAATACCTCCTAAATAGATAGAATAAGAATCTATTTAGGAGGTATTTTTATGACACTGCCATGCCGCAATGGACAAATCTTAGACTGCCTCGGCTGCAAAGGCGCGGTCTGTCTGTTCACATCGAATTTGATTTCCAGTTCTCCCACCATGCGATAAATGCCGCCGTATCATCGGTCTTGAATCCGGTCAAGCCCCTTGTACAAATCTTTTTCCAACCTTCCGGCGTGTCTCCAAGATTTGCAAATACCATCAGATTATGTGCACGCAGCCACGCAATATCCTCGCGCTCCAAGGCATCGATATTCAATCCAATTTCAAATAACTGCATTTGTGGAATCCGTTCTTTCCATTCAGGGGTCAGCCGCCCGATATTCGCACCCAGCTTCACACCTTCGGGCACGCCATAGGTCTTCACATATTGTTGTATTTCTGTAATGAGTGCTGGGTCGCTGGCAAAAATAACACAGTCATTCCTCTTATCAAAAGCTTGCAGCAATCTGCAAAGTTCCGGCATCATTCCCGAAGCCTTATATTCAATTTCCAGAATGATTCTGCGTGTTAAGTCGTGCACCCAGTCAAACAAATCAGATAACCGTATCAGCTTTGCTGTGCGCGTATCCGCAGCATCCTCCTGACCCAGCAAATGATTTGCATAAGAGATGTCCAAGGTCTCGAGTTCTTTCCAAATACACTGTTCAATTGGTTTGGAGCATGGCATATTGGAACCCTGACTCATACGCTCCAAAGTTGCATCGTGGTGAATCACAATGACACCATCACGTGTCATGCGGATATCAATTTCCACACCTTCAATTCCAGTACGATATGCAGCACGAAAAGCCTCAAGCGTGTTCTCCGGCGCAGCCTGACAAACACCGCGATGTGCCATTCTCCAAGGACCGGTATACTGCTTTTTCATGGTGTTCTCCTTTTCTCCCGCGGTCAGAACGCACCGCACACTTTCTCTGCTTCACTATACTGCGAATACCCGGCAATGTCAACAAATTTTTTATGACAATTTATGCGTCCTATAACAGTTCTGACAATTTATGGCTGCTGTTTTTTCTTCTTCATACATTTATAACAGATCCGATAATGCGAATCAAGCGGCATCGGTGCATGGCAGATTTTACAGCTATGACCCTTTTGCGCAAGCTCACGCAGCAAGAGTTCGTTAATTTGCAACGCTGTATTTTCCTTTTCTGTGCGCAGCCAATCCAAATCCACAGGTTGACGGAAAGTACGACAAAAAGAATAGTACAAGTCAAGCAGCTGACTGTAAAGTTCCAGCCCATCCAGCGAGGGCTTGGTACGATGTGGAATTGTAATGGCCTTGTTCTCCAAGTACTGTTCGCAGTATAAGAGAAAATAATCCATCAGCTCCTCGTCTCGTTCATCGAAAGGAATCGTTGCCGCACGAAGCGATTCCTCCTTACTCAACATCAGCGCATTTTCCTCTAATGTTTTCAGGATCAGGATATAGCGATCAATCGGCATCTTTTGATATGGCGCAATCGCCGGAATTCGGTTCCACACCTGCAGCACTTCAAGCAAATCATGCTCCACGCGCAATACAAGATCGGAAAATCCCAGCATTGCCTTTTGAATCGGTTCTGTCGGGGTCTCAAAACCCTGCCATAAAATTTCACTGTCCATCAGCGCGGTGACGAATCCCTCTGCATAAACGCCAAATCGTCCCGCACGTCCACCAATTTGACGAATTTCTGCTGGATATAATGGGCGATTGTGCTGCCCATCAAATTTTCGGTCACGTGTAAAAATAATCCGGCGAATGGGCAGGTTGAGTCCCATGCCAATGGCATCTGTCGCGACGAGCACTTTACTTTCTCCGCGCAAAAATCGCTCCATCTGCATTTTTCTAGTTGCATACGGAAGTGCACCATAAATTACAGAGGGCTGAATCCCCATTTGCCGCAGCTGCTCTGCAAGCTCCAGCACCCGCCGTTTGGAGAAGGCAATAAAGGCATCTCCTTCCTGCGCATCCAAAAGAGTAACCGGCGTATTTACAAGGGTCAAATCTGCCATGCGCGTATGCGATATGACCTCATAGGATTCCCCACAGCTTTCGATCAGCCGCTTTAGAATATCGACCCCTTCCGGCGCTGTACACAAATGAATCTCCTCAGCACAGCAGCCCAAAACAGCACGGGTCCATGCAAATCCACGCGCATTATCTGCAATCATCTGACATTCATCTACAACTGCCACTTCATAGTACCGACTTGGGTCAAGCTTTTCCACGGTCGAGGAGATGTGGGTTGCCCCCGAGCGGATATCCTCCTCCTCACCTGTCAGCATACTGCAATTGACACCACGCTCCAGCATGGATTCCTGCACCTCCAATGCCAATAAGCGCAGAGGTGCAAGATATACACCACTTTGTGCCTGTGCCAATCGGTTCAAACTCTGGTAAGTTTTTCCCGTATTTGTACCTCCCACATGAATCACAAAACGCCGTTTCATCATACGTGCCATTGGATATTCATCTTTGGGATCGACTGTAATCAAATCTTCAAGTTGTGCCCGAATTATCATAGGGATACAATCTACCAAATAAATCTGATAGAGCGAGTCGGTCAGCAGCTTTTCAGATGGAAAATCAGGCAGCGATAAAAACGGCAATAAATCCTTCTGTGTCTCATGCTTTGCGTAGTCATAAAGCAGTACTGCCGCGGTACGCAGAAGCGCTGCCGTGTAACGTCCTTCCATAAGAGAATATAACGCACGCTCCCGCTTGGTTTCCCCCTTTCCCAAATAAGGCGCACAGGCTACAATTTTCGTTGGATTTTTCAAAAATTTGCTATACCGTCCATCGGTCATTTCCATAACCTCACGCAAGCCATTTTGTGCATCTGTAATGGTATGTACAATCGGTATGCAATCCTGCATCAGAGTTTTCAGAATCCCCTCATGCAGGCGCTGTACCAAAAGTTCTGCTGTCCGATCCCCCTCTGTCATCTCCCCCAGCATCGATACATCAAAGAGTTTAGACAGCGTCTCGCAGGCATCCAATGCTCGCTGATGTCGTGCCTCCTGCTTGGCAGAGCGGCGCTCTATCCGTTTGGCATGTCTCGCAGCGGTACGCTCCAGCATCGCACGAATTTTGGGCTGCTCTGCCAGATACACCACGTCCTCTCTATGCCATAGCGGAACTTTTTTCATACGGTTGGGATGGTGTGGATTGACGCCCCATGTTGGTTCTGGCAGCTTCTCAATGATTGCATCTGTCCATCCCAGTGCATATAAATCTCCCACTGTCAGCAGATTTGATTCGGACATCGCAAAAAACCTCCAAACTAAATTGATTTTCTTACCTAAATAATAAAATAATGCTAATAAAAATGAAAAAAGCGCCCGCAAACTATGCGAGCGCTTTTGGCAATCAACAATTAGATGGCACGGGTAACCTTGCCGGAGCGGAGGCACCGAGTACATACGTTGATATGGCGGGGAGTACCGTCGACGAGAGCCTTGACACGACGAACGTTAGGCTTCCAAGTTCTGTTCGAACGTCTGTGGGAGTGGGAAACCTTAATACCAAAGGTTACGCCCTTTCCGCAAATATCGCACTTTGCCATTTTTCCTGCACCTCCTTATCTAAAAGGCATTGAGTAACGTATATTATATTAACACAACTTTTCAGAGATTGCAAGTATTTCTGACGATTTATTTGAAAAAAATAAATTTCTTTGCTGCGTTTTCTCAGAGCCATTGAAAAGGTACGCATGCTTCGGTATAATAATGTTATCTTACTTGCGTACGGTAGGAGGTTTAGAAAAAAGATATGCAATTAAAAGAATTTGGCGTTTGCCTTGGCGATCTCATTCAAGAATTCAACTTTGAGGTTGTCCACGGTCCAGAAAACTTTGAACACATTGAAATTACAAAAACCGATGTCAACCGCCCTGCACTTCAGCTGGCTGGATTTTTTGACTACTTCGACCCCAATCGCATCCAGATTATGGGAAAGGTCGAAACGACCTTTGTGGAACAGATGACCCACGAAGAACGTGCTCAATGCTTTGAAAAGCTGTTTGCTTCAGGAATCCCAGTCATGATCGTTTCACGTAATATCGACATCTTCCCAGAATGTATGGCTGCTGCACAAAAACACAATGTGCCGCTTCTGCGTTCCAATGAGTTTACCTCAACGATCATTAACTCTCTGGTTGCATCTCTCAAGGTATCTCTCGCACCGCGTATCACGCTGCATGGCGTACTGGTTGAAATTTATGGTCAGGGCGTTTTGCTGCTCGGCGATTCTGGTGTTGGTAAATCCGAAACTGCAATCGAGCTTGTCAAGCGTGGTCACCGTCTCATTGCAGATGATGCCGTGGAAATCAAGCGCGTCTCCGACCGCACGCTTGTCGGCTCGGCTCCTGATGTCATTCGGTATTTTATCGAACTGCGCGGCATCGGCATTGTAGATGTGCGCCGCATCTTTGGTGTTGGCTCTGTCAAATTGACAGAAAAGGTAGAACTTGTCATCAATCTGGAACCTTGGGAGGAAGGCAAGCAGTATGACCGCTTAGGACTGGAGGGGCAAACGACCAATATCCTAGATATCACAGTCCCTTCCCTGACCATTCCCGTACGTCCCGGACGTAACCTCGCGGTTATCATTGAGGTTGCTGCAATGAATGACCGTTATAAAAAAATGGGCTTCAATGCCGCCAAGGATTTGCAGGATCGCATGCTCAAATCTTTTGGCAATAACTAAACCCCCAAAAGGCAGGGAATTTCCTGCCTTTTTCTCCGTCCGCTCTGTCGGGCAATCATCTGGAAGGAGACTTTCCCGTGCAAATCATTGCAGACCTTCACACGCATACCTGCGTATCTGACCATGCTTTTTCCACTCTGCGTGAAATGGCAGAGGGCGCAAAAAACGCAGGTCTTTCTGCCATCGCCATCACGGATCATGGTCCTATGATGGAGGACGGTGCACACCCATGGCATTTTTCAAATTTATCCATTGTTCCCCGCTCAATTGATGGTGTCACCATCATCCGTGGGGCAGAACTCAATATCATGCCGCCGCTGGGCAGCATCGATCCCCTTCCGCTTCCCATCTTAAAATCTCTAGATTGGGTCATTGCATCTTTTCATGAGCCTGTATTCCGTCCTTCCACGCGCGAAATTCATACAAAAGCACTCGAAAATATTTTGAAAAATCCATATGTCCACTGTCTTGGGCATCTGGGTGATCCCCGTTTTGACTTTGATCATGAAACCATCATTTCCCAGTGCAATACCTACGGAAAAATTGTAGAAATCAACAACAATTCTGTAGTTGTGCGCCGCGGCAGCGCGGAAAACTGTGCAGACATTTTAAGACTGTGCAAAAAGTATGCGGTTCCCATCGTCATCGACAGCGACTCTCACATTCAATATACGGTTGGAGATTACAGCCGTGCACTTCCCCTGTTAGAACAGCTGGACTTTCCAGAGCATCTGGTTCTCAATGCAAACCGCGAACGGCTGGCAGACTGGTTCCGCAAACACCGCGGTCTTACGCTTTTCCCTGAAACAGAAACCCTATAATTGAGGAGGAATTCCCTTATGATGAGACTTGGTATCGACCTTGGCGGCACCAACACCGTTGCCGGTCTATGCACCACGGATGGAAAGCTAATCGATAAGCTGTCTACTCCAACCCCTACTGGCGATCCGGCTGTGCTATGCAGCACCATGCGTGATCTATGTCGTACATTATGTGAAAAGCATGCGCTTTCCACAGACGAAATCGAGCGTATTGGCATCGGCTTGCCTGGTACAATCGTAAAATCCACCTGTACGTTAAAGTTTGGTACAAACCTTGGCATGTCCAATGTGTGCTTTGCCCATGCCTTTGAGCCTGATTTCACCTGTACAGTTGCAATCGACAACGATGCCAACTGTGCAGCGCTGGGCGAGTTTGCTGGTGACGCCGCAAAGGGTACCCAAAACATGCTGATGGTGACACTTGGAACTGGTGTTGGCGGCGGCATCGTACTCAACGGCAAGCTATATACAGGGCGCGAAGATTTGGCTGGTGAAATCGGACATATGGTACTGGTTCCCAACGGTGCCCCCTGCAACTGTGGCAGAAAAGGCTGCTTTGAAACCTATACCTCTGCAACCGGACTGATTCGATTGGCACGGGAAGCAATGGAACAGGATCAGACCTCCATTCTGCATGATTGGACGCGCGAGACAAAACTCAATGCAAAAATGGTCTGCGACGCCTGTGATGCCGGTGACGCACTGGCGCAGCGTGTTTTCTCCGAATACTGCGATTATCTTGCCTGTGGTCTGACAAACCTTGTCAATTTGTTCCAACCAGACTCTATTGTCATCGGCGGCGGTGTTGCCGGATACGGAGAAAAGCTGTTTGCCCCCCTGCGTGAACGTGTACACGCAGAGCAACTCCATGTTGCACCAGAGGGAACTCCCATCGTCGGCGCAACGCTTGGAAATGATGCAGGCATCATTGGCGCTGCTCTTTTATAAATTTCATTTATCACCAATTTTCATGAAATGATGCGTTTTTCTTGATTTTCCCACGTTTTTTTGTTATAATATAAATTGTATAATTTTGTACATACTCTCGGACACAAAGGAAGGCGCATTTATGAAACGATTGGCTGCAGGCATTTTAGCGGTCTTTCTGCTGTCTTCGGCAGCAGGTGCCGCCTCTTATGACCCTGAATACATGGAGATTTCCAGCAACACAGAGCAAACCCAAAGTGCAGTTCTTGCCGCTTCTTCTAATACCGCACATCCTGCGACAATGACAGTGATGCTTAACGGTACACAAGTCAAACCTGTTGGCTATAACATTCAAGGCAATAACTATTATAAACTGCGCGATATTGCACAAATCCTAACAGGCACTACTGCACAGTTTAATGTATCTTGGGACAAGCATACACGTACCATGAATCTCTCGACTGGCTCTGCCTATGAAGCTGTCGGCGGTGAACTGGGCGCAATCCCAACAGAACAGGCAACTGCAACGCCTTCTGCCGAAAAAATCAATATCAATGATTCTCCTGCTTCTCTGACAGCATATAATGTAGAGGGCTATAACTATTTTAAGCTTGTCGATCTTGGCAACGCATTGCACTTTTCTGTAAATTATGAGGCTGCAACGCGCACTGTCCTGATTACCACCCCACAAGCCGAAGAGCCATCAAAGCCCGATTCTACTGATTCAGAGTCTTCTACTCCAACACCTCCCGAAAACGATAAGACCGAAAATACCGAACAGCAGGAAAATCCACCTGCTCCATCTGTCCCTGAGCCGCTTCCGAATGAGGCAATCGACGGGAAGCTCAAAATCTGGATCGACCCCGGGCATGGCGGCAGTGACAGCGGCAACACAGCGACCTCAAATATCCCCTTTGACGACTATTGGGGCGTACATCATGATGGCAACAGCAAAATCTATGAAAAAGATTTCAACCTTGCAGTTTCTTTGATCCTTCAAGAAAAACTGGAAAAAGCCGGTGTAGAAGTACGTATGACACGCACAGACGATACGACTGTAACCCCAAATGAACGTCAGCAGCTGTTCTCCACAGAAGGACGCGGCTATGATATGATTTTCAGTGTACATCACAATGGATATAGTACGCCAACCCCGCAAGGCGCAGAAATCCTTATCCAGATTGCCTATGAAAATGGTGGTGCTGGTATGGAGTTCGGCGAATTGCTCAAGCAGGAATATGATGCACTCGGAAAAAGCTGGCGCAGATTTGTATTTGCACACAGCAACAGCGATCCTTCTAAGGACTACTATTTCGTCCTTCGTTCTGCACAGCAAGGCAATACCCTCGCCTTTATCAGCGAATTTTGCTTTATGAGCAATGCAGAAGATCAACAATGGATTTTATCAAACGATCGTTTGCAGGCACAAGCGCAGGCGCAATATAATGCTATCATGAATTTTTTTGAAACACATCCATATTAACAGAAGGAGTTTCTTTACATGTCACAATCCAGAGTTGAACGCGCACTTGAATTACATCAAAAAGGCTATAACTGTGCGCAGGCAGTAATCTGCGCCTATGCCGATTTGTTTGACATTGACCAACAAACCGCTTATAAAATGAGTGAAGGCTTTGGTCTTGGTATGGGTATGATGGAAGTCTGCGGGGCACTTAGCGGCGGACTCATGCTCGCAGGACTCAAAAACAGTGCTGGTGTAGATGCACCCGGAGCAACAAAAGGATCTACCTACAAGCTAAATCGCACCTTAGGACAAGCATTTCAGGAATCCACTGGTTCCGTTCTATGCCATGAACTGAAAGGACGGGATACAGGAACGCCGCTCTGTTCCTGTGACGTCTGTATTCAGCACGGTGCCCAACTTGTAGAAGAATATCTACTGTCTCAAAAATAAGAAAAGCTCTCAGGTATTTCGTGTGCGACACGATGCAATATACCTGAGAGTTTTTATATAGCACGCCATTTTCTACCACTTTTGCAGAAAATGGCTACCAAATATTTGCCAAATCCACGAAAAAATTTGAATGGTTCTGACAAACTATTATACAAACAGAAGCGGATTTTCAAAAATATGCTGAATAGCAACTGCCCCTGCCCCTATCAAAATCGGATTTTCTGGCAGTGTGCTCAATTCAACACGCAAGTTTTTCCAAATTATTGGGCGAATACGCGCTTTGATTTCATTTCGTATACTTTTCAGCATACGTTCTCCGCCAATTTCAGCTAAGCTATCTCCCAAAATGACAAGCTCTGGATCCATTTGATTGATGAGACTGACCAGCCCAATCGCCAAATACTCACAGGTTTTATAGAACTCTTCATATATAAGAGCATCGCCTTCTTCCCAAGCTTTCCTGATTGCAGCATTCCCCGATGCTCCGCTAAGGTCTTCTAAGGACACACTGGATTCCTCTCCTGCAGAAAGGCGTGTCCGGATACGATCTTTGAGTGCCAATACTGAGGCGTATAGCTCTAAACACCCATAATTTCCACATGCACACCGCGGTCCATGATAATCAATCGTTGTATGACCAATTTCCCCAGCAATTCCCATTGCACCTTTGAGTACCGCACCATCTGAAATCATCCCACAACCAATCCCTTGCCCTGCTACAATATAAATCAAATCTTTTTTGGTCAAGTTTTTTTCATGACTCCAAAGCTGCGCCAACGCACCTGCATTGGCATCATTCGCGATAAAGGTAGGGATGGCAATTCCTTGCTGTAACAGAGAGTGAATGGGAACACCGTCCCACCCCTTCAAATTCGTGATAAAAATCATCTCATCTCCCTCCATACGGTAAGGTCCCGGTACTGCAAATCCAACTGCTAACACACGAAATTGAGGATGATTCATAATCACACGATTGATTTCCCTTTTAAGCTGCTTCAGACTTTCTGTAACTGTATCTTGCGGATTCAGCTGAAAATATTGTGTTTCAAACAATTCTCCGCACAGCCCAATTCGACTGATTCCAAAATACTGCCTTGTTATCATCACCCCAATGACACCAACCTGTTTTCCGTTGATTTGAATTCCAATGGAACGCCGTCCATGTTCATTACATAATAAACCATTTTCCACAACCAATCCCAAATCAATAAGCTCACGCACAATATTTGAAATTGTTGCACGCTGTAATCCAGACAACTTTGCAATATCCGCTCTGGAAGCCAGTTTTTGCTGTCGTAAGAGCTGTAATACCAACGTACGATTGATTCTTTGCTGCTTTTCCTGATTGATACTTTTTTCTGTCATGTTCATTGCGCTCGCCTCTTCCTATCAAAAAAAGGGTGCTGTCCGCTTCGGTACAGCACCCTTTTCCCACATTTACTTTATCGGGATTCCAGTCTGAGTAGATGGATTGGTTTCTGCTAAGGCATTCTGATAAAGCATATAATATGCTGCTGCCGACCAACTGAAGTTCTTTGTGTGCAATCCTTCTCCTGTAACCGGATTATAATTTTCATGAATTGGACCATCTGTCAGGAGTCCCTCTGCACCATCGAAAAGTTTATATGCCAATGTTTTTGCTTCCGCTTCATATCCATAATTCTGCAATGCTTCTACTCCATACAGCGCCTGATCCAGCCACACCGGTCCTCTCCAGTAACGATATGGGTTAAACTTTGCATTATCTGCCGAAGCAGTTGGCATAGGCACGCGAAGATTAAACTTACCTGCATCCATCATGTTGTCCTTAACCTTTTGTGCACGATTTTCAGGTGCGAGCTTTGCCCAAAGCGGCATCCAGACTTCTGTACCCTTTCCACGGTTGGTCAACAGCTTTTTCTGCGTCCCATCTTTGCTGATTTGCAGATCATAATAGAACCCGGTCTTTTCATCCCACATATTCTCATTGATGTATTCAGCCAATTTCTTCGCTTCGCTCTCGTATTTCTTTGCGTCTTCGGTCTTACCAATTTCCAAAGCAATTGATTTTAAGAATGCTTTCTCTGCATAAAGCATTGCATTCAAATCCACAGATTCCTGATTGATGGAATATCCAATCACCTTTCCATTTTTGTTGGTGTTTTCAAATACCTGAACACCAATATCATCCTTGCCGCTGCCCTCCTGATCAAAGCGAGTTGCATTGTCCATGCCGCTTTCCCAAGCAGCTGCCTCAATGATTGCTGCTACATCCAGCAGAGGCTTTCCATCTTTATCTTTTTTAATCTGTTTCTTATCATCTCTTTGGTAATGGAGGTCATCCACCATCGCACCATACTCAGCCACACCATTTTGGTCTGTATCACGGTTAGTATACCACCAGTTATGATATGCCGTCAACTTTGGATACATCTCATTCAAAAATGCCTTATCCTTAGATTCCTGATACACTTTCCAAACACCCCATGCAGAGAGCGGCGGTTTTGAATTGCGATAGTTTCCTGAATCCTCCGGATAACTGAAGCAATCAAAAATCGTGCCGGCATCCTGCGGTCTTACAGGATCGGTTGGCTGAATCTGATAATCAAACATACAGCGAATACCATCCTTTGCAAGTTCTGGATCAAATGCAGCAATACCAGCTGCATTTTTCCATGTATCCCATCCCCAAACGCCATTAAACCACTTATATGACATAGACGGCGTTAACCCGCTATGCTGAAACATGCCCGCCGGACTTCTCCAGTTGGTAATCAGAGTCTCCATCGCCTTTACCGTTGCATTTTTATATGGCTTTGCCACATCATCCACCTTATCAAAGGTCTTATTCAGATACCCCTCCCATCTAGTGCGGTTATCAGCAAACGCCTTTTCCGGGTTTGCAAGCAATGTCTGAACTGTTTTGGATTCCTGATCAGCCTCTGCCTTAGTAAAAGTAAAGCTTTCCGTGGTATAAGTGATATATGGTTTGCCTTTTGTGATGGTAACTGGCTTTGATGCTTTTGACACATAGCTCAGCTTATTATCAGCGATTTGTGTGCTGACTGGCTCGCTGTGTCGAATTGTGTATTTCATTTCCGGTGTTGTTGTCCATCCTTTGCTCCCTTCCGCAAAGGAAACCTGCACACCATTTTCTGCGGTTCCTAGACTGACATTCGTCGGATATGTTTTTGTCCCCATTTTATTTTCTGCAAATACACGACCACTCCAGCCAACATTCAGTACAAGCGGCTTATCCTGATAGTTTTCAATCTGCGCACGAACCAAATTCGTTCTTCCACTCACAAAAATCAATTCCAATGTTACCTTATATGCATCTCGCACCTCATAATATTGCATGAGCCGTCCCGGATAATATGCCATGTATGGTCTTGCACTTGTAAGGTCTATTTTCGTTCCATCTGCATTCGACAGTTCCAGACGGCTGATGCAATCTGACAAATTCATTCCAATATCCTGCACAATGATATGTGGTCCTGCAAATCCGCCATAAGTGCTGAGTGCATCCAGTGCATGCAAATGATACCCATGCCATGCTCCCATATCTGAAAAGGCATTGTATCTGCTCGTAGAGTAATATCCATACGGCTCATTATCCAATCGTGCAGTTACATCCAGCACATTTGCAAAATCCTCAATTTTGTATCCTGCGGATTCTGCATTTGCAAGTGCTCCCCCGAATGTGCTTGTTGTAATGCATGCAGCCAACAGCAAACTCACTCCATGTCTCAATCGTCTTTTCATATACTCCTCCTGATTCTCCCCTGATTTGTTTGTTCCGATTACTTGTTTATTAGATTTATTGATAAATCCAATTTACAAATCATGGCTATATTATATACTCCTCCAAATATATTGTCAATCTGCTTACATTTTTTCAGCATATTGTACATTTTTCTTCTCTTCTTTTTGGCACAGTTCCTACACCAAAAGTCTAAGCAGGTCATTTCTTCCAATTTATTTGCAAAAAAAGAGACGAACTGCAAAGCAATTCGTCTCTTTGAATCGTTATTCTTTTTCAAACACACAGACAACCATCTTCACAAAACACTCCTTGAGAAGCGGGAGTTTTGCAAGGGGCGCTAAGAAACCTCTCAGCGGCACTTCACGGTAATACGCCTGCTTGAGACCAGCTTGTGCGCGCAGTCCATCAAAGCGTTTCACCGTCATATGGTTGATATAGGAAAAATACTCTTTTCCCTGCGCGTTCTTGGAGATACGGAATGATATGCGATCGTCCCCATCAGGAACCGTTTTACACAGTTCCTTATAGGCTGCTACCAGTGTATCCTCAGAAAAGAACATGTGCACCCACGGGATTGCAATGAGATCGGATAGGTGGGCTCCAAAAGGGTGATAGTACGGCGGAAAATTGACATACAGCCTGCCCCCCGGCTTTAAGATTCGACGCACCTCTGCCAAAACCAGATCAGGTCTATCCACATGCTCCATTGCATCATTCATAATGATGGTATCGAAGCTATTTTCCTCAAAACCGGTCTGCGCGGCATCTCCCACAACAAAAGTAAAGCGGTCTGCATAGCCCAGCTGTTTCGCCAATGCTTCTGCTTCCTCTTTATAATACGGAACGATATCCATGCCAACGATTTTTGCGACTCCCTGCGAAGCATAATACATGGTCTTTCCACCTGCACCGCATCCAACATCCAGAACGACCTTATCCTGAAACATTTCTTCTGGTGTATATCGTTCTGTATAAAATGCAATCGTGTTTGCGCCGCGCTCATACTGCCACATTGCATAACTTTCTTTTCCCTCATTCTGCAAATTAAAGGGATGTATGGGTAAGGGGAACAACCGATTGAGTGCCAAAAGAAATTTTGTCATCATTGCTTTTTCAACTCCTGTATCATATCCTGTCAATCACGCTTTATTATAAAGCAAAATACAAAAAAATGCAATAAAAAAGCAATGTTTCCCTTTATTCTCTCATCATATCTTAAATTTCATACCAACGAATCTCGTTTGCCTCCATGTGCAGTGCAAAGCTGCTTGCATCTCCGCGATATACCACGGTATCCTGCGGCACATAGGTGTTATTTACCACGCAATATTTCCCGTTTTCGACATATGCATGTACTTCTACATTAAAGTTTGTACTAAACCAGTGCTTTAGTTCTTCCTCACTGTGTGTACTCCATAGAATACTGCGGTATAAAATGCGGCTGTTTTCAAAACTGTATGGCAGTCCGCTGATATAAACCGATCGTCCCTTGCCAAAATCCTTGACCGCCATCTGGACTTCTTTTTCCCGCTGTACAAGGATCTCTGTTCCCTCATAGGCATATATACTTTTTTTGCCCTCACCAAAATCCACAGGCTTTGTGGTATCCTGCAAAATGAAATGTCCTGTATGCTCCTCCCAATTATATTTATCATAATTGAGTGTAAATCCAGTCTCTTTCTCTACGCCCATCAGGCTGGCAAGCTGCAAATAGTGTCCCTGATACTGATGACCAGACGGCTCACCGACCCCGATAAAACCACCGCCATTGTATACAAATTCACGAATCTTTGCAACAATCTGTGCGTCCTCCCAAATAGCGCCGCCGGTATGCGCAGTATCTCCATCCCCTACATTGATGAGTACATCTACATGATCCAAAATCTGTGCATCTTCCTTCAAATCCGAGAAGGAAATAAACTTCACATCAAACGGTGCACCAGAAAGTGCTTCTATAATACCTGCATAGCTGTAATTCTGTTTTTGGTACAGTGCATGGTGTACCATGTGGCAGCCCCAGCTTCGAATCTTGCCCCAGCTATTTAGAACTGCAACGGTTTTGACGCAATATGGTGTAGTATTTTGTGCATTTTCATACAGCTCTCGAAACTCATTGCACACATCCTCTACATAGTCAATAAACTCCGGAAAATCCAGTGCAAGCTTTAAGTATCCGCCATATCCAATGCGGTCAATGGGCTTGCGCAGGATTGCACGTCTTGCAGTCACCCAGTTTTCCTTTGCTTCTTTGACTGGATCTCCACCTTCATGAAAGGTATCTGGGAAAAAATATGGCAAGAAACGTCCCTCTGTATATTTAACCCCTGGAATGTCAGAAATAAGGCGCAGGGTACTGCCATTTCCCACACTGCCAACCACAGCATCAAGTCCAATCGTGGAAAACTCTGGCATAAATGGCTCGGTTCCAATCCAGTGGTCTCCTAAAAACATCATGGCTTCCTTGCCGCACGCATGTGTGATATCCACCATCTCTTTGGCAAGCTTTGCAACCTCCCGACGTTGGAATGCCTGAAAATCAAGAAATTCCTTGCTCGGCACGCGGTACTGATTGTTATAATAACCTTGGTCAATGATATACTCCGGTCGGAATGTATAACCAACCTCCCGCTCGAACTGCTCCAAAATATAGGGACTGACTGATGCCGAATATCCATACCAGTCTACATACTTTTCGCGCTTGAGCTCATCAAACATCAAAGTAAACTGATGGAAGAAGGTTGTATAGCGAATAACATTAACATAGGGGTGCTCCTCACAGAACTTACGCAAACGTTCCATTGTATATTTATGGGTTTTTGGCTGGCGCACATCAAAGGTAATCTGATGCTCAAAATCCTTCCAGTCATTGGTTACGGCATTATACATATGCACCGGATCCCAAATGATATAGGCAAGGAAACTCACCGTATATTCATGAAACGCCTGTGGCTCAGCAATCTCGACACAGCCCGTTTCTTCATGATACCGCCACAAGTCGGGTGTCAGCACTTCTCCTGTCGTGCGGTCAATAACCTCCCACCAGCGTGCGATATCATCTCTTGTGTTGACCTGCATCAGCTCATCAGAAATTCCCTGCATCAACGGAATTTCCAGCATACCACCAGTTGCAGTATGGAAAGCGGTCATAATGTAGCACTGTTGTACCTCATCTGGATTCGCCTTTGCCCAAGCGTTGTCCTTGCGTGTTGTGTAATAGGTAGCATAAATTTTTGCGCCAGTTTTTGTCAGTTCCTCCGGAAACTCTGTTCCATCACAATCGCGTATGGCATCTGCACCCCAACGCTTCAGCATCTCTATCGTTTCTGGTACGATATCCAGATTGGTAGGAATGGTTACCCGTCCATGCTTCAAATCTTGCTTTTGTTCTGTCATTGTGAACCCTCACTTTTTCTCACTTGGTGTTTGATACGGTTTGTTATAAAGAAATAATGCAGTCAGCAGGAAGATGACTCCTGCTATCATAATGCCCAGTCCAGCAAGCTGTCCTGTCATTTTCCACCCAATGATGACAAGGGCAAGCCCCAGCACAAAGAAAGCTGCAATCAGCACTGCGCGCAACGTCATATGTTCTTTCCAAAATTCCATACGATCACCTCTTTATCCCTTAAGTCCGCCAGCAGTCATACCTTCTGTCAGCTGCTTTTGTACACACATATACAAAATCAAGGTAGGCAGCATCACAAGTACAAGACCTGCATACATAATGCCATATTGTGCCGCTGACTGCTGTGCCTGCATCAGATTGAGAAGTCCCACTGGCAATGTCTTTGGTGCTGTTACTGAACTCATTAGTGTCATCGAAATGATATACTCATTCCAGAACGACAGGAAGTTAAATAAAATAACCGTAATAATTGACGGCTTCGCCATCGGGAAAATAATCCGCCACATTGCCATGCCGTAACCTGCACCATCGATGTATGCAGCCTCCTCATACTCATGAGACAGAGTTGAAAAATAGCTGGAAAGCAAATAGATGGTAAATGGCAGTGCAGTTGCTGCATAAATCACTGCAAGCACAAACAAATTATTGAGTAAAAAACCGCTTCCTAACAGTTTTTTGAGCCAAATATCACCATCACGCAGCATGAGGAAAATCGGAACAACGATATAGTTTACATTGATAAACAGTCCCGCCATAAATGCCGTATTTAGAAATTTTCGTCCTTTAAAATGGAAGCGAGACAAGCAGTAGGACGCAGGCAGTGCTACAACCAGCAGGATTACGAGAGACAATGCTGTAACAATTACAGAGTTCAGCATATATTCACCCATCTTTGCAGTATTCCATGCATCCACAAAATTTTGCCAGTAAAAGCCCGCTGGCAGCGTCCATGGATTTCCATAAAATTCGCTGTTCTGCTTGAGCGACGCCATGAATACCCAAGCAACCGGAACCAGAATGACAATGGCAAGTGCTGCCAGCACCACATAAATAAAAGCTTTGTATAACCCTTCTCCTGTATTCTTTTTGCTGTTCATATTCTATATCCTCCTCAGAATTCCAACGGCTCACGCTCAGTCACCTTATTTACAAGCGCAGACAAGGCAAACGAGAACAGGAAAATTACAACGCCAATCGCCATACTGTATCCAAAGAGTCCGGCATCCTTCTGACTGTACATGTAGTTGAGTGCCACATCAGAAGCGCCATTTGGTCCGCCAGAAGTCATTGCCTTTACGAACAGGAATGCCATATTGATGGTGGAAATAATAAAGAAGGTCAATGTGGTTCGAATGTTTGTCCAAATCAACGGAATAGTGATTTGAAAAAACTGTGTGATACGGCTTGCACCATCGAGTCCTGCACTCTCATACAGACTTTCTGGTACGCTTGCCATAGACGCCATATACATGACCATATAATATCCAATTGCCTGCCAGACCATCGCAATGATGATACTGACCATAACAAGCGATTCTCCCTTCCAGAGAATGGGATCTGACATATCACGAAATAATCCTATGATACTGTTGAGCATACCATTTTCCGGCTTATAAATTGCAGAAAAGATACCCGAAATTACAACAACCGATAAAATATTGGGAATATAAAATACGATGCGGAAAAAATTCTGCCCTTTAAGTTTTTCGCGGCTTAAAATCCCTGCAAAAACGAGTGCAATGGCAAATGTAATGACCGTCACCATAACAACCAGTAAAATCATATTCTGCATAGAGCGTATAAAATTTTCATCTGCCAACAGTGTCCCAAAATTCTTGAATCCTACAAATGTCTCTTTTGGAGAATATGCCCCTTTTTCATATAGCGAAATTCGAAATACGTTAAAGGTTGGCAAAATCATAAAGACAAAGAATAGGATCGTTGCTGGTGCAATGCACACAAACCGGAACCATTTTAACCCTTTATTCTCTTTCATAGTGACTGATTCCTTTCCATTGTAGGATTCATGAAGTACGGCGGGCAGTTTAACCTGCCCGCCGCCACAAAACCTAAGTTACTTTTTCAGATTTGCACGCATTTGATCACTTGCCTTGATAATGCCGTCTACCCATGCTTCCTTGGTCATATCGCCAGATACCAACGAGTTTACCGGATCAAAGAATACTGTACGTACTTCTACGCCCGGAATTGCTTCAAATGCAGCGAAGTTGCCCATCGCAGCCTTTGCACCATTGTCATAAATCGAATAGAACATGACATTGTCGCCTTGCAGCTTGTCTGCAATGTTGAGAACCGGCTGAATTGCATTAGACTTTGCAAAAATCTCACATGCCTTATCACTGTACAAGAATGCCATGAACTGTTTTGCAGCATCTATATTTTCTGCACCAGACGGAATCCATGCCTGCTCAAACCATGTGTAGCTATAACTGTCTCCACCTTTTTCTACAGCGGGCAGTGCAGTCATACCCCACTTAAAGCCTTCTGCGCGTGGTGCTGCCTCCATTTCACCTACAATCCATGTGCCGTTTGGCATAAAGATTGCCTTGTTATCCATAACAAGCTGCTGATTCTGGGTAAAGTCCTGATCATTTGCCTGTGCTGGTGTAATTGGATTGGTATAGCTTGCCAGTTTTGCAATGATATCAAAGCACTTCTGTGCTTCCGGAGTCTCCCATATACCTTCTTCGTAATGTGTCGCCTTATCAAAGAATTCCGGACCACCTACGGAATACATCAGTGCATAGAAGAATGTATCGAAGTAACCAGTTGTCGGGTAGGTAAACAGATAAATGCCCTCTGCCTTTGCCTTTTCGCCCAACTCCCACATTTCATCCCAAGTGCTTGGAACAGACCAGCCCTTTTCTTCCAAAAGACCGGCATTGTAAAACAGACCGCACGGAGAATAGAACATCGGCATGAGGTAGGTCTTGCCATCACCGTAGGGATTGGTCAGAGAGGTATCTGTAAAACCACCTGCGATTTTATCAGAAACCTTGACATCCTCACCCGGAACCTGCATAGACAGTACATCGGTAACATCCTCAATGAGATTTCCCTTGATGAACTGTTCAGTCAGAGCAGCCTCACGACCGGTTGCCAGATGAACAACGTCTGGATAATCACCGCCCTGCATGGAAGGTCCGATCACGTCTTCCAGCTTCTTATCGGTGGTCAACTCCACCTTGATTCCCGTTTCTGCTGTAAATGCCTCGCAAACTTCGCCCCACATAGCAGCCCCATAGCCAGTTTCCAGCGCTGCAACCTTAATGGTTCCTTGTGCGGTAGGGGCGCCGCCCTCCGTATTGTCCGGCTGCTGACTGCCGCCGCAGCCTGCAACCAAAGAGGCAACCATTGATGTACACAGAAAAACGCTTAAAAGCTTCTTCATTTTGTTTTCCTCCCTTTTCTCATTCCGACATGTATCCATATGCCGTCCTTGTGTTTTTAGTATAACTTTCTAAATAATCTTATCAAGCCGTTTCTTGCGATATTTTTTATATATCTTGTTATTTTTTAAGTTTTCGTTTATTATATCTAAATTTCCACAGTGCTATTTGTGCAATTTGTTATGTTATTTTTTACTCTCAACAAAAGCAAAATGATTCAAAACAATGTATCCCTATTTTCTCTCATATACTTGTTTTTTATCGATTATTGTTATATAATCATCTTGCTTTCGAGGAAAAATTTTGTGATTGACTTCAGAGGATTGTCTATGAGTACCAACCGATACGAGCTTGCTTCACAGGAAAACGATGGTATCCGTAATGCTGCAAGATTGCTTTATATTTCTTCTGCAAAATATGGCGGAGACTGGCACAGCATCCTACACACCCATACCTGTTCAGAGCTTTTTTATGTCACACACGGTGTTGGACAGTTCCGCATTGCAGATCAAATCTATCCCGTTTCTGCCAATGACCTTGTAATTGTCAATGCCAATGTCCCACATACGGAAATCAGTCTGGGCGACCATCCACTTGCATATATTGCGCTGGGTGTAGAAGGGTTGGAGCTTTCTGTCAGTGAGGAAGAGGACGGACGTTACTGTATTGTCAATTTTGAAAATGTACGTGACGATATTCTATTTTATCTGCAAAATATGCTCAAAGAAATTGAAAATAAATCTCCGGGATATGAACTTATCTGTCAAGACCTTATGGATGTTTTGGTAATCCTGTTAAAACGACAAACCAACTTTTCTGCGACCCTTGCGCCTATTCGAAAAAAATCTACCCAGCTTTGTGCAACTGTGCGCCGCTATATTGATGGACATTTTTCAGAAAATCTCTCGCTCGATTCTCTCGCGCAGCTCGTACATGTCAGCAAATATCACATGGCACATGCCTTTACACAAGAATATGGGATTTCTCCGATTAACTATATGCTGACCTGCCGAATTGACGAAGGCAAAAAGCTGCTTAAAAATGATGACTTTTCCCTATCTCTCATCAGCCAGATGTTAGGGTTTTCCTCGCCCAGCTATTTTTCACAGAGTTTTAAAAAATTAACGGGAATCAGTCCAAACACATACAGAAAGCAAAGCAGGCTGTCTTGACAGCCTGCTTTGCTTTTTCCATACTTTATTGCATGATTGCACCCTGATCAGCAGAAGAAACCAGACGTGCATAGCGTCCCAGCCAACCGGTCTTGATTTTTGGCTCCGGCAGCACAAATGCTGCACGGCGTGATGCCAGTTCTTCGTCAGAGATTGCCAAATGTACACGACTATTCGGTATATCAATTTCAATCCGATCGCCTTCCTGTACCAATGCAATATTACCTCCGGCAGCAGCTTCAGGCGATACATGCCCAATGGAAGCGCCGCGAGATGCACCCGAAAAACGTCCATCGGTTATCAGCGCAACGTCCTTATCCAGCTTCATGCCGGCAAGAGCTGAGGTCGGATTCAGCATTTCACGCATCCCGGGACCACCCTTTGGTCCCTCATAGCGAATGATGACCACATCACCCTTGTGTATCTCACCACCATAAATTGCTGCAATCGCAGTATCCTCCGAATCAAATACACGTGCTGGACCAGAATGTACCATCATCTCGGGTGCCACTGCCGACCGCTTTACCACACAGCCATTTTCTGCCAGATTGCCCCACAGCACGGCAATTCCACCCGTTTCCGAATATGGATGGTCGATTGTGCGCACGACCTCCGGATTGCGATTTGTAACACCTGCAAGATTTTCTCCTACGGTTTTTCCAGTTGCGGTAATGAGAGACAGATCCAGCAGATTTCGTTGGGTCAGCTCATGCATGACCGCAGGGATTCCGCCTGCGCGGTCAAGTTCCTCAATATGGTGTGGACCTGCTGGTGCAAGATGGCACAGATTCGGCACCTTTGCAGACAGCTCATTGAGCAAATGCAAATCCACCTCCACATCAGCTTCATGTGCGATTGCCAACAAGTGCAATACGGTATTGGTCGAGCATCCCAGCGCCATTTCACAGGTAAGTGCATTGCGAAACGCCTTCGCAGTCAGGATATCGCGCGGCTTGATGCCCTTTTTGAACAACTCCATAATTTTCATACCTGCATGCTTTGCAAGATGAATACGTGCCGCATGGACAGCTGGAATAGTACCGTTTCCCGGCAGTGCCATACCGATTGCCTCAGACAGACAATTCATCGAATTTGCCGTATACATACCCGAACAGGAGCCACAGCCCGGGCAGGAGCCGGTCTCACATTCCAACAGCTGCTCCTCTGTCACAAGCCCTGCCTTATAGGCACCAACCGTCTCAAAGGTCTTGGAGAGAGAAATCTCTTCTCCATCGAAACGCCCTGCCAGCATCGGTCCACCCGAAATCAATATAGAAGGAATGTTCAGTCTTGCAGCCGCCATCAGCATACCCGGAACAATTTTGTCACAGTTTGGAATAAGCACCAGCGCGTCCAGCTGATGCGCCTGCGCCAGCGTTTCCACAGAATCTGCAATGAGTTCACGAGAGGGCAGTGAATATTTCATGCCGATATGCCCCATCGCAATGCCATCGCAGACTCCAATTGCAGGTACTACCACTGGAGTACCGCCCGCCATGGAGACACCAGTCTTTACCGCATCTGCAATCTTGTCTAGATTGATATGACCCGGAATAATCTCCGAATATGCAGAAACCACGCCAACCAGCGGGCGTGACATTTCCTCCTCTGTCAATCCACATGCACGAAGCAGCGAACGGTTTGGCATACGTGCTGCGCCTGCTGTGATATTGTCACTTCTCTTAGCCAAAGGGATTCCCTCCATTCCGATAGAAAAACGGGACGGGCGGCACAGCCGTCCGTCCCCAACATACAAACAACTTTTACTTCTTGAGCCAACTCATCATGCTGCGCAATTTCTTACCCGTTTCCTCAAGCTCAGTCTCCGCTTCCAGCTGACGGGTTGCGAGGAACTTTGCTCTGCCGCCTGCCCGGTTCTCCTGAATCCATTCAGAAGCAAAGGTACCATCTTGAATCTCACGCAGAACTTTCTTCATTTCCTTACGTGTCTCCTCCGTGATAATACGCTTACCTGTACGGTAGTCGCCATACTCTGCAGTATCCGAAATCGAATAGCGCATCTTGGCAAAGCCTCCCTCATTTACAAGGTCAATGATAAGCTTCATTTCATGTACACACTCAAAATATGCGTTTTCTGGTGCATATCCGGCCTCAACCAGAGTCTCAAAGCCAGCCTTCATCAGTTCACAAACACCGCCGCACAGAACAGCCTGCTCACCAAAGAGGTCGGTTTCGGTCTCTGTACGGAAAGTAGACTCCAGAATCCCCGCACGACCAGCGCCAATGCCAGCAGCATATGCCAGCGCAATATCCATTGCCTTACCGGAAGCATCCTGATGCACGCAAGCCAGTGCCGGCACACCTGCCCCCTCTACATAGGTACGGCGAACTGTGTGACCGGGTCCCTTTGGTGCAATCATGATGACATCTACATCTGCCGGCGGAACAATTTGACGGTAGTGAATATTGAAACCATGTGCAAATGCAAGTACATTGCCCGGCTTCAGATTCGGTGCCACAACCTCCTTATAGATATCTGCCTGCTTCTCATCTGGAACAAGCATCATAATGATATCGCCTTCCGCAGCAGCCTCTGCCGGTGTTTTTACGGTCAAGCCCGCAGCCTCTGCCTTTGCAATGTGATTAGAACCGGGGCGCAAACCAACGACAACCTTAACACCCGAATCATGCAAGTTCATTGCATGCGCATGCCCCTGCGAACCGAAGCCCAAAATTGCTACGGTCTTACCATCAAGCAGCGAGAGATTGCAGTCAGAATCATAATACATCTTTACCATGGTTTTTTCCTCCTAAAATACTTGTTTATATGAATAAATGAATACCCTTTATTTGACCATCGCTGTCACACCCGAACGACACATTTCAATCATTTCAAAATTTGCAATGACATCTAAAAAGGCATCGATTCGGCTTGGCACCTCAGTCAACTCTATAATCATCGTGTCTCCCTGAGACTCTACAATATTTGCCTGATACACCCCGGCAACCTCACGAATTACATTACGGCTCAAAGTGTCCGGCGCAGACATCTTGACAAAGACCAACTCCTTGCAATAGCTTTCGTCCTCCCAAAGCTGTTCGACCTCAATGACCTCATAGAGCTTGGAGATTTGTTTGATGACCTGCTCCAGCACCTTTTCGTCCGCAGTGACAATGATGGACATGCGTGAAATTTTTGGATCTGTTGTCGCAGAAACAGTTAGGGAATCAATATTGAATGCCCGTCGTCCAAATAGGCTTGCGACACGTGCCAAAACGCCTGAATGGTTTTTTACCAAAACAGAAACAATATATTTATTGTGCATGGTTTTTCCCCCTTAATCTGCAATGATATTACGGATATCCTCACCCGCAGCAATCATTGGCAGAACCCGCTCATCTCGGTCTACCACACAGTCAATGACAGTCGGTCCATTGTGTACAAGTGCCTTTGCAAGAGCCTCCCTCAATTCCTTTGGCGTTGTACAGCGAAGTCCCCTTGCGCCAAATGCTTCCGCAAGCTTCACATAATCGGTCTTGCGCTCCAAAGTTGTGGAGGAAAACCGGTCCTCGTAAAACATTCTCTGCCACTGACGCACCATACCCAGCACCTGATTGTTCATAATCACTGTGATGACCGGAATCTGATAGGTCACGGTTGTACAAAGCTCATTGAGATTCATGTGGAACGAGCCGTCACCCGTGATATGAATGACTGGCTGATCTGGTCTTGCTGCCTTTGCCCCGATTGCTGCACCATAACCAAACCCCATTGTTCCCAATCCGCCAGAAGTCAGGAATTGTCTTGGATGGCTGCGGGCACAATATTGTGCAGTCCACATTTGATGCTGACCAACATCAGTTGTAAAAATGAGGTCATCTCCACCAAGTTCAGTACAGATTTGCACGATTTGATGAGGATGCAGACAATCTTCTGCGTCTTTCGGCTTATAATCCAACTTAACACGCCATTCCTCGATCTGCGCACGCCAATCATCATGTCTTGCCTGCTGAATATAGGGCAGGATACCGGACAAAAATGTCTTTGCATCAGATACCAGAAAATCATCTGCTGGCATATTCTTGTTGATTTCTGCTGCATCGACATCTACATGGATAATCCGTGCATCTGGGGCAAAGCGATTGGTATTTGTTGCAACACGGTCAGAAAAACGTGTACCAATTGACAGGAGTAGATCTGATCGATCGATTGCCCAACCAGCAGATACCTTGCCGTGCATGCCAATCATACCAAGATATAACGGGTCATCCGATGGCACACTGCCAATTGACATAACTGTTCCAGTTGCTGGAATATCTGCTCTGTGCATGAGTGCAATCAACTCTTCACAAGCGCCTGATGCAATAATACCGCCGCCATAATAGATAACCGGACATTTTGCCGCATTGATTTCTGCAGCAATCCGTCTAAAATCCGCATCTGAAACATCATAGGTCTCTGTAATGGGGCTTACCGGCTTTGCAGAAAATTCACACATTGCAGCAGTGACATCTTTTGGAATATCAATCAGGACAGGTCCCGGTCTGCCGCTCTGCGCAATTTGGAATGCTTCCCGCACAATATCTGCAAGCTCCTCTACGCGCCCGACAACAAAGTTATGCTTGGTAATTGGCATGGTAATGCCTGCAATATAAACCTCTTGAAAGGAATCCTTACCGATAAGAGGGACGCCCACATTTCCGGTGATTGCCACCATAGGAATAGAATCCATATAAGCGGTTGCGATACCCGTTACCAAATTGGTCGCCCCCGGTCCAGAGGTTGCAAGTACAACACCTGTTTTTCCAGTTGCACGAGCATATCCATCTGCTGCATGGGCGGCACCCTGTTCATGGGCCGTCAAAATATGGCGAATGCGATCTTGATATTGGTATAGTGCATCATAAATATTTAGAACTGCGCCACCCGGATAACCGAAAATTGTATCAACACCCTGTTCCAACAGAGTCTCACACAAAATCTGTGCGCCATTGTATCTCATTTGCCATCTCACCTTTCTATATCGTTATAAAAAAACAGGTCATTATCTCTTTTAAGAGACAAAGACCTGATTGGTTCTCTGCGGTACCACTCTACTTGCCGTCAGTATACAGACTGACGACCACTCTGCACGTACAGCGCAAAACTGCTATACGCTTACCTGATAACGGTGGTTCTCCGTCCTGAATTACTAAATTATTTCATTCAGACTGCTCGCGGGTGATTTTCACACACCATTGCTCTGCCATCTTCCACCAACCGATGACTCTCTAAAAAAGCGCTGGGGCTACTATCCCGTTCCTTGCATTTGTTAAATTATGTATCAACTGTATGTTCTCATTATAAAATCCTTTTACACTTTTGTCAACGAAAATGTTTTGACAATCTGCATAACTTTATGATATCTTGTGCATAATAAATCAGAAATTCAAACAAAGGAGACATTCCCATGTCTGTTTCTCTGGTACGTACATTGGTTCTTTATATTGCAATCATTTTCTCAATCCGTCTCATGGGCAAGCGGCAAATTGGCGAACTTGAACCATCTGATCTTGTCATTACCATCCTGTTATCTGAACTTGCAGCAGTTCCCATGCAGGATCTCGGCATACCGCTGACAGCTGGACTCGTTCCTATGGGTGTTCTGGTTTCTATTGAAATTCTGGTATCTCACCTCTGTCTCAAAAGCCGCCGTTTGCGCCGTTTTATCAATGGTCAGGCAGCTATTCTGATTCGTCATGGCAAGCTGGACATCAAAAAATTACGTGAACTGCGTATTTCAACTGATGAAATCGTTGAAGCCCTGCGGCAAAACAACATTCAAGCGATTTCAGATGTCAAGTATGGGATCTTAGAACCCAATGGTCGTTTATCCTATGTACTCAAACAGCCGGTTCAACCTGTAACTGCCGAGATGATAAACTGTACACCACCAGATATTGGTGTTCCATTTATTGTGATTACAGAAGGAACCCCTGTTATGGGAAGTCTTGCGCAATTAAATCTCACAGTGTCTGATTTGGAAAAGCGGGTCAAAAAGGCAAATATCCCTCGAATTTCCGATGTTTTTCTCATGACACTTGACGACTGCGGCAATCAATTCATTCAAAAAAAGGAGGAGCCATGAAACGCATTGTTACCGCCTGTGTTCTGCTCTTGCTCATCATCTTTGGCTGTGTTATGGAATACCGCACGGTCTCGCAGACCGCAAACGCATTATCTGCCTCTGTTTCCGGACAAACAGCCCCTGAGGTTCTTTCTGCAAGCTATGCAGAGTGGCAGGACAAAAAAACTTTACTCGGTGCTGTAATCGCACACAATGAAATCGACCAAATTGAAACCTTATATCTGCGCGCAATGCAGGCGGCTAAAAATCAGGATATCAATGAAACCCGTTTGCAGGTTGCAGAACTCACAGGTATGCTTCTTCACCTGTCCCAAATACAATTTCCACATTTGTATAATGTATTTTAAATCCCAAAATTCCTTTATACAGCAAAGAATCAAAAGCTTTCTATCACAAAAAGGCGGCGTGAGTCTCTTCACACCGCCTTCTTTGAATTGTGCTCGAATATATTGGAACGGGAAGTATGTTATAGCGGGAATGTCTGTTTTTCCTCAGACCATTCTAATTCCATATCATCAAGATTGACCTTCCACTGGGCGCCACGTAGTACACCTGTAATTTCTTGCAGACATTCTAACCACCAGCTTACAATCTCGACCAAAAGCATCGGCTCCTCATCTGGTGGTAATTTTGCGGCACCGCTCAAAATGACACATTCTCCATTTTGGCTGCTGTCATTTTTCGAGTCATAGATGCAAAATCCCTCATACAGCTCGCCAAACGGATATTCTGTATCGTACCGTTTTACAATTTCACAGCACCGCTGTTGTTCCTGTGCCGTCAGCGCCCATGCTCTCTTTGCTGTATAATAAATCGATACAGACATCATGCACACTCCCCTTTCCTGCAATCTCTGCAAAAATGGCAGTTACAAAGTATTTGTAACTGCCATTTTTTAGAATACATGTTCAAGCAGAACACCGATTCTTATTTCTGTGCACTGCGAATTCGATTCATTGCCTTTTTGAGTTTGATCTGCGCATGTTCAAATTCCTTTTGTTCAGCCTTTGCCTGTAACTGCGCCTGTGCACGCTGCTTTGCCTGCTCTGCACGGTTAAGATCGATCTCATCAGCCCATTCACAGGTGTGCGCAATGATAGTTGTCTCATTGTCGCTCACCTCGATAAAACCCTGCGCAACTGCCGCAAGCCTCGGCTTGCCATTTTGATAAATGGTAAGCCCACCAACGCCCAAGGGTGCCATATACGCAATGTGATTTGGCAAAATTCCAATATCACCCGTTACAGTCCGCACAATACAGCGATCCACATCGCCCTCAAAAAACATCTTTTCCGCAGTCAAGACACGCAAATGAAAGGTAGCCATAGCTTATGCTCCCTTCTTTGCCTTCTCCACTGCCTCCTCGATGGTGCCGACGAACAGGAACGCCGACTCGGGCAGATCATCATGCTTACCCTCCAAAATTTCCTTAAAGCCACGCACCGTTTCCTTGACCGGAACATACTTACCAGCCATGCCAGTAAACTGCTCTGCAACAGAGAACGGCTGCGACAGGAAGTTCTGAATCTTACGTGCACGGGCAACGGTCAGCTTATCTTCATCAGACAGCTCGTCCATGCCCAAAATTGCAATGATATCCTGAAGCTCCTTATAGCGCTGCAAAATGGTCTGCACTGCACGGGCAACCTCATAATGCTCCTTACCAACCATCTCTGGTGTCAGAATACGAGAGGTAGAATCCAGCGGATCGACAGCCGGATAGATACCCAGAGACGCAATCTGACGAGACAGAACAGTCTTTGCATCCAAATGTGCAAAAGTAGTTGCCGGAGCTGGATCTGTCAAGTCATCGGCAGGCACATAAACCGCCTGTACCGATGTGATTGACCCTTTCTTTGTAGAGGTAATACGCTCCTGAAGTGCACCCATCTCGGTTGCCAGTGTCGGCTGATAGCCTACAGCGGACGGCATACGCCCGAGAAGCGCGGAAACCTCCGAACCTGCTTGGGTAAAACGGAAAATGTTATCGATAAACAACAATACGTCCTGCCCCTCAACATCACGAAAATACTCCGCCATGGTCAAGCCAGACAGTGCAACACGCATACGTGCTCCGGGCGGTTCATTCATCTGACCATAGACCAGAACAGTCTTATCGATAACGCCGGACTCCTGCATTTCGTTGTAAAGGTCGTTACCCTCACGAGTACGCTCTCCAACACCAGTAAAAACAGAAATACCGCCATGCTGCTTTGCAATATTATTGATAAGCTCCATGATAATAACCGTCTTACCAACACCTGCACCGCCGAACAAACCAATCTTACCGCCCTTTGCGTAAGGTGCAATCAGGTCAACCACCTTGATTCCAGTTTCCAGAATCTCAGTCTGTGGCTGCTGATCCTCATAAGCTGGCGCTTCCCGATGAATCGGCCAGCGCTCCTTTACGCCCGAGGCCGGCTTATTGTCAACTGGCTCACCCAGCAGGTTAAAGATACGACCCAGATTTTCCCTGCCAACCGGCACAGAAATCGGTGCACCGGTATCATTCGCATCCATTCCGCGGACAAGACCGTCCGTAGACTGCATCGCAATGCAGCGAACGGTATCCTGACCAACGTGCTGCGCGACCTCAACGGTCACGGTGTGCCCATCGGGCGCGGTGATGGTGATTGCATTGAGCAGTTTTGGCAGGGTGTCTGCGGGAAATTTGATATCCAGTACCGGTCCAATAATCTGGACAACAGTACCAATATTCTGTTCACTCATTAGCAAAACTCCCTAATCTTGTAAAGTGGATTAACCGCCCACAGCGCCAGAGCCTGCAACGATCTCGGTAATTTCTTGCGTAATCGCCGCCTGACGGGCACGGTTATAGGACAGATTCAGATCTTCAATCATCTCACTGGCATTATCGGAAGCAGACTCCATTGCCATGCGGCGTGCCGACTGTTCAGACGCATAGGACTCTACCACAGCGCCATAAATCATACCGCTGATATATTCGGGGATGACTGCTTGCAGCACGGTCTCTGGAGATGGATCACATTCCACTGCACCATTCTTCTTGCCCTGTACGTTATGGTCATGAGGCGCAGCAGGAAGAATACGAACCATGCGTGGCTCCTGTGTCATTGGAGAGACAAATGCTGTATAACATAAATAAATCTCGTCAATCTCACCTGCACGAAAATGTGCAAGGAGATCGGCTGTAATCGGCTGCATATCTGAAATTGTTAATGTCTCAGCAACACCCGGATAATCTGCAAGCACTTCATAATCACGCTTTGCAAAATATTCCTGTGCCTTTTTGCCGATTGTCAAAACGGATACCTGCTTATCTGCCATTTCAGCCACTGCGAGCTTGAGCACACCAGCATTGTAGCCACCTGCCAAGCCGCGGTCACCTGCAATGACGACAAACAGACTTTTTTTGACTGCGCGCTGTTCGGTATAAATATTGGAAAAATGATTTTCCCGCAGCACACGCGAAACAGTCTCTTGAAGCGCGTAAAAATACGGTCTTGTCTGTTCTACGCGCTCCTTTGCACGGCGCAGCTTGCTGGATGCAACCAATTCCATCGCCTTTGTGATCTGCATGGTTGATTCAACGCTTCGAATACGCCGCTTGATATCCTTCATATTTCCGGAAGCCATTCTCAGATGCCTCCTTTAGTGCTCGCCGAGGAATCTCGCTTTGAACGCTTCGATTGCTTTCGGGAGCGTATCCTTCACATCATCAATGGATTTTGTCTCACGGATCGAATCCAGAATCTCGCTGTGCTCTGTTTCCAAATAAGCAAAGAGTTCGTTCTGGAATTCAGCAATCTGCGTAACCGGAACATCAATCAAATACTTATTGACAACAGCATAAATAATGACAACCTGCTTTTCAACCGTGAGCGGGCTGTTTTGCGGCTGCTTGAGTACCTCAACGATGCGTTCACCCTGTGCCAGACGTGCCTTAGTGTCTGCATCAAGGTCAGAACCGAACTGTGAAAACGCCTGTAATTCACGATACTGTGAATATGCGAGTTTCAAGGTACCGGATACTTTCTTCATCGCCTTAATCTGTGCATTACCACCAACACGGGATACCGAAATACCCGGGTTGACCGCCGGACGGATACCCATATTGAACAGCTCGGTTTCGAGGAAAATCTGACCATCTGTAATAGAAATCACGTTGGTCGGAATATAAGCCGAAACGTCACCGGCCTGTGTCTCGATAATCGGCAGCGCCGTCAAAGAACCGCCGTTCTGGATATTTGCTGCACGTTCGAGCAGACGAGAATGCAGATAGAATACATCGCCCGGATATGCCTCACGTCCGGGTGGACGATGAAGCAGCAGAGAAAGTGCACGGTAAGCAACCGCATGCTTGGACAAGTCATCATAGATTACCAAAACATCCTTGCCCTTGTGCATAAAATATTCACCAATTGAGCAGCCCGAATAGGGTGCAATATATTGCAGCGGTGCAGATTCCGATGCAGTCGCTGCAACAATGATGCTGTAATCCATGGCGCCATTTGCTGCAAGTGTTTCTGCAACCTGTGCAACTGTGGATCGCTTCTGACCGATTGCAACATAAATACAGATAACACCTGTATTCTTTTGATTGATGATTGTGTCGAGACAGATGGCAGTTTTACCAGTCTGTCGATCGCCAATAATCAGCTCACGCTGACCACGGCCAATTGGAATCATGGAGTCAATAGCCTTGATACCTGTCTGGAGCGGTACGTTAACTGGCGTTCTCTCAATAATACCCGGAGCTGGGCTTTCGATTGGACGGGTTTCACTTGTCTCAATCGGTCCCTTGCCGTCAATCGGCATACCCAGCGCGTCTACAACGCGGCCGAGCATTGCCTCGCCAACCGGAACCTCTACGATACGTCCGGTACGCTTGACTGTGTCACCCTCGCGGATATTCTGATCCGAACCCAGCAATACAGCACCAACCAGATCTTCCTCCAGGTTCTGCGCCATACCGTACACACCGCCGTCAAATTCCAGCATCTCGCCGGACATACAGTCCTCCAGACCATGAATATGGCAGATACCATCACCAACGGATACAACTGTACCAACATTTTCCAGCTTGATCTGGGATTGGTAATTGGTAATCTGCTGTTTAATTATCGTGCTGATTTCATCAGGGCGTAAATCCATGAAGTCACCTTCTTTCTTACGCAATTATTTGACCCAGTGAAGCCGCAATACCGGACAGGCGCGACTTTATCGTGTCATCGATCTGTTTGTTTTCGATGCGCACAAGTACGCCGCCCAGCACGTCAGCGCTGACCTCATTTTTGAGGACAATCTGCTTGCCGGTTACACTGGTCATCTTATCTTGTAGTTTTTTCATCTGTTCGCCTGTAAGCGCAACTGCTGTAATTGCAGTTACTGCACACATACCAGCTTCCAGATAATAGAAATCCCGATACGCCACAGCCATCTCATGAATCAGCCCAATCCTGCGCTTTTCTGTTAAAAGCAGCAAAAAGTTGAGCAGATAAGGATGTACCTGATTTTCAAATACCATCCGAAGGGTTTGTCTTTTATCCTCCAGCGAAATGGATGGCGTAGTCAGGACTTTGAGGTAATCTGGATATGTGGAAAAAATCTCCGACACTTCACCCAGCGCCTCGCACATATCAGCGGCAAGACCCTCTGCCTTTGCCACCTCATATAAGGACAGCGCATAGCGCTCACTGACAACGGTTGCCACAGCGCTCACCCTACCTTATCAATGAAATCGTCAATCAAACGCTTATGATCCTCCGGATTTACCTCACGCTCGACCACCTTCGAGGCAATCAGCATGGACAGACCCGCGATTTCATCCTTCATTTGATTCATTGCCTTCTTACGTTCCTGCTCAATGCTTTCTTCTGCACGCTGTTTTGCAGCGGCAGCCTCATGATTCGCCTGTTCAACGATATCCTCTGCACGCTTTTCTGCACGCTTCTGCGCATTGGATACGATTTCAGCTGCTTCCTGCTTTGCATTTGCAATCGAAGCGGTATAATCACGCTTCATTGCCTCTGCTTCACGGCGGTCGGTCTCTGCATGGGTATACAAATCTCGAACCTCCTGCTCACGTGCTGCAAGCATTTTGCGCAGCGGCTTGTACAGGAAGCGCTTGATGATGAGGAACGTAATCAGTGTGTTACAGATTGTAACAAACAGTGACCACAGATTGAGGTCAACAAACGCTCTTGTCAATTCTTCCACTGGTTTTCCTCCTTCCGAAATGGAAGTTTCGGTCTTTTACACACCCGGGTATCAATCAAACCTTATTGAGAAGCGGGTTTGCAAAAAGCAGGATCAGTGCAATAACCAGTGCGTAAATACCAGTAGACTCGGCCATTGCGATACCCATGATCATAGTACGGGTAACATCGGACTGTGCTTCTGGCTGACGTGCGATTGCAGAGCAGGCCTGACCTGCAACATAACCCTCACCAATACCAGGACCAAGACCTGCGATCATTGCCATTCCGGCACCCAGAGCGGACATACCTGCTACAAATGCTTTCGGATCCATAAACTTTATTTCCTCCTAAAGATGTTTTTCTCAGAACCATAGACAAAGATGGTCTGTTCACAAAATTTGAAGTGCGTATTTTACGCTTCCCGTGCTGAACCGACATATGCCATCGTCAGCATACTGAAAATAAATGCCTGAATACAAGCCGAGAACAAATCGAAATACAGGGACAACACGCCCGGGATACCGATTTGCAACAGCGGGATCGGCAGATGAATGGCGCTTGACAGCGCACCAAGCGCACCAAGCAGCAAAGTCGTAATGACCATACCACCTGCAATGTTACCAAAATGACGGAAGCTCATGGAGATTGGCGTTGCAATTTCGCTCAAAATATTGAGCGGCAGCATAACCGGAATCGGTTCCAAGAAGCCCTTGAGATAACCACCAACACCCTTGTAACGCAGATTTGTATAAATGATGAGTACAAATGTCATGAGCGCCCAACCCAATGTCGTGTTGAGGTCTGCCGTGACCGAGCGCAGCCCGATCAGCGATACCAGCGTACCCAGCACCGAGGACAGCATCAGCGTCATAATATAGGGAGCATATTTCTCACATCCCTTGCCCATATTCTGCTCGATCAATCCATCAAGCATCTGAACAGCCTTTTCAATCAAGGCCTGCTTTCCTTTCGGTATCTTTTGCAGATTATGGGTAAAGAAAATGCACAAGCCCAAAATAATCAGCATCACAATCCATGCATTGACCATCGTTTCGGTAATGAAAATTTTTCCAAAAAGCGGAAGGGAAAAATCAGCTTCCCACAAAATTCGAGCACCAGCAATATTGGTGTCCATTTACAGTTCCCCTCCTTTCTTTAAGAAGTGCAAAATCATCAAAGTGATTTTGGGTGAAAAAAGCGTTAAGACAGCGGCAGGCATATTGACCCAGTCTGTCAAGATCAGTGCAATCAAAAACACAGCTGTCATGCTATATCGCACAGCATAAGAGCGTGTAATGATTTTGCTTGCACGTGCGGGATCTCCCTGCCAGACTGCACGTACTGCACTTCGGCTCATCAGATAAAAACTCCAGAGCGCAAATGCAGTCCCAGAGACGATTCCAGCTGCAACCTGCATAACGGGCTGCCCCAAGAGTACGAGCACGCCAAACAGAATGAGGGCAATCGGAATCACGCCTTTGGTCAACCGCCGAAGTTCTTCTTTTGCAATGGCATAATCAAGCATCTTCGTCCTCCTGCTTTTGTGCATCTATCTGTAAGAGACGCACAACCTTAAGAAAGGATACCGCAGAGCCGCCAAGTCCCAGAAAAATCGCGGGAATCACAACCCAGCTGCCTAACGAAAAATACTCAGAAAGCCAATATGCCACCACTGTGCACAGCACAACCGGTGTAATCATTGCAAATCCCAACTGTCCTGCCACTGCTACCCAATGCCATAGAGTACGCTTTTTTGTGGTACGCATGTATGCATTGCGCCACCTTTCTCAACCACACAGATGCCTCGATATCTCTACCGATACACCTTCCATTATTATAGCTGACTTTGACAGAAAACAAAAGCCCTTAATACAATGATTTTTGCACTTTATGCAAACACTATGATTTTTGACTAAAAATATTGACGCAATCTTGTTGATTGCGTCAATAAAGATTCCAATATTTAGCATGCGACGAAAACAGTTATTTTCCCTTTTTTTCGGCTATGTAAAGAGATTTTTCTAACTATTTTGACATATTTTGAAAATCAGAGATATTTCTTCATGGTTTCGGTTGCCTGAATTTCTTCCTCGCTCAGTGCAACAACGAAATCTACGCTGTGTTTGGAAGCAAACGCATCCAAATCGAGAAGGAACTTCTCTGCCTCGCTTGCATCCTTAGAGTCTACAATTTTGTAAAGTGCATCAATAAACACCTTTGAAATATCATAATTACCAGCGTGCATACCTGCAACGAAACCGAGCAGAGCTGGATAGCTGTCTACTGAATAATCGCTGACATTGATGAGGCGCGCATCATGTGCGACATCAAACTTCAGCTTATCGCCCTTTGCGATGCAGACAACACTGCCTTTTTCTTCCTGTACCGCAGCATTGACGCGATCAATGATTTCCTTTGTCTTGCCGGTTCCGGCACCGCCCATAATGAGTTTTACCATAGTAACTTCCTCCTAGCCTAGTTCCATTCGTTCACAGGATTTTCCTGTAATCCGAACCCAATGAGGTTGTATTTATGTTACCATACCCTATACAAAAAAACAACCGTTATCCCATGATTTTTTAGCAGATTGCAAAATTTTTCTTTCTCATAGCGCGTTGCCGTTTGTCGCTGCCCTGCAAAAGGATCCCAGAACGTCCCAAAAGTTCTGCCGTTCCACATCTGCTCCCGCGCAGAGTGCAATTTCTCGCAGTACCTCTCCCTGTTCATCGATTACACGTGCCGTTCCGATCTGTTCTCCCATTGTCACAGGTGCATTGATTTGCTCTGGCCGCTCATAAGACATGGTAATGCCTTCGATCCGCTCTTTTTCAATTGTAATACTGTCCGGCGCAGCACAGACGACCGGTACGCTTTCCTCTGTCCCCAAAACAACAGGTAAGTCTGCACAGGCTGCGGATATGTCCGGGGTATAGGCTGCAAAATTTGCAAATCCATAATTCAGCAATTGACTTACATCTGCCGTTCGGGCGTCCTTATCCGGTGCTGCCATGACGACCGCAATCAGTCGAAGTCCTTCCCGCTCGGCTGCCGCAGAAATGCAAAAGCCTGCTTCTGAGATATATCCTGTTTTGAGTCCAATCATACCATCATACTTTTTGAGCATCTTATTGGTGTTTGCAAGACCAAACTGTCCATTGCGAATGGTATCCATCCAAATACTGGTGTAATCAATGATTTTTGGATGCTTCAGCAATTCCACCGAAATCAAGGCAAGGTCATGTGCTGTTGTCAGCGTTTTCTTGCCGCCTGTATCCAGTCCATTGGCGTTTACAAATGTCGTTCCTGTGCACCCAATCTCTTTTGCCCGAGTATTCATCATCTCTACAAAGGCTTCCTCGCTCCCCGCCAAATGCTCTGCCATGGCAACTGCACAGTCATTGGCAGACCCCACCGCAATGGCTTTGAGCATTTCATCTACTGTCAGCTGTTCCCCCTCTTTGAGCCAAATCTGCGTGCCGCCCATGGAGGCTGCATAAGCAGAGCCCGTCACAAGATCAGTAAACTTGAGCTTTCCGCTGTCGATTGCTTCCATAGTCAGCAGCATTGTCATAATTTTTGTAACAGATGCAGGCTGTAACTGTTCATCCTCATGATACCCATATAAGGCCGTTCCATCTGCGGCATATAACACTGCGGATTTTGACTTTATTCCTCCCATTTCCGGCAGTGCCGATGCCTGCCCGCACAGCATAGCTGCACATACAAAAATGCTAAACCATCGTTTCCAATTCATTGCTTCCCCGCCTCCTTATATCCATCCTATGCAAGGACTGAATCCAGTATGCTTATTGACAGCGCACCGGAGGCAGGATATCATACTATTGGTAGCTTATTTTTTTTCATAAACTTCTACCAAAACCGTTGTACGCTCTACGCTATCGTCACAGATTTCCCTGCCAGCGTGGTTGCTGTGATACGTTTTTTGATAGAATCCAAACTACCATTCTAAACGGAGGCTATTCTAATGAAAAAAATTCTGCTCATTCATGGACCCAACCTGAACCTGCTTGGCGAGCGGGAGCCGGGGATCTATGGCCGCGACACCATGGCATCGATCAATGTCGAGGTCATTGAAAAATGCCGCAAAAACGGTATGGATTGTACCGTGTTCCAATCCAACACAGAGGGGGCAATCATCGACCGCATTCATGCCGCACAGGGAGACTGTGATGCCATCATTCTCAATGCAGGGGCATATACGCATTATTCCATTGCCATTCGCGACGCCATTGCCGCCGTTCGTCTGCCGGTTGTCGAGGTGCATCTGTCTAATGTACATGCACGCGAAGAATTCCGTCACACCTCGGTCATTGCGCCCGTATGCGCAGGTGTAATTGCCGGATTTGGCAAAAATAGTTATCTGTTAGCAGTAGATGCAGTAAAGGAGCTGTTCGTATGAAAATAGAAAAGATTCGCAAAGCACTTGCAGCACGTGGATTCGACGCCATCGTGCTCACCGACCGCAGAAACCGACTCTATGCAACCGGTTTTCCGTCCACCGCCGGAACGGTATATATTTCTCAAACCCAAGCTGTGTTCTACACCGACTGCCGCTATATAGAAGCTGCACGTGCCGGTGCCAAAGGCGTTGACGTGCGTGAAATCGAAGTGGGTCGTTCCTATTCCGGCGTCATCAATGCGCTCATTGCAGAGGATCACGCGCACACGGTTGCGCTGGAGGACGACTGCCTGACCCATGCCGACTATACAAGCTGGTCGGACAATCTAAAGGCTGAGACTGTGCCGCAGAACGGTCTGATGGCAGAGCTTCGCACCATAAAAAGTGCAGATGAACTGGAAAAAATCATTGCTGCCCAGCGCATTGCAGAAACTGCGCTGGAAGAGGTTCTCAACGATATTCGTCCCGGTGTTACCGAGCGGGAAATCGCTGCCAGACTGACCTATTTGATGCTGCATCACGGTGCGGAAAATATGTCCTTTGACCCCATTGTTGTGTCAGGTGCCAACTCCTCAAAGCCCCATGGTGTCCCGTCCGACAAGCGCATTGCATCCGGCGATTTTGTGACCATGGACTTCGGCTGTATTTATGAGGGATATTGCTCGGATATGACACGTACCGTTGCGGTTGGCAGTGCAACCGATGAAATGTGTCAGGTATATGAAACCGTACTGAACGCCCAGCTTGCCGGTATTCGGCTTGCAAAGGCTGGTGTAACTGGACGCGCAGTAGATGCCGCCGGACGACAGCTCATTTCCGATGCCGGATACGGGGAGTACTTTGGACATGGCTTTGGGCATGGCGTGGGTCTGCTCATTCACGAAGCACCAACAGTTGCCGCGCGCAATGATAAGCCCATGCCAGCTGGTGCAGTTGTAACCGCTGAGCCCGGAATCTATCTGCCCGGAAAGTTTGGTGTACGCATCGAGGATATGCTGTATCTCACGGAGGACGGCAACCAAAATCTAACCTACGCACCCAAGAGTCTTCTCATTCTATAATGGCAAACAAAAGGGAGGGAACAGTCGTTCTCTCCCTTTGATATTTTAAGGCACAATGCACATGATTCTGTCACAATCCACAAATATATTTCTACGAATTGTACAATATATCTGTTTACACCAATATATATTACCAATTATACTGTAAGCATACCTATTATCAGAATTCCAAGTATCATTACACGTAAAAGCAAAACCTTTAACGGTTCTATCGACAGGAGGCATCTTCTATGAAAATAAGCTACTGGATTGGTCTGTTCCTGCCATTCATATTGCTGTGGTGGATTGCAGCTGACAGTCAATACCTTCATCCGAATTTGGGTGTCGTAATTTTATTTCTTGCATACGCCTCAGCGGTACATGAACTATGCTCCCATCTTCCAAAATCTCAAGTCTATACGCAAATCCTCTTGCGGCTCCTCAGCGCTGCAGCCGCTCTATGGTACTTCCATCTGACCGGACTTTGCATGGCAGCCGTCCTTGTGATTGCAATTGCATTTACCATATGGGATTTCTATCAGGTCGCAAATCGCGCCAATCCGTAGCGAATCCAATAAACCATATGTATTTATTTTTTTCTTTTAATTTCACAAAATTATTGACCCAATCAATTTAATATGATATAATTGCATATATTTAAAATTATTATAAAAGGATGTGATTCCATTGGTTTATATTTTTTCTCTGTAACACCTATAACCATCAACCTTATGGTTGAAAAGGAATAATATATGAATAAAATGAAAAAATTTGTTGCAGTTTTTTTATCCCTTGCTTTAGTTTTCACATTTACTGCACCTGTGGTTTCCCACGCCTTAGATAACAACACATCAAATTCAATAGTATATGACGAATCAGGTATTCCATATAAGATTATATCTGAAAATGATGCTTTATACATAACGCGTCTATACACCTCAAGAATGGGTGGTGGTCTTGGAAAATGCCCTTCAAAGGAGAAGGTGTTCAAAGAAAAAGTCACAAGAAAATCTGCTGTACAAACACTTGATGCGATGGACAAAGGTTCATCTGCCATTGACTGGTTTTCCATACTTGCTTCAACCACCCCAATAGGAATTGTAGCAACTCTTGTTAATAAAGGAATGGCAAAGAATATTGAAAGAACTACATTGGAAAAATTTGTTAATTCTTCTCATGATGTTGCTTACCTAACATACTATACTCGTTGCTCACAACATAAAATGTATGGAGAAACCACTTATGATTATTCAATTGTCTCTGTTTCACTAACGTATTAAGCGAGTATTGTTATATGAAAAGAAAATTAAAAATAATACGTTATATCGTTATCATATTATGGATTATCTTCTATGCTCCCATCAAAACTCGATGGGGAACTGATGGATGGTTAATTCTATCTCTGATTCCGGTAACACTAGTGATTTTAGAAAATAGATGTCAATATTGAAATTTTTCAACCACTGTTTTGCTAGTTTTATTCACTAAATAACCTCAAAGGAGAGGGCATTTGCCCTCTCCTTTCCTATATTGTTTTACACATACGGTGTATCTGTGTCTATTCCCACTCCATGCAAATATACACAGATGAAACCGTCGTGTCATCGAATGGGGTGTCTGACTCAGCGCTTTGGGGCTTCATGCGGGATATTATAAATATCTGTATATGTTTTTGCCTCATCCAGTCCCTCGGGTTCGATACGCGGCTGCCCATAAGCGCGTTCCACTCGACTGTTTTCCAGTTGTTCTATATGCTTTGGATATTTCTTGTCCATCAGATTTTCCTCCCTGCTTTGTTTTGCTTAGCATGTGCAGATGCAGAAAATTTATACAAAAAGAGCACATCTTTTTTGATGCGCTCTCAGTCCGTCGAAAATATCTTGTGCGGCAGACGTTCCCTGCCTGAAAAATGACCGTTTCCCAACGACCGCCGCGTATCTCTTATTTAAGATACACGGCGGTCTGCTTTTCTCCTCGCAGGCTCAAATCTCGTTTCGGTCACGTGCTCCCATACCACACGCGCCTAGAATCATTGCCGTAAGGCTCAAGCCCGTCAGAAACAGTCCGACCACAAATACGCCGATTGATAATCCCTTTTTCATATTGCATCACCTCATTTTGTTCTTTCCATCTATATGCTTTGCAGACATTATACACTTATTCCTTGTCGATTACCAGTAAAATTTTGTTGTTCCCACTACTTTTCGCGGCATCAAAACCATGTTATAATGCTGTTCTAGGAGATGATACAGCATGGAAAAAACCAATGTGATGCGTATTTTAGAGCAGCATGGGATATCCTATACCCCACACACCTACCCGCACGGACAAGACGCGGTCGACGGCGTACAGGTCGCCAAGCTGCTCGGTCAAGACCCCGAATGTGTCTATAAAACACTAGTGGCACGCGGAAAAAGCGGAGATTATTTTGTATTTGACATTCCGGTTGCAGAGGAACTGGATCTCAAAAAAGCTGCAAAAGCTGTTGGGGAAAAGTCTGTTGCACTCATTCATGTAAAAGAACTTTTGCCCCTCACAGGCTATGTACGCGGCGGCTGTTCTCCCATTGGTATGAAAAAACACTTTTCCACGGTCTTTCATGAAATTGCAGAGATCCTGCCTACCATTATGGTATCTGCCGGAAAAATCGGCTGGCAAATTGAGTGTGACCCAGCAGAACTGCTCGCGCTCGTCGACGCCTCCACAGCGGACCTTATCAAAGCGTAGGCAAGAAATCACATACATCTCCATATCTTGCAAAAATCGGTGAGACTTCCAGTTCCTGCAAGCATCTGCACTTTGCCTGCAAGGTATCTGCATCATCAAAAAGCACAAAGTGCCCATTGTTCTTTTCGTCCATGTAGGTAAAATACCGTGCACATAATTCTCTGGAAAAAAAAGTCTGTGCTCCGGTTTTGCCGCGCAGCGCATCACGTGCCTGCACAGATAGAGGGGTTCCCTCCGTATTGGCAGACGGCAGTAAAAAATCCCGAGAGATTGCGCGCAAATCGGCGGCAACCCTGCCTGGATATTGTCTGATAAGCTCCTGAAACCGTTCACGCAGGCATCCACCGCTGATTGCAGTGCTTGCAACCAGACAGGCGTGGGTAACCGACTGCGCCTGACAGAGTGGAACAAACAGGCGGAGCTTGTGCTTTTCTGTCTGTTGATCCAGCGCTTTCAAAAATTCGTCCACAGCCTGTGTATGATTTTCACAGTCAAGGAATATAGCAGAGGCACCTGTACGCTGCGCCTCTGCTATCAGCTGTCCACAAGTCGGTGCAGAAAACCGCTTCATACCCTGATCCATAACGCCCAAATATTCCTGTTTTCCGGACAGCAGGGCACGGTATACACTGCCATCAGCTTGCAGCCGCAAGCCAAATTGCAAAAGCCGCAAACCACTTTCCCGTGCACGTACACTTTCCGTACCCGCACATACCAGAATCATATCCTGCACCATCATGAGACTCCCCTCCATTTTAGTGGGTGCAATCATTCGCCCCACGCTTACAAACATCTCTATGTGTGCAGCCCGATTTTTATGACAGGAGACCACCCATGAAACATATTTTGACCCCATGCTATGTATTTGATACAGTCACTGATATCACGCCGGAATTTTTACAAACGCACGGCATTCACGGCTGTCTGATAGACCTCGACGGCACCTTGGTTTCCCGTCATCAGCCGACCGGAAACGAACGAATCACCACATGGCTGGACAGCCTACGCCGCGCAGGAATCCGTCCTATGCTGCTCTCTAACAACAATGGCAACCGCGTGCGCATCTTTGCCGAATCCATCGGCATTGAATGGCAGGGACGTGCACTCAAGCCCCTGTCCCGCGGCTTTCGACAGGGTGCAGAGCGCCTTAATCTTCCATTTTCTCAAATTGCTGTAATCGGCGATCAGATTTACACCGATACACTGGGCGGGAACCATCTCGGTGCACTGACCTGTTATGTCGAAACGATAGATCGCAAGGATTTCTGGATTGGGGCACGCTATTATCTATTAGAACGCATCTTTATTGAGCATACCAGAAGGAGAAACAACCATGAACATTAAATTTGGTCCAGCTGGCAATTCGCAATCCTTTTCTGATGCAGGTCTGAAATCGACCGTAGATGCCCCCCGCTGGATTTCCGATATGGGGCTGACTGCGTACGAATATCAGTGCGGTCGGGGTGTTGTAATCGGACAGGAGACCGCGCAAAAAATCGGTGCACAGGCAGAGATGTATAACATCGCCATGTCCTTACACGCCCCTTACTATATCAATCTCTCCGTGCGCACAGAGGAACGCATCCAAAAAAACATTGACTATATCCTGACATCGTGCCGTGCAGCAGAATGGATGGGTGCTGACCGTGTTGTTGTGCATACCGGCGGTGTCGGCAAACAGTCCCGCGACAAAGCGCTCCAAAACACACGGGAAAATATTCGCGATATCCTAGATGCCGCAGAGCGTTCTGGTGTCACACAAACGCTCTGTCTGGAAACCATGGGCAAGCAAAGTGTAATCGGTTCTGCCGAAGAAATCTTTGCCTTGGTTGCGTTAGATGATCGTCTGCTTCCCTGTATTGACTTTGGGCATCTGAACGCCCGTACCTGCGGCAAATGCAACACCGAAGAACAATTCGAAGCTGTATTAAACCAATTGGAACAAACTATCGGCACCGAGCGTGCACGGGTATTCCACAGCCACTTTTCCCACATTGCATACAGTGACAAAGGTGAAGTCCGGCATCTGACCTTTGCAGATACCCAATACGGTCCTGACTTTACCCCACTTGCACGGTGCATTGCCCGACGTGGCTGGACACCGCGTTTTATCTGCGAATCTGCCGGTACACAGGCAGAAGACGCAAAACAGATGATGGAGATTTATGCAGCCTGTCAAAAAGATATCTCGCATCTGCATTGCACATAAAATAAGGACGCAATCCCCTCTGGGCTTACGTCCTTCCAAAAAATCAGTCGTTTCGAATCTCTCGAATGACCATCTGTGTGCAATAATCAAAATAGGCATCAATATCAAACGCACTCGGATCGATTAGATATTGAAATGATGCCCCCTCCATCATAGAGGTCATCACCGCTGCCAGCATCGCAGCCCGCTCGTCTGGAACATGAAATTCTTTGAGCATTTTCTCAATTTTAGCACGCCATACAACGAATGATTCTGCAAAAACCTTCTTCACCTGTGCATCTACACGAGATTGCACCCAAAAATCAATTTCTGCAAAATCATATTTCTGTTCATTTACAATAAACTCTCGTTTTTGCCCCCAAAACACGCCAATACGCTCTTTGAGATCACTGCCACAGGCAGCAGAGAGCAGTTCCTCCTGCAATTCCGCACAGCGATCCAATACCTTTTTATGAACCGCCATCATAAGTTCATGCTTGGATTTATAGTAATAATGAATATTGGACTGGAACATGCCTGCACGTTCCGCAATGCGTGCCATACGAGTTCCGCTGATGGTGTTCTCGCTCACGACCTCCAGCGCTGCATCTAAAATACGCTCCTCCGTATTCTCCTCCCGCAATTGTTTATTTTCTTCCATACTTTAATCTCCCCACGCTTATTTGGTTGTTTAGCCAAATATGATTAAATTTAGTATACCGTTTTGGCAAAATCCTGTCAAGCACTCCCACTCTTTTTATCCCGAACTTCAACAAAAAGAGCAGCCCAACGGCTGCTCTTTTCAAAATCAAAAGTAGCTTACAGATTCTCTGTGAAGAACTTTTCGAGTGCTGCGCATGCGTCCGCCTCGTCAGCACCCTCAACAGTTACACGAACAGAATCTCCCTGCTTTACGCCAAGACCCATCAGGCTCATAAGGCGGGTTGCATCAACAGCCTTACCAGCTTTCTCAAGCATGACCTTGCTGGAGAACTCCTTTACAACCTTAACAAGCTGTCCAGCCGGACGTGCATGAATGCCCAGAGCATCCTTAATCGTGTACTTAAATTCCTTCATAAAAAACATGCCTCTCTTTCATGGTATTCAATAATCGGTCTATATCTTTATTGTACTGTCTATCTGAGCTTCCGTCAATCCCGATTGTGTATTTTTTCACAATATTTTTTATTTTATGAATGGTATTCTCTAATCGTACAGGTAGAAACCGTACAGGCTTGCATCAGATTCTTTGTAAAAAGAGATTTTGATTTCCTCTCAAGCAATTAAATTCCTGATTTCCTAGCACATCACACAATAAAATGATATACTTGTCTTATACAACCCTCATACAAAAGGAGATGTCTATTCTGAAGCAATCCAATCCACTGGTCAGCATTATTATTCCAGTCTATAATGCAGCTCCCGATCTTGCTACCTGTATCGAGAGTGTACGCCGCCAACGCTACCAAAATATTGAGGTACTGCTTGTGAATGATGGCAGCAGCGATGCAAGTCTCGATATTTGTCAAATGTACGCCAAGCGTGACCCCAGATTTTATGTCATCGACAAAGAAAACAGCGGAGTATCTGCGACTCGCAATCTAGCCATTGAGCGTGCGCAGGGAAAATATCTGCAATTTTTGGACAGTGATGACTGGTTAGACGCAAACGCGACCCGTTTACTTATTGAACGCGCAGAGGAAACCAATGCCGATTTGGTGATTTCTCATTTCTGTCGTGTTTCCGATGAAAAAGTTATGGTCTACGGATTTTTGCATACCACACGTGTGATGGACCAGCGCGTCTTTGCCCGTCATCTGCTGGAAGAACCTGCAAGTTTTTATTACGGGGTGATGTGGAACAAATTATATCGGCGCGACCTCATTATGACGCATCAAATCCGGTGCAATGAATCACTGCAATGGAGCGAAGATTTCCAGTTCAATCTTGAATACATTCGCTACGCGAACACCTTCTGTGCCTTGCAGACCCCCATTTATTATTATCGCAAGCGGGATAAAAGCCTGTCCAATGCACTCTCTTTCGGAAAAACAATGACAACCAAAATCGAGTTATTTGAATTTTATCGAGATCTTTACACACAGCTTGGTCTTTACGAGCAATTCAAGCCACAAATTTATCGCTATCTCATTGCCTCCGCCAAGGATAACTGACCGAATCAGAAAAGCGACTGGCAGATCATCCAGATCTACCAGTCGCTTCTTGCTTTTATAGACGTCTAAGCCCTATATATGGAAATTTAACGCCCCAATTTTTATCAGGAAACGCTGAGCGGAATATCCTCATAGATATAATCGTGCAAACGATTTGCAGCCTTGTCCAAGTCAAAGACAATATACTGCTTATTCTTTCCACCATAATCCCATGTTCGATCCACCGGGATCCTTCCATGATCGATTTCTGGCATGCCATGGCGCAAAAGACCAACTGCAATCTTCGTAATCTCAAACATGGATAAATCAGAGGTTACATACTTCAGCATTTTGGGTGCAAGTTCTATGATTTCGGCAAGAGACATTCCCCGCACCCGCTGAAACATCGCCTCCAGCACGACAGCCTGCCGTTCCACGCGCCCCCAGTCATCGCCTGTACCACCCTTACGGATACGTCCATAACTCATTGCCTGAATCCCGTTGAGTGTCTGTACACCAGCCTGTTCGACCGGACAGTTCTCTGTATTTGCAGCGCGGCAGTATTCCCCAATAAACTTATTCAGTTCCTTGCGCTCATTCTCTTTGACATCGATGACAACACCGCCCAATGCCCCAATCAAATTCGCCATTTGCGAAAAATCGACCTGCGCATAATGCTCGATATTGAGCTCAAAATTCTGATTGATCGTTTGGATAGCAAGCGCAGGACCTCCATAGCTATACGCATGGTTTAGCTTTCCTTCGCCATGTCCATCGATTTCCACCTTAGAATCCCGCATAAGAGAAATCACCTTGACCTCTCCGTCAGCGCTGTCGACAGACAGCACCATGATACAGTCCGCACGCCGTGTTCCATCATTGTCTGCATCGACTCCAAAAAGAGCAATGTTTGTCACACTGCGGTCATCTTTATGCTGTACTGCAAGGTCGACCCCCGCAAGCGACTCCGTGTCCCTTTGATAATTGCTGCCTATAAAATATTGCAATGCGAACAGGCCAGCACCTGCAATCAGTGCAGCGAATACCAGCACGAACAGGAGGCTTCGTATCATGCGGAACAGCCGCCGAATTACCAATTATTCGTCCTCAAACGCCATATTGATATAAGCCTGTGTTACCTCAATGACGCGCAGCGTATTGGTGTAGTATACATGACCGACGGGCATGCCAGCAGTCACCGAAATGATATCTCCTGGCTCTACATTGCAGGCATTGACTGCCGCATGTACAGCCTGTGTATACAGTTCTGTACCTGAGCCGACCTCCTTAATGAGAGACGGCAGAACGCCCCATGACATAGTCATGCGGTGAAATGTCTTTTCGTCATAGGTTGCACCAACAATCAGAGTGCCCGGGCGGAAGGAAGAAACGGCATAAGCAGTAGAACCACTGCGGGTAACTGCAACAATGCACTTTGCGCCAAGGTCCGCAGACGTGGTACAGGTTGCATGTGCAATTGCATTGGTCTTTTTGTCGCCCTTCATATCCATGCCCTTAAACTCATCACGGGTGATCCGACGGCGGTCATAATGGATCTTTGCCTCTGCATTTGACGCAATGAGGGACATGGTGCGGACAGTTTCAACTGGATACTTGCCGACAGAGGTTTCGCCGGAAAGCATGATTGCAGATGTGCCGTCAAATACAGCATTTGCAACGTCGGAAACCTCGGCACGGGTCGCACGTGGGTTCTTTGACATGGAATCCAGCATTTGTGTCGCTGTGACAACCCGCTTTCCCATAGAAATGGCGGTCTTAATGAGATGCTTTTGAATTTCAGGCAGTTCATAATACGGTACCTCTACCCCGAGGTCGCCACGGGCTACCATAACGCCGGTTGCTTCCTCCAGAATATCGCGCACATTGTCTACGCCTTCCATATTCTCGATTTTGGCAATGATCTGCACATCTTCCTTGCCATACTCCTTGAGGATTGCCTTGATGTCCAAAACGTCCTGACGAGTACGCGTAAAGGAAGCTGCAATAAAATCAATGTCCTGACTGAGTCCAAAGATAATATCTGCACGATCCTTTTCCGAAACAAAAGGCATGTTGAGCTTGATGCCCGGGACATTGATAGACTTACGATTAGAGAGCGGGCCGCCATTGAGTGCCTTACAAACGATATCGGTACCGTTCTGAATCTCCTGTACCTCGAACGCAATCAAACCATCATCAATCAAAATGCGCGTGCCCGGCTGCACATCATTTGGCAATCCTTCGTAGGTGATCGAAACAATGCTCTCATCGCCCTCGATATCACGTGTTGTCAGGGTAAATGTCTGACCATCCTGAATTTCTATTTTACCATTCTTATAGGTTTTGGTACGGATCTCAGGTCCCTTCGTATCGAGCATAATGCCGATTGGCAGACCAAGCTCTGCACGACAAGCCTTGACCAAATCCATACGGCCCTTGTGTTCTTCATGGGAGCCATGACTAAAGTTCATACGAGCAACATTCATGCCCGCAAGCATCATATCCTTGAGGACTGCCTTGTCGTCAGTCGCCGGACCCAGCGTACAGATAATTTTTGTTCTGCGCATCATAATAGTTCTACCTCTCTTTTCGTAGTCAGCAAAATAGACAGAAAGCTTTTGTTTTATATGATTTCAACCTTACATATTTTATCATTTTACCGTTTTTTTTTCAATGTATTCAAGCGGTCTGTGCAGCATAAATTTCATTTTTTCCAACTTGTTGAATTTTCCCCCGCTTTTTCTTACAGAATTCGTGAATTTTGCTATCCCTGCTCTTGCCACTCGAGCGCTTGTCGATTATAATAGAGGTACATTTTGATAACATTCTGAGAATTCAATCTTTGGAAGGAGATAAAAAAATGAATCAGCCTATTTTGGTTATCATGGCTGCTGGCATGGGTTCCCGCTATGGCGGACTCAAACAAATCGATCCACTGGGCCCCAATGGGCAAATCATTCTGGACTACTCGATTTATGATGCTTACCGTGCAGGCTTCCGCCGCGCAGTTTTTATCATCAAGCCAGAGCTGGAGGGCGCCTTTGAAAAAGCCATTGGCAGCAAAGCACGTCGTTTTATGCAGGTCGATTATGTATATCAGACGCTCTCCTCGCTCCCCAGCGATTTATCCGTATCCCCAGAGCGGGAAAAGCCGCTTGGCACAGGACATGCCATCTACTGTATCAAAAATACTGTGGACGCTCCATTTGCTGTTATCAACGCAGATGACTTCTACGGTGCAGAAGCATTTGCAAAAATGTATGATTTTCTGGCACAGACAGCCGATGATGACAAATACCGCTACTGCATGATTGGATATGCAGTCGAAAACACACTGACAGAAAACGGAACGGTTTCGCGCGGCGTCTGTACGACAAATACAGATGGATTTTTGTCTGATATCATAGAGCGTACAAAGATTGCCCGTGGCACGGACGGCATCATTCGATTTACCGATGGCGAAGGCGGTGAAATCCCGCTTGGCACACCCGTATCCATGAATCTTTGGGGTTTTACCCCCTCCTTCCTGCACGAACTGGATGCCCAGCTGCACGACTTTTTTGCAAACAAGCTTCCTCTTGACCCGATGAAGGCTGAATTCTACCTGCCCTCCGCGGTTGATACCCTGATCCTTGCCGGAAAAGCAACCGCAAAGGTGATTCCCACCCAATCCAAATGGTTTGGTGTCACCTATCAGGCAGACAAACCAAATGTACAGGCAACTCTGCGTGCCATGACCGAAGCCGGCGATTATCCAGCTGATTTGTGAGATTTTTTATGAATACAGAAACCAATTTTCCAACCTACTTTGCTGCATGGCGCGATGCAATCGAGCAAAGTCTAAACTGTGTATTTCAGCACGCACGCAATGTTTCCATTGCAGAGCGTTTAACGGCACTGCACGCATGGTTTGACAGCGATACCGAACTTAAAATGCTTGGCGTGATCCCTGTCGGCGGTCCACCAGTCCATAGCCATGAGCATCGTCTTGTATTTGCTGTGCCCCATTTTGACCGAGCTGCCTTAGATGATTGGTGGGCGTATGCACAACAGGTACAAAAAACACTTGTTGAGCCCGATATTTCCCATCAATTTACATTGATCAGCATCATTCTGGTCTGTGAGACCGCGGATCGTGCTGCTCTCAGCCGCCTGCGCTGGCGTTCCAGCGAGATGACCTACCGCAAACCACAAAATGGCTGGTCCTCCATTCGCTTTGCGGTCATTCAAAAAAACTCTGACAAAATTATCTCCAATCGTGCCGGTGCTCCGCTCGCTGACCTGCTTCGCGCAGCAAAACCATGAGTTTCTCCAGCTATTTCCCTCCGGTTTTTCTCGTTTTTTCCTGTTTTCCCTTGCAAAAATCAGATAAGCATGTTATCATATAAGATATGTAATTATGCCCTATATGGGCTATTGAGGGATACAATCAACTGAATTTTTCGGAGGAATCAAATCATGAGTACTGTGAAACTCGCGCTTTCCATTGTGGAAGTTATCGTCTGTGTATTCCTGACCGTCGTTGTTCTGTTGCAGCAGGGCGCACGTCAGGGAATGTCTGGCACCATCGCCGGCGGTGCGGATACCTTTTTCGGTCAATCAAAGGCCAGCAGCATGCAGCGTACATTGTCCCGCCTTACGACGGTTGCAGGGGTCATCTTCGTCGTTCTTGCTGTCGTGATGAATTGTATCTAAATTATGAAACTCATTCTGGCTATATTATTTGCCATATTCGCAATATGTGCTGCACTGACCATATTTTTTCAAGTCCGATATGGACATCTTACCGGACCGAACAGCGAAACTGCAAAGTGTGGGACACCTTCTTCCGCCGCAATCAAGTGCCGCAGACAGGCAGTGATCTGCTCCATTCTCGCAGCATTTTTTCTGATTGCTGCCTGTGCAGTTGGCGCCGTTCTGCGCACATAAAAGCGCACGCCTTTTCACAAGGCTGCCGCATCTGATTTTCCCGATAGACAAACCTGTCTATCGGGATTTTTATTTGCCTCCCGCTTGTCGCTCCAAATCACGCACAGATTTTGTAGAATCTTTACTATATTTTTACAGTCCTACACATTGACAAGATGCCTGTTGTCCCTTATAGTATATCTCAATATCTCAAAAAACTGGAGGCATATTATAATAAATGGATCACGATGATAGTGACGCGAACCCAATCCATACTCCCTTTCTAACTCCCCCATAAGACATGCTCTGTACATCTATCCTGCGGTGTATGGGTCACATCTTATGCTTTTTCATATTTTATTATTTTAGAAAGAGGTTTATTTATGGATCACTCTATTGGTTTTTTATTACTGCTTCAGATAATACTCATTGCATCAAACGCTGTGTTTGCCAGTGCCGAAATTGCGATTCTTTCCATCAACGAAACCAAATTCAAACATATGGCGGAACAAGGGAACCAACGCGCCAATCGTTTGCTGCGCCTGACACAGGAGCCTGCAAAGTTTCTTGCGACCATTCAGGTTGCAATCACACTTTCCGGCTTTTTGGGCAGTGCATTTGCAGCTGATAATTTCTCTGAGCCACTCGTCGATTGGGTACTCGGTCTCGGTATTCCGATTCCCCGTGCAACGCTGGACACCATTGCCGTCATTCTCATCACACTGATTTTGTCCTATGTTACATTGATTTTCGGAGAGCTTGTCCCAAAACGCATTGCCATGAAAAAATCCGAGCAGCTTGCCCTGAATCTTTCTGGTATGATTTGCGCTGTTTCCATCGTATGCAAGCCTATTGTCTGGTTCCTTTCCCTATCCACCAATCTGGTACTGCGCATGTGCGGCATCGACCCCAGCGAAGAGGAAACGCCGGTGAGTGAGGAAGAAATCCGTATGCTGGTAGAGGCAGGCAGCGAAAAGGGTACCATCGCCTATCAGGAAAAGGAGTTCATACAAAATGTATTCGAATTCAATGATACAGTAGTCGGAGATATTGCAACACATCGAACCGATGTTGTGCTGCTATGGCTGGAGGACGATATCTCGGTTTGGGCAAAAACAATCCATGAAAACCGTCACACACGCTATCCGGTCTGCGATGGTTCGCCCGACCATATTATCGGAATCCTAAACACCAAGGATTATTTCCGTCTGCCCGATAAAACAAAGGACGCGATCCTTTCCACCGCGATGCAGCCGGCATACTTTATACTCGATACTATGAAAGCAGATTCAGTATTCCGCAGTATGAAAAAGGAAAAGCATGAAATGGCTGTCATCGTGGACGAACACGGCGGAATGGTTGGTGTAGTTACCTTATTCGATTTGATTGAGGAACTGGTCGGTACGTTGGAACCTTTCACCGCACAAAGCAGCGCGCCTTCCATCGAACAGATCGATGCACATACATGGAAAATTTCAGGCAATCTTGCATTATGTGAAATTGAAGCTGCAACAGGTATCCAGATTGCAGCGCAAAACCATGATACGCTCACCGGACTTGTATTTCATACGCTGGATATGATTCCAAGCGAAGGGGTACAAAACATTGATTTAGAAATCCAAAATATGAACATTCATATCGGCAATATCGCTGGACATCAGATACAGTCTGCAACACTCCAATTACACAACCAGAAATAAAAACAGCAAAAAAAGCCACAATGACAACTCTCTGTCATGTGGCTTTCCTATTTATTCCATTTGCCGCAGTAACTCACAGACAGCGCGCCATTCATCAGCCCGACAGCAAAGTTCTTCCCGTCTGTGCATGGTACCGTCTGGGAATACCAACGCCCTATCCTGTTCTACCGCTTGTGCAAACGCTTCACAGGATACCCACCGCATCTCCATCACCTCTGCACCCGGAAGAAATACTGCTGGTTCCTTTTGCCTGCACACAAATATATAGGAAATCTCATCGTCCAAGCCGCCATCTGGTCTTGGATAGGTCTGGTGAAAGGTTTGCGGCAACATCATAAGCTCTGAGGCTGTTAGCTTCAGCCCACATTCCTCCTGCGCCTCTCGCAGCACAGCATGTAATGGTGTTTCCCCCGCGGCAATATGTCCAGTAGCCGCCAAATCATATCGTCCCGGATACAGCGGACGATCCAACGCACGGCGCTGGAGCCAAAGTCCGGAAATCCCCTTTTGCTCCGCAAATATCCACAGATGAATGATACCATGCCGTAAGCCCTGCTGATGTACAATGCGTCTTGGACGCATTCCACATTCCCTGCCCTGTGCGTCTAATACCGTCAGATACTCCTCTGTCTCCAAATTCTGTCCGTCAATGAGTTGCTGTTTCTGCACCTTCCCCAGCTTCTTAATCGCCGCCTCATAACCAAGCGCTTCCGAACGACTTGGAAACACTTCACTAAACACCAGCCGCACGGGTGTGCGTCCTTTGGTATATTTCGCACCGTGTCCGCTATTATGCGCCGCCAGCCGCGCAGTCAGGTTATTGGTCCAGCCTGTATACAGGGTATCGTCTGCACAGGCTAACATATAGACATATTCCATATTTTTCCTCCCAAGCAATTGTACAATATCAAATCGACAAAAGCCGCTATGACAAAAATTTACTCGCTTCCCCTCCGCACAGCTTTTTAACCCTTCGGTATTATAGCACCTCTGTATCAAAAAATGCAAGAATATCCGTGTAAATCCACTCTTTTTTGAGGATTGCAGACAGCACATGCAGTCTCTATTTTGGGGATTGTATCCAGAAAATTTTTATGTTACACTATAGAAAATGTAATGATATTTTACAGTTGTCATGGACTCTGGATTCCAAATTGTAAATCTTACTTTTCTGCTTCCCCATCTTTTTTGACTGCTGTTATCATGAATTACATTGAACTATAAATTGACCTCTGGTTACGCATTGAATCCGCACCTAATTTAGAGTTTTCCCACTCCTAGACAACTCTTTATGTGTATGGATATATAAAGCAGTTCTGTTCAATTTATTGTGTAGCTAAGTCAGGAAATGGAGGTGTATTTCAGATTGTATGTAATGGTAAACCATACATTGCTTGAACAAATATTTGCTTATTACCGTAGCTTTTAGACGAAAACAGTTGCCACTATCCATTTACATTTGTCATCTGCAAGGGATTAACAGTTGACTAAGTAAAGTTATATGTATGGTTTTCCTTTATACCTTAAGCAATGAAGCGAAGCGTTTCAAATCGCGATATTTTTCTGATATGGAGGTTTCACTATGTTAAAAAAAAGTATTTGTGCACTACTTTCCCTAGCGTTATTGACAACTTCTACGGCATACGCTGTAAATACAGATACCCTAACAGCAGATACTCCAGCATCTATTTCATATAATATTCTTCCCCGTGAAGAATCGTCATCTATCGAAATCAAGAAAGGTGACGGAGAGCTGCTCGAGTACGAGGTAGAATATACAGATGATTCTGTTATTACCACGCATCATGATGGTGCAACCACCACAAAAGTAGAAGCAATCTACAAAACGGGTGAAATCATTACAAGTATTTATGTGGACGGTCGTTTACAATCACAAGACCGTGAAATCAATGAAAGTGTAAAAAACTCCAATCAAGCAACAAAAATTTCTCCTCGTTTGGTATTTCCACAGACTTATCAAGACATCGGAAGTGTGAGTTATAAAAAAAATGATACTGGTGTATCATACGTTGTTTCCTTTCAATGTAAGGAAGTATCTGAATCATATAGCGAGAAATTTGATTTAAATAAAAATGTTTCCCAGACTTTACAGTTCTTAACAACCGCACTAATCGCTTATTATAATCCTTTTCAGTGGATTCAAGCAAAATCTGAATTAGCAAAGAATATTGTGAACAGGCTTATCGCTGCCGGCGCAATTTCAGTTGGAACCAATAGCATTATTTCTTCGGTAACGGCGGACTATATCGAAGGTTATGTTACTCAATATAAGGTTAAATATAGCAATCAATATGGAGCAGGCTCAACTGCTACCGGAACTGCTATCTATGTAAAATCTTCTGGTAAATTGTTTAAAACCGTGCAATACGATGATGTTTATCCCCAATTTTTGAAAAACAGGGATACAGGTATGGCTGCATTGGTATATTACGGATTTGACGCTTATGGATTTCCTGGTGTAAGTTCTTGGAATGCAACAAAGACCGTTCCTTATGCAACAAAATAATTCTAAAAATACATTGGAGAGATTTTGATGTCAATCAAAAAAAACGTATGGGTACTCATTGGTTTCTTTACCGTTCTCGGCATATTGCTGCGCGTGCTCGATGGTCCTATATTGACCCCTTCCATACAATCTCTTTATCTATCAGGAAAACTTGATACCCAACAAGTCCTCTATTTGAGAGTTGGTGCAGCAATTCTCCTCACAATTTTGGGAACAATCCTCTTTTTCAAATTCTGCAAATTGCATTTTGAACGGAAAGACTTGGTCTATGCAGCGAGTATTCTTGCAGGCTACACCTGTCTCATGATTCTCTTGATTCAGGTATTTCGGGACGGCTTCGTGCTCGATTACAAAATCTGGCTGTTATATACACCGGTTGAAGGCTTTATGAGTTTAACCTATCTGTTATCCGGTCACGGATATGATTTGAACAACACACCGTTGCTTTCCTTTTTGCCGAGCATCTTAGCTCCCTATGCAATATTGCTGTTCGGAATCAAACAGCGAAAACAGGATACCTGATACTTGGAAGCAAAAAAAGTCAGTTCAAAAATTTGAACTGACTTTTTTGGTGCACCGAGTACGGATAAATCCGAACTCTCAACCTCCGCCAGTGTGATAGTCTTAGAACCGTCCTTATAGTTGAAAGTAAGGATTATCTTGTCCTCATAAAGATACACTGCATTTACAAAACTGTCAATCAGTCTTTGCCGCTGTTCCCGCTTTGTCACATCAAATTTACGGAAACGGTAAATGAAAAATGCTATCTGTTCTCTTGTAAGCAAAGGCTTGTGCATTTCTTCCTGCAAAATACTGACTTCAAGCTGGCTTTTGGTTTCCTCCAACTCGTCCAGTCTTTGCTTGGTGGACGGAGTAAAAATCCCTGCTTGAATGGCGTTGAGCATATTGTTAATACCTTTTTCCGTTTCTGCAAGCTGCTTTTTCAAAAGGGGCAGGTCGGTGCTTTCTTTCTTCTGCAACTCCATCAGCGTATCAATCAGCCGTTCCATAACTTCATCATTCATAATTGCTTTCATGGTATAGTTGACAACCAAATCTTCAATCCAATCTTTCTTGACCGCTTTCTTGTCGCAGAGCTTCTTTTTCTTAGTATTCACACAGCGATAATAACGGTGTACTTTCATTGTATGGCTTGTGCCGCTTTCTCCCACCATAAAGGAGCCGCATTTCCCACAGCATAGCTTCGTTGTCAAAAGGTAATCGTCCTCGGCTTTGTGACGGGCAGGAGCCTTTTTGTTCTTCGCCAGCCGTTCCTGTACCCGTTCAAATAATTCTTTTGGGACAATCGCCGGAATACCGTCCTCCTTGACTACATCACGATAACTGTACTCGCCCATATAGCGACGGTTCTTCAAAAGGTGGTTCATAATATTCAGCGTAATTTTCCCGCCACGAATGGAACGCATACCCCGACTGTTCAATAGATTAACAAGCTCCTGCATAGTTGCGCCCTCGCTGTACTTTGTAAACATTTCCAGCACTACCGGGGCAGTCTTGGGGTCGATTTGATAATACTGTTGTTCGTCAATATAATATCCCATCGGAACAGTACCGCCGTTGTACTTACATTTCAGCGCATTGTCGGTCAATCCCCGGATAACCTTTTCAGAAAGCTCCGCAGAATAGTATTCCGCATACCCCTCCAACATGGCTTCCAGAATAATTCCCTCGCTGCCCTCGGAGATATTTTCCCTTGCGGAAATGACTTTCACACCGTTCTTTTTCAAAAGGTTTTTATATCGTGCACTGTCGTAACGGTTTCGGGCAAAGCGGTCTAATTTCCACACAAGGACAACATCAAACAAGCCTTTTGCGCTGTCTTTAATCATGTGCTGAAATTCGGGGCGGTTATCTGTTTTTGCTGACAATGCCCGGTCAATATAAGTCCCTAAAATTGTTATATCGTTGCGCTCTGCATACTCCTTACATTCCCGCAACTGTCCCTCAATACTTTCTTCTCTTTGATTATCGGAAGAATAACGGGCATAAATCACACCTTTCATTTTCTTTCCACCTCCATCATTTCAAGAAGCGTCTGTTTTAATTTTTCATTCAGCGGGGATTGCGGGTCAAAACACATTTCAATAAACTGTTTCATTTCCTCGCTTCCCGGCACAATCTTCGGATGGTGTTCATATAGCTTGCCTTGCGGATTGTCTGTCCGGGCAAGCAGGTAATCCAATGATACATCAAAATAATCCGCATACCTTACAAGCGTTTCCAAAGAGGGGGCTGACTGCCCCTGCTCATAGCGGTTGATACTGGACTGCTTCACTCCCAAAAGTTCCGCCATCTTTACCTGTGACAGCTTCACACTTTCTCTTAATCTCCGCAGGCGTTCTCCTAATTCTTTCATGGACTGTAACCTCCTTGTTTCCTCTATGCTTAGTATATCAATTTTGCGGTTTTCTTTCAACCCGTATTAAGCATACTTTTAAGAAACATATTCGCAAATCGAATAGAGAAAACAGGGTGGCTATAACAAAATAAGCGGTCAATCCGGCTGTAGTTTTACAGCAGATTGCAACCGCTTATTTTGCATTTTGGAGGAAGTGTGGCTACACACGACCACAAAATAGGGTTTCCAAAGGGTACCCCTTTGGCACACGACTTTGCTTGCAAAGTGTAGTGTGTTATACGCTCTGTCGGCGTTGCTGTGAAAATGAGGTTGCCGCCGGGTCGGGCAAGCACATTTGAAGCAGCAGGAAAACAGGGCTGTGATTGCGTGGCGTGGAGCCGCAAGCGCAGGACTGCTTTCATCAGCAGACAGGGCGTATATGAAAGCCCCCGTCCCTCGTCCCACGCCGGACTTCGGGACAAAGTGTCCCAAACTTGTGGGCGCACTCACGCAAAGCAGACAGATTTTTCTCTCAAAATTGAAATGGGCGGGAAGCCATTTTAGGGCTTTCCCGCCTTGATTGCTCATCAGCAAAGGCGGGTGGGACTGTCAACGGCGACGCATTTGTGCGCCGTTCATCTTGACCGTTGACTGGCTCGGCTGGCTTTGCTATCTCCTCGATAAATTTATAGTTTTAAATCATTCAAATGGGAAGTTATATACCCTGTTCCAACACTTCTAAATCCTCATAGTAAGATGAAAAATAGTAAATGCCATTTCGTTTGCTTAAAACGGCCCATACAATCTGATTGCTCACCTCATCAAAAATTTCCCCAATATATTCACTGCCATATTGGAACATTCGGCGGGGTATTTCATATTGAGAGAACGCCGTTTTTACCAGCCTTATTTCGGATAAAATTTCGCAATGATTCCGACTGAGAAAGTTCAATTCTGCTTCTGAATATTTTGTATCAAATATAAATTTCATATGCCCCTCATATTAGTATTTTGGACAAACATTTGACCTTCATAAAACTCATTCAATGTGGCTACACTTCCATATTCTATCAGTTGCTTGAATAAATCATTTGAACTGCATTTTGTTACTCCATAATGTAACTGAAATATATTTTCAACTGTATCTCCTACAGCAAAAATAGAAATAGCATTTTCTATTAAAAATCCATTTATTTTTTCTTTCATTTGAAGGATTCCTCTCCAAGCCTAAATTGTGATTTGTCGCTCTCTTACTTTCTCCCCCGCTGTGGGTTTGGATTTTTCAGCAAGTCCGATTTCTGTGCAATCTTTTTCAGCCACTTCTTTTCTTCTTCGGACAGCTTCTTCAAGTTCAATTTGAGCCGCTTACAGATAAACACCAAAGCTGCTTGCTCCGGGTCACTGTCTGGGCTGGCGGTTTCCTCGGCGGTCTGCAAAAAATCTTCCAGCGGGTTGTCCTCCGGGACGCTGAAAAAATCGTCCTTATGTGTTTCCCGCAGGTCAAGAGCTATCTTGTTTATGTCCTGCTGTATCACATAGCGGCAAAAGCTGTCATCATCAATATGGGCGGCGATAAGCTGTCTTAACTGCGGGTCGGTCAAGCTGGGATTGTACTGCTTCATAATGGTTGCGCTCACAGCGTCCACGATGGCGTTTGCACTCTGTACCTGTTTGCCAGCGATACCGTTTACATAGATTTCAAGGTCAGCCATGAGCCGGGGAAAATCCGGGTGTACTGCCAGCTCACACAAGAGGGAATTATCCACCAACCCGCTTTTCAAGAGTTCAATCATATCATCACTCAAACGCAGGTCTGCAAGATCGGCGTTTGGATGATTTCTTGTTTGGGACAGCCCCAGCAGATAATCGGCGGTCACTTCATAAAACTTTGCCAACTCAATAAGGGCATAATGGCTGATGTCCTTGAAATTATCCCCCTCATAACTGCCCAACGCAGACTTGGAGAGGTGCGTCTGCTCCGCAAGCTGTTCCAGCGTCAGCCCACGCTCCACACGCAGGTCTTTCAATCGTTCTTGTATGGATAGTTCCATGCAATCCCTCCTTGTCCAGTTACTTTATTCGTTCATGACTATCGAAATAATTTTTCCTTCGCCGACTTGGTGGCTACCTTCCATGATTGAAAATTTTTGTCCTAAACAGACTTCTTTATAATGGCAATCTTGGAATGTAAATTTTATTATCGCCAGAGTTGGATTATCGAATTTGTCAACTTGCAGCTCAGTAAAAGTAATTCCCCAATAATCTCCGAGTTTATTAAAGATAGCATCTGGACGGTAGCCTGTTTTTGGCAAATTTCTTCGTTGTCCAGCATGAAAAATAACTTCCACAAATAAGTACATTAGACCCATATCCTCTAAATTTCTGTTTTCTTTTTTATTCTACCACAATTCCAAGAGCGTGGAAATAGAAAGTTTTCCGGGCTGATTTCCGACCTTATGGATATACGGGGCGGGCGGTCTTTTAGGTGTAGACTTAGGGTAGTTCATCGATGAGCTGCACCTTGAAAAATGAATGACCGTCTGAAAAGGAATACCCCGGTAGGGGAAGCACCGCAAGGAGCCACTTCGGGACAAAATGTCCCGAAGTTACGGGGAGCGTGCCAACGCTGGAACACGCCGCAGAAATTGGGCAGGAAGCCTTTTCGGGGAGAACGGCAACGGAAAGCAAAATGGAGGGAACACATGAGAGAGAACCCATATAAACAACTGCCTCCCATAGAGCGCAGGCAGGACGGTTCCCTTTACCGCATGACACCGGCACAGAGGAAACAGGCAAACGCCCTGATCCGCCGCGAGTGCTGCTGTTATGAGGACGGGAACTGTATGTTCCTTGACGATGGGGACACCCACACCTGCCCCCAGACCATTTCTTTCTCGGTCTGCTGTAAGTGGTTCCGCTGGTCGGTCTTGCCGCAAATCGGGACGC
>JAGZIY010000024.1 GCA_018365995.1 Butyricicoccus pullicaecorum | reverse complement strand
GGACTGTTCGTTGGAACCGAACCCAATACCTTCTCCCCCAACGAGTCCATGTCCCGCAGTATGGTTGTAACCGTGCTGTATCGTCTGGCTGGTGAACCAGCTGTACAGGCTGTCAATCAGTTCAGTGATGTTGGGCGCACCTATTACACCGACGCAGTGACTTGGGCAAGCGAAAATCAAATTGTTTCCGGCACCTCCAGCAACACGTTTTCTCCAAACCTCATGGTAACTCGTGAAGAACTTGTTGTCATGCTCCACCGTTTGGCAAATCCGGCGCCGAACTCCAGCGCAAAGCTGACCGGATTCTCCGATACTGCAAAGGTTTCCAGCTGGGCATCTGCTTCCATGCAGTGGGCAGTTGAAAACGAAATCTTAAAGGGCAGTGATGGCGCTCTGCTTCCACAGCAAAAGCTGACACGCGCAGAAGCAGCAAGCCTGATTTCCCGCTTTATGGAAAAAATCCTGCACAGCTAAACCTGAAAAATCCCGCCAACAATATGGCGGGATTTTTTCTGATATCTGTAATATATTATGATTTGAATCGGCAAAAAATGTAATGTAAACCAATAGTTGCGTGAAAGCTGATAGACGCAACCACTGATATAAGCTATACTCAAATAGGAAAGGAGGATATCTCACTATGATTTATAAAATAATTGCTGTTGCGATTATCATTATTTATTTAATCATCATTACGTTCATCGTCTATCTTGCGTATCTGATTATCAAAGCACTGCGCAAATATATCAATTCCAAAGATGTACGAGAACAAAAAGTAGTCGTAAGACTGTCTCTGGCAGAACTATTAAAAGAAAATAGAACGCGCTGCCGCATGACACAGGAATTTGTTGCGGAAGCGATCGGGGTAAGCAGGCAAGCCGTTTCAAAATGGGAAAATGGAAGTGCAGATCCCAGTACATCGAATCTGATTGCATTGGCAAATCTTTATGAAATATCCGCAGAAGACCTGCTCAAAAATATTGTTCAAAAAAATAATTCCAATAACTTTTCAGACAAAGACAAGGAGTATAAAAATTGATAGAAGAGAAACATATAATTGCAAAAAAGTGGTTGATTCTTGATGCAACCACAATAAAACTCATAGCTATGATACTTATGGTGTTGGACCATATTCACCAAATGTATGCTTCCGCAGGTGCACCGCTGTGGCTTACGATGCTGGGCAGACCTGTATTTCCCCTCTTTTTGTTTCTTGCCGCGGATAGTTTCTATTACACCAAAAGCAGAAAAAGCTATCTAAAAAGACTTTTATATGCAAGCTGGGGAATGACTGTGATGACTGCCTTCATATCCAAAGTATTTCCAAATCCCAATATTGTTTTAATGAACAATGCATTCAGCACATTTTTTGTCACAGGATTATATATACAATTTTGGGATTGGTTTGTGAAGGGTATCGCAGAAAGAAAAACATCACTGATATTAAAAAGTTTGCTCGGCTGTATCATTCCCATTTTATGCACAGCTCCATTATTTGTCGCGGCTGCTTTGTCCTTCAACGAGAATGTTCCAGCTATTTTAATTCGTATACTAGCATTCATTGCATTATTAATCCCCAGTATTCTAACTGTCGAAGGTGGATTTCTACTCATTATATTAGGCGTATTATTCTACATATTCAGACGCAAAAGAATCCTTCAGGTCTTAATCCTGCTTATATTTTCCTTAATGGTATATATACTAGACCAGAATAGTGTTCAATGGCTGATGTGCGGCGCCGCTATCCCTATGCTGTTATATAATGGAGAACGCGGGCGAGGACTTAAACAGTTATTCTACATTTTTTACCCTGCACATATTATCTTGCTGTATTTGTGTGCGACTATTTTTTCTTAACACTAGAAGTATCCAAAGATGATTTCTTTTACAAAAATCCCGCCAACAATATGGCGGGATTTTTTATCTTACATCAACTCATTCTGATGGGTTGCATACAAATATTCATCAATGGTATTGGTAATACGATCTTCTACCAGTGCCTCTGGGTCGTTAACCAGCAGGTTCTCACGCACCTTAGTGTACTGAATCGGCATGAACTGGCTCAGCAGGTTGAGCGGAATCCCCAGTGTGCGCAGGTTTCCAATCAGACGCTCCTTTGCCTGCTCCACAGCAGGAGTCGGCATATAATACCGGCAGCGGTCCGAGAAGGAATATTTACGCTTCATGCGCACTTCACGGTCGTTTCCCTGATAGTGCTTGCGCCAGTGCTTATCGTCGGCACACATAGCTTCGTCCAGCACAGCGGCAAAGTTGCTCGGCTCGATATCGGTGCCATACAGCAGCTCTTTTTCAATCTGCTCCAGTGCAAACATACCCTCACGCATCGCAAATGTCAGTGCCGGTCCTACCTTCAGGATTCCTACGCCGTCCTCTACCAGCTCACGCAGCTTGATTTTTGTCTGATAGTCGGTCGAGTGTCCCTCAAACACCAGATTCGGGAAGTCATTGATCGATGCCATAAGTTCCTTTGCCTTCTCGCGGTCATACTCGGTACAGCCGCTATCCTTTTCCTCTACGCCCGGCTGTACCACAACGGCAATGACATTGTCCCAAGCCTGCTCCAAGCCCTCGTCTAAAAATGCCTGATGGAAGGTGGCAACAGTATTCTTGAAATCCTCTACGCGGGTCACCTGCACTCCCTCATCTGCGCCCACAGCACCGCCCGGAATCGGCACTTCACTGCCTACGATATAGACCGGCGGAATTGCATCTGGCTGCTCTGCAAGCAGCTTATGATAGGTATCCTCCGCAACACGTGCAAGACGTGCGCCACGCTTTGCAATCACGGCATCGCTGAGACGTGTATTGGGGTCATCATCGTTGACCTTCATGCTGGTATCAATATGGATTTTGGTAAATCCGGCACCGACATAGTGACGAATAAGTTCCTCAGCGTCCGCCATGGCTTCTGTCTCATTCTTTCCGGCAAAGGTCAAGGGTCCAAGATGGTCGCCGCCCAGAAACAGCTTCGTCTTATCAAAGCCGACTTCATCTGCAATGCCCAGCACAAACTGCTTAAAATCTATCGGTTTCATGCCTGTATAGCCGCCATTCTGGTCACACTGGTTCGCTGTGCTCTCAATCAGCACACAGGAACCGTCCTGCTTGCCGCGCTTCAAAGCAGCCTCAATGACATAGCCATTTGCACTGCATACCGAGTAAATGCCAACACGCTTGCCCTGTTTTTGCAGTTCTACTAACTTTTTCAGTGGATTATGATTCATCATAATCACTCCTTTCATTTTCAATGCTTGAGGAAACCCTCAATTTTATTTGCTTGTGTTTGCTTATACCTAAAAAGAAGCTTGTTAAAACGCAGACAATCCGCGTATTTTGTGCTATACTATTGCTGTTCCCTGCGACCTTGTCGCAAAGCCGATATCAAAGAAAAGAGGTCATCTAAAATGCCATTGGTAACAACAAACGAAATGCTCCTGCGTGCGCAGGCAGAACATTATGCAGTTGGTGCATTTAATGTAGAAAACATGGAAATGGTTATGGCAGTCATGCAGGCGGCAGAGGAAAGCAAGTCCCCTGTCATTATGCAGACAACCCCTTCTACCATCAAGTATGCTGGACTGGATTACTACTTCGCACTGGTACGAACCGCCGCAGAACGTGCCTCTGTGCCGATTGCAATCCACCTCGACCACGGCGAAAGCTTTGCGCTCGCTATGCAGGCACTGCGCACAGGCTACACCTCTATTATGATCGATGGCTCGCACGCCCCATTTGAGGAGAACATCGCTCTGACCCGCAGTGTTGTAGACGCCTGCGCCCCCTCCGGCATCAGTGTAGAGGCCGAACTTGGCAAGGTTGGCGGCAAGGAAGATGACCTTGACGGCGGCAGCGGCAACCCGTTCACCGACCCTGCCGAGGCAGAGGAGTTTGTAGCACGCACAGGCGTAAACTCTCTTGCCATCGCAATCGGTACGGCACATGGTCTGTACGCCGGCACACCAAAGCTTGAATTCGACCTTCTGCGCGCTATTCGCGCTCGTGTCTCCATTCCGCTCGTGCTGCATGGTGCATCTGGTATTCCAGAGGAAGCTGTGCAGGAAGCCATTGCAAGCGGTATCTGCAAGGTCAATTTTGCAACTGAACTTCGCATCGCATTCAGCGATGGTGTCAAGTCCTATCTGGAAAAGGATCCCAAGGTCTTTGACCCTAAGAAATACAGCAAGGTTGGACGCGAAAACGTCGTTCATCTGGTCAAAGAAAAGCTTGCATTCTGCGGCTCTGTCGGAAAGGGCTGAGTTTTTGGAAAACCATCGCACAGGCGATGGTTTTCCATTTTTCCTCTTACTTCATTCGAAAGAATGCAATGACATGCAAAATACCAAAGTACAGTCCAACCAGCGACAGACCGCCGCTTAAAATCATAAGCCCCAAATTATACTGTTCCAGATATGCGTTCAGTACTACCAAAATCGCAAACAAGAAATACAGGATACACAGCGCGCCCACGCTGCCGCGGCTCTTGTTCTTGACAATATAATCAATCGATGAAATACGGCGCTCAAAATCGATATCCGTGACCACCTCCAGCTTTTTGAGGTAAGACAAACGGAAATACAGTTCAATAATGACTGCCGTAATGACACCCGCAAGCACAGCCTGTGTCCATGTCAAAAAGGTGCCTGCACATAAAATTGCTGCAAACAGGACGATGGTAAAACGGTTCTTAAAAAACTGCATTTTGTTTTCATGCTCCTTATGCAGCAGATACCCCTGTCCTGTCAATCTGTCATAATAGATCGTTCGCTTCTGCTTATCGGTATATACATTACGCCCGGATAAGCGAATGGTTTCATGTGGTGTTTTTTTCTTATTTCTGCTCATGATTTCTGTTCCAACATCTGTGTTCCACGACAATAGGTCTGTAATACCTGATAATCTCTGTCAAGTACGACAAGGTCTGCATCTAATCCAACGCCAATACTGCCCTTGCGGTCATCGATTCGCAGGCAGGCTGCCGGATTTCTTGTACAGGAATTGATTGCCACATGCACCGGAACGAGCGCCTTTTCAATCAAAATCCGCAGTCCCTCATTCATACGCAGAGTAGAGCCCGCCAATCCCTTGCTCGAAGTCAAATGTGCACTTCCATCTGGATAAATCTCGATTTCATTGCCGCCAAACAGGAACTTGGAGCCAACCGGAGAACCCTTTGCCATCAGCGCATCAGTTACCATGATTCCGTGGTCTGCCCCCTTTGCCTCAAAGAACTGATGCAGAGCGGCGGGTGTGGAATGGTTGCCGTCACAGATAATCTCACCATACATACCATTCACGCGATAGGCAGCACCAACCAGACCGTTTGCACGGTGATTGAACGGCGTCATACCATTATATACATGGGTCATGGAGCGGGCGCCATTCGCGCGTCCCATAATCGCCTCTTGATAAGTCGCGCCGGAGTGACCGATGCTGACAACCACACCATGGGCGCTGCAATAATGGGTCAACTCAAAGTTGTCGTCCACCTCGGTTGCCATGGTGATATACTTAATCAGTCCATCTGCTGCCTTCTGATATTTCTGAAACTGTGCAACACTTGGCTTTGCAATATGCTGCTCAGGCTGTGCGCCCTTATACACCATATCCAGATAGGGACCTTCAAAGTGCACACCAAGGATTTCAGCCCCCGTATAACCGTCCCGTACCACCTTTGCAACATTCTTGAGTGCATTTGTCAAGACAGTTTCACTCTGGGTAATGGTTGTTGGCAGAAGCGCAGTCACACCCTCCTGCACGATATTGCGTACCCAGTAGCGCAGACCCTCCTCCTCTGCATCGTTGGTATCAAAGCCAAAGGCACCATGACAATGAATGTCAATAAAGCCCGGCAGGATACGATTTTCTCCATAATCACAGTCTGCCTCTTTGGTTCCGTATGGATAGACACGCGTGATTTTGCCGTTTTCCATTTCGATTTGTGCCTCAACAAACTGGTCTGCAATCCAAACATTCCGACTTTGAATAAGCATTTTATTTCCTCCTTACATCATCTATAAGCAATCCGCACGATTCCTGATTCGTGAAATCTGTGCCCATTCTTTCGCATATTCTGCCGTTTTCGACAGGATAGACTTGCATTTTTTATAAAAATACACTAAAATAAAATTAACTTATGCACTTTACAAAAATAACATAAGAATATGCCAAAGGATTTTAGCATGATGAACAAACCATCCAAAAATAGTTTTCTTGCATTTGGGTCAATCTATAACCAACCAATTTCTCCCAGCGAACAGCAGCTCGTCTGTGCACGACAACTCGCACGTGAAAAAACAATTACCAAGCTGTTTTGTTTTTCCCAAGAGGTTTATATTGAGCTGGTTCATGGTCTTGCTTCTATTTTAATTGGTAATGCTCCAATACTTTCGGAGCTTTCTGTTTTTCCAATCCATAACCACCTGAAAATCAAGCCGAATATATACTTCAATATCGTTCCCGTTTCCAGCGAGGTCACATACAATCTCATTGCGCCCAAGATATGTATGGTGCCGACCGAATTGGCTGTTCCCTATACATATCTTCCGCTTCATGCGCCATTTCAGGTCAGTGATATCTTAGACTGCTACCAAACTGATGTGACGCAATTTCATTTTCACACATCGTCTCATAACTATTATGAGCTTCTCTATGTCAGTGAAGGGAGCCTCAACGTCTCCATCGATAAGCATAACTTTACTCTTTCTGCACATGATCTCATCCTGTGTGCGCCCAACGACCCCTTGCGTGCACGGCAAATCACAATCCACGCCGCATGCTCTTACATGACCATCGTGTTTGATTTGCGCGGGCAGATGCCGCCGCATATCCTGCATCATATCTTTCACTGTTCCAATGAACTAAAAGATATTTTGTGGAAAATCAGTAAGCACGCTGGCTGTGATTCCTATTATGACCAGATGCTTACCCCCTGTCATTTGCAGGAAACACTGGTTCGCGTGCTGATACACGCCGATGAAACCAGAAAACGGAGGGTACTGACCGGAACACAGGGTGAAGTACACAGCGATTTACTCCAGCAGATTCTGGCATATATGAATACACATGTCACAGAGCCCATCACGGTGGAAGAAATCTGCCACGAGTTCTTTATTTCGCGCTCCTCTCTGCAAATGCTCTTTAAGATGTATTTGCATTGCTCTCCCAAAAGCTATCTGCTCAACAGCAAGCTGGAAAAGAGTAAAGAGCTGATCCGTGAAAATCAGCATACCATCAGTGAGATCGCCTATTTGCTGGGATTCAGCTCCATTCATTATTTTTCAAGGTTATTTAAGAAATATTTTCATATATCTCCCAGTGAGTATGCAAAACAGGCAGCCGATGAAATTTCCGACGCTGCTGCCCGCAGCGAAGCGGATGATACCCAGTTTCCGCCCTCTCTTTAAGAGGCGGACTGGATACTATAACGAGAGATTTTGATAACCACGCCCTTGCTGACCTCTACATCAATGACGTCATCCTTGATTTTGACAATTTTTCCATAAATTCCGCCGGCAAACATGATAGATGCACCCAGCTTGATATTCTGCTGAAGTTCTGCCATGGCTTCCCGATTTTTTTTCATATTGCGTGCTGAAAGAATCATTGCAACCAGCATACAAATGATGAACAATGTACCCACTGTGATACATGTCCACAGAATAACTTCCCAATTCATAACTTTCACTTGCTCCTTCTGCCGTTTCCTATGGAAACTGCGCAGCACCAAAATATGCAGCCTCTATACAGATAGAGGAAAGACATGGATTGCCCATTTGGGCAATCCATGTTCTTTTTTTCTTATCCGCGGGTGTATGGATACAGGGTAACACCCTTAACGACGCGGTTTACCTCACCTGTCGGACACGGGTTGTCCGGAGTAATGCCAAGAGACAGAGACTTGAGAACCGCCAAGGTCTGTGCAAACAGGATATAGCCAAGACCCAGCTGTACATTCTCATGGTCACCATTAAAATCAAATACAACTGCATGGTCCACCAATGCAGCAACTGCATCGTCCTGCTTGGACATAACTGCAACAATCTGATTCTGCTTGCGCTGTCCGCTCATCTCCTTGATGAGGTCGACTTCATACTGTCTGGTATATGGGTCATCACTCAGATATACAACCGTGATGGTCTTGTCATTGATGATAGACTTTGGACCATGACGGAAGCCCATTGGGGTATCATACATCGTAACGACCTGACCTGCTGTCAGCTCAAGCATTTTGAGTGCCGATTCCTGTGCAGTGCCCTTGAGGGTATTGCTGCCGAGGTAAACAATGCGGTCAAATGCAAAGCTGTCTACAATCTTCTGTGCAGTACCAAACTTATCGTCTAGGAACTTCTGCGAAGCTGCCGTAATTTCCTTTACCTGTGCAGTAACCTTGTCCAATTCGTCCAGATGGAAGCACAGATAGGTTGCCAGATACATATTGGAGAAGCTGGAGGTCATTGCAAAACTCTGATCGTGGGTTTCGTCGGTCAGATTGATTGCATAGCAGTTATCCGTTGTGTCTGCACGCTTAGACAGCGCACCATTCTTATTGCAGGTGACAAACAGATGGTAAACATGGTCACATACAGCCTCTGCGACATCGATTGCACCAACAGACTCCGGAGAATTGCCCGAACGTCCAAAGCTTACAAGCAGCGTTGGCTTAGTGCGGGACAGATATGCCTCTGGTGTTGCAACCAAATCGGTCGTACCATAAGACTTTACCTTATGGTTATACAGACGGGACAGATGCGGGAACAGGGCATTGCCCACAAACTCACTCGTACCTGCACCGGTCAGAATCACATCAAAATCTTCCGCGGTCAGAACCTGATCCATGAACTTCTTGATTTCATCCTTGTGCGCTGCAATCTGTGCACAGGTCTTTTCCCATGTTGCAGGCTGCTGATAAATTTCAGACAGTGTAAATACGGAGGAGGTCTCCTGCATCTTCTGTTCGCTTACACCAAAAATCGTTTTCATATTTTCTGCTCCTTTCAGCACAGTGTATCTACTTCCATAATCAAAACTCGCATATCAGAAATACTTCTTTTACGAATCCTGTGAATTAGATACCGTCTTCCGGCTCAACGTCCTCAACCTTCTGGAATGTATAACGTGCAACACCCTCAGCGCCGACCTCCAGAGCAGTCTGCGTCAAATCCTCGAGATCCTCAATGAACTTACGTGACATAACGATTTCGAGCAGCATTGGCAGGTTCGTGCCAGCCAAAACATTGACATTACCGCGCGGGAATCCAACCTCTACCGCTGTCTTAAACGGGGTACCGCCCATGAGGTCTGCAAATACCAGAATACCTTCACAGTCTTTCAGGTCGTCCATTGCCTTTGTCAGTTCACGTGATAAATCTTCCAGACTATAAGTTGGAAGAAAATCTATATAGTGATAAGCCTCCTGCTCGCCAGCGATCAAATTCACTGAACTTGTCATTCCAGAGGCAAAATTTGCATGTCCTGTTACAACCAATCCGATCATGTTTTAGTCTCCTATCTGTTTTTATATTTGCCTGTCTTTGAAAGTTTCAGGCAGGTGCAGCTGCCAGCTCCGATGCCAATCGCTCCAGATTCTTTTCAATCACTGGAACGTAAACGGCAGAGGGGTGGAAGCACACTTTGGCATTTTGATAATAAATTTCCGCATTTTTTGGATCTTTTCGATATTCATACTGCTTTGCAACCGCAAATAGGATCACACCGAGCGGAAATCCATAATATTTCTTTGAGTTGATTTCATCAATCATCTCTTCGATCAGGTCACTGCGTCCATTCAGCAGAACCTCATACGCCTGTTCATGATATTTCGTATCCTGCGGATTTTCTATCGTGCGGATACCCGCAAGCATCCAATCGGCATACGTTCTCTGCCCCTTGAGCAGAAACATATGATAGTATTCCACAAGAAAGCTTTTCTTGTCATCTGGATTTTTATAAGTGGCTTGCAGCATTTTGTGCAGCTGCTGCTCCATTTTTTCTGTATCATGCCCCAAATGATAGGCACGCAGCTGATACAAATCACACACATAGTCTCCCAGCAGCCTGCGCACCATTGACATATTTCCAAGCTGCTCGGTTGTTTCATAGTCCTTATTTTGCAGGCTTACATTCAAATTCCTCAGCTGGAAATTTTTCGCCATCTGAAACGCAAAGTATCCCAGAAAGGCAAGAAAAATAATAGATGCGGTTATCGCGCTCACATAGACACCTGATTTCTCTGGTTAAAACACGGGGGGAAATGCACCATTTGTCATTCCCCCCTCGTTTTACCGTTCTGCTATGCTTTCGCACAACAGACATTTCGATTATTCTGGCATAGTTACAGTGATGCCTTCCTCCTGAAGGTCAGTTACAACGCCACCAAGTGCATCCCATGCCTGCTGACCAGTCTTTTCCGGTGCAGCCGGTGCCGGATACTCATACCACTCAACGAGCGGATTGTAGCCGCCGGGAATGCTGTTGCCCTCTGCGTCCATTGCCTTGGAGTCGCCGCTCCAAATACCAAATGCACAGCCACCGATACCAACAACAAGGATAAGGAGAATGCACTTGACAGGTGTCCAGCCCTTTTTGATGAGGGTATAGATACCGAGTGTAATGAGCAGCGGGAGCAGCTTTGGCAGAATGCCATCGAGCAGACCCTGAATATTGATTGCCGGATCGCCAACAATAATACGGAGGGTCGTGCCGCCGTAGTTTGCAATCAGACCGCCGACAACGAATACGCCCAAGATGCTTGCTGCACGGGTGAATTCCTTTGCATTGGAGGTCAGCATGGTCACTGCCTTTGTGCCCAGTCCGTAAGACCAGTGCATCAGCCACCAGCGAATTGCAAACTGACATACGTTAAAGATCAATAAGAATAGAACCGCACCGAGGATATTGCCTTCCATTGCGATGTTCGCAGTCAGACCTGCGGTAATCGGAACGAGGGTCAGCCAGAACAGTGCGTCACCGATGCCGCCCAGAGGACCAGCAGCGGAAATACGTACAGAACGAATGGTCTGTGTATCCACCTTGTTCTGCTCCAAGGAGAGAACGATACCCATAACAAATGTTACAAGGAACGGGTGGGTGTTGAGAAAGTCGAGGTTATGTGCCATGGAAGCCTTGAGGTCTTCCTTATTGGTATGGATCTTCTGTAAGCCGGGCAGCATAGACCAAAGCCAGCCGCAGGCCTGCATTCTTTCGTAGTTAAACGAAGCCTGAAGGAAGCAGGACATCCAAACCATCTTGTTCAAGGTCTTTTTATCCAGCTGTTTTGCAGGAGTCAGATCTTGGTACTTGTCAGGAATATTATATGCCATCTTCGTCGCCTCCCATATTGCCGCTCATGCTTGCACCAGCATTTGCCTTGATCTTCGTATGAATCGTAAAGTCATAGATTGCAATTGCAACGCCAACGAATGCACACAGAAGCAAGGTTGCGCCAGCTGTAGTCGGGTTTGCAGCACACAAAAGAGCCATTGCGAAGCCCGCAAACAGGAAGCCCCACATCTCCTTGGACATCATAACCTTCATGAGGATTGCGAAACCAACGAACTTCATAGCGCCGCCGGCTGCGTCCAGACCAGCCATTACCCAAGACCAGCTGTAAGACAGGTTCTTGAGGGTATCACCGAGCAGGGTGCCGCCGTACAGACCTGCAACAGCGAGCAGACCAAACAGGGTGCCCAGAATAGCCATTTCAGTGAAGTTGATGTTGCGGATACCCTTAACATCTGCATTCTCTGCACACTGGTCAGCCTTTGCCATCATACCGGACATGATTGTGAAGGTCAGGGTAACGGCATACTGACCGAATACTGCGAACGGAATTGCAAGACCCATCGCCGCACCGACACCGTCTGCTGTTGGCTCCATGTTCAGCGATACAGCAAATACGGTTGCCATGATGCCGCCGAGGATTGCGTTCGGAGGCTGTGCGCCACCGATTGGCATACTGCCAATTTGAATCAGCTGATATGCACCGCCAACAACAATGCCCAGTTCAAAGCTGCCAAGGATAGCACCGATAAGCGGACAGGTTACGATTGGCTGGTACAGGGACTCCAGGAAGCTAAACTGGTCAATACCCATGATAAAGGCAACAACAAAGACCAAAATCGCCTGGATGATTGTAATCTCTCCCATTTTTGCTCCTTTCCAGATAATTCACATAAAACACATTCAAATAGAATAACTAGATTATTTGAACAACTTATCAATATTCTCTGCCGGTGTGTCTGGAACACGCTTGATTTCCAGCTCAACGCCGAGTTCCTGCAGCTTCTTAAATGCTGCTACGTCGTCATCATCAACCGCAACAGAAGTTGCAACTTGGCGCTTCCCCTCTGCCATGTGCATGTTGCCAATGTTGAGCTTCTTGATCGGTACGCCGCCCTCCACGAGTTTCAAAACGTCCTGCGGATTCTCGCAGATAATTGCGATGTGCTGATTTGCAGAAGCCTTATGGATGATGTTAATGGTCTTTTCGATTGTGAAAAAACGGGTCTGCGCATAAGCCGGAGCGGCCATGTTCATGAGTCCCTGACGAAATTCATCACCCGCGACAGAATCGTTTGCCACCAGCAGGAGGTTTGCACCCACGACGCCGCACCACTGTGTTGCGACCTGCCCATGAATCAAACGATTGTCAATTCTTGTTAGTACAATGTCTGGCATGTTATTTTCCCCTTTCTATGCAGACTTTTGTGATACGCGCTTCCTTTCTCCTCTCTCCTTTTCAGTTGAGCTGTGTTTCTGCATGGGAAGCATTACAGAAAACACCTTGAACTACGTGTTTTATTTTACCAGAACTTACAATTAAATAATTTGCACTTTTTATCCGTTCGTTTGCATTTTTTATTTGTATAGTTTGAACAAAAGTTATGAATAAATTATGTATTTTTCTGTGTTTTTCTCGTGAAAATATCCAATTCTATCACTAAAATTTTCATTTTTAGGTGCATATTTTTTACCACTTTGGGTAAATTTCTTCTTTTTCTTTGGCATTTCAATCATTTTCCAATCCTCGTATCCGTCATCTTAATATAAACACACCTGCCATCTGAATATTTTTCTTTCCCAACCCTATATCCGACCACAAAGCCTTGAGACTCTCTTTTTTCCGGGCAGAATGATTTTGGTATAGTTTTCTGCTTTCGGTATCATACTACCACACAGGAGGGGATTTTTATGGCAAAACGACTGGGACAGCGCACCATCGCGCTCGATCGCCCTGTTTATCTGACTTCACACGCCGCAGTCGTGGGGCACAAGGAAGGGGAAGGCCCCTTACAAGGCTCCTTCGACCTTGTTTCTGACGATACACATTTCGGTGAAAAAACATGGGAGCTTGCCGAAGCACGCATGCAGCGCACCGCAATTGACACAGCAATCGCCAAAGCAAATTTACAGCTTTCTGACCTTGATTTGCTGCTTGCCGGTGACTTGCTCAATCAATGTATCGGTTCGTCTATGGCATCTGTTACCTCAAATGTACCCTTCGTCGGGCTATACGGTGCGTGCTCGACCATGGCAGAAGGACTTGCTGTCGGTTCCTGCTTTGTAGACGGCGGCACTGCGCACACCCTGTGTGCGGCAGCATCCTCTCATTTCTGTGCAGCCGAGCGCCAATACCGTTTTCCGCTCGCATATGGCGGACAACGTACGCCAACCGCACAGTGGACAGCAACCGCAGCAGGCGCCGTTGTGCTCACCAATCAGCCTGCACGAATCCGTGTATCTCATGTCACTTTTGGGCAGATGGTCGATTTGGATGTAACCGATGCCAATAATATGGGTGCCGCCATGGCTCCCGCTGCCTACGACACGCTCTCGCACCTCTTTGCAGATACTGGAACCAGTCCCTCGGACTATGACCGGATCCTGACTGGTGATCTTGCCCGCGTCGGAAGCAAGTTACTTCAGGAGCTCTTTGCCCGTGACAAAATCGACCTTGGCGCACAGTATGATGACTGCGGCGTTTTGCTTTACAGCATGGCGCAGGATATCCATTCCGGCGGGTCAGGCTGTGGCTGCTCTGCCGCTGTACTCTGCGGCGATATTTTACGCCGTATGAACAAGGGCATGTTAAAACGTGTCATCTTTGCAGCTACCGGAGCACTCATGAGCCCTACCTCTGTACAGCAAGGGCAGGGAATTGCAGGCATCTGTCACGCTGTCATTCTGGAAGGAGTATGATTTCATGCAGTATGTCCACGCATTTTTGCTGGGTGGTGCCATTTGTGCACTGTCCCAGATTCTAATCGATAAGACCAAGCTGACCCCAGCGCGTATCCTTGCCGGATACGTTGTTCTTGGCGTTATTCTCACCGGACTTGGCATCTACCAGCCCCTTGTCGAATGGGGCGGTGCAGGTGCAACCATCCCTTTGCTCGGCTTCGGCTATGCACTTGCAAACGGTGCCGCGACCGGTGTCGCCGAGCACGGTCTGCTCGGCGCCTTTACAGGCGGTGTCACAGGCGCCGCTGGCGGCATCGCCGCTGCCATTGTATTCGGCTGTCTGTTCGCCCTTATCTGCAAGCCCGCCGACAAGTCAAAATAGCAAGATGTGCACAATGAGAAGTCATTGTGCGCATGAGTTCTCCAAGTCAGCGTCCGCTGCGCAAAGCGCTCTGGACGAAGAATTCCCGGAATCGCACATAACAAATGAGCGATTCCGGGCATTTTGCTGTATAAAAATCCACACGCATGCTGCGCCTTTTTACGAAATTTTATGCACGATGCAGGCGCAAAATACTGATAGTCTGACGCACCTTTATCATCTTCTAAGCAGCACAAGATTTTGGTCTGTGATAAAATTTGGGATGCTGTAAATCACCAATACAGTATCAATCCCCTGTGTTTGTACATATTCTTTCACCGAACCGCGGTAATAGCGCAAATCGATGAGGTGTACCTCCTCATAATGCTGTGCCAGAAATGGCGCAAGTGCATCGGAATAGGAATCCCGCACCAGCAGGAGCTTTTCTTTTTCTGCTGCATTTTTATTTGCAATCACACAAAGCGGCTGATTTCCGCCCAAAAACGCAGCATACTGATCTTTCTTATCCAAATAGGTGCGGTCATACATCTGTGATGGCTCCGGCTTGCCTGCCCGCCATGAGGTGACTTGCAAACCGGTTTCCGGCACCCAAAATTCGATTGTATCGGGGTGCAGCCAGTGTATGCCAGACTGTGAATATAAGGTCCCCTGAAATCCCGTACTGACAGTTTCGGGCTGAAATTGGGTCTTTGGAAAAGGCAGCTTGCCCAACGTGTGCATGACCGCCGTATACCCATAATATGCCCCCAAAGTTGTCCAGTGATGGTCAGTACGATAAAAAATCGGTTCTTTCTTATGCTGCTGTAATACTGTGCGGAAATCGATCTGCTCCAGACCAGCTTGTTTAACCTGTTCCAGCAAACCAGACTGATCCCAGCTGGGTGCACCCACCGGCAGCTTTTCCTTCCAAATATCCGCCGCAGAAGGAATGAGACCCACAGTTACGGGAACATACTCTGCAAGCTGTGTCAGACTGGACAGGTTGCGCTGCAACAGCGCTTCGTCCGGCGGCGCGACCGCTGCAATCAACCTGTCTCCGCACAAATAGACCGCATGAAATTCCTGTTTTCCGACCGCCTGCTCTGCACGTGCTTTGATGCCCGTCCACGCATCCCGCAGGGGAAACTGATCCGCAAAATAGGTCTCCACCTTCTGTGCATAACTCCCGTCTGCAAGTCCGCTCCACGAAAATTCTGGAAACTGTGCCAGCGTACGGTTTTCAACCGCAGAACGCTCTGCGTCAGGCAAAGCCACATGCCAAATCAAAAGCCCGCCTAAAAACAGGCAAAACAAAATCGTTAAGATGCGGCTCTCTGACTTTGTCACATCAAACTCCCCCTTTTAGAATCTAAAATATAAAAATGGATTGTAGCTGCTGTCCACGAGATAAGCCGTACACAAAAACAGTCCGGCAAACACAAGCAGCGGCGCCGCAATCTGCTGCACATGCTTGGGCAGATGAAGCCACAGCTTTTTTCCGAGCGTTGTCGCGGCAAGGGTAAGGATCACCAGTATTATGCCATAGCTGCGCAGGGTATAGCCATCTGCAGCGCTCCAAAGAGCACCGGCTCCAAAACAGACCGCCAAATACCGTCCACATAGCCCAATATCCTCAATCGCAAAAATCCCCCAGCCAATCAGTACCGCAAACAGGGTGTACAGATGCTGTGCCCAACTCGGCAGAGCATCCAGCACACCACGCAAAGCATATTTTTCCAAAATCAGCAATCCCGCAAAATATAAGCCCCACAGCACAAAATTCCAGCTTGCACCGTGCCAAAACCCGGTGCAGAACCATACAATCAGAATATTGCGCAGAGTTTTCACTGTGCCGCACCGATTGCCGCCCAGCGGAATATATACATACTCCCGAAACCATGAGGTAAGCGACATGTGCCAACGCCGCCAAAACTCAGAAACCGAGACAGACTGATAAGGATAATCAAAGTTTTCATCAAATCGAAAACCAAAAATCTGCCCCAATCCGATTGCCATATCAGAATAACCGGAAAAGTCGAAGTAAATCTGAAATCCAAATGCCACCAGCCCCAGCCAGCCGCCCAGCGCAGTCATGACACCCATGCTATGCGCAGTCAGCGCCTGCTCCCACATTTGTCCAATACCATTGGCAAGCAGCACCTTTTTGGCAAGCCCCACAGCAAACCGACGCACACCCAGCGCAAAGCCCTCCATCGTATTTTCGCGGCAGTCAAGTTCCTCTGCAACCGTTTTATATTTGACAATCGGTCCGGCAATCAACTGCGGAAACATCGTCACAAAGGTACCAAAGGTCAGGAGATTGCGCTGCACTGGAGCATCCTTTCGGTAAACATCGATGGTATAGCTCATGGTCTGGAATGTAAAGAAGGAAATTCCAATCGGCAATGGGATATTCAGCTTTGGCAGGGAAATTCCCGGAATCAAAGACAAATTGACGGCAAGGAAGTCCCAATACTTAAAAAATCCTAAAAGCAAAAGGTTGAATACTACAGACTGCCCCACGAACCAGCGTGCTTTCCGGTCATCTGCGCGGTATCGCTCCACCAGCAATCCATGCACATAGTCAATGAGGATAGACAAAACCATGATGCTGATATAAACAGGCTCCCCCCAGCCATAAAAAAACAGGCTGACGATGAGCAGCACCAGATTTCTCCACCTAAGCGGCGTGACAAAATAGATGAGCAGCGTAATGGGCAAATAAGCAAATAGAAATGTCAAGCTGCTGAATACCACGTATCTTTCCCCCTTATATAAATATAGAAAAGAAGCCGCAGCGCTTGCCGCGGCTTTTTCGCTTGTTTGCTAGGCAATCAGTTCCTCAAATCCTGCCTTCATTTTATCCTGATTTTCTCCTGCTACAATCATTGCTACATAGTTTCCTTTTTGAATCACTTCCCCTTTTTTCCAAACCTCTATCGACTCGGGATACCATGCGCCGCCATCTGCCTGCGCCTTGATACGTGCTCTCAAAATTTCCGCCGCCTTGTCTGCATCTGCTTCATTCTCTGTTTCGATAAAAACAAGCTCACTTGCAACCGCACTCATCATAGGTGTACGTGCCACAAGCTGCTTTTTTGGAATGTCACGCAGTCCCGGAAAATAGGCGTCCAGCATCTCATCATCAATCTCTACCATGTAGCCCTCTCCCCATTCGTATTCCTGCTCCAGACTTTGATAAAAGCCATTTAAATCCACCGATGCGGTTTGCTGATCCTTTCCTCCGCCACAGGCTGTGAGCAGCCCTGCCACCATCAGTGCAACACATATAAGCAATCTCTTTTTCATTTCGATACTCCTTCCCACAAGCTGTCTTGTGTTCTTTTATTTTTTTAGACGAAAATACTTTCTAAAGGTTCCCCTCTATTTTTGCAAAGCTTTCTCTCTCAGTATTATTTCCAGTTTTCTCAAAATCTTTCTGCCCTTTTTCTCTATAAGGCAAAACCCGTGCATATCTTCCCATTGCGGCTCCAAAAACACAATATGCTGATTGTCTTTTCCGCTTCGCCCGCAAGATAGCGTATTTTTCCATTGCGGATCTTATTTTTTTGCAGTATAATAAAATTGTATTTTTTATCTACCAATTGTTAGGAGTTGTTTTTTTATGGGCTGTTCGCACAACTGCGAATCCTGTTCTTCCAACTGCGGTGAGCCAAAGAGCTTACAGGTTGCACCCAATCGGCTGTCAACCGTCCGCAAGGTAATTGGCGTTGTTTCCGGCAAGGGCGGCGTTGGAAAATCTCTGGTTACTTCCATGCTGGCAGTTGCCATGACCCGCCGCGGCTATCACAGCGCAATTCTGGACGCAGATATTACAGGGCCTTCCATTCCTAAGACCTTCGGTCTTTCCGGTCAGCTGGACGGCTGCGAGGAAGGCATTTATCCAAAAACTTCATCGACCGGTATCGACATGGTATCAGTCAATTTCCTGCTGCCCAATGCCGATGATCCGGTCATTTACCGCGGTCCCATCATCGCTGAGACCGTAAAGCAATTTTGGTCAGATGTTATCTGGCAGGACGTTGACTTCATGTTTGTCGATATGCCTCCCGGAACGGGTGATGTTCCGCTGACCGTCTTTCAGTCTCTCCCGGTGGACGGCATCATTGTCATGACCTCCCCGCAGGATCTCGTTGCCATGATTGTCGGCAAGGCTGTCAAAATGGCGCAAATGATGAACATTCCTGTTCTCGGCATCATCGAGAATTACAGCTATGTTGCCTGTCCGGACTGCGGCAAGCACATTGAAGTATTCGGCAAAAGCCATGTAGAAGATGCAGCCGCACAATATGGCGTGCCCGTTCTCGCAAAGCTGCCCATCGACCCCAAGCTTGCACAGGCTGTCGATGCCGGACAAATCGAGGACGCCAAGCTGCCGGACGCACTCAAGGGTGCCGTCTCCATGCTCGAAGCCCTGTTATAAGACAGAAAGGAGCGGTTTCATGAAAATCGCAATCGCTTATGAGGCAGGTTCTGTTGCCAAGTCCCTTGGCACCTGTCAGGAATTTTTGATTGTGACCGCGCAGGACGGTCAGCCCACCGGCAAGGAACTTGTTACCTGTTCCGGCGAAGGGCATGTCCGTCTGCTCGGCTTTATCGGACAATATGCAGTCGATGTGCTCATCTGTGGAGAGCTTGGCATTGCATCGCGCAATGCGCTGGAAATGCTCGGCGTGCTCCTCGTCCCCGGGGTGACCGGCGGCGCAGAGGAAGCGGCTGCAAAGTTCCTGATTGGCGAAAGACAGGGAGATGACACCGTTCTTTCCCTGTGCCGTGAGGACGACCCTGATGACCCCATGGCATGTATGCACGACTGTTCCAAGTGTGCAGGCTGCGGTCCAATCGCTGTTGACCTCAGCAAGCTGGATCTGCCCGATGTAAAATAAGCCAAAGACCGAATCCATCTGGATTCGGTCTTTTTTATTTCATTCCTCCACATCGATCCCCGACTGCGGTACGCTTGCGTCCACAGCAGGCTTCTTTTCAGCACTTGTCTTTGCTGCACCAAACACGCTTTCCGGATCGATTGCCTTGCCGCCCTTATAAAGTTCAATATGCAGATGGCTTTGCTGTGCAGATTCCGCATGTCCAATGGTTCCCACGGTTCCGATCACATCACCTGCACGCACGGTGTCTCCCGCGCTGACCTTGAGTTTGTCCGCGAGACACTGATAGACCGCCTGTTTGCCGTCCTTCAGCTGCAAAACCACCACGCCGCCATAAAGCGGGTCTACGTCCGCACGTTCTACCGTTCCGTCAGACACCGCATAGACACGGGTTCCGGAATCGGCTGCATAGTCGGTTCCGGTATGCACACGCCAGTCACCCATGGTCTCGTCTTTCACCAGATTGTCCCCCGAAAACGGCTTCAGCACCGCTCCATCCAACGGCTTGACCCAAATCGGTGCCGGCGGCTCTGCCGCTGTCTCCTTTTTCTTTGGCTCTGGTGTCTTGTCGGCTGGTTTTTCCTCTGCTTTCTTTTCCGGCTCCTCCGGCTGTACGGTCGGTTTGACTGGATCTGCCGGAATATCCACATTAGGGACTGCCACCGGTGTTTGTGCAGTATCCGTTCCCGATGGCAGATATAAGGTTTGGTCGATTTGCTTCTCCTGTTCTTTCGGTGCTGCAAACAGTATATAGCTTGAAATTGCAATCACCGCCAGACAAATTGCCAAAATGATATAAAATCCACGATCTGACTTGGTCTGTCCGGTATATCCTGTTCCTTGTTTATGCATAGCTCTGAACACCTCCAAGGGTAGTATCGCCATGCACACTTCCAATTATACCGTAATCTGTGTGATTTTTGTTCCCGAATAATAATGTGTCAAAATCTCCTGCCACGTCTGTCCCTGCTCCGCAGCATATTTTGCCCCCCACTGACTGAGTCCCACACCATGCCCATAGCCCGTTGTGGAAAATGTAAGCATATCCCCCTGTGTCTTTACAGTGAAATTGGTAGAATTGAGCCCAAAAAGTGTGCGCAAAGCCGTTCCCTGTACTTCAACGCCACCAAACTTCACCGAGATGATGCCGCCCGCCTCACTGCGTTTGGACGCCTTGAACCATTCGGAAGGATCCCCCGATAAATCGGCAGACGGCACGTTTTTCGCCGCACGCCTGCGCACCTCATCGGCAGAGAGTGTGACGGTGGCATGATATTTCGGGCAAGCCTCCCCGCCCGGGCTGTCCACACTCTGCAAATAAGGGATATCACTGCCCCATACATCTTCCGCCCGCTCGCTTTTCTCACCCGCCGCGGCGCTGAATACCGCCACAATCGGCTTGCCCTCATAAGTCACGACCATGCCCGCGGTATCCTTAACCGCCCGCCGAATCTTGTCAGCATCGGCATCTGCATGCTCTCCCCATCGCGCAGATGCCTGTGTTTTGAGGTCGACATATGCCGCACAATGCGCGGGATCATCGCAGACATCTGCATCCTTATGCTGAGCAGGTCTGCCAGTCTGCTGCTTATATAAAGCATAAGTACGTGCGGCAACCGCCTGTGCCTTGATTGCCTCCTCGGGGAAATCAGGCGAAATTTCACCCGAAACCACGCTGACAACATAATCCTCAAGCGCCATTTCACGCGCCTGTCCATCTACTTGTACGGTAATACGCCCGCTCACCGAAAGCGGAGGTGCCTGCTCCTCTGTCTGCCCATCCGCCGGTTCTTCCGATATTTCTGCATGTATTCCTGTTCCTTCCTGCGGAATAAAATCTGCTGCTTCGGTGTCCAAGTATCCGCAAAATACCGGAAGCACATAGATTGTAACCGTCAACAGCAACCCAATCACCAGCATTTTTCTCATTTTTCTACCTCCTGACTTTACGTTTTTTTACTTTTAGCAGATTGACAACTTTGCAGGATAATAGTAAGATATATTTCATATAGTTCGATTTTGAAAAGGAGTACCTGCCATGGTGAACCAGATGAAAAATATGGATCCTGAAATCATCTCGACCATCTGCGGACAGCTGAAGCCCCTGCATCAGGTCAAGAAAGAGACGTTTACCAAATACGGTGTCAAGCGCGGTCTGCGCAATGCAGATGGCACAGGTGTGCTTGCCGGCATTACACGTCTTGGCAATGTCCATGGCTATCTGATCAACGAAGGAGAGCGCGAACCCATCGAAGGGCATCTGACCTATCGCGGCATCGACATCTATGACCTTCTGTATGCCTTTGAAAGCGAGAACCGCTTTGGATTTGAAGAGGTGGGCTATCTGCTGCTGTCCGGCAGTCTGCCAACGCGTGCACAGCTCGACCGGTTTACGCAGATGATCGGTCAGGCACGCGCCCTTCCCGATAACTTCACCGAAGATATGATTATGCGCGCTCCCAGCCGCGATATTATGAACAAGCTGGCAAGCGCGACCCTTGCGCTCTACTCCTATGACCCCAATCCGGACGACATCTCCACCGAAAATATCCTGCGTCAGGGCATTGGGCTGATGGCAAAGTATCCGGTCATCATCTCCCACGCATATCAGGCGCGCCGCCGTTATTTTGACAACCAATCCATGTATCTGCATGTGCCTGACCCCAATCTCTCAACGGCAGAAAATATCCTGCGTCTCATTCGTCCTGATGAATCTTACACAGACGAGGAGGCGAAGCTGCTCGACCGCTGCCTGATCCTGCATGCCGAGCATGGCGGCGGCAATAACTCTGCCTTTGCTACCCGCGTGACCTCCTCCTCCGGCACCGATACCTACTCTGCCATTTCTGCCGCTGTTGGCTCTCTAAAGGGTCCACGGCACGGCGGCGCAAACCTCAAGGTCGTGCAGATGTTCGACCACATCAAGCAAAATATATCCAACTGGAACGATGCCGAAGAAGTACACCGCTACCTCGTCCGAATATTGAACAAAGAAGTTGGAGACCGTTCCGGTCTCATCTACGGCATGGGGCATGCTATCTATACTCTGAGCGATCCCCGCGCCGTTGCCCTCAAATCCGCCGCACGCCCTCTCGCAGAAAAGAAGGGCTTCAGCGACGAATTCAATCTGATTGAACTGGTCGAAAAACTGACACCGGCTGCATTTGCAGAGGTACACGGCGCGGACACTAAGGTCATGTGTGCAAATGTCGATATGTATTCTGGTCTTGTCTATCGTATGCTGGGCATACCACAGGAAATGTTTACACCACTGTTCGCAACAGCACGTATTGTAGGCTGGATTGCACACCGCATGGAGGAAATCGCATTCGGAGGCCGTATCATTCGCCCTGCGTTCAAACCACTTTCCAAAAACATCCCCTATGTTCCGATTGTAAATCGGGTATGACCTTATTATACGCACACAGCGGAAAAAAATACGCGTATTATATCCTGCAAATATGTTTATTCCCTTTCTACATAAAACAAAATCACGGCAAAACCCACGAATCCTTATGATTTTCGTGGGTTTTTTCATACTTTTCTGTTCTTTTAACTCTTTTCCCCTCATGCACATAGCATGATACAGGCAGATTTCCGCCCCCGCAAATCTCGAAAGTCCGCCTTTGAGAAACAACCGAGACAGGGTGTGATTTGTGCTGTCTGACCATTCTATATTTTCTTTTACGGAAAGGAGCTATTTTCTTTATGGAAACATTTCTCGGTCTCATGATCCCATTCATCGGCACAACGCTTGGTGCTGCGTGCGCTTTCTTCCTGCGCGGCATGCTGCCCGACCGCCTGCAAAAGGGGCTGCTCGGCTTTGCCTCCGGCGTCATGATCGCAGCCTCCATCTGGTCGCTCATCATTCCCTCTATCGAGCAGTCCTCCCATCTCGGAAAGCTATCTTTTATTCCGGCTGTTGTTGGCTTTCTCATCGGTATCCTATCCCTTCTGCTCATTGACCGTATCGTTCCGCAGATCTATGTACAAGCGGAGACAGCCGATGACGGCACACTGTCGAAGTTCCACAAAACCACCATGCTTGTGCTTGCTGTGACCATTCACAATATCCCAGAGGGCATGGCAGTTGGTGCTGTATTCGCAGGTGTGCTTGCACAAAACACACCACTGACCATGGCAGGTGCATTTGCACTCTCTATCGGTATTGCCATACAGAACTTTCCAGAAGGTGCTATCATCTCTTTGCCCCTGCGTGGTGAGCGCGGCATGAGCCGCTCCAAAGCCTTTCTCTGCGGCACGCTCTCAGGTATTGTGGAACCAATCGCGGGGATTCTTACCATCGCACTGTCCGCTTTCATGACCCCATTGCTGCCCTATTTCCTATCCTTTGCCGCTGGTGCTATGATGTACGTTGTGGCTGAGGAGCTCATTCCAGAGGCAGCTGCCAACACCAAGAGCAACATCGGCACCATCGGGCTTTCTCTCGGCTTTGTCCTTATGATGATGCTCGATGTCACACTTGGATAATGCCCGCCCATCTAAAAGACGCCCTATGCAAAATGTGTGCATAGGGCGCTTTCGTGATTTTTCACTTGGATTCATATTTTTTGCCAACCACATAAATCGGGATAACGAATATACCCAGCATGAGAAACAACATCACAAACGATCCTGCAAATCGCCACCACACAATTTGCAGCGATTGCATGAGCAAAGACAGCACAGGCAGAAATCCCATTGCCAAACAAGTTGATGCACGGCAAGCTCCCACAATATGCAGCCAGTTTCTGTTGTTCAAAGAAACCCCTGCGATATTCATACGAAATATGCCGTCAGCATAACTGCATATCCGATTTTCATCATAATATCTTGGCAGACGTATTTGCACAAAAAAGCAAAAATATATCGCAAATATCGCACTGATAACGAAAAAAGTAACTACATTCTCTATACTTTGTCCGCTCTCGTAAGCCGCAAGGATGGATAATCCCCCCACAAAAAAAGAAATCATGTAAATAGGTATCCATTTACTTTTTTCCTGATATGCACGCACTGGTTTGTCGTCCGAAAAAGCAATTGCTGTTTTCACCAGTGTCTCTACCTGCTCCGGTGCTACGCTGCACGGCTGTTCCATTCGCTGACACATCAGCAGTTCGGTCACAGAAACCTCAAGCAATTCTGCCAGCGGCACGAGAAGCGCGATATCCGGAATACTCACACCCGTTTCCCTTAGTTAAAGATATTGTTGGGTATCTCAAGATGTGTCATTCGATTTTGCCGATAAAGCGGTAGAAGATTTCCACTTCCTGTTCCCGGCT
>JAGZIY010000034.1 GCA_018365995.1 Butyricicoccus pullicaecorum | reverse complement strand
TACAATTCTTGCGCTTACCTCTCGGTAAAGTGCTTGTTTATTTTACCAAAGTTTATTTTGTTTGTCAAGAACTTTTTTCAAAGTTTTTCGACTTTCTTTTGCAAGAAAATCATTTCTCTTGAAACTTTTCACTTTAGTTCTCCAGTCCTTACGAACTAGCTTTCATATAATACCATATCCCTTTTTTATTGTCAATATATTTCCTAAAAATTTTTATCTTTCCAAAATCAGCATTCCCATTTTATATCTACTGGACATTCTTCTTTTTCTTCCAATCCTGCGCAGGGTGCGCTATAATAGATACATTGTTCTTTGGAAAGGAGAATCTCTATGCCCATCAAAATTGCCGATAGTCTGCCTGCACGTGCGGTGCTGGAGTCGGAAAATATATTTGTAATGACCGAACGGCGTGCGATCACACAGGATATTCGTCCGCTTCGTATTGCTCTATTAAATCTGATGCCGCTCAAAATCACAACAGAAACACAGATTCTGCGCTGTCTTTCCAATACGCCTCTGCAAATCGAGGTCGATCTTGTACAAACAGAGACCTATCAATCCACACACACACCAGAGGACCATCTGCTTACTTTTTACAAAACCTTCGGCGAGATCAAAAACAACCGTTATGATGGTTTTATCATCACCGGTGCCCCGATTGAACAAATGCCATTCGAGCAGGTAGATTATTGGTCTGAACTGACCGAAATCATGGAATGGACCAAAACCCATGTACATTCTACCCTGCATATCTGCTGGGGCGCACAAGCAGGACTGTATTATCATTATAATATACCCAAGTATGCACTGCCTGAAAAGATGAGCGGCATCTTTGAACATCGTGTGCTGGTGCCAACTGAACGTCTGCTGCGCGGTTTCAATGACATCTTTTATGCACCGCATAGCCGTCATACTGAGGTACGCGCTTCAGATATCACACAGCATCCAGAACTTCGCCTTCTCTCAGTTTCTGACGAGGCTGGTGTTTATATCGCAGGCTCCCATAACGGACGGCAAATTTTCGTCTTAGGTCATTCCGAATATGATCGGGATACCTTAAAACAGGAATATTTTCGTGATTTGAGCCGCGGACTTGAACCGCAGCTTCCACGCCACTATTTCCCAGATGATGATCCGACGCAGGAACCAAAAGTCACTTGGCGGTCTCACGGGCAGCTTCTTTATACTAACTGGCTGAATTATTATGTCTATCAGACAACACCCTACGATTTGGACAGCCGTCCGGTATTAGAGAACCCTTTTGAGGATTATGAAAAATAAGCCGGTCATATTTCGTTTCATCTCAGGGAACACTAGTCCATGAGGTGAGCGAATATGCAAGAAACAAACATGCACGAAAAACAAAAAACACAAATGTCCTGTCTGCGTCTGGATCCAGAAAATCGCCTGTGTCCGCAAACCGACTCGGTTAGTATTCGAAAATTTCGCGTTGCATCAAGAGATCAAATGGGTTTTCGCGTTGTTGACGATTTCTGTGAGGAGCATATCCAGTAGTATGCGCAGCTTTGCTGTTCTATTATTATAATTCAGAAAGCACTTGAGTCCTGCATGTGTCATGCCGAACGACTCAAGTGCTTTTTTATAACACATAGCTGCACTGTTCCAGTGTTTCCCAAATCCATCTCAGCAGTCTGATTCTCCTATTCTGTCAAGCGTAAAAATAACTGCATCATCAATATCATGAAACATGTGCGTTCTCTATATTTTCTGTAAATCTTCTCCTTACACTGGCAACAAGCTCTCACCCGATTCAAAAATTATAGTTGTTAGGTGATTTGAAATTTATTAGGAAAATAAAGAATATGATATTGCTTCCATCAGCTTGTCAAATGCTCTCTTAGCATCACCAAAACTTACTTTCTCCGCCGATCTTCACGGCTTATCAGGCGATTTCTTGTGTTATTATGAAAATTATCCTGCAAAGTGCAAAGCCTTTTTGTGACTTTGTATAAAAGCACCTATTGTGATTTTATATAAAAGGCTCTGTTGTGATTTTGTACAAATTTATTTGAAATATTATGTCGGAAAATCTTGATATTTTAGGAAATTCATGTTATTATATATCTAAAAAAATAACACTTTACGAGGGTAAATGCTAAAAAAATCTATATTTTACTCATTTTATTTCCGCGCTGCTTGCGCCGTGCATATACTGATCCCAATACTGAAAGGACTGTATCATAATGAAAAACTTAAAAATCCGGAATAAGCTCTTTGTTATCTTCGGGAGTCTGCTCGCGCTATCGCTTGTCATTTCTGCGCTGTCTCTCAGCTCCATTCACAGGATTCAGCGCGAAACCGATACCCTTGTAAATACAACACTGCCCAATACATCATATATTTGGGAAATGCGCCGTAATTTGGTTTCCACTCAGAGATATTGTCTGATGGCATTTGCAGATCATGACCCAGCCCAGATTTCCGCGTATCTAAAAAACGCCGTTCAGGACGTTGAACAGAACAAAGCCTTGCTTGAGCAGTGTAAGCAAAACAAATCCCTTGACCAAACCAAGGTACAAAATATAGAAGCCCTCATGGCACAGGAGGAGTCCTCCCGTAACCGCATGTTTGCGCTTCTTTACGATGGTTCAGAGACTTCTGCAGAGCAGGCATTTCAGATTTTTGAAGAAGAATATAAACCCCTGCAAACGCAACAGTCAGACATTATGATGTCACTTCGCGATGATCAGACACAGTTTGCAGAAGATCGTGCCGCTTTTTCTCGTAAAATCTATAAAATATCCGTAATTTTCGGCACGGTTGTTAGTATTTTGCTATTTTTCATCGGCATCTTTATGCTGCGCAAGCTGATGCAATACATCACCATTCCGCTGCACCGTATTCAGGATGCGACCAGCGCACTGGCAGCAGGTGACTTCAGCAAAGAGCTTTCTTATGACAGTCAAGATGAATTTGGCGAAACTTGCCGCAGTATTCAGACAAGTTTTACCGAGCTGAAACGTATCATTGCCTGTGTTGGCGATAACTTCGGATTGATGGCAGGGGGCGATATCTCCTTCTTCCCTGACGGAAACTTCCCCGGAGAGATGAACGAAATTGAAAGAACCGGCGGTGTCCTGCTGGATAAACTCAATCTGTTCCTTCATGAAATCAAATCGTCTGCCGACCAAATCCGCGCAGGCTCGGATCAGGTTGCAAGCGGCGCACAGGCACTCGCACAGGGTGCCACCGAACAGGCAAGCAGTATTCAGGAGTTGTCCGCTTCACTGAACGATGTCTCTGACAACGTACATACCAATGCAGAAAACTCCAAAAAGGCAAATCAGCTTGCAATAACCTCCGGCAAAGTGGCGCAGTCCACACTTGTCAATATGCAGGAAATGCTTGATGCAATGGGTAAAATCTCCATTTCCTCTGAAAGTATTCGCAAGGTCATCAAGGTCATTGATGATATTACTTTCCAAACCAACATCCTGTCTCTGAATGCCGCTGTTGAGGCCGCACGCGCCGGTGCTGCCGGAAAAGGCTTTGCAGTCGTTGCAGACGAAGTTCGCAATCTTGCACAGAAGTCATCCGAATCTGCCAAAGAAATCACCGCTCTCATCGAAAGCACCATCGAATCCGTTAGTGAGGGCGAACAGATTGCACAGACCACCAGTCAGGCATTTAATGAACTTACCCAAAAGATTCAGAATGTTGTCACAACCGTAAACGAGATTGCAGAGGCATCGCAAGAGCAGGCAGAAATCATCGAACAGATTACATTGGGCGTCGATCAGATTTCTGCAGTCGTTCAAACGAACTCCGCAACCAGCGAGGAGAGTGCCGCTGCCAGCGAACAGCTTTCCAGTCAGGCAAATATGCTCAACGATCTTGTCGGGCAGTTTAAGCTGCGTCCGGAGAACAGCAGCATCCCCCAGCACATCGTACCAGAAGAAGTCCCGACGGATGGTGCAGTGACCTACTCCCCAAAATCATCTCCCTTCGATAAATATTAAACACTCGAGTAAAAAGCTCAGATTCACCAGACCAAGTGAACTGCCCCAGATTATATGGACAGCACAAAAAAGCCCCTTGTAGGAAAAAAATGAAGTTTTAAGCGGAGTGGCGCAGTATGAGTGGCGCCACTCCAGTTTTTAACTGGATACGCTGGTGATTGTAGAAATAAATGTAGT
>JAGZIY010000007.1 GCA_018365995.1 Butyricicoccus pullicaecorum | reverse complement strand
CGGTATCCTGCTGACGATGGTGGACAGCCGAACCAACTTTGCCAAAGAGATCTCCGCGCTCCTGCGGGAGACCTATGGCAGCAAGATCAAAGTATTCGGTACAGAGATCCCCCATTCTGTCCGGGCAAAGGAAATCAGCGCTGAGGGAAAAAGCATTTTTGCCCATGATCCCGGCGGAAAGGTGGCTGAGGGCTACAAAAATCTGACGAAGGAGGTGTTGAAACTTGAAAAGCAGCGCGAAAAAAATAGAGCTAGCCTCGGTAGATGATCTGTTCTCCACCGAAGAAGGCCGCCAGGATGCAAAGCTGGAAAAGATTCAGGAAATCCTGCTGTCTGAACTGCATCCCTTTAAGAACCACCCATTCAAAGTCAAGGATGACGAAGCCATGATGGAGACCGCTGACAGTATCAAGCAATATGGTGTTCTGGTTCCGGCGATTGCCAGACCGGACCCAGAGGGCGGCTATGAGCTGGTAGCCGGACACAGGCGGCACAGAGCCAGTGAACTGGCAGAAAAGGAGACTATGCCGGTCATTGTTCGGGATTTGGATGATGATGCCGCCACGATCATTATGGTTGACAGCAATCTGCAACGAGAAAGTCTGCTCCCCAGTGAAAGAGCCTTTGCATATCGTATGAAGCTGGATACTATGAAAAGGCAGGCTGGCAGACCGAGTAAAGAAAATTGTTCCCAAGTTGGGAACGATTTTGGAAAGAAATCCAGCGAGGTTTTGGAAGAGCAAGTAGGTCAGAGTAAAAACCAGATTTTTCGCTATATCCGTCTGACAGAGCTGATTCCTGAATTGATGGATATGGTGGATGAAAAGAAGATTGCCCTGAACCCTGCCTATGAGCTGTCCTTTCTCAAAAAGGAGGAACAGGTAGACCTGCTGGACGCGATGGACAGTGAACAGGCTACACCTTCCCTTTCCCAAGCCCAGCGGCTCAAGAAGTTTAGTCAGGAGGGCCATCTCTCTATTGATGTGATGCGGGCCATTATGGGTGAGGAGAAGAAAAGTGATCTGGATAAGGTGACATTTACTTCTGATACTCTGAGGAAGTATTTCCCCAAAAGTTATACGCCGGCCCGGATGCAGGAAACTATTATCAAGCTGCTGGAACAATGGCAGAAAAAGCGTCAGAGAGACCAGGAACGATGAAAGGAGCAGCCTATGAAGGATATTTCAGCCAGGGAGCTGAAAGGGCATAACATTCTCGCCGTAGAAAGATTTTGGGATAACACCCGCTGGATGATCGAGTTTTCCATCCTGCGTCCCGGTACTACTTACGGAAGGCACGGAGATGAAATGAGGCTGTTTTTGACAGAGGACGGGTATCAGGCCGCCCTGCAAAGTCAGCAGCGCCGGGAGATCAAAATCAAAAGGTGCGCCCGTGTAATTGAGGGCCATGTCCTGGATGTAAAGAAAAAACGGAGGAAATAAGATGTTTAGAGAAAAAGAAATCTGCAATGCCATCAGGACGGCGTATCTTTATCTTTTCCCCGACAAAAAGGAGCGGAAAAGGGCGCTTTCCAGATTGAACATGGAACTTGTGGTGCAGTCTGTCCGCTATCGTGGGGAAAGTGTTCTTGCCTACCAGACCGCAGGAAATCATGAGTGTTCCCTGAACTACTATGGGTCGGAGTTGTTTCCACAGCGGGGATTTTGCATTTACCAAAAAACTATCCAAAGTCATTCCACACAGGTGGAGGCTTCCTGCATCCGGGAACTATGGCTCTTGGAGGACGGGCGGTTTGTGGAGGTGTCCTGCGTGAATACGAAATACCGCTCGGCATATGAAAGGTTTTCCACCTGTTACCGCACTATCCATCATATCGTCAGGGAGCGGGACTGGCAGGACTATCCAGCGGAGGAGGTTGCTGACGCCTTTGAGGACATCAGCCGCTATCCCTTTGATGGGAGACTCGGAGTTTTCTATGAAGTTTGAGCCGCGTCTTTACTGACAGCGGCTTTTGTTATTCCCTGACCACAGGAAGGAGTGAAGTAAATGGCAGTCTACCGCGTACAACGGACACGGGATTACACCGTTATGTCAAATTATCATCTGAAGGATAAGGGGCTGACTTTAAAATCTAAGGGGCTGCTCTCCATGATCCTGTCGCTCCCAGAGGAGTGGAATTACACTACCAGAGGGCTGGCTTCCATCTGTAAGGAGGGCGTGGACGCTATTGGTGCCGCCCTGCGTGAACTGGAGCAGGCTGGATATATCGTGCGCCATCAGAAACGCGATAAAAGTGGGCGGATCACAGATACCGAGTATGTCATCTATGAACAACCCCAGCCAGATATGTCCCAGCCGTATCCGGCTTCACCAGATACTGGGCAAATCGGTCTGCGAGAACTTCAAAACCAAGCAACGCAGAGCCGCTACCCCCGATGAACTGATGATTTTCCCGGATACCCACGAAGCAATTATTGAGCAGGACACATGGGACATTGCCCAGAAATTACGCTCAAAGAAAAAACCGAAAGCCGCCAACGGCACTTACTCCCACCGCCTTTCCGGTTTGGTGTACTGTGCCGACTGCGGGGCAAGAATGGGCTATACCAGCCCGGAAGCCAAGCACAGCGGTATCATTTACGATTCTGATTCTGCTTTTCAATGCGGCAGCTACCGAAACATCGGCAGAGAATGTGTTTCCCACTTTATCAAAACATCGGTTCTGGAAGCGGCTGTTTTACAGTCAATCCAGACAGTAAGTAAATATGCCCTTGAGAATGAGGAAGAATTTATCTCCCAACTGAAAGCCTTATGGAATGAGCAGAAACAACGGCATATCGGCTCAGGACAGCAGGAACTGGAGGAAGCGGGAAAGCGATGCAGGAACTGGACGGCATGATACAGAACTTGTATGAAAGTTCCATGAAAGGCTTATTGCCGGAGCGGCAGGTTCAGCGAATGATACAGCAGTATGACGAGGAGCAGATACTTCTTGAACGGCGGATTAAGGGACTGCAAGAGCAGATACAGCAGGAAGAAGTGAAAAAAGTGGATACGGAACGCTTCGTCGCACTGGTAAAGAAATACCGGGACTGCGAGGAACTGACGGACACCATGCTGTATGCTTTTATTGACCGGATCGAGGTTCACGAAGCTACCGGAGGACGGACAATCTACCGTCAGCAGAAAATTGACATTTACTTCAATTTCATTGGGAACTACTACCCGCCGGTAGAAACCATATCCAAAGAAGAACGCAGAGCCGCCATTGAAGCCGAGCAGCTGCGCAAAAGACGGGAAAAAGGCAAACGGAGTGCGGAACGCAGAAAACAGAAACTTGATGAACTGCGGAAAGCCGCCGAGGCTGGGGACGAGGAAGCCATTGCCCAATATGCAGAGTATCTGGAAAAGCAGAAAGAGCGTGGCAGACGATACCGGCAGAAATTGAAAGAAGCCAAAGAAGCCGACCCTGAGCATATCCGGCAGATGGAAGAAAAAGAGTGTCTAAAGCGTGAGAAAGTGCTGGAAGCGGAAAGAAAACGAATAGAACGAGCCAGTAGGAAAGCGAAGCTGTCACGAGCCGAGTTGAAAGAAAAGGCAAAGACCGACCCAGAAGCCGCTAAGGAATGGGAAGCCATGAAAGCAAGGGAAGCCGAAGCCGGAAGCCCCGAAGCAGTCAGGCGTTATGAAGTCCACCTTGCCAAACGCAGGGAGGATTACCACAAAAAGAAAAAGGAGGTCATTTCAGCATGAAAGAATTGAAACCACGAATCCATGACGAAAGCAACGGTCTGGACTATGTACTTGTGGGCGATTACTATGTGCCGGATTTGAAAATCCCCGAAGAAAACCGCCCTATCGGCAAAGGGGCAGACTGCACCGGGCATATCTGGAGCAGTGCCGCCCTGCTGAGTTTTCTTCCCTCTGTCTGTCCGGCGGACTCCACTCCCGGCTTGCAGACCTGAATGAGCAGGCAACGGAGCGGTGCAGCCTCATTATCCGGCAGATGATGAAAGCCGAGGGCGTGACCGAAGCCATGAAAGCAGACAACCAGATGTTGTGGGTGCAGTCTATGAACTCCATTCGCAATCAGGCAGAAGAAATCATTAGGCAGGAGTTGATTTACTGCTAAATTATCAAGTCCAGAACCAACAATTTCATACCGTAAACAAAGCGACAGGTATTTCCGTGTGAAGTGTCTGTCGCTTTTATTTTTCACAAATTTAAGGAGGAAAAAATCTATGAAAATGTCCATGAACGAAAAGAAAGCACTGTATGCCTTTGGTTGTCCGAATCGGGAAGCAACGGTCAAACGCTTACGCATGGCAGTTGCCCTCTCCCCTGACCCTGCCACAAAAAAGCTGTTCTGCACTCTGGCAGAAAAACTTTGCGGGGAACACGCTGACAAATGGTATCGCTGTTTCTTCTACCATCTGCGGTTGGAAATGGAAGCCTACTTCTATCACAAATCAGTCCTTGACCGTATCGAGGGCGGGAGCATGGAGGACGATTATGGCGAAGCGGACGAAGTATGAGAAAGAAACCATCATCCTGTTCAATGAGGGGGAAGATACAGCAAGTATCTACACTTTTAATGCCGGACTGGGGAAGCGTCTGGCGGCGTTCAGCCGGAAGTACCCAGACCTTTGCAGACTGGAACAATCCCATGAGCAGGGCGGCGTTTCTTATGTGCTGGATAAATCACGCTTGTCTATCCGCTTCCTGCCGCCGTACAGCGAGGAACACCGGAAAAAAGCCAGCGAATGTGCCAGGCAGAACGGTTTCAACAGTCAGGCTGAATGATGTAGCAATTCGGGCTGATATGCGGTCAAAATGTCGGGGTTGCACCCGATGTTTTGACTGCAACTACATAAGGACATATAAAGTATCGGCTATGTCAGGTTCACAAATGCAGGTAGAATTGTTCCTGTCTTTATGGTACAATTTATCCAAGTAAGCGAATGATAAATCGGAATTTGGGAGGACAATTTGATAATTGTAAGTACAGATAAAGGTGATTTTTCTTTTCAATCAGTAAATGATGTATTAAAATTCATGCAAACATCAGCACAGAAAAATACTGAGCTATGGATTAGTGGGAAGCAGTCATATCCCTGTATATCTGTCTGCATTAGCGGGGAGTATGCAGCTATCAATTATTTTCAAAATGATACAGGTGATATGTGGTTGTCCTATAATGAGGAAAATCAAGAAGAGGTCACTTTTATGGTTACTGGGGAAGAATGGGAACCAGATATCAATGCAGTCATCAGTTTAAACAGTGCATTTTCTTGTATTAGGGAATTTTGTGCTACTTATGAAAGACCTTCTTGTATTCAGTGGCAAGAGTTATAAGTTACCATTTGACAAGCAGTTTTCCCTGTCGATGAAGATAACCGGACTGGAGCCATCAAACCAGAGAACGGAGAATGTCAGATGATTCTAAAAACAACTCAAAAGCGGCCATTTTTCTTTTTGCTTCCGGCGTGGACGGCAGGACTGGTCTGCCTGCTGTCCGGCTGCATTGCGCTGCCGGGGCAGGAACCATTTGGGGAAAAGACTTACCCTGCCGAACAGGCCCAGGCAATCTATGAGAAGATCTCCGCTGATATGGAACAGCAGGAATTTATGGATCAGAACGGCTACACCATCCGTATCCTGCTGTTTGTTCGCGGCAACGATGTGAACGATTTCATGTATGACATCTGCAAAACAGCGGAATACACGGTGTTTGCGGCAGAGGGACCCGGTGAAGACTATCTCTGGCACAAAGGCCGCCTTTATTGCAGCTACTATGACGACGACCACCACATTACTTATCGGGATATGGCGTGGGAGGATCTGGGGTTTGAAGCATACGCGTCGGAGCGATGGAGCATCGCCCGGCAGCTGTTGGAACGGGATGACCCAGAGCTGACCTACAAATACATCCCCATGTCCTCGCCGCCTTATTTACTAAAAGCGGCATACCCTGACATAGAGCTGGCGGATGGACGGGAGATTCAGTTCGCTGAGTTATACTTTTATATGGACGAGAACGGTAGCTATGACGGCTTCGGTCTGAGTTGGCAGGAGGATTGCAGGCAGATTGTGTCCATCTCCTATTTTCCCTATGAGGGCTCCACCAGTTTGCAGGCTGAGCGCAGTATCTGGTTCTTTGGCGAGGATGCCGGTCTGACAGACGAGGGCGTGCCCGCCCTCTCCGACCAGAGCGAGAACCGGGAGCGGTGTCGGGCGGTCATCTCCGGTATGGACTTTGACGCCTTGGCTGAACGGGGTGAATACCGGGAGGATCTGTGGGTTCCGCCTCTGTCCCCATAGTTCGGGACGGGGCGGCAGATCCAACTGCATTTCCGTCCTTGGCCTGAGGAGGGTGGATCGTCTGTTATTCCAGGCGGGAGTGACAATCGGAAGTTGACAAAAATAGAAAAACAGATTGCAGAGGGGGAACAACTTGGAGAACAGCATTTCTTTACCAAATGAATTTATGATTATTCATTTTTTTCAAGCGAAAGATTTTTTTCAGATGATGTTTAATGGACAAAACTATAAAATCATAGGAAAAGATGATGTAGAAAATTTTGTTGGTTTATCTCCTGATAAACGAGTATTTCTTTTAAATACCTCTGACAAAAGTACAATCTATATTTCCAAAAATATTGAGGCTTTTTTGATGGAAATAGAGATGTATCACCGATATAGTAAAATCCCATTCCCAAACAATCCAACAGAAAAAGGATTAAAAGAGCGTGAAAAACACTTTAGAGAATTACTAATGCAAATAGACGGAAACGCTTGTCATGATGAAAACACCTATTGGTCATATATAGCCGAAGAAATGGGATATGGAATAATATAACGGTCATGCAACTTCCAGTTTATCGGGGAGTTGAGCGAAGAAAAAACGGAATGTTTAGAAAAAATCTGCCAGCCCACCAGAAAGGAGGTTCCCGCCCATGAAAAAAACAACCATCATTCCCACTGTCAGTGTCCTGATTGCTCTGGTTTGTGCTGCTCTGTTTTGCTTGAACTGGAACCCGGAACCGCTTCTGAAAGGAAAGGAACAGCCGATAACACAGAGCGATATAGAACAAAATCTTATAACCGATTTTAACGGTTTCCCAGCGGGGGAGGATATTCCAAGGCTGACCGGTGCAGAGGATTTTTCAGAAATCATCTATTTGTCGGATTATGTGACAGCGGAACCGGTGGGGATTGTCGAAACCGGTATTTCCAGTCTGAAACCATGGGAAGATCATTACTATACGCAAAGAGTCAAGGGCAGAGTAACCGGACGTCGAATCCGTCGGCCGGAAATTACTTCATCCGGCTGGGATTTGCTGGGCAGTTATCAGCCATATTACCTGTTGGAGCTTCCAGACCATACCTATATCGTGGCACAAATTCCGCAGGAAACAGCGAAAGCAATCGAAAGGGGCAAAAGCGTCACATTTCCAATCGGTCAGAAGGTAAGCATGACCAATGCCGCTCGGAACGAACTTTCTACCATCTGCGAGGAATACGGGGCAGATATGGACGGCGTGTTCTATGCTGTTAATGACAAATGGCAGGAGGAGTACCAGTTCATCTTGTTTCTGTCACGCTTCGGGGTTGCCGCCCTGCTTTGGTTTGTGCTTGCCGTAGGACTGACGCTGGCAGGATGGAAGCTGTTCAAAAGTGAGGAAGCATAAAAATAATTTGCTATTCGGTGCAACACAAGTTTATATAGAACATAAAATTCCATAATAACCAAGCCAAAGGTACTTAACTCTGAAAAAAGTTGGGTGCTTTTGTCCATTATGAGGAAGGAACTGTTGCCTATGAGCGAAAAATTAAAGAAGCTGGAGCATGAAAAGTATGTGGCAGAAAGGAAGCTGACCGCCGCCAAGCACAAGGAAAAACAGTTGCAGAGTGAACTAAAGCGGCTGACCCGAAGCGAGTGAACCCACCGCCTTTGCACTCGTGCCGGAATGTTGGAAGCCTTTTTGAAAGAGCCAACTCTGCTGACCGATGATGATATGATGGAACTTCTTACTTTCCTGTTCCACAGCGAAGCCGAACAAAAGAAGCTGGATTTGCTGATTGAGGAACGAAAGAAAACACTGACAATGGACGGCAGCTGAAAACCCTTGCGGGAAGCAAGGGCGCAACTATACACCGCCCCAAGGAGGTGCGTTGCGTCCTGCCGGAAGCCCCTTGCAGGGAGCAGAAGATTTCCGCAGTCCTGCTTCAATCTTCCAGAGGAAGCTACGCTTCCCCTGCGTTGGCTTCGCCAACTACCCCTTTGTGGACTTGCCGCCCGGAAACACCTTGCGTTGCAAGCTGTTCCCGTCCGACAAGTTTTACAAAATCTCTCTATACTTTGATGGTCGGATAAAGTATAATGAAGTCAACAACAAATCGGAATTGAGGGAGTTGATTTTATGGAAATAGCATATAGAATATATCCAGCACCTAATGGTACAATTTATTCTGATGAAAATGTAAAATCAATAGATGATGTCATCGAACTTTTTGATTATTGCCAAATAGCAGAGGCAATGATTTCTAAAAAAGGTTGGGACTATCTCGTTAAAAAATTCAGTTTACCAGAATTATATAAGGCAAATAAGGTAAGTAATTGGTTTGATTGTGAAAAGATAGAAGAATTTATCGCTGCCATTGAATATGAAAAAAATATTGCATACAATAGTGAGAATGAGCATGAAGCTATCGCAATCTTTTTGGAATCAACACATTTCCCTGCACCATAGCAAGGTGTTAAATTCCAGTTTGTTGAACTGACAAGAACTAAAAATTGAATATCTACCGCCCCAGCGGCGGCACATCGAGCAGGAAATCTGAAAAAGGTTCCCTGCTCTTTTTTGCCCTAAACGGGAGAAAGGAGGAAACCCATTTGCCTAATCCACATTTTGATATTTCCATCACACAGCGAAGCAAGGGAAAGTCAGCAGTGGCAGATGCGGCTTACCAGAGCGGCGAAAACCTGTTTTCTGAGTATGACCAGAAGATGAAAAACTACACGAGAAAGCAAGTGATTGTTTATACGGAAATCATGCTTCCGGCAAACGCACCGCCGGAGTATGCAGACCGACAAATTCTTTGGAACTCTGCCGAGGAAGCAGAAAAACAAGGCAGGCGATTTTTGCAGAAACCCATAAGGACGAACTGGACAGCTTCAACAAGTCCTACCGCTATCTGAAAAAGCAGGGCGTTGACTTGAATGTGAATCTGGAAGCCCTGCAAACGGAATATGACGGTCTGCAAATTTCCCATGCAGAACTGAAAGAGCAGCTTACTTCCGTCAAAGAGGAATTGAAGCCGATGAAAGAAATCCGCTATTGGGTGGGCAAAGTCCTCACGCCGGAGCAGGAAGCTGAGAAGAAGTCAGAGCCGAAGCACTCTGTTGCGGAAAAGATGAAGTATATGCAGGAACAGAAGCAACAACAGACGGAGCAGAAAGCCCCACAGAAGAAACAACAGAATATGGAATTCTAAGGCACTTGCCGTTTTCAGTTTGAAAATATCAGGTGCTTTTTTGTTTCAGGAAAGGAAGATAAAACTCTTTGTTAAACAAACAGAACAAATTTGTGTTTTTGCAACGATGAAATTTTGTGGGGATATTATATTTTTGCCAAAAGTGCCGATTATATCTGTAAATGATGTTTCTACAGCAACAGTTCGTATAACTGTAAACTATGGTTATGACAGCTATTCTTAAAACAGGGTTTATTATTATTTGGAGGTGTTTTTATGACGATTACAGGAATGACACGATTTGTGCAACAAAATTATAAGGTTCAAAATTCGCACTTAACCCCTAAACTTCCAAATGGCTCCTTGCCGCCAAAGGGTCATGTTAACCCATATTGTCCGGAGGGAATGGATATTACAGGTCGAACGGATTTTCGCTGCATTGTCCCTGTTGACGAGGGCGTTGCAAATAAGATAAAATCTTTGGTGTTTGAGAGTATGGAAAAGAATGGCGGCATGAGTGATGGAGAGATTGAGAGCGAAATCATAAAGAATTACGTTATGTCATTGCCACCCGAAGAACGAGCTGCCGCTGGGTGGACATTAAATCAGATTAGTCTGCAAGAGGCCGACCGATTGGGAGAATATGTACATCAGCGAGACCCCTTATGGGATTGGGGAAAGCCAGTCAAGCCCGGTATCTTGGATGACTACAAATCAGGCATGAATATACTAATATGATGTGGTTAGAATAGTAATATTACAACTTTCCATTTGTAGGGGGGTAGCCCAAAGTGCTACCGCTCTTTTTTGTGATGTAAAACCACTCGCTAGGCGAGTGGTTCAAAAGAAGGCTATTGCCGAAGATGAAGAAATAAAAACTCCTTTTGCTATAATTAAAGATGCGGTCTTCCAACTACATCTAAAAAGCAAAAGGAGGACATTCAGAATGAGCCTGAATGACATCAATAGTTTATCACATACGACGTGGAATTGCAAATATTATAGGAAAAGAGTACCCTTTTTCGAAAATGCTCTGCATTTTGCTTGTACTCTCACAGGCTTTTCCTGCTGGAGCAGACCATTTGAGAAGTTTTCCAAACCCTGTGAAATTTCTTTTACTACCTACAACACCACGCAGAGCGGTTTTAGAGAAGTTTTGAGAAAGGTTTTTCAAAGAGGTTTTCGTATCTCTTGCTATGGGAAATTTCAAAAAGGTCAAATATGAGCAAAAGAAAAACGCCGTAATTTGCGACGTTCTAAAGTAATTTAAAGATATGTTATTTATCCTTGTATCAGCAATTATATATTCCAATCTTCTGGAACATGCTCTAGACCCCAATGACAGACTGCGGAAAGTACGGGCATTAAAGTTTTCCCTGTTTCTGATAAACTGTATTCTACTTTAGGAGGTACTTGCGGATATTCCCTGCGTTGGATAAGTCCATCATTTTCCAATTCTTTTAGTTGATTACTTAGCATCTTATGCGTTACTTTACCCAATGCACGTTTTAACTCGCTATACCGTAGAACTTCTGTCTTCCACAGCCAAAATAAAATGTGCATTTTCCATTTGCCGTCTATTAAAGAAATGGTATACGCAAAGGGACGTACATTCACTTCTTTACAAAAATTATTATCTGTCATTCTTTAACTTTCCTTTTAGATAGTATCTATCAAAAAAGTGCGTTCTTATAAAATCAATTATATCATGTTAAAATAAAAACAGCAAGATACAGAATAACATCTGACAGGAGAAGTAAAAAATGAATATTCTGAATACACCCATTATGATTGGAAATATGAAACTCAGTAATAGAATTGTTATGCCGCCAATGGCTACTGCGAAAGCAGGAAATGACGGAGAGGTAAGTCAAAGTTTATGTAATTACTATGATGAAAAATCACATGGCGGTTATATTGGATTGATTATCACAGAGCATAGTTTTATCAGTCCGGAAGGAAAAGCTCACGGCGGCCAATTATCTATTGCAGATGACAGAGATATTGATGGTTTGGCAAAAATCGTAAATGTAGTTCATAAAAACAATACAAAAGTTATGGCGCAAATCAATCATGCTGGTAGCGCAGCGAAAGCAAGTATCACAGGGCAAGCTGCATTAAGTGCAAGTGCAGTTCCCTTGCCAAAAGTAGGAAAAGAGAATATAGATATTCCGCAAGAAATGAATATCTTAGATATTCAAAAAGTAATTGATGATTTTGCTAAAGCTGCAATTAGAGCAAAAGAAGCTGGATATGACGGAGTTGAAATTCATTCAGCACATGGATATTTGCTAAATCAATTCTACTCTCCTCTAACAAACAAAAGGACGGACAAATATAGCGGAAATACGCTAATAGGACGTATTGCACTCCACTTAGATGTTATTCAAGCTGTTCGTGAAGCAGTTGGAAAAGATTATCCCATTGCGTTGCGGTTTGGGGCGTGTGATTACATTCCGGGAGGCAGTACAATTGAAGACGGTATTACAGCTGTAAAGGAATTTGAAAAAGCCGGAATTGATTTACTTGATGTATCAGGTGGTTTTTGTGGATATATCAATCCACAAAATACAGAGCAGGGATATTTTAGCGAGATTACGGAAGAATTCAAAAAGCATATTCATATTCCGGTTATTTTAACGGGAGGAATTATAGATGTAATTGTTGCCGAAAAACTGCTATTGGAAAATAAGGCAGACTTAGTTGGTGTCGGCAGAGCAATATTAAAGAATTCATACTGGGGAAAAAACGCACATCTTTACATTGATAAGAATTGATAGTATGAAACGGCATACAAAAACAAACTGTTGTTTTAGTGTGTTGGAGTGAAACTCGTTCAGTTTAACAGCGGTTTTGAAATAACACTCAAAAGCCGCTGTTTTCTTTTTTTAAATTAGAAATTACAGAGGGCTTATTTAAGCTGTGCGTTTTTTTAGATCTGGAGGCATCGTCGTGTCATCAATGGAATGATCGCTTGGAGTTTCTCTGATGCCAATGCCTTCAAAATAAAATAGGATGGATTTCCTCTTTTAATTTTGACATCTTTATGAAATCTTCAAATTCATCCTGTATCCTAATTATGGAAATCAAAAGAAAGGATAAAAGGATATGCTTTTGAAAACAACCAACCTCTGCAAAAGCTTTAAAGAGCAGATGGTCGTGAATAATGTATCACTGAACATTCAGAGAAATTCTGTCTATGGTCTGTTGGGACCAAACGGAGCAGGCAAGTCTACCACACTTAAAATGATTACGGGCATTTTGAAGCCTACTTCCGGAAGTATTGAGTTTGACGGTCATCCGTGGCAGCGCAGTGATTTGACACAGATTGGTGTATTGATTGAAACGCCCCCTTTGTATGAAAACCTGACCGCATACGAAAACCTAAAAGTGCGAACAACCATGCTGGGGCTGCCGGATAAACGGATCGATGAGGTTCTGCACATTGTTTGTTTGACCGATACAGGGAAAAAACGGGCTGGGCAATTCTCTCTCGGCATGAAGCAGAGACTCGGTATTGCCATTGCCTTGCTGAATAACCCGCAGCTTTTAATTCTTGACGAGCCGACCAATGGACTCGATCCAGTAGGCATGGAAGAACTTCGTGAACTGATTCGTTCTTTTCCAGATAAAGGGATTACTGTGATTTTGTCCAGCCACATCCTGTCAGAAGTTCAGCAGACTGCCGATCATGTGGGCATCATTGCGGGCGGAGTACTTGAATATGAAGAGAAACTTCACATTGGCGAAAATTTGGAACAGCTATTTATGGATGTAGTAAAGCGTCATCACAAGGAGGTGTAACAGATGCATTACCTAAAAGCAGAACATCTGAAATTCAAGCGGACAATTTCAAATAAGCTGCTGTTCATTGCACCCTTTTTGACCGCTCTTTTTGCATGGATTGTAGGTGGCTTTTACGGTTTTCAGTATATGACCTTTTACTGGTGGTATGCGTTTCTTCTCTCTGGAACCATTGCGATTCTGTGTTTTCTTGCCCATCAGAAAGAAGAACGGGCTGGAAAATATTATTCTGTATTTTCTGCGCCGATCAGTCTGAAACGGTTTGAATCTGCAAAAGCATGGATCCTGATTGAAAAATTATTTGTGGCTGCGGTATTCTTGGCTGTTTTTGCTACGATAAGCAATTTGGTTTCCCCAACTTTGGCCGTATATTCTGTGAGCCGGAACTTTATCGGAAGTATCGCCTTGATGATTGCCTCAATCTGGCAAATCCCGGTCTGCCTGTTTCTAGCTCGGAAAACCGGCTTACTCATTCCGATTGCAGCCAACACTCTGTTGGGCATGCTCATGCCTATTCTGCTGGGGAGTACAGCGCTTTCATGGATATGTCCCTATTGTTGGACCGCGAAAACAGCGGAGCTGATTATGGGAATCGAAAGCAATGGAACCTTTACCGGCGCAGCAAATTTTTCATGGAGTGTTTTGCTGCCGCTGGCATTTTCCGTGATTCTGTATATACTGATCACTCTTTGGGACGCAGCTGATTTTTCAAGGAAAGAGAGGGGAAGTAAATGGGAATGATTGCTCTGATGCGTGCTGATTTTATGAAACAGCGGCACACATCTTATTTTGGTATTCATATAGTGATTCCCATAGTGGGAGTTATCCTGTTTGTGTTCTACTTTCTGCTTTATCGGAATGTCGATGTACTGAAAAAATTGCGCCTTCTTCTGGAACTGACCGCAATGGTATTTCCGCTTTTGATAAGCATTATTGTCGGTTTGAATATCACGCAGGAAGAAAGGGCATCGCATTTTCAGAACCTGATGTCAGTGCCATATCGCCGAAAAATGCTGCTGGCAAAGTTTACTGCTCTGTATCTGTCTGGTATTTTTTCTTTGGTGTTTCTGTTTGCTCTGTTTGCACTTGGGGTAGGAATGAAAATTGTCCCTTGGGTTCTATTGATACAATCCGTGTTGGGGTTGGCAATGGGCAGCTTCGTGATATATGCACTGCATCTGTTCTTGAGTTTGAAATTTGGGTTGGGAATTTCTATATTTTGCGGTGTGTTTGAAAGTTTGCAATGTATTTTATATAGTAACATTGAATTACATGGTCTGTGGAGGTATATTCCTTTTGCTTGGTCTGTAAATTGGGTGCATGATGCTTTGAATGGCAGGCTGGTTTCCAATGCCGCCCAATGGGTTTTGATTGCTGTATTATCCGTTGGAATTTTGCTGGCAATCCTCTATTGGTTTTCTCGTTGGGAGGGAAGAAAAAATTATGAATAAGATTGTGAAGGTATTTTGCGCGATGCTTCGTTTGACCTGCTTGTGTACCTTGCTTTCCGGCTGTTCTTTGGTTCAGGAGCAAATGAAAGCATATGCTGATGGTAAGGAACACTGTGTTCTGAATAGCGGTGATGTGACACAGTTTACTTATCAGAGAGAGCCCTATACAATTCTTGATGATACTATTAAAAATGAAAATCTTGGTGAGTGGATTGGGTATATCCGTCAGCTTGTAGCGGTAGACGATACTGGAGCGATTATCGTGCAGGAGAATATCGAAGATGCCGTTTTCCATTCTAATCTTGCAGATGAAGCCCTTGGCGCAAAATATATCATTCCGTTTCTAAATGTGTATGCCGATCCCAATAATGCGTCCAATTTAATTGTAGATGTAAACGGAGGGTATCATAAAGCAATCCCAAGTAATCAGCTTACAGAATCGGAAATGGTATTTGATTATAGAGCATTGGCAGAAACGGCAGACAGTGATTTTGAAGTGAATCTGACAAATGCAACACAAATCATTTGCGACAATAGAGTTTATCAGGTAACCACGGAAACAGTATCAGAAAATCAGTTGGGAGACTATATAGATATTCTAGCTGAAAAAGTAATTTTTGATGCGGAAACCAAAATACCGCTGACGAAAGCAGAAATGAATGAAATTGATTGGACAGGTAGCGCTGGTGTGCAGACAAGAGAAAGTTGGTTTTATGTAGATGTGTATGAAATTTCCGACACTGATCCGGCAGATGCGGTTGCTGTAAAAGTAAATCATCAGTACCATATCGCGAGGGTACAGTAACTTGCTTGTTCTTGTGGTATAATAGTCGCACAAGCGACTATTATACTGGATATTTCATGATTATACCATCAGCGGCGTACAATACGGTGAGAGTGGCGTTCCGTTTCATGCCGCTGTGGTATAATAGTCACAAAAGTGACTATTATACTGGATATTTCATGATTATACCATCAGCGACGCACAATGCGGTGAGAGTGGCTTTCCGTTTCATGCCGCTATGGTATAATGGTAAATACAGATTTCGATGAAAGGAGGTTGGAAAATGGCTACTATCCTTGCAGTAGATGATGAACAGCCTATTTTGGAATTGATCAAAAATGGACTGCAAAAGGACGGACATAGGGTAGTGTGCTATGTATCTGCGGAACAGGTGCCGCCAAATGAACTGAATCGTTATGATTTAATTATACTGGACATTATGATGCCCAGAATAGATGGCTTTTCGTTTTGTGAAAAAATCAGGGGTATGGTTGACTGTCCGATCCTGTTCCTGACAGCTAAAACAATGGAAAATGACATTACCTTTGGTTTGGGGCTGGGTGCTGACGACTATCTGACAAAGCCTTTCCGTGTCCCAGAACTGCGGGCCAGAGTAAATGCGCATATACGACGGGAACAAAGGGAACATCATAGCAGCTTGAACTTCGATTGTATAAAAATAGACCTATCAGCCAAAACGATACAGATAGACGGGGAAGTTGTGTCCCTTACCAAAAGTGAATATAGGATCTGTGAATTTCTTGCCCGCAATAAGGGACAGGTGTTTACACGGGAACAAATTTATGAGGCTGTTTTCAGTTTGGATGGACAAAGCGATAATTCCACGATTGCCACGCACATTAAGAATATTCGGGCGAAACTGAACCATTATTGTATGCAGCCAATTACAACCGTATGGGGGATTGGGTACAAATGGGAATAAAGAAATCGTCATCACTAAAAACAGCCTTTTGGCGCTTTTTAGTGATGCTGCTTGGCGGTCTGCTTGGTGCAGCTGCCATTCCGTTTCTGCTTATGAATATCAGCACGACTTTAGGGCTTACCACCTATGGGGACTATGCAGAGCTTCAGTCGAACGCGCTTGCGCCGATTCTTGCGGCTGCACCGGATATATCCGATGTGCAAATACCGACAGGCATTGCCTATGTGCTGTTAGACAAAAACTATCAGATCATTGAAACGACTTTAGCTGAAGACGAGCTGGAACACGCCATGCAGTATGTGACCACAGGTGTAATTGACCAGAACCTGCAAAAAGGATACCTGCTTATCACCCGTGAAAATGAGTATGTTGTCCTGCAATACTATATCGGTGCGCAATATACAAATGCGTGGATGAATGTACATTTGCCGTCTCCGGACATACTGCTGATTGTGCTGATTGCAGCGGGAGGAATTTTTGTTTGTGTGTTCTTGACAACCAGATTTGCTAAAAAGCTGCGGTTGCAGCTTACTCCTTTGTATGAAGCAACTTCGGAAGTGGCAAAGCAGAACCTTGATTTTGAGGTTGGACATTCCAATATTAAAGAATTTGAAGATGTACTGATTTCTTTTGCCCACATGAAAGAAGGTCTGAAAGCTTCTTTGGAACAACAGTGGGAAGCTGAGCATATGCAGAAAGAACAAATTGCCGCACTTGCCCATGATTTGAAAACGCCATTGACAGTGATGCAGGGAAATGCTGACCTCATCAGCGAAACAGTGCTTGATGAAGAACAGCGTTTATATGCGGGATATATCAGCAGAAGTTGTGAACAGATGCAGTTATACATTCGGACGCTGATTGATATTTCACGGGCGGCGACCGGTTATCAGCTTCACATAGAGGATATAGATGTGCCTGCCTATGCGGAACAGCTGCGGGGGCAGATTGACGCCCTGTGCCAGACGAAAAAACTTGGGTTGCAGATGAAACTAGAACGCTTGCCTGCTGTACTGTCCGCTGATAAGTTGCTGTTGGAACGGGCGATTATGAATGTGATAAATAATGCACTGGATCATTCTCCAAAGGACAGCTCCATTGATATCTCAATAACAGGTGATAAGGGGAATCTGCAAATCTCGGTAACAGATACTGGTTCCGGATTTTCACAGGAGGATTTGCTGCACGCTGAGGAACAGTTTTATATGGCAGATCACAGCCGCAGTTCTAATCTGCACTTTGGAATGGGGCTGTTTATCACAAAGTCCATTGTCCAGCAGCATGGTGGACAGCTTATTTTGAGCAATTGCGAAAAGACTGGAGGTGCACAGGTTACAATCTCAATTCCATATTGATTTTGTGGGCTGTCTATTTTTCAAATCTTTTATCTTGCCAAAGTTGCGGTAGAATTGTTCGAAGGGTTTATGGTATAATAATCACATAAGTGCCTATTATACCAGATATTTCACAAGTAGAGATAACCGATAAATTTAGTTTAGAGAAGCGTTGGAAAAGCGGAAAATGGGAATTTACAGGAGAAATCACAATGCAGAGTCTTGGATTAGATATTATTACGGTCTGCTGAATTTGCATAAAGCGCTTTCACAGGCAAAGTTTCACACAATGCCAGATAATGACTTGGCTTCTGTTACGAAACAGGCCTGACCGAAAAAAGCAAGCTATCATTCTAATGAAAAATTGCGACTGTTGGAGTTAAGTAACATCTGATAAAAAGAGAGAAATTGCCAGCACTATTTAGCACCATTTATGTTTCGTGATGAAGCATTAGAGAACGTCATATTGGAAGTAAATTGCAGCTTGTGAAGAACAATTCCCATTGAGCGCGAAGCAGAGTCAAAAATCCCTTTGGGAATGAAAGGAGATAAATCCATATGATATTGCAAAATCAGAAACTGATGCCTCCCCCTTGGCTCGCTCATCGTGAAATGGAGCGCTATGCCATTGGTTGGCGTATGGGTGATGGGGAGGCGTATATATACCGGTTTTCCGATTGGCTGGATACCCTTTCGGAGGAGGAACAAGCGGAATACCGTATCCTCTTTCCTGAGCCGATTACATGGAAAGGCTGGTGGGAGAATGAGGATACCAGCGAAATATTGGAGCATGGAGCGTTCTGTATCAATGCTTGGAGACCGCAGGGGAAACCAAAATATAACAAACAATGGCTCCAGCAGGAATCTGGCAGAAATCGGGAGCTATGCCTATTCTGGGGGCATCAATCTTCTGGGAATGGCAGCATAACGAAAAGCTGCCTCAGTCAATGGTGGTTGGACGACTTTGATTCCGCTGAGAATTCTTATCTTTGTATGGAGCAGTATATGATGGCGGGCAAAGCAGAGCTATTCGGAGATCAGGAAATCTGTGAGCAGATTTTGAAATGCAAAGATCCAAAGAAGATAAAGGCTTTGGGGCGTAAAGTGCAAGGCTTTGACCAGAAGGTATGGGACAGCTTCAAATACACCATCGTGCTCCATGGCAACTGGTGCAAATTCAGCCAGAAGTTTCCACTGCGAGAGTTCCTGCTCTCTACCGGAGACAGCATATTGGTGGAAGCCAGTCCTTATGACAATATCTGGGGTATCGGGCTCTCAGCCGACTCCCCAGAAGCGCAAGACCCGATGAAATGGAAAGGGCAAAATTTGCTGGGCTTTGCGCTGATGGAGGTGCGTGATGAATTACGCCGGATCACGCAAAACGAATCGTTATGTGACTGGGATGCTGTTTAGCAAGCTGAACAAGCAGTAAGGTTTTGAAACTATGGAGTTATACGGAATTTGGCTAAAAATGAGGGTTGGTAACTCATAGGATTTGCTTTATTTCCCAACAACAAAATAAGCAGACCGTTGACACACATCGTCATGTGAAAAAGTCGGCGGTCTTTTTTTGTGCGCATTTTCAAAAAAGAGGATATGAAAAATAGATAGGTTTGCAGATTGGATTTGACGAGTCTGTGTCTCAAAAATGGAAAATATTTACTAAAATATTGAAATGTGTAAAAATATCTTGTATAATAGTCACAAATATCTGGGGGAAACAGGTGATATTTTGTTGGATAATGCAGTGAAAGGCTTGGCAGCCAAAACAAATTTTGCAGACAATAGTCAATGGCTTCCCTTATGGATGCATCTGAGAGATACGGCGGAGATCATGAAAAGACTGATCCAAAACTGGGTGCCGCTGTCTGTTCGGAGAACGATGGGATTGGAAGAAGAAGTGGCAGCGAATACAGCTTATTTTTTGGGAGCCGTGCACGATATTGGAAAGGCGACTGCCGTATTCCAAAAAAACATTTTGGCAAACCTGCCAGAGGTACGGGAAAGACTGTGCACTTTTATACCTGCAACTTTTCCTTATGCGAACAAGACACCGCATGCCAGAGCAAGCGAAATGATACTGCTGGAATTACAATGTCCTGCCGGGTTGGCGTCGATTGCGGGTGCCCATCATGGGAAGCCACAGCAGGACGCGTATGGGGACTATATAGAAGAGCAGTTGGAGCATTATTCCAGAAATTATTGGGGCAGCAAGGAGCAAGAGGAACAGTGGAGAGGGAACTGGCAAGCACTGTTTCAGAGTGCTCTGCATCAGGCAGGATTTTCAAAACCGGAAGAATTACCAGTTTTGACCACGCATCAGGAATTGCTGCTGACGGGTCTTTTGATTATGGCAGACTGGATTGCCAGCAATACGAAATATTTTCCATTGATTCCGGTAGATGAGGTGGGCGATGAGACATGTTATCCTGCCAGAGTGGAAGAGGCATGGAGCAGGATTGCGCTCACCTTTCCGTGGGAGTGTTGGTGTCACTCTCTGGACGAGCAGACCTTTGCAGAGCGTTTCGGTTTTCGTCCGAATGAGGTACAGAAGGCAGTGCTGTCCGTGGTCAATGATATCTCACATGCCGGACTTTTTATCATAGAAGCACAAATGGGTGCAGGCAAGACAGAGGCAGCCTTGGCTGCTGCTGAGGTATGTGCCGCAAGATTTGGAATGGGGGGTCTATACTTTGGGCTTCCCACACAAGCCACTGCGAATGGTATTTTTTCCCGTCTCGCTTTGTGGGCGGGCAGTCAGTCGGAGGAAATGGTACATTCTATTCGACTGGCGCATGGCATGGCAGAGTTGAATGAGGACTATCGCGAATTGCTGGGCGGCGCTTCTGTTGTGGAGGAAGACAATCTGGAAAGCGGCATATTGGTACATCCGTGGTTTCAGGGAAATAAGCAGGCACTTTTAGCAGATTTTGTGATTGGAACGGTGGATCAGCTTTTGATGGCAGGACTCAAACAAAAGCATGTGATGCTGCGTCATTTGGGATTGGCAGGAAAGGTTGTGGTGATTGACGAGGTACATGCTTACGATGCGTATATGAATCAATATTTTGATCGCGTTCTTCAGTGGTTGGGAGAATATGGTGTGCCGGTGATCCTGCTCTCGGCAACTCTGCCGGAAAAGCGTCGAAAGGAATTGATACAAAGCTATTTGGGTGCAAATAAAACAACACCTTGTTTAGAAAGTACACAAGGATATCCATTGCTCACATGGACAGATGGCTCCCAAGTGCTGCAAAAGACAGTTTCTCTTTCCACACAGCAGCAAACAGTAGCGCTGCAATACGAAAAGGAGAGTGCACTGCCAAGTCTGCTGCGCACGATGCTGGAACAGGGAGGCTGTGCGGGAATCATTCTAAACACTGTGAAAAAGGCGCAGACGGCAGCGGAATTGCTTCGCACAGAGCTGCCAGACTGTGAGGTGATTCTGTTCCATGCACAGTTTTTGATGCCGGATCGGGCAGAAAAGGAGCGAATATTGCGCGAACGTCTGGGAAAACACTCTACACCACAGCAGAGAAACCGACTCATCGTAGTGGGAACACAGGTGTTGGAGCAATCGCTGGATATTGATTTCGACTTTTTGGTCACAGAGCTTTGTCCCATGGATTTGCTGCTTCAGCGCATCGGACGAGAGCACTGGCATCGTGGACGAACCAGACCGCCTTTACTGCAAAAGGCTGTCTGTACCGTTCTGGTTCCGGACGGAGAGGAACTGGACGCGGGGAGCAAAGTCGTCTACGGAGAATGGCTGCTTTGGCGCACCAGACAGCTGCTGCCGGAAAGCATCACCTTGCCGGACGATATCCCCAAGCTTGTGCAAAGTACCTATGCTGACGAGGCAGAGCAGAAAAACGAAATGTGGCAGGCATATCGTTTGCAGCAGGCAATCAAGCGGCAGCGGGCAGACGCTTATGTAATACCAAAGCCGCCGGTACATTCTCATCTATGCGAGGAGCCGGAGGTGTTGGACAATTGGATAGATGAAGAAGATGCACGGTCAGATGCAGCGGCACGTGCTGCGGTGCGTGACGGAGACCCGTCCCTTGAAGTTTTGATTATGGTTCAGTGGAGCGATGGAAGTGTGCATTTTTTACCTTGGCAGGAGCAGGGCAGGGAAATTCCGACAGACCGGTCGCCTTCCAGAGAAGAAAGCATGCAAATTGCACGGCAGAAATTGAGACTGCCAGCATATTTCAGCAAGCACTGGAATATTGACAAGGTCATTGAAGAACTGGAAAAACAAAATCAAGGGAAGCTTGCGCAATGGCAGGCGGCGCCGCTGCTGAAGGGAGAATTGATTCTATTATTGGACCATACACTTTCCATGCGCTTGGCAGGAAGCGTTTTACACTATGATCGACAAACGGGTTTGACCTATGAAAAGGGGGAATAACATGGAGCAGATAGAATTTAATCTTTTGGAAGAACCTTGGATTCGGGTACTGAACGCAGACGGTACAGTGGAGGAGGTTTCCTTGACCGATGCGTTGCTTCGTGCCCATGAATTTCAGGATTTGGCAGGAGAGATGCCTGCACAGGATGTGGCTGTACTTCGTCTGATGCTGGCAGTTCTGCAAACGGTATTTTACAGAATGGATTTGTCTGGGGAGAATATGCCGCTGCAAAATAGGGAAGAGGCACTGCTGCGGTGGAAAATGCTCTGGAGTCACAAGGACGAGGGTTTGCCCCAAAAGCCCATTCAACAGTATTTGGACAGCTGGAGAGAGCGCTTTTGGCTTTTTCACCCGCAAAGACCTTTTTATCAAATCGTGCAGGCAGAAATCGGCACCGCATATGGGGCAGCCAAACTCAATGGAGAAATTTCAGAAAGTGCGAATAAATTGCGGCTATTTGCCACGTATGCAAAGGAATACAAAGCAGCTATGGACTATGCACAGGCAGCGCGGTGGCTGCTATATGTCAACGGATTTGATGACACATCTGCAAAGCCAAAAGGAAAAAACCTTCCTTCTGCGGGAGCAGGCTGGTTGGGAAAGCTTGGAATTTTGTTGGCACAAGGAAGAAATCTGGCAGAAACGCTGCTGCTCAATCTGGTATTGCTGAAAGATGGCGATTGTTTGTGGGAAGAACCTCAGCCTTGCTGGGAGTTGGAACAGCCGCGCTGTGGGGAGCGTACAGAAATTTCATGTCCCGACAATGCAGCCGCGCTGCTGACCTTACAGTCCCGCCGTTTGCTTTTGCATCGAGAACACGATTTGGCTGTAGGGTATTTTCTGCTGGGTGGAGATTTTTTCCAAAAAGAAAATGCCTTTGGGGAGCAAATGACGATTTGGCGTAAAATACAGGAAAAGAGTCATACGCCAGCCTTTCATCAGCCAGCGCGGCATGACCCGTCCAAACAATTTTGGCGTGAGTTTCCAATTGCTTTCTCGCAGGAGGGAGATATTCATGCCCCCGGTATTGTGAAGTGGATCACTGCCTTGCAGCGGAAAAAATATTTGGAGCGGAAGAGAAGAATCTATTTTAAGCGGGTCGGCGTTGAATATGGGGATAAGGATTTTTTCGTCAAGGATACATTTTGCGATACGCTTGCATTTCATATTCAGCTCTTGGACGAACTGGGAAGCGCATGCCGAATTAAAGTGATTACTGAAATTCAAAATTGTGAAAAGCTGGCAGATCAAGTAGGATGGCTGGCAAAGGAATTGGCTTTGTCAGCTGGAAATGAAGGAGTCGGACAGACAAGAGCGGCAAAGGAACAGTTTTATTATGAAATCGATCAGCCTTTCTGTCAGTGGCTCTATCAGTTAGAGCCGGAGGACGATATGGATACCGCTGTGGAAAGCTGGAGAGCACAGGCAAAAAGGATTGCCTATGGGTTGGGCAGAACGATGGTAGAAGCAGCAGGCACACCTGCTTTGGTGGGACGGGCGATTGAGAAGGGTGATAAGAAAATATATTATTGTGCACCGAAGGTCTATAACAGATTTCTATATCATGTGAATCAAATCTATCCATAAAGGAGGAGGCAGCGTATGATTGCAGATGAGGTCTATCGTGTGGTAAACAGGCAGCTGAGCAGACTCAGCAGCCTGCCAGAGAATTCCCGCAAGGCAATGCTTGCGAATTTACGTAGGGGAGTGGGGCGGATTCCGGGAGATGTGCCGGAGCTTTGGGGGATATTCCTTCAGGATATGCCATTGGAGCTGCAAAGCAAGAATGGAACACCTACATCGGGAGAATGGGCGGTTTATCTGGCGCTGACTTTGTATGCACTGCATCAGCAAAGTCAGCATGCCGATATGAATATGCCAGATGTATCCTTGGGCAGTGCTGTGCGCCGTTTGGCAGAAGGGGAGCCGGAGGGGAGTCCTTCGTTTCGACGATTTCAGAAATTACTCACTGCCTCAAGCATACAGGAAATCGCGCATTATCTGCGCAGCATGATTCAGCTATTGAGAGACAAGGCAATTCCGCTGGATTACCCACGTTTGGCAAAAGAACTGTATTTGCTGCAATTCGCAGGCACTGCGCCGCAGATTCGCTTGCTGTGGGGACAAGACTATTATCACAATCCGGAAAAAGAAGTTTCAGACAACTAAGGGAGGACTAAAAAATGGATAGAAATCGTCTGTATGTGGATTTTCATGTACTCCAAACAGTGCCGCCAAGCTGTGTCAATCGTGATGATACGGGCAGCCCCAAAACCGCTGTTTATGGTGGCACCACACGTGCGCGGGTGTCTTCTCAGGCATGGAAACATGCAATGCGGGAGATGTTTCGGGAGGAACTTTTGGACGGACGATTGGTGGGAGAGCGCACCAAGAAAGTCTTACAGCTGCTCGAGCGGGAAATCGAAACGATGGCACCTGAAAAAGATGCAGAGTCCTTGGCGAAAAAGGTGTTGGAATATGTAGGTCTCAAGCTGGAAAAGAAGGATAAGAAAGAGACTGGAAATGTAGAGACCCTGTTTTTCTTGAGCCATGATCAGGTCAAGGGACTGGCACAGCTGGCTGTGGAGGATTGTAAGGATAAAAAGATGTATCAGAGCACACTTCGCGAGATGCCTTCTGTGGATATGGCATTGTTTGGGCGTATGGTGGCTGCGGATCCTTCTCTGAACTATGATGCTGCCGCGCAGGTCGCGCATAGCATCTCGACCCATAAGGTGCAAAACGAATATGACTATTTCACGGCGGTGGACGACTGTGCGCCGGAGGACAGTGCCGGTGCAGGGCATTTGGGTACTGTGGAGTACAATTCCTCTACTCTGTATCGCTATGCTACGGTCAATGTTTTGGAGCTGACCTCACATATTGGAAAAAATGAGGCAGTAAATGCTGTACGCGTGTTTGCGGAGGCGTTCATTCGCTCTATGCCTACTGGCAAACAAAATACCTTTGCAAACCGTACACTGCCAGATGCTGTGTATGTGACGATTCGCAATGACCAGCCTGTGAATCTGTGCGGAGCATTTGAAAAGGCAGTTGCAGCTGGTGCAGAGGGCGGGTATGTGGCGCCCTCGAAAAAGCGTTTGCTGACCTATGCGCAGGAGGTATATGAAGCATATACGGGCATACCGGCGCAGTCTTTCGCCATTGGCAGTGGAATGGAAGCGTTGGCTCCTGTCATGCCGCTTGGTGAGCTTTTAACGGCGTTAGAATACAATATTACAGAGTATTTGAGCGGAAAAGAGGTGGAATGATGGCAACCCTGTTACTGCGTCTGGCAGCGCCCATGCAGTCATGGGGAAGGGATTCTAAATTTGAGATTCGCAAAACTGACCGCGAGCCAACGAAAAGCGGTGTGGTTGGTTTGCTCGCTGCTGCTCTGGGTCTGCGCAGAGATGAGGAGAAAGCCTTGCAGCGCCTGAATCGTTTGCATTTCGGTGTGCGTGTAGATCAGGAGGGAAAGCTGCTGCCAGATTATCAGACAGTTAAAAAAGTAGGGAAATCTAAATCAGAGAGTACAAGCTATGTTACTTGGCGGTATTATCTGTCAGATACGATTTTTCTGGTAGGGCTGGAGAGTGAGGATATAGATTTTTTGACCGAGTTGAACAATGCCCTGCAAACCCCTGTATTTCCGCTCTTTTTGGGCAGACGCTCCTGTCCGCCGACCCTTCCCCTTTGTTTGGGCATACGGGAGAGTGGTCTGGAGCAGACGCTGCGCGAGGAGCCGCTGCTGGTTCCGGCATGGAAAAAGAAAAGTGCAGCGCCTGTACGTCTTGTTTTAGATGCTGCTCCGCAGGAGGGCGCATATCGGCAGGATTTGCCGATTTCGTTCAGTCCGCTCCATCGACAGTTTGGGTATCGAGCGGCAAAGGAGATTCGGGTGGATTTGTCAAAAATAGTACCCGAAACACAGCATGACCCATTTGTCGAGTTGGGAGATGATTGAGATGTATTTGTCAAGAGTTGCATTGGATATACATAAGCGCAGTACGATGACCGCGTTGGCAAATCCTCAGCAGTTTCATGGTGCGGTAGAGCAGGCTTTTGCAGGAGAACGCCGCCGCAGACTGTGGCGGCTGGATCAGCTGGGGGAGAGACGCTATCTGTTATTGCTCAGTGAGGATATGCCGGACTTAAAACATATTGCCAAGCAATTCGGCACAGGCGAGTTGCCGGAAACAAAGGATTATACACCGCTTTTGGATCGGATCCAATCAGGAACTGTTTGGAGATTCCGCCTGACTGCCAATCCCACAAAAAGTGTGCCGAATCAAAAGAATCCTGCAAAGCGTGGCAAGGTTTATGCGCACATCACCACAGAATTTCAGCAGAAGTGGCTGTTGGAACGGGCGCAAAAGCATGGATTTCAGCTGAATCCAGATGCGTTCACAGTAGTGCAGTCCCAGTGGAGACATTTTCAAAAGAAATATCATGGACAAGCAGTGTCCCTGCTTGCAGTTACCTATGAGGGGGTTCTTGAGGTGACAGATGCGCAAGCATTTCGGAAACTGCTTACAGAAGGGATCGGCAGAGGCAAGGCATATGGTCTTGGTTTAATGACTGTGATTGGGAGATGATAGATATGGCGGAAATGTCGGGGATCGTTCGACCAGAGATACAGGCGCTTCCGCAAATCAAAGATCGAATGACGTTTTTATATTTGGAGCACTGTACCTTAGGAAGGCAAGATGGAGCAATCACTGTGACAGATGAAAAGGGTGTGATTCATGTTCCGGCGGCTGCCATTTCCGTATTGCTGTTAGGCCCGGGCACCCGTGTGACCCATCGTGCTATGGAGCTCATGGGGGATACTGGCGTGGGTGTTGTCTGGGTAGGAGAGCATGGTGTACGCTATTATGCCCATGGAAGGCCTTTGACCACACATTCCAGTTTGCTGCTGCGTCAGGCAAAACTGGTAAGCAATACACGAAAACATCTAAATGTTGCGCGAAAAATGTATCAGCTGCGTTTTCCGGACGAAGATGTATCTCAATTGACCATGCAGCAGCTGCGTGGAAGAGAGGGCAGTCGCGTGAGAAAGGCCTATCGTCTGGCGTCCAAGAGAACGGGTGTCGAGTGGAATGGAAGGGCGTATTGCCCAGAGGATTTTGAAGCAAGTGACAAAGTGAATCAGGCACTGTCGGCAGGGCATGCTTGTTTATATGGTCTTGCGCATGCAGTAATCGTATCGCTGGGCTGTGCACCGGGGCTGGGATTTGTACATGTAGGGCATGAGTGTTCATTTGTATATGATATTGCAGACCTTTATAAGGCGGAAGTCACCATTCCGATTGCATTTGAAATCGTGGCAGAGGAACCGGAGGATTTATCTGCTGCTGTACGCAGGCGAGTGCGTGATGCTATGGTACGGAACCATATCTTGGAGCGAATGATCCATGATATCCGCTGGCTGCTTTTATCCGAGGAGGAACAGCCCGAAGTGCAAGAAACGGTTTATTTATGGGACAATCAGCTGGGCACCGTGGGAAATGGTGTGAATTACTTTGGAAGAGAGGAGGAGGATTCCTCATTCTTGTGATTACAGTAACTGATTGCCCACCCAAGTTGCGAGGAGACCTATCCAAATGGCTCTGTGAAATCAACACTGGCGTTTATGTGGGAAATCTCAGCAGCCGCGTGCGGGACGCGGTTTGGAAGCGTGTTTGTGAAAACTTGAAAAATGGACGAGCTACCATGGTATTTTCCACCAATAATGAACAAAAGATGGATTTTCGTGTACACAATACTTCATGGGAGCCTGTGGATTTTGATGGTATTCAGCTCATGCGCCGCCCACTGGCGCAATCTTCAGCGCCTGACAGCGGCGGGTTGAAATCGGGATTTAGCCATGCAGCAAAACGGCAGATGGCACAAAAACAGAGGCGAGCGTCACAGGGAAAAAAGGACTCCTACGTAATAGTAGATTTGGAGACAACAGGATTACATGTTTCCGGCTGTACGATTTTAGAATTCGGTGCAATTCGGGTGAGAGAAGGGCAGGAGGTGGAGACCTTTTCTCAATTGGTGCTGAGTGAACGTACAATTCCGGAAACAGTTGTAGAGCTGACAGGAATCGACATATCGTTGACACAGCGGGAGGGGATTCCTTTGGAACGTGCACTGGCGTCTTTTTTGAAATTTATTGGACGAGATACGCTGGTAGGATATCAGTTGTCTTTCGATATGGGTTTTCTTCGGGAGGCTTGCCGAGTACATAGTATGTCACTGCCTGCAAATCGCTGCATAGATGTGTTAAATCATGCGCGCAGAAAGATATTTGGGTTATCAAATTATCAATTGCGTACGGTCGCAAAGCACTTGTCATTGGATACGCCGCAATTTCATCGGGCTTTAGATGACTGCTGGCTGCTGTTGGAAGTGTATCAGAAACTAAATGAAATTTAATCTTTATAAGGAGTATGGGACTTTTAGCCTTTTCTCTGTATACACATGGGTGATCCATAATGGTTTAGGTGAATGGCAAGTTTGCAGCTGCTTTTTCCCTGTATATACAGGGAGAATCTGCTATATGACAACTTTTTTCATTGTAAAGATTATCTCCGCATATGTAGAGATGACTTCTGTGATCGATGCGCTTTCATTAACTAAAAAGTCTTTTCCCCGCATGCGCGGGGGTGATCCCCGCCTTTGTCTTGTCCTCGTTGCTGTAAATCACTTTTCCCCGCATGCGCGGGGGTGATCCTTGCCCGATCTGCAAGAATCGCGGTGATATGATCTTTTCCCCGCATGCGCGGGGGTGATCCCGGGTGACCGCGCCCCAGTCAAGAAAAACCGAACTTTTCCCCGCATGCGCGGGGGTGATCCCTTGTTTTGTGATTGGAGTGCATGAAATCATGGCTTTTCCCCGCATGCGCGGGGGTGATCCTTTCAGGAAAATTCGACATAGTAGGAACACTGGCTTTTCCCCGCATGCGCGGGGGTGATCCCTCCGATTGGACTGATGATCAAGTACAAGCGAACTTTTCCCCGCATGCGCGGGGGTGATCCACGCTCGGGTATTCGGCGAGGCTCAGGTATTCGGCTTTTCCCCGCATGCGCGGGGGTGATCCTTCTCTGAAATGGAGAATATAATAGAATCACAACTTTTCCCCGCATGCGCGGGGGTGATCCTGTGTGTCCCGCTGCCCTGAGAGCGTATCTGACCTTTTCCCCGCATGCGCGGGGGTGATCCTTTGATTGGGTGTAAAGTACGATTTATCCCGATCTTTTCCCCGCATGCGCGGGGGTGATCCTTGCGTGGATACACCTACCTAAGAGACGCCATCCTTTTCCCCACATGCGCGGGGGTGATCCTGGTTGTCTGTGCTTCTGCAAGCTGCTCTTTGACTTTTCCCCGCATACGCGGGGTGACTACGGATTTCCTCCAACCCTTTTATCATATATGCAGCAGGAGAAAGGGCATCTCTGTATGAGACAGCGTATATGTACAGGAATGAAGAATAGTCTGCGATGAAAGACTTGAAATTGCAGATTTTGCATGTTATAAATAAAAATATTTCATGTTAAAAGTGTGTGGATTGGAAATCTATATTGAAATCAGGTGTAAACATGACCGATGAAGAATTTCTTCGATTAAAAATTGGAACTGTGGTGTCTTGGAGATTTGATAAAGATACCTATTATGTAGTTAACCAAGAAGATATCTTTGGCAATGGAAATTATACTCTTGATAGGATGGCCTTTGGTGCCCGTGAATTAGGTGGAATGCGACAAATCCGAATCTCTAAAAATAATGCATCGTATTGGAGTGTGCAAGGGAGAATCAAAGAAGGATAGCATGATAGTAAATTCTGGTTTAGCGAAGAATTGGCAAAGTAGAAAATGGAGGGATTATCATGTATAGATTAGAAGCAGAAAACTTCCTCTTAGAATTTGATCCGATGGTCTATGAAACGGATCTTTCCTTTCCGCTCAGTATGAGTCTGCATCTCAAGGTAGTTAGTTATGGGTTTTCTGTTGACTCCATGATGGATATTGATGTTTATGGACTTGCAGGTTTTGCCGCATCTCTCAATAGATTGTATGAAACACTGGGAGGTTATGCGAGATTGGAGGGGCCGTATGGTGATAGTTATCTGGAGTTTACTGTTTGCGGCAGAGGGCATATTCATGTCAAGGGGAGCATCTATCATCATGTAAATGACTGTGAACACGAGCTGACCTTTGAAAATGAATTTGACCAAACCTATCTCAAGTGCTTTGCAAAATCCTTATTTGATGATTATAAAAAAGATGTGAGAATTTCCTATTTATACGACGAATAAACGAGAAAATAACAGGAAAAAACTGAAAATTTAGGAGATTTGTTGATATGAATAAAACTGTGATTTATATACATGGAAAAGGTGGAGATACACAGGAAGCAGCACATTACACATCGCTTTTTAGAGATTGCGATGTGATTGGTCTTGAATATACTGCGCAGTTTCCATGGGAAGCAAAAGAAGAATTCCCGTTGCTTTTTCAGGCGGCTTGTAAGGACTGTAAATCCGTTCAGCTGATTGCGAATAGTATAGGTGCTTATTTTGCGCTCAACGCCTTATCCAATCAGAACATAGAGAAGGCATATTTTATTTCGCCAGTTGTCGATATGGAAAGGCTCATTATAGATATGATGGCTGAGGCGAAGGTTACAGAGACGGAATTAAGAGAGAAAAAGGAAATCCCAACAGGCTTTGGACAAATACTTTCGTGGGAATACCTTTGCTATGTAAGAGAAAATCCTGTTACATGGAAAATTCCAACCCATATTCTGTATGGACAAAAGGATCACTTAACCTCTTATGAAACAATATTTGAATTCACGAAACAAATTGATGCAGAACTCACAGTTATGGAAAATGGAGCGCATTGGTTTCATACACCAGACGAGATGAAGTTTCTTGATGATTGGATTAGGAAAGCTGACGGAGTTGTCAAACAGGAGGAATCACGGAGCAAGGTGAGCGTGTAATTCATTGGTATGGACTGATAAAAAGTTAAAAGGCTGGTCAGATTTTTTTATTGCCTGATTACACAAAATACGGTCACAAAAGCACGCCGCATATTTTTTGTGACGGGTGTGACTGCTCAAATTTCAGTTAGATGTTTTTGTGCAAAAGAGGAGGAAAAAGATGATTCGAGAATTTCAGAACGCAGATACCGAGCAAGTCATGAGGCTGTGGCTTTCCGGCAATCAAGACGCACATTCTTTTATACCTGAGACATACTGGTGTTCTCGTTTTACCGATGTGCAGCAAGCATTATTACAGGCAAAGATTTTTGTCTATGATACAGATGGAAGCATACAGGGATTTATTGGAATGATGAATGGATATATTGCAGGGATTTTTGTAGACAAAAATTACCGTTCCTGTGGAATTGGTAAGCAGCTTCTGACCTATGTAAAACAGAAATGTGATACGCTTTCTCTCAATGTATACCAGAAAAATACAAAAGCAGCTGCATTTTATCATAGAGAGGGATTTTCCATCTGCGCAGAAGGAGTGGACGAAGACACCGGAGAAAAAGAATATACGATGCTTTGGGAAAGGTGACATTAGAGAGATATCCGATGAATAAACTGACAAAAATAGCAATCATCACATCTTTGATTGGGTTCGGCTTGCTTCTGTTTGTGATTGCTTCAGACGCTGCATATCCTGATTTTTGTTTTCGCTATGGTACTGGATTTGGCATATTATTTTTGCTCGCTTCACTTATCTTATTTACGTTCGGGTGGATTATAGATTTCAAGATGGCAATACAACATAAAAATTGGACAAGTGCAGTCTGGTTGCTTGTCTTGGCAGGGGTTATGATTTTTCTCCTCTTTTTCAAAAGGCGATGATGCTTGTTGAGAGGCGTGGCATAAATTGGAATTTGATGCAGTTATAACAGAAATTTGAACAGCAAAACAGGAGAACCGTTAAGGAAACAGAAAATCGAAAGCTTATAGGAGAAATGTTCTATGTATCACGATATAAATTTGAACATTCATTATAGTATCCCTGAAAAAGCTTGGGAGAAAATCAGCAGAGTATATGAAATAATGCCTTATTGGAACGGACGTGAGAATGACTCGCACTGGAGCGGGAAAGATATAGACTTGTGGGCATCTGTGGAGCCAAGCGGGATACAGATTGCCGGAACCATGCCTGATGATATTTGGGAAGAATGGTATTGTCTGCTGAAAAAAAGATTGACAGAAGCTTTGGGGTATGAAATTGGTGAGCCTGAAGAAGGATTTGATTTTAAGTATTTCGACTGATGAACCTCTGGTGTAACAGAGAGTTGACTCAGTAGAAAATTTGAATTTTCTGTTGAGCCTTCTATGGAGTATTTCGCTATTTTATAGGGATTCCACCTATATTCTACTTATAAGGGATTTTATTTCAATCATGAAAGAAGTACCGTTATATTATGAAATGAATGGAGAAATACATATGAATCAATTCGTTATAGGAAAATTTATAGCGTTCAAGAGAAAACAGAAAAATCTAACGCAGGAACAATTAGCAGAGAAGCTTGGGGTTTCCAATAAGACGATTTCTAAGTGGGAAACTGGCAAGTGTATGCCAGATTATTCCATTGTAAAAAGTTTATGTCAAGAACTTGAAGTTACAGTGGCAGAACTCATAGATGGAGAAATATCCCAAGAACAGAGCGTTCGCCCTTATGATAATGAGCAGATTTTAGATTTGTTAAGAAGAACACAAGAATTAGAAAAGCAAAAAAATATGTTATATGGAATGATGCTTATTGTAATGGGCATTGCATTACAGGTAATTTCATATGCGGTTGGAGGTTCAGATTTTAAGGAATTTATTTCCGGTTCGCTATTGGGATTGTCAATTGGAGAAATGCTGGTTGGAGTTTATGTTGTTGGAAAATCGTTAGCAGAAAAATAATTTCTATTTTGGAGGAAAGTTGTAAAGCAGAAAATCAAAATTTTGAGGTTAGGGGAAATGGAAAATGCTATTGATTACAGTAAAGGAAGAGAACGGCTGGTTATTATCCAGATGGAATCTGACATACGCAGTTGGTTGGGAACAAATATGCAAAGCAGCTCATGTAATGTTTGATTATTATGATAACATTGAAATTCTGATTGATAATAAAAGAATAAGAGTGTCATCGAAAGGAGATATTATCAAACTTACTGAAGCGGGAAGCATGACAGTCAGAGGATTTTCAAAAATCCTAGAAGTACCCATGATGGTAACATTTTTGAATCAGATAAACACTGTCAATGTGAGTGTTGCTCAGATGACAGATGAATTTGAGACCGCTGATTACCAGAGATTCAATATGTCTCTCGGACAATATATGGACAGCATTGAATTATCAATGTACAGATAACTTCTAGTTTGTAGAAAAATGAAAAAAATACCGTTTATCCCAACATTCAGCGCTTTAATTGCATTGGTTTGTGCCGCTCTGCTTTTCATAAACTGGAATCCGGAATCTTTGTTTCAATCAGAGCAGCCGCTGGTCACGATGCGCGATATCGAACAAAATGGTCAGGCAGATTTTACTGGCTTTCCTGCAGGTGCAGACATTCCCCGTCTATACAGTGCAGCGGATTTTGCAGAAATCAGCTTTGCAGTGGAATATGTGACTGTGGAGCCTGTGGGGATTGTCGAAACCGATGTTTCCAGTCTCAAGCCATGGGTCGATCACTATAATACACACACCTATAATGGACGCACAACCACTGGCAGCCGGCGGGCAGAGGTTAAAACTTCAGGTTTTGACTGGTATTACCTGCCATATTATCTGCTGGAACTTCCGGGTCATACCTACATCGTGGCACAGATCCCACAGGACTCAGCAGAAGCTGTCCGGAGAGGGGAGCACATTACGCTTCCCGTTGGACAGAAAGTAGGAATGACGGACACTGCGCGTGAACATCTTTCTGCCATCTATGAAGAATATGGGGCAGATATGGACGGTGTATTCTATGCCTTTGACAACAAATGGCAGGCAGAACACCATTTTATTTGTTTGCTGCTTCGCTTTGGAGCGGCTGCCCTGCTTTGGTTTGTGTTGTCTGTCGGGCTGACGCTTTTGGCAAACGGATTTTTACAGAAGAAAGCCAAAGGAGCAAAGGAAAATGATTTCTAAAAAAGAAAAAATATGAAGGCAAATGCTTGTCAATGGGGAAAAGCGGCACCTCCCACGGATAGATCTGGGGGAGGCGCCGCTAAAAATTTGATAGATTTTAGTGGTTTCTATGGAACAAGTTTTTGCAAGCTGTCATCAATGTCCGTGCGGCGTGCGAGATAGTTCGTCATGCTCACTCACAAGATCAGCGTGAATCAAATTTATAAGAATAATTAAGAGCGGGACAATTGCCAGCCAAATGGATTTTTCCTGTAAAAATTGGACAGAAAAGCTAAGCAGTACGCCGCCGCCAAAGAAACTCAGCAGCATAAGCAGATGAATCTTTCCGCGGCGTGCAGCAGCAGTATCGTGTTTTCGCACAATTTTAGCGGCTGCTACGCCAAGCTGACGAACGTGATTGGTGCAGAAGGTCGTTGCCATGGGAATCCCTTCTGCCTGTCGGAAAGTGTTAAACTGCATTGCGGCAATAAAATTGATGATGATTTGAATGATTTGGTGCGGGACGGTGAGCGGAACCAGTCCAATGAGAAACAGTACAAATGTTTCGACAGCAATGAGCAAGGTATCCCATCGTACAAGACTATGGTGCTTTACAACGGAGGGAAGCGCCTCGGAGAGGAATGTCCCTGCGATATATGCTGCAAAGGGAATCAAAAAATATAGACCATCTCTCCATCTGCCTTCTCCAAAGGCAATCGACATGATAACGATATTGGCGGTCTGTGCATTGCAGAAAGCACCGCCGCGTAATATAAACGTATATGCGCCCATCATGCCGGAAACAGCCATTAGCAGCATAAACACATAGTTCCGTTCACAGCGCAGATAGTATTCTTGATTGCTGTTAGATTCCATAAGGGTTTCCTCCTGTCGAAGTTTAGTATAGGCACAGGATAGCAAATTGTCAAATATTTATTTGCAGGAATCAAAAACCGCATATGAGGCTGCCGAAATTGTTCGGCAGCCTCGTTTTGTACACATTTTTTGTTTTTTTACAAAAGTTCAGAATAAATCTGGTAGCCATTGCGGTTTGCCTGCTTGACCTGATATAAAGCCTTGTCTGCCTTTTCATAAAGTGTCTGGAAACTGGAACGGTTCTTGCCCGTTAGGACAATGCCGATAGAAGCACTGACTTCAACATGCTGCTCTCCCTTGTGATATACCTTGCACAACAGACGGTTGAGCTCTTTAATACGCTGTTCAAATGCGGTGACATTTCGTATATTGTGTGCAAACACCACAAATTCATCACCGCCAAGCCTGCCGACAATATCGTTCATGCGGAAGAAGCTTTGAAGTGTGTCTGCTGTTTTTTGCAGTACGATATCGCCCATTCCATGCCCCATACGGTCATTGACCTCCTTAAAATGGTCGAGATCCAGAATGAGCAGCGCACCGGTCTGATGGCTTGTCCAAGCCTTCTCTAGTGCAGTTTCAAGCTTTTTGACAAAGGCTTCTCGGTTATATAGCTTGGTCAGAAAATCGATTTGAGATTTTTTTTCGATTTTCTTGATATCATCTAGATGATTTTCAATTTGGATTTCTTTTTCTCTTTGCTCACCATAATCCTCCAGAACGCCGATCATCTGCTCCGTTTGATTATCTGCCTCCATAATACGGACACGAATCCATGCCTTTGTGCTGCCAATACAGCAATGGAGGACAATAGGATCACATTTTTTATGCTGCATGATAACGCTTTGATAGAGCTTTGCATATTCCCCTAGACTGCTCGGTGACAATATCCCTTTCTTTAGCATACGATTCGGATTCATATCAGAAAATGTGCAGCGATGGATCAGATCCTTTGTGGGATACCCGTAAAAAATCAATTCCTTAAGCTATTTGTCAATGGCAAATGGGATGCTTTTGGTTTGCTGGAGGGTGGTACGGAACATGGCATTAATGGCTTGTACTTCGGAATTTTGCTTTGCAAGCTTTTTATACATATTGTAAATCAGGTTATAAATAATGCCAAAAATCGTGAGCAGACCAATGGCAAGCAGTGTAAAGAGGTATACTGCAATTTGTCTGGTATGATGGACATAGGCATGCAGTCCGTCCTCCTCTTGAATAGAAAATAAGTACCAGTTGTTGATATCAAGCGGGCGGTAATTGATATAGCGTCCCTTTCCATCGCTTTTTAGATAGAAGTTACCGCTCTGACGATTTTGGATAGACTCATAAAGCTGACTCGGGGACATACTGTCTGTGTAATGGTAGGTATTGAGTGTATCCCAAATAGTTCCTTTGGACTCATAGGATGATTTGTTCTGCGAGATCTGTTTGTTGGAGGGCAGAAGGTAATTGCCTTTGTCATCAATGATTTGGAAATATTTGTAGGAGGTATCGGAAAAATTCAGATTGTCTACCATATCCATAAGTGCGTATTTTCCCCACAGGATACCGCAGATTTGATTTTCTGATTTGAAGGGAATGGCAATGAAAATGAGCATTTCGGTTCCATCTTTCAATACATTGGAGATGAAAACCTCGCCATTTTGTATGCGCTGCTGAATACCTTCATAGGAGATATCATATTTTTCACCTGTGGAGCAAATACCGTTTCCGTTCAGGTCGGAAAGCCCCATCATTTTGAATCCGGAGGACTGATGTGCCTGTCGGAGATGGTCTATCATGGTTTGAGAATGAATGAGCGCTTTTTGATCCAGCTGTGTTTCAACGACCTCAAGAATATGGATATAACGGTTAATTTCGAGTTGAATGTTCTTTTCTGCAAAAACAGACAGTTCCTCGACCTGATCCATAGAATGCTCGAGCGACATGCGATACAATCTGTCATTAAAATATGAAAATCCTATGATTTGGACAACCAATGTTGCGCACAAAATAAATATGATCCCTGTAATTTTTTTGGCTTCTTTGGAAGCGAACCATTTCTTCATTGAGAAACCTCTTTTCGGTGGAGTAAAAATGTGTATTAGAAATGCACAAAATAAAGAATCATGTAATACAGAATTATTATATCATGCACATAGCAATATGGGAATCCATAGAATTTGGGATTGTTTGTTCATGAAAGAACAATGTCACAAGGCTTTTTGTGCAAATTATGTTGAAGTGAATACCAGAACAATGGGGTGAAGGGTGGAATTTTGTATACACATATGGTATAATAAAAATACATAATAAAAATATCAAGAACGATACCATATTTTTGATAAGATGTGATGATATAATTATGAAATATCACTCAAAAAGGTATATCTGTATGAGGGCACACATAAGATAGAGCGGTGCAAAAGGACGGCAATCTCACAGGATAGATGTGATAGATTGGGTGACTGCCGTTAAAATACTACAAATGATACGCAAAAAACAGGAGAATATTGTTATGAAACAGATTATGATTATTGATGATGATCCCATTAGTGTGGCAATTGTTAAAGCATGGCTTGCAGCAGATTATGAAGTCATCACAAATGCTTCTGGTTTACAGGCATTGGGACATTTACAAAAAAATGAGCCGCCGGATTTGATTTTGCTGGATATTGTAATGCCGGGAACAGATGGCATGCAGGTACTCAAGGTGCTAAAGGAGACCCCAAAGCTTGCGACCGTTCCGGTCATTTTCCTTACCAGTATGGACAGCCCGGACATTCAGTTGGAGGGATATATCCATGGTGTAGATGATTTTCTGCAAAAACCGGTAGATGAAAGACTGCTCAAGCTGAAAATCCAGCGCCAGCTGTATATATCTGATTTGAAGAAGGAAAATATTCGTCTCAAGCAGGCGACACAGATGATCAAAATACAGATTGATCAAGTCTTTGATAAGTTTTTATGATTAGCATGTCAAAAAGTCGTTTTGTCAATTTTATCTTTGGGGTACAGCAGCTGTAAATTTTCAAAATCTACCGATATACGTTTTGAATTTTAACCATCACCTGCGCTGTTGGGACGTAATCTGAGATATCAGGGCCAGTTTCTATGGGGACTGGCTCTATATCTAGAAAAATAGGATTTATAGACGGTCAAAATTATTTGACCGTTTTCAATAAGTAAATCATCAAAGGAGGCTGCAATTTGTATCTATGCAAATTTGGGAATTGTTTTTGGTCGCAGTCAGTTTAGCGATGGATGCCTTTGCAGTTTCTGTATGCAAAGGGCTTTCTGTTTTACATGTCAATCCGAGACAAGCGCTGTCTGTGGGTTTGTATTTTGGTGGATTTCAGGCGCTGATGCCGCTTCTCGGCTATTTGGTTGGTATTCGCTTTCAGAATGTCATCTGGCAGTATGACCACTGGATTGCGTTTTTTTTACTCGGATTTCTTGGCGTGAGTATGCTCAAGGAGGCATATAACGGTGCGCCGGAAGATGTCGATGCCTCTTTTCGTATGCGTGCAATGCTTCCGCTTGCTATCGCAACCAGTATCGACGCACTGACAGTTGGTGTGACTTTCGCCTTCTTGGAGGTATCTATTGTGCCTGCGGTCAGTCTGATCGGAGTGGTTACAGGTGTTTTGTGCTTATTGGGCGTGCATTTGGGGCATCAAATCGGAAGGCATTTCCAAAGATATACCACAGCCGCGGGGGGTGGTGTCTTGATTTTTCTTGGCACTAAGATTCTCATTACCCATTTATACGGCGGATAGCTTTCACAAAAGCGTCGCCCGCAGGAGGATTCCTCTTTTTGTTCGCTCACTGGTCTGGTGATGGGGAAAGCAGTTTGCGATAGGTCGTGTTGATTGCAATGGCACCGAGGGGGGCGGTCAGCAGAATGGAAAGCACCGCTGCCGTTAATACGGTTTGTCCGCAGGCAAATCCAAGAGAAAGCGGTATGGCACCAATGGCTGCCTGTACGGTTGCCTTTGGGGTGTAAGACAGCATGCAGAAGATGCGCTCGCGTGCAAGCAGATGGGTCTTTGCAGTGCAGAGAAGGACTCCAAGCATACGGAATACGAGTGCGCCCGCAATCACCAGCAAAACAGGCAGGCTGGAGTTTGCAGCGTAGGAGATGTTGACACTGGCACCAACAAGCACAAACAAGATGGGTTCTGCACCTGCCCATAGGCTGTTATAGTGCGCAGAAATTTCTTTGACCGGAATCTGTTTGGCAAGTGCGATGGCAAGGGTCATGATAGCAAGCAGACCGGAGAAAGCACCGTTCATGTGGTCATCGACAAAAAGCAGTAAAAAGGATACGGCAAGTATGAGCACGACCTGTTGCGCGCTGGACTCAAAAAATGCAAAGACCCTGCGCAGGATGAGAGCACATAGGATTCCAGCAAGAATACCAAATATCAGGGACAGCGGCAGCCGAACGATTTCCATGAGAGAGAACGATCCTCCGGACATGAGATTGGTGCAGACAGAGAATAGACCGAGCACAAAAATGTCATCTATGGAAGCACCGGCGAGAATCATCTGTGGAATCCCCTGCTTGACCCCATAGCCAGATTCCAGAAGGTGTACCATGTGCGGCACAACAACGGCAGGGGAAACCGCAGCAAGCACCGTGCCAAGGAGCAGGGCTTCCATTGGGTGCAGTCCCAGAATTCGAGGTGCGAGTATTACAATTGCACAGATTTCACAAACAGCTGGCAGGAAACACAGTAAAAAGGCGGGGCGACCAATACGTTTCAGGCTGTCGAGATTAAGGCTCAGTCCGGCACGGGTCAGAATGATGACGAGCGCGATGCGGCGCAGGTCAGCCGATATAGAAAGCAGGCTGTTATCGAGCAGGTCGAGCGCATAGGGACCCAGTACGATACCCAAAAGCAGCATACCCAGAAGCGGCGGCAGACGCAGTTGGCGACACAAGCGCCCTGCAAGCAAGCCACCCAAAAAAAGTAAAGCAAGTCCGAAAAACATAATGGATACCCTCCTAAAAATTGTGACACAAAAAAGCTGATGCCTCTGCAAAATTGCAGAAGTCATCAGCTTTCATTTCAGCGGTTTCGGCAGATGCCGCGGGAGACATTCATTCCCTTGCTGTTATGATACCATAGATGGTTCAAACATGTCAATGCTGGACTTGGGACAGTCTCCCATTTCAGGTTTTTGGAACCGTGTCTTATGGTATTGGTTGAATGATGCCGAAAACTGTGATAAAGTAAAGATAAACTGGAATCTGGAGATAGTATATGAACATTGATGAAATTGTAGAATTATATCAAATACCAGAGGTAGGTTTTTCAGAGAACGAGATTATAAGAGCCGAACAAAACATTGGTGTAAACCTACCAAGTAATTATCGAAATTATTTAATACAATATGGATTGGCTAAAATCAATTATGTATATAATCATTTGGTTAAGCCCAAAAATATAAAAACAACATATCAGCTTATCCAACAAGACATTCAAAAGAACTGGGAAAATGAGTTTTTAAGTGCAAAAGATAATATGTCAAAATATAATAATGACTACTTTTTACTATGGCAGTTACCTGTTGAAAAATGGTATTCTATAACTGAAAATTATATTATTCTCTGGTCAGAAAATCAAGGCATTTGGACAGCTGGTTATTTACTGAAAGATTTACAGGAGGCAAATCCGAATCCCCCGATTTATATTAGTGTAAATGATGATTTGATAACTTATGTGAAATGCGTGGACAACATAGAATTATTTCTCAAAAAAATGTTTGAAGAAGCTAGAAACGAAATGCCTATAAGCTGAATGACAATTTCGGTTTAGCAAAGAGTTGTCAAAGCAGAAAATCAGAATTTTGCAGAGGGAAAGAATATGAAAGTTATAGAAGTAAAAGACAGAACGACTGTATTCATTGAACAATTAGTAGCAGTATGGGAGAGCGCTGTGAAAGCGACTCATTTATTTTTATCTGACAATGAGATTAGAAATATTAAGCAGTATGTGCCACAAGCATTAAATAGTGTTCCTGTTTTGGTAGCGGCGGTGAATCAAGCCGGAGATCCAGTAGGGTTTATGGGAGTTGCAGATAAGATGCTTGATATGTTGTTCGTTTCAAATGCAAGAAGGGGACAGGGAATAGGGAAACAATTATTGCAATATGGTATTGACACGTATTCGATCAATGAACTGGCAGTCAATGAACAGAATCCTCTTGCAAAAGGCTTTTATGAACATATGGGATTTGCAGTTTATAAAAGAACAGAGTTAGATGAACAAGGCAATCCTTATCCATTGCTATATATGAAAAGAGACTGACAAATTTTATTTTGGAGGAAAGCAGAAAATCGGAATTTGGGAGGAACGATACATGAAAACATATCAAGTAAGTTTAAATAGTAAACAGTATAGTATGCTGGAAAAAATGTTATGTTCAAGTAGGGCTAGTCAGTTGGCAAGCAACCAACACATAAAAGGATATGAACTTTTTTCTGATATGTTGAATGAGGTATGTTCGCCTGTAATAGATGGCTGGAGTACATTTGAAGGTATATTGGAAGAATCTATTGAAGAATTGGATTTATTAAGAGTGATTACCAAAGTAGTTTATCCGGAAAATGAAAATTATTTTGTAGAACAAATAGGTAAAGAGTTTAATTGTGAAAAAGATTTTGAATTTCAAATTAATTTAAAATTATAACTTCCAGTTTATCGAAACATAAAGAATGCCTCCCTTCGTCAAGGTAACGGAGGGAGGCTTTTTCTTATTCCAATCACAGGAATCAAATGGATTTCTGCAATTTAATTTTTATAAAGGATACGAATGGCATTGAGTACACAAAGCATGGCAACACCAGTATCTGCAAAGACGGCAAGCCACATAGAGGCAATTCCGAACAGACCGAGCACCATAAAGCCAAGCTTAATGACCAGTGCAAAGATGATATTCTGCCATGCAATGCGAATGGAGCTGCGTGCAATTTCAATCGAATCTCCGATTGCAAGTGGGTCAGAGGTCATAAACACGACATCAGCCGCTTCGATGGCTGCGTCAGAGCCGGAGCCCATTGCGGCACCAACATCTGCACCGGCGAGTACAGGGGCATCGTTGATGCCATCACCGACATACATCACGGCGCCGTGCTGTGCGCGGATATCTCGCAAGGCATTCAGCTTTTCCTCAGGCATGAGACGGGCACGAACCTCCTGAATATCCAGCTGAGCTGCTACGGATTCTGCACTGTCTTGTGCGTCACCAGTCAGCATGACCGTAATCAAATCCAGCTTGCGCAGATTCTTCATTGCGATTTTGGTGTTCGTCTTAATGGTATCTGAAATGATGATGGAACCAGCAAAGCGGCCGCTTGCTGCAATCAGAACCTCGGTGCCCGCTGTCTTGACGGTATAACCGGACAGGTCGATACCTGCGGTTTCGAGCAGATTGCGGCTTCCGCAAAGCACTGTGACACCGGAAATCATGGCAACAATGCCTTGGCCGGCGATTTCCTGTACCTTAGAGGGCGGCACGATTTGCAGACCGCGTTCATGAGCGGCGCTCAAGATGCTGTGGGCAATGGGGTGTGTCGAATGTTGTTCGCAGCTTGCTGCCATGGACAGAAGTGCGGTTTCATTCATACCCTCAGCCGGAAAGATGCGCTGTACAATGAAATTGCCCTTGGTCAATGTACCAGTCTTATCCATGGCAACTGTACGCACATTTTTCAGTGCTTCGAGAGATGCGCCGCCCTTAAACAGGATACCGCGCTTGGAGCCAGCGCCGATGCCGGCAAAGAAGGAAAGTGGTACGCTGAGTACCAGTGCACAGGGGCAGCTGATTACAAGGAAGCTCAGTGCCGTGTAGATCCAGTGCATCCAGTCACCAGTGACGATGGAGGGAACGATTGCCGTTATAATCGCAATCACTACAACGATTGGCGTGTATACTCGTGAGAAACGGGTCACAAAACGATCCATGCGCGGCTTGCTTGCAGCTGCATTCTCAACTGCGTTGAGAATACGAGTAACCATGGAATCTGCGAGGGCATTGGTGACCTCTACTTGCAGTGCGCCAGTGTTATTGATGCAGCCTGAGATGACCTCGGAGGAGGGACGAACCGAAACCGGAACCGGCTCACCGGTGACTGGGGAAGTATCCACGCGGCTGTCACCGGCACGTACGATACCATCAAGCGGGATACGGTCGCCGGGGCGCACGAGCAGCAGGTCTCCTACCTTTGCCTGCTCTGCCGGAATGGTGTGTACGACACCGTTTGCATCAATTTGGTGAACGACCTCGGGACGCAGGTCAACGGCCTCCATGATTTGGCGGCGGCTCTTTTCTACGGCGCGGTGCTCGAAGAACTCGCCAACACGATAGAACAGCATGACACCAACGGCTTCGCTGTACGTGCCCATCGCAATCGCACCAAGGGTCGCGAGGGACATGAGAAAGTTTTCATCAAAAATATGACCGGATTTCATATTCTTAAATGCAGTCAGCAGCACATCTCCGCCTAAAATGACGTAGGCAAGGCAATGGATGAACATGGAGACAAAAGGCTGGAAGTGCTCGAGTATCATGCCGATGACGAGCAATACCGCGCCAAATCCGATGCTGCGCATTTCAGATTTGTCGTCATGGAATGTTTCGTTTGCCCGCGGAATATTGTCCACAGGTTCAATGCGTACTTCGGGTTCGACCGACATACACACACGGCGGATTTGGTCAAGCCGTGCTTCTGGATCGTCCGCTGCCAGACGAAGCTGCTTGGTGGCATAGACTACAACGGCATCTGAAACGCCGGGCAGCTTGCGGATCTTTTCTTCCATGAGTGCAGCGCAGTGTGCGCAGCTCAAATTCTGAATACTGTAAATACGGCGTTCTCCGCGCGCATCCTTGCTTAATTCCTGACGGGGAGGCTGGGAGGGAGATGATTCATCACAGCAGTCACAATCCCCGCCATCGTGGTGATGATGTTCGTGCGCACAGCAGTCATCGCCTTCTTCATGGTGTTCATGCGCACAGCAGTCATCGCCTTCTTCATGGTGTTCATGCGCACAGCAGTCATCGCCTTCTTCGTGGTGTTCATGCGCACAGCAGTTCTCGCCTTCTTCGTGGTGGTCATGCGTACAGCCGCAATCTTCCGCGTGCACATGGTCAGAACAGTCATCTATGGAAGTATGCTCTGATACCAGCGCATCAAGCGATTTGAGGGTATCTTGATCGTGTGTGGGATCCGAAGAAATACCGTCGACTTGTGCGGTTTTTGATAGGGTATCCGAAAGCGTTTCGTCATCTAAGATTTTAGATAGATCGAGTGGCTCAGGAAAATCAAAATTCGAGAAAGGCACATTGTCAGTTGGAGAGAACGCCTCAAGCGGCATGTGTACATCGTCCTCGATTTCCGGAAGCGCGGAAGAGCCGTTTGAGAGTTCCGGTACTTCGGGGGTGGTGTCGGCGGTGGGAGGAGCGCTCAGTTCCTCTGTATGCTCCGGTTCATCGGTGTGCTCTATGGCTGCAATCGATTTGAGCTGTTCGCCAAAAAGGGACAGCAAGTCAGGGTCAAGCAAAAGCGACTCATCTGACGGAGATTCTTTGCTCTTAGGGTCCAGACTCATAGCATCAACTCCTTTGGAATATATGAGTAATCATTCATATGTTATGGTATTATGATAAACCAACCGTTGTGACTTGTCAATATCACAGCATCAACAAAGTGCCGAAAATCCAACAAAATACCGGTTTCTCATAAGACAGATAAAAATATCATAACACAATTTTTATAAAAAATCATCTATTTTTTGCTGAAATTGGCGCTTTCCAAAATAAAACCCGCCACAACAAGGATTGTGACGGGAAGCAGCTTACAGTTTTTGATGATTCGGTTCCTGCTCACAGTACAGACAATGGTATTTGTCGTTTTCACCCAGAACAAAGATATGCTCGATATCTTCTTCAATGGTGGTAATACAGCGCGGATTGCGGCAGCGAATCACATTTTTTAGGACTTTAGGCTTAACCAGCTTTTTCTTTTCCACGATTTTACCGTCACGGATGATATCAATGGTAATATCGGGGTCGATGTATCCCAATACATTCAAATCGAGGTCGATCATCGATTCAATTTTAATGATGTCCTTATGTCCATGCTTTGCCGAACGCGCATTGCGAATGAGTGCCACACAGCAGTCCAAATCGTCCAGACCAGCAAGATGATAGATCTGCATGCCAGTGCCTGCCTTGATATGGTCAATGACGATGCCGTTCTGGATAGAATCAATATTCAGCATGTTTATTCCTCCGTAAGACCCAGTAGTGTCATAATCAGCGCCATGCGCACATAAACGCCGTTTTGTACCTGCTCAAAATATGCTGCACGCGGGTCATCGTCCACTGGCAGAGCAATTTCATTGACACGCGGCAGGGGATGCAGCACCGCCATATCATTTTTGGCAAGCTTCATTTTATCTGCTGTCAGGATATAGGTATCCTTGAGACGGATATAATCCTCTTCATTGAAAAAGCGCTCTCTCTGTACGCGGGTCATATAAAGGATATCCAGTTCGGGCATTGCGTTCTCGAGGCTGGTGGTCTCTATATAGGCAATGTGGTTGGGAGTTAGTGCCTCGGTGATTACATAGTCTGGCACGCGCAGTTCCTCGGGAGAAATGAGAATAAAGCGAATTCCTGTATAGCGGGACAATGACTTGATGAGGGAATGTACTGTACGCCCAAATTTGAGGTCACCGCACAGTCCAATGGTTAGGTCGTGCAGACGTCCCTTGCGGCGGTAGATGGTCAGCAGGTCGGTCAGGGTCTGGGTCGGGTGCTGATGTCCGCCGTCTCCGGCATTGATGACCGGAATGGACGAAAAATGTGCGGCTCTGCGCGGTGCGCCCTCCTTGGGGTGACGCATGGCGGCGATATCTGCATAGCACGAAATGACACGGATGGTGTCTGCAACCGATTCTCCCTTTGAGGCTGAGGAGGAGTCTGCGCTCGAAAAGCCGAGCACAGAGCCGCCAAGGTTCAGCATTGCCGATTCAAAGGAAAGGCGGGTGCGTGTCGAAGGCTCATAAAACAGGGTGGCAAGCTTTTTGTGTGCACAAACCGACTGGTATGCCGCCGGATTTGCGGCGATGCGGTTTGCCAGAGCAAGCAGCTCCTGTGTTTCCTCCACGGTAAAGTCGAGCGGGTCAATCAAGTGACGCATAATATCCTCCTAAAATCTGGTGTCTACATTTCGCAAGGGCAGCAGAAAAAAATATTCGGGAAATCCAGAAAAAGGCAAAATTTTTTTGCAGCTGTCGCTGCATGAAATCAGAGTACCCGCGTACACGCCCTGCCACAGTGCATCGAGAGCAAGGCACAAATCATTCGCCGCTTTTCTGCCTTTTGCGTGCTGCATTTTTATTCAGTATAGCATACGAAATCATGAAAAGCCATAAAAATTTTGTGTCTAAAAAGATTTTCCTCTTTGCAGAAACAGGTATCGGCACCGAAATTGGTACAGAGAACAGCATCAAACAGCGCGCCGCCGCAAAGCAAATCGGGAGCGCTCAAAGCATATAGAAAGCAAGCTGAAATTTTCCCTTTTACACCAAAAAATAAAAGTCCATTGACTTTTGTTTTTTGTATGCGTAAGATAAGGATAACCATATATTGTCACGGAGAATGGGAAGAAAGGTTGGATATGATGGGAAAAAGGATTGTGATTGCACTGGGCGGCAATGCGCTGGGGGATACGCTAAGTGAGCAGATGACGGCTGTGAAAGATACCGCAAGGGTGGTCGCAGACCTCATCGAAGCAGGGCATGAGGTCATTGTATCACATGGAAATGGACCCCAAGTGGGTATGATTCATCATGCGGTCAACGCGTTGACCCATGCAGCAGAGCAGGAGTTTCCGGTCATTCCGCTGTCGGTCTGTGTGGCGATGAGCCAAAGCTACATTGGATATGATTTGCAAAATGCACTGCGCGAGGAGTTGTTGAACCGTGGAATCCCGAAACCCTGTGCCACTGTAATCACGCAGGTTGTTGTAGACCCGCACGACCCTGCGTTCCGTCGTCCGTCCAAGCCCATTGGACGATTTATGTCCAAAGAAGAAGCACAAAGACTGCAAAGAGAAAAGAACTACACCATGATGGAGGACGCAGGACGCGGCTGGAGGCGTGTGGTTGCCAGTCCAAAGCCGATAGAGATTGTGGAGATCGACACGGTTCGCACATTGTTTGAGGCGGGGCAGGTCGTGATTGCTGCCGGCGGCGGTGGGATTCCGGTCGTTCGGCAGGGCAATGGGCTAAAGGGTGTGAGTGCGGTGGTCGACAAGGACTTTACAAGCAGTCTAATGGCACAGCAGGTAGATGCGGATATGCTGATTATCCTGACAGCAGTCGAAAAATGTGCCATTCGCTTTGGAAAGCCTGACCAAAAATGGCTGGATACTCTTTCAATCGGGGAGGCAAAATGCTATTGCGCCGCAGGAGAGTTTGCGGCGGGGTCTATGCTGCCCAAGGTGCAGGCAGCCGTCAAATTTGTCGCATCTGCACCCAAACGTACAGCACTTATCACATTGCTTGCAAAGGCGCGTGAGGGAATCGAAGGCAAAACAGGTACACGCATTATAAACAAAATAGGCTGTTGATGTTTGATCGGTTCTCCTTAGGGGCAGAAACTCGGAATCACAAAGATTTCGAGATGGGAGAACCCATCATTGTCAGACAGCCTGATTTTATATGCTTTTAACAAAGATAGGGGGAGGGGTTGCTGCGCGGGGACAGCAGCTCCGGCGTACAGGTGTTGAGTCGGTAGGGGCGAATGATATGTCCGGTGTTTGACATTTGCCGCAGGAGAGCCGCCGCACCATACTGTGATTTGTATGCCAGTTCCTCCGGATAGAGAGCAAGCATGTGCAGAAAGCGGACGATTTCTCCGTCGGGCAGGGTACACTGTGCTGCGTCTTTTGGCTGATCCTGTAAGTCAACAAGTAAGATGCTGGACTGCTTTGTGCTGGCATCAAAGGGCGTATGGTCGGCGCTTGTGGAAAGGGTGTGTCCATAGCCAAGCCATGTGTTTTCATCAAAGGGCAGATAAGCCGTGATGAGCAGCCAGCGCAGAGGCCAAGACCACTGTTCATCGCTGGGGTCAAAATGCCAGTCGGCAGGCAGTGTCATGATCAGCTCCATACGTGCGGGAATCTGCTGTTCTTTGGGCAGGGACATGGGAAGTGCCCCCATGCCCAAGGTCGAAATCGTATAGTAATTGCGCTCTCTGGTAGGTGCGCAGACGCAAAGCTTGATTTCCATAGCCCGCGAGGTGTGAAAGGTCAAGACGGCAGCAATGGGGCCGAAGTGCTGCTCGATATGCGCCTGTACCGCAGCAAGATCGCGGGGCAAATACGTGATGACAGAGGGAAATGCCGATGTGGGCTGCTCCTTTGGCGCAGCTTCCGGAACGCTGCGGGGCAGATAGTTGTCTGCATCGTGCTTTGTGGCACGGATACAGGCGAGGGTTTTGTTGGCAAAAACGGAAGTCTGACAGCGTGCAATGAAATCCGCCACGTCGGGAGTTGGCTGATATGTAAACGCCTGTTCAAAATAGGGCAGTGCCTGCAAAGGTCTGTGGGTGAAGTAGTAGGAACACCCAATGTGAAAATTCCAGACGAAGCTGTCAGGCTGCGGCGCAGAAAAAAACAGCTCTAAGGCGCGATCATATTGCGCAAGATGATAGTATGCACGCGCCAAATGCCCAATGACTTCTGTATCTTGTTCCTGTGAGGGAAGGGCTTCAATGGTTTCTACAATTTTCAAATATTGATTTGTCTCATGCAGGTATTCCAGCCTTTGAAAGAATGTGGCGTCCATCGGGTAAATCTCCTTCAGTATCTAATTGCGTAATAGTATATCATATTTGTACAAACTTGTCATCTTTTGTATATAGATGGCGCAGGAGAATAAATACCTTTCTTCCATGTATACAGAAGATGCTTTTTCGGACAGATTTTTGGAATTGTCCCTTTGCATTTTGCAGCTTTGGGGGTAAGATAAAATAGAGTTTAGAAGCGGAGAGGGAGGGGAGCAGATGCCGGCATTGTCTATGAAGCGTATGCTGCTGTTATCCGTCGTTGGACGCGCCATACAGGAAATTGATGCAGACCCCAAGCGTGGACTGCGCCGTATGGTGGATTTGGGGCAGGAGCTTGTGCAGGGTAAGACGGCACAGGAGATTTTTTCTTTTTTGCAGCAGGTGCTGCAAAAGCAGGATAGCCCTTGCTATGCCTTGCTGGAGCGTATGGTACGTGAGGTTACACATAAAAGCATACAGCATTTCAGTGTTGCATTGGGCTGGGACAGCTGGGCAGAGGGCGGCAGGCTGCTGCGGCAGGCTGCGGAAGAACAGGACTGGGCGAAATCCCTAACGATTACAGAGGCAGACACATCATGTGCCTTGCGGATACAGATGCAGCGAGATATTGCAAAGGGCGTGCGCACATTTTTTGTGCAGGTCAACAGCCGGAAGGCGCTTGCGACTGCATTGCAGCTGCCTTTTGAGCAAACGGCAACACTGCTCCTTGTACCCCCGTTTTTGATTGATCATCAGACAGCGGCACGAATCGCACTTTGCCATACGGTATGTACTGCGCTTTGTGACGCGCCTGAGCGTGCAAGGGCACAGGAGATTTTGCGCCAGGCAAAATGTCTATATGGGGTGTATCATATATGCAGCGCGGAGGAAACCGCAGAAAGTATCAGAGCATGGTTTTCCAAACAGAGCGGTCCGTATTTTGCCATTGTACAGGAGCGGGACAGCCGAGAAGCGCAGGAGATTGCACGGGAAATCATAGAATTGCGTCAAAATCCAATTATTCCGATGATTCCAATTGCGGCAAAGGCGGATTTTGACCGGATCCAAGCACAACTCATGAAAAAAGGGTGAAACATTTTAATGTTCACCCTTTTTTATTTGGTTGCCGCATCGGGATCAAAGTCTAAGAGGATACGTCGGGAAAGGTCGATGAGTAAATGCTTGAGGTTGTCTAAATAGAGATCGGGAGGGAGTGGATGGGCGGTTCTCAGCCATCGCATGAGGGAGACCAAAAAGGCATCTGTCAAAAAGACGCGGGAAAATTCGCTTTGTCCCTCGGTATGGAAGATATTATCCAAAAAGGTTTGAATGAACGGCTCCATGACCTCAGAAAAATATTCACAGAATGAGTTTTGCCCTTGGATCTGCATTGCCTTTTGGTAAAAGATACGTTCTCTATAAAAATAGGTACAGATGTCTTTCAGAAAGTCCCAAGCAGTATCATAGGTGTTGTTCTGTACCTCTGTGATAAACTCGGTATAAAAAATCCAGTTGACAAGGTCATACTTGTCGCGGAAATGATAGTAAAAGCTTTTACGGCTCATACCGCAGGCGGTACACAGATCCCCAACGCTGATTTTGGAAAAGGGGGCATGCGCCATCAAGTCCTTTAAGGTTTGTGCGAGTGCACGCTTGGTGATATTGGAATCTGGCAAGAAATCGCCTCCTCAATGCCCGAACGACTTACAGTAAGTTTATTAAATATTATACTATAATTGTAGGGTAAGATGCAACCAAAGATAATGTGTGAACGCGTTTGTTATTTGAACAATACTGCTGAGAAAAGGATGCAGGATTCTGACAAGTGATATAACAAAAATGATAAAGAATAAGCGATTTAATTGTATAAATTGGAGAAATGTTCAAAATATATCTAAAAATGTTTGTGTTTTTTGAGATAAAAGTGTACTCTTTTAACAAGAGGTGAAAATTATGCAAGCAATTTATTCAAACTACTATCCGAATTTTCTTTATGTGGATAAGTACCGCTTTTCTCGCAATTGGATTTATACACCCAGCGAAGTTCCCTATGCATTGCTGCGCTATATCGTATCGGGGCACGCAATTTTTACGATAAACGGTGAAGCGTGTGAAGTGAGTCCGGGAGATGTTGTTTATATTCCGCAAGGCAGTATTCTGTCTGGATCGGCAAAGAGCGAAATTGTCTTTATTAGTGTGCGATTCGTTGGATCCATTCAATATCATGAGAGTCAGGATCTATTGCAGTCGCTTTGGCATTTTCCAAGGCAGCATAATTTCAGCGATACCCCAGAGGTGGAAAAATGCTTTGAAGCATTGTATACCAGTGCACTGACACGGAATACCTTTAAGATGCTTGAGATTCGCGGTTATCTCAATCTCATATGGGCATATATTGCCAAACTGTCACCTGAAAATTATGATCAGGACGACAGCTTGGAAGAGGATCGAAAAAACATGGAAGCCACTTTTGATATGACGAGCATCAAGCTGCGCGCCGAAAAATCATTAAAGCATAAACATGACCCGCGCATTACAATGATTGTGGATTATATCACCACACACCCAGAAGAAAATCTCAGCCGCCAAGAATTGTGTGATATGGCAGGAATCAGCGTCAGTACATTGCGGCGTTTGTTTAAGGAACAGACAGGCAAGACCTTGTTTCAATTCATCAAGGAAAATAAAATGACCAATGCGGCAAGGCGTTTGCTGGTTACTGACGACCCCATTTCTGCAATCGCGTATGATTTGGGCTATGAAATCCCCAGTTACTTCTCCGAATGTTTTAAGCAGATATTTGGTGTATCTCCACAGGAATACCGCCGCTCTGCACATGGGATTTGAATATAAAAAAATGCTGTTTCTCTGCTTATGATTAGGAAAAATACACCAAAATTTATACTAATTTTTGTACTTGTTTAAGAAAACGATTATAAAATAAACTATTTGTTATAGTTTTGCCTGCTTTTTACTCTTTGCAACCTTTGTAAAATCTTTATAATTATAGGTACCATATACAAAGAAATATTTGGCATACTTACCAATAAAAAGAAGGAGAAAATTTAAGGAGGCACAAAATGAAAAGAGCAATATCCATGATTTTAGCTGCCGGTATGACAGCTACAACACTCGCAGCATGCGGTTCCCCCAGTTCTGCTGACACATCACAGACTGCTGACGGAGAATTAAAGGGGGAAATCACTTTCTGGCATTCCTTTACGCAGGGTGCCCGAATGGACGCAGTGCAGGCTGCGGCAGACAAGTTTATGCAGCAGCACCCTGATGTCAAAATCAATATTGAGACATACAGCTGGGGTGACTTTAACACCAAATGGAACGCGGGACTGACAACCGGTGATCTGCCGGATATGAGTACCGCACAGAACACCGGCGAAGTGGTTGAGATGCTCAATGCAGAAGTGCTCGAGCCTGTTGATGACATGGTCGAAAGCATTGGGCGTGACCGTTTCTCCGCCAATGCCTTGTCGGATATGTCGGTTGATGGTGCTACATACGGCGTGCCGTATTATTCTCATGCGCAGGTCATGTGGTATCGCGAAGATATGCTCAAGGCTGCAAATCTCGAAGTACCCACTACATGGGACGAATTTTATGATGCCGCTGTTGCACTAACCAAAGATGGTACATTTGGCGCTGCCTTTTCATGCAGCCCGAACGACCTGCTCTGCACGCGCTATCTGAACTATTATGTACAGAGCGCTGGAGGCAGTCTGCTCAATGACGATTTGACGGCAAATCTCACAAGTCCGGAAGTCATTGATGGTATCAACTACTGGCTCAAGGTGTATAAGGATTGTTCTCCTGCTGAGACTATTAACTATACTGTCAATGATCATGCGACCTTGTTCTATCAGGGTAAGACAGCATTTGACTTCAACTCTGGCTTTATGATTGGCGGTGTGCAGTCCAACACACCAGAGGCTGTTCCTTATGTAAAGTGCGCACCGCTGCCGCGCATGAACGAGGGAGATCAGGTTTACAGCGCAGAGGCAACACATATCCCGCTCGTTGTATGGAACAACTCTGAGCACCCTGAAATTTGCAAGGCATTTATCGAATTCTTATATGAAGATGAAAACTATATTGACTTTATCCACTCGGTACCGGTTGGTATGCTGCCCTCTTTGAATGATATTGCTGAAAAGGAAGCTTACCTCAATGATGAAACAATCAAGGCTTTCTCAGACAGCGTTGACATTATTCAAACAGCCGTAGATACAGGACACGCAATCGGCTTCGAGCATGGCCCGACAGCACAGGCAAGCTACCTGACATCTCAGGGCGTGATTGAGAATATGTTCCAAGATATCATTACAAATGGTACAGATGTAGAAACGGCTGCAAAGGCTGCTGAAGAACAGCTCAATGAGATTTTTGACACCATGATTGGTTAAGTATTGTCCGCCATTCGGGGGGAACTCCGTGTTCCCCCCGATATTTATACGCAAAATTCAGCAAAATATGTGAAAAAACTATGCCTTTTGCAAATACTGTGATGACAACAACATTGTGATTCACAGCTTCTATTCTATCTCATAATTGGGAGAAAGGTAATGGAGCAGCACTCCATTATATAAGGGTGAAACCTTGAGCACGATAACCTCAAAAGCGAAAACGCGGCTTATGAAAAAGCATCACGATTGGACACGCTGGGTACTGGTTTTGCCGTCTATACTCGTGGTTCTATGCTTGCTGGTATATCCGCTGGTCTCCACAACGCTGTACAGCTTTACCAATAAGACCCTGATCCGTCCGAGTTTTAAAGTAATCGGTCTGGAAAACTACATAAAAATTCTACAAGATCCTGATTTTCTGAGAGCATTTGTCACAACACTTGGCTGGACATTTTGCAGCCTATTGGGACAGGTTGTGGTTGGATTTACAGGTGCACTTGCACTCAATAGAATTCGAAACCCTCTCACAAAGCCTTTTTACCGCATTTGTATGATTATTCCGTGGGCATTTCCTTCTGTTGCCATTGCGCTGACATGGAAATGGATGCTCAATGGTATTCAAGGTTATGTTCCAACGGTTTTAAGGGATCTTGGGCTGACAGACAGTATGCTGCAATTTTTAAGCGATCCCAATTTGGTCTTGCCAACCCTTGTCTTTATCAATATCTGGTTTGGCGCACCTATGATTATGGTGAATGTCTATGCAGCCCTGCAAACTGTACCGCAGGATCAATATGAAGCGGCGGTAATTGATGGTGCAACCTCATGGCAGTCATTTATTCATATTACCGTACCGCATATTAAGGTGGTCGTTGGTCTGCCTGATTTACTTCTATGTAATCGCACGTTGGGAAAAGGAGGAACGGTAATATGAAAAAGGGACAGCGCGCAGGTACGATTGTTTCAAATGTCTATTTGATTATCCTTTCCATTATGGCAATTTTCCCTCTCATTTGGCTGCTGGTTTCTGCATTCAAGAGCAGCAGTGAGATTTTGAACAACCCCACTAAGATTTTGCCAATCCAATGGACATTGGAAAATTTCCGTACGGTATTAGACACACTCAAATTCACGGTGAATATTCGAAACAGTTTAATTGTTGCGGGTACGACCACTGTGATTGCAATTGTGATATCTTCTTTGGGCGCCTATGGCATCGTTCGCTTTTTCCCGAAGCTTGGAAACGTAATGACGAAGTTCTTGGTTACCACTTACATGTTTCCATCGATTATGCTTGTCATTCCATATGCAATGGTCATGTCTAGCCTGCACTTGACCAATACCAGAATCGGTTTGGTGCTTGTATATCTTTCTTTTAGTGTGCCCTATGCGGTATGGATGCTGGTAGGTTTCTTCAAAACCGTACCAATCGGTATTGAAGAGGCTGCCAGAATTGACGGTGCGAATAAATTACAGATTTTTGGTCGGGTGGTATTGCCGCTGGTTGCCCCCGGAATCGTCTCGACTGCCATTTATGTATTCATCAATGCATGGAATGAATATCTGTACTCCATGATTTTGATGAGCAGTTCGGATAAAACAACGATTTCTGTCGCTGTGAAAACACTGGAGGGTGCGGATATCTTGAATTGGGGTTCTTTGATGGCAGCTTGTGCAATCGTAGTCGTTCCGTCCATTCTTTTCTTCTGTCTGATCCAGAACAAGATGGCAGGCGGACTGTCAGATGGTGCGGTCAAATAATCGTCTATACATAATTAAGGAGGAATGATACATGAAGACTATTGGCTATGCAGTGGTAGGTACCGGCTATTTTGGCGCTGAACTTGCCCGTATTATGGCAGAACAGGAGGGCGCAAAAATCGTCGCAGTTTATGACCCAGAGAATGCAGAGAGTGTTGCACAGGAGTTGGGCTGCGAGGTAGAGACCGATCTCGATACCCTCTGTGCACGTGCAGATGTGGACGCTGTTATTGTGGCTTCGCCCAACTATTTGCACAAGGAACCGGTTTTGGTTGCTGCGCGTCATAAGAAAAACGTATTTTGTGAGAAGCCGATTGCACTGCGCTATGCAGACTGTGACGAAATGGTGCGTACCTGCAAGGAAAATGGTGTGATTTTTATGGCAGGTCACATTATGAATTTCTTTAATGGCGTACATACCGCAAAGCGCCTCATCAATGAGGGACGCATTGGAAAGGTGCTCTATTGTCATTCGGCACGCAATGGCTGGGAGCCGCCGCAGCCTTCCATCAGCTGGAAAAAAATGCGTGAAAAATCTGGTGGTCATCTGTATCACCACATTCACGAGCTGGATTGCATCCAGTTTATTATGGGACCAGCCAAGACTGCGACCATGATTGGCGGCAATGTGGCACATAAGGGTGAGGAGTTTGGTGACGAGGACGATATGCTGTTTATCAGCCTTGAGTTTGCCAATGGCACCAATGCAGTGATTGAATATGGCTCTGCATTCCACTGGAGTGAGCACTATGTACTGATTCAAGGTACAGAAGGTGCAATTCGTATTGATATGCGAGACTGCGGCATGATCCTGCGCACCAAACAAGGCGATGAGCACTATCTGGTACATGAGACACAGGAGGAGGATGACGACCGTACCGCAATCTATCACGGAAAGATGGAAATGGACGGTGCTGTCATGTATGGCAAGCCCGGGCGCCGTCCGCCGCTGTGGCTGGATAGCTGTATGAAAAAAGAAATGGCTTACCTCAACAGTGTGATGCATGGCGAGCCGGTAGAAGATGAGTTTAAGCCACTGCTAGATGGCAGCGCTGCGCGCGACTCCATTGCAACCGCGGATGCTTGTACGCTCTCTTTGAAAGAAAATCGAAAGGTAAATATTTCGGAAATCTACGGATAATAGGTTATGCCATTTTGTTGATCTGTGATTTCTGTTATTAACATTTAGTGTGGATTCTACGAAAATCGATGCCCATATTACATGATGATACATGAGGAGAAATGATTGTGAAAAAACTATTTTCTGTTTTGACTGTTACAGCATTTTCTATTGGTATGATGGCACCATTCGCAACTCCAGCTCATGCAAAAGCAGCGCTTCCAACCTTACAGGATGTGTTGGAGACAGCTGAGAAAGAGGGCTTTTGCTACACGTACAGCGGGCGTGATCGCGTATTCGATGGCACTCGCATCGTTTCAGGTACCGCACAGGACATAGAGCGCCTGAAAAACAGCAATAAAGGAACCCTGCTTATCCGTTATAAGACAAATTCTGACACGAATCAGGCAATATTTGCTGCCGGAAGCGGAAATCAAAAGGACGAATATGGAGCAGTTTTGCTCAATGGCGTTTCGTCGGTTGACCAAGTTCGCGTGGATTTTCCAGACGGCATGTCTGCAAATCTTTCAGACACCGTTGTGGCAGATAGAGATTGGCATACATTCATTTATAGCGTAGATGCCTCTGACTTATCTAATAAATCCGCAAAAACAGTAACGAGCTTTGACGGCAGCAAAGAGACACAGTATCCGGATTATACTTCGTGGTATAACAGCAATGAAAATATCAATCATTTGAATTACCTTACCATTGGCGGTACCAAGGATACCTTGGAAAACAGCAGCAATCACAAAAATTTCATTGGAGAACTTGCTTTTGCTGCATTTGTTCCGACAACGTTTACACAGGAAGAAGCTGCAGCACTCAGTGCTGAACCTTGGGGAGAAACCGATCAAAGTACAAAGGTATTCTTCAATGGAGATGCCACAGGTTCCAAGTTTTTCCGTATTCCATTCCTGCTGCATACAGTGGATGGCTCTCTGATTGCAGGCTGTGACGCAAACTTTGGCAGTACGGGGGATTCCGCAGAAAATATTGATGCTGCGATTCGCCGCAAGGCAGATGCAGAAAAATATTCTGGAGCAGAGGGGTGGTCTGATGCAATGATTCCCTATGCCTTGCATATGCAGGATTATGCAGACGAGACAGGATATAAGCAGTTTTCTTCCTCTGTGATCGATGGTGTCATCGTGCAGGATCAGAAATCTCCCACCAACCGCATTTTGCTTGTCATTGATGCCTTTGCTTGGAATGGAGGCGTTTTCCAGCAACTCAATATTGATAACGATGGGCAGGCACATGGAGGTCAAAATCGGGATATCGCGTATGGAGATGGCTTCTGCACCATTGACGGACAAAAGTATTTGCTGCTTTCGAGTAAAAATATCAAGCAAAATGGAATCAATATGAATATTGATCGAAGCCAGTTTGACTATGCTGTTGATATCTATGGTGAGAAGAACAGCGATGGTCGATATAATATCTATCATCTGGTTGGTACGCCCAATCCATATTCCAGCAATGGTATAAATGTAGACGACAGCAACCTCTCTCTGGGAGACCTTTCTGCATATAGCCTGAGCAGTGAATATGAACTTTATAAGGACGGAGAGTTGTTACAGGTGCAGCAGCGGACAAAGGACGCCGATGCAGAGCCTGTCATGGTTCCCGCCAAGATCTTCTATGAAGACAGTGAATTGCAGATGTATAATACCAGCTATCTGTTACAGGTTTACAGTGATGATGATGGTGAGACTTGGCATTCTGGAAACATTATTTCCGGTATGGTCAAGCGTGAGAATTCCAGATATTATATCACAGGTCCGGGCAGCGGTTTGCAGATTCAAAATGGCAAATATGAAGGTCGTATCCTCGTTCCAATATACTATCAAGGAAAATCCTCCACTGAGCTCATTTACACAGATGATGGTGGCGAGACGTGGGAACATGGCGAGCCAATTCCATCGCAATTGGCATTGCATGAATCCGCTCTGGTCGAAATGCCAGATGGCAGTCTGCAAATCTTTGTGAGAAATACCACAGGCTCGGGTGGCAAAATCATTACTGCACGAAGCTATGATGGCGGTGAAACTTGGACTGAGGTTGGTTCTTTGTTCGGAGATAATGGGCGCGGAACGAATTGCCAGATTTCAGCAATCAATTACAGCAAAGAGGTGCGCTCTGCGAAAGATGGAAAAGAGTATCCTGCTGTTCTGCTGGCAACCACTTCTTCCAATGCGAGAAAAAATGGACATATCTATGTCGGACTCGTAAAGCCCAGCAGCAACGGCTATGCAATCGACTGGGAGTACGACTATACACTCACAGGACAAAACGAACTCTTTGCATATAGCTGTATGGCAGAACTTTCCAATGGCAAAGTGGGTATTCTTTACGAAACCTCAGAAAACAATTCATGGTCGACCGGTTTACAGCAAATGTACTATAAGGAACTGACAATGGATGAACTGACGGAACATACATTCTCATAAGAATTTGTATTCATACCTGTGGATTCCAGATTCATATAGGTTCTGTGAAATCAAAATAAGCTGCCACCCAATGTCCTCTTAGAAGTTGCAGGGTGGCAGCTGTATTTTCCATAAAAGGAAAGTGTGAGGAGCAAATGATGATGGACACACTATATATGATAAGAACGGTATTATATACGCCTTTTATACCTGAAAAAATACGACCAAAAAAGACCGCACGAAGGTGCACATCTGAAAGGGTGTGGTTCCTTCGTGCGGTCTTGTATTATCGGAACGAGCACGCACAGTATAGCGCGGAAGAGGAACCGCCGAGGTTTTATATCATCGCAGTGCAATCGCTTCTGGTACTCTGGAGAATATCAAATGATCGAATCATATCGGGTTAAAATCACTGCGGCCTGCGCACGAGTCACTGCTTCATTCGGCGTCAGTGTGTGGGGGGAAGTGCCGCTGAGTAAGCCCTTTTCTACGGCCCATCCCATGGCTTTGCTCGCATAAGGTGCGATTTCTGCAAAATCATGATATTGCTCTGGTACGAATTGTACATCAGGCGAACCGGAGAGCCGCCACAAAAATGCGACCAGTTGCTGTCGAGTAACCTCTGTTATGGGAGCACTTCCGTCGCTCAATCCCGTGGATACGACCCATTGCCGGGCTTCTTCCATAGATTGAGGCTGTACATTTTTGAGTCTTGCCATGACCATCCACATCTGCTGTCGGGTCATAGTACACTGTGGAGAAAAGGTTGTTGCCGAGGTGCCGGAAAACAGCTGGTTTCGGTAAACCTGCGATACCGCAGAATAATACCACACATCTTCTGGTACGTCCTGAAAGGGCAGCGTCTGCGGTCCGTATATCGCTGTGAAAACAGGCTGCATATCCTGCAGCCATTTGCGTTGCTCACGGTTATAAAAATGGCTGTCTGCATTGACTGCAAAAGGAATGCCTGCGTCGGTCAGTGCCTGAGTCATATAGGAGGCAAATACGGTCTGCTCCTTTATCGTGTAGTTGTCTCCGTCATTATAATTGCCCGGCATCCATGCCCCTACCCAAGTTGGGATTCCTGTGTCTTTCTGCCACTGGAGGGCGAGATTGATCTTTTCCTGTATCAGTTCCTTTTCCTCCGCAGTTCCACTGATCCACAGCTTGCGCGGGTTTTCTTTGGAGGGACCGGAGGCGTAAAAATGCCATTCTGCCATCAGGTATCCATTCGCTGCTGAGGGAATGGTCAAATCACGCAGGTACGCTGCGTCAGACCGCACACGTGGCGAGATCATAATAATCCGTTCAGGATTGCTCTCTCGAACCACCGATACCAACCGCTCATAGATTTCGTTGAGACGTTCTGGCTGATTTTTCAATGCATCAGTTACTTCGATGATAAGGTCAAAGGACAGCAGGAACGATTCATCCTGAAAATATTCTGCAACGGTTTTCCACCATGCTTCTACCTTGCGGAGATTTTTGTCTGACGGATCGTTTTTTAGTTCATCCGCCTGATAGGCGATGATGGGAATCAGTCCGGCATCTAGACAGTCGCTGACCTGTTGCTTGAGCAGCGTCAGAAGTTCCTCGGTGGCTTCGTCTTTCACTCGGATACGGACATGGGATATTCCAGCTTGCTTAAAGTCTTTGGGAACACTCGAGTGGTAAAGAGACATACCGGCGGTTGTTTTGCACCAGTCAACATCCATGCCTTTCCCTAGCATCTGCTGGTATGCCAGCGGATCAATCGGCTCGGCTGCACGGATTGTATTCACCGCTTTGGCGGAAGGAATGGGTGATAACGTCAAGATGAACGCCATCAACATGATGATACTTTTTCTCATAGGAACTCCTCTGATCATGAGATTTGATTCGGAAATTATGCTGGGTGCCATCGCTGTTTATTCACATGATAAGGTTATCATAAACTTTCACATTTCGCAAGCGTGCGGCGAGACCGTTTCGTTTTATTGTGTATGTCAATATATGGCACAATTAAATAAAAAAGATGAAGGACAGAGTCTCGTGAGTTGTAGTTTAAGTTACCACAACAAAATTTAACGAGAGGATATCCTACAGGTGAACTCGCTGGCGAACAGATGATTCTGGCTTTTCATCACAAATGGGATGCACAGGAGAGTCCAATCAATGCCTGCTCCCTACCTGTATAACAATGAGGGAAAATGAGGGAATAAGCTGAATATCAGAACTGAAGAAACATGGGATTTCGTTGAAGTAGAACAATCCAGAACAAATATCGAGGATATCAGAAAGAGTCATATTGCCCGTACCGCATACGACTCGTGAAGATTATTAAGCAAACAGGCACAGACGGAAATGTCTGTGCTTTTTTATCTAAATAAAGAGTTGATACCGTGCCTTATGCAACCAAGGCACAGATTGAACGCGCCCGTCACCCGGTTTGTTGACCTTTCTTGCATCTGGGGTAGTTGTGTTATAATGTCGGCAATCACTTTGGTTCTTCTGTCCAATTTGATTGCGCAATAGATTTTCTCATATTTGAATAGATGTACGCTGAAAAGCCCTTTCGCTAACGCATCAATCCGCTTTACAGATATTTAGGTTTATGGATTTTTTTATACTTCAGTGGAGATAGATTATATTCTTTCTTAAATAAATGATAAAAGTAATTCACACTCTGAAAGCCGCTTTCATAGGCAATATCTACAATTTCTATGTCTGTGTGAGTCAAAAGGTTGGCAGCATAAGTTAATCGTCTAGAATTGATATAGGCAGAAGGTGTACACCCAAGATATTTGCGAAAGGTACGGCAAATATGTTCGGCAGATCGCCCCGAATGTCTAATGAGGTAATCCATCCCTTCGCTTAAATTGTTAACGTCTGTGAATCCTTCTAATGCAGAATCGAGCCATGTCGGAAATTGTAATACATTTGAGTTTTTCGCTTTATTCCTCAATTCTGGCATAAGATATGTGTATATAATATCAATAAGGATTGCACGAAGATGCGTATTTTTTTCATCAATAGCTGAAAGCGGGAATTGGTTCAAACGGTCTAACCGATTCTGGATTACAGCTGTATCTACCGTTGTCAGTCGCACAATAGGTACATATGATTCTTTGGATATATCACACAATGGATTGGACGAATTATTAAGCAAGTAAGAGAAAAGCGCCTCGACCGTAGATGATGGAAAAGCAAGATTGATATGTGCAGAAGGTCCAACCTCAATTTTAGTATGTATATCACCGGGACGGATCAATAGAAAGCTTCTGCTTTCAAGTATGAGGAGATTATTATTCAATAAAATTTCTAGTTTTCCATCGGTAACTAGTATGATTTCATAAAAATCATGTACTTGCGGATAATCATTTTTATTGATTTGTGTACGAAATGAATAATATACTTCGCAACCTGCTACAAATACAGCGGGCATGTTCACAATTTCTGGTTGTCTTGCCATGGTAATCACCTTTGCATACTAGAATATAAAAAGTTCATTTCGATTTTATTTTCTATAATATCAATATAGAACAGAATTTATCAAAAGTAAAGAAGAAATTCGCTATAAAATGCGATATAGTAGATGCATAATTAAACAGCTCCGATGAAGATAAGAAAGAGCCCTATATGGGTTTCGGAGCCTCTATACAGTTTGCAAAAAACGGAGGGTTATCATGAAACTTGGTGTTGGCTTATACCGATATATGCTAAAAGATGAAGAGTTTGCGTTTGCGAGACAATGTGGATGTACAGATCTGATTGTTCATCTTGCAAACTATTACAGTGCTGAAAATGAGATTGTCAAAGCAACAGACGAAAAAGTAAACTATGGTACTTCGACTGCAGGAGATTCAATTTGGAGTCTTGATAATTTACTTTCCCTTCAGAAAAAAGCCGATCAAAAAGGTCTCAGAATTTATGGAATAGAGAATTTTAGCCCAGCGGATTGGTATGATGTATTATTGGATGGTCCTAAGAAGGAAGAGCAAATGGAAAATCTGAAACAAATCATACGTAATGTAGGAAAAGCGGGCATTCCGTGTTTCGGATACAACTTCAGCCTTGCAGGTGTTTGGGGACACCAGAAAACAACAAATGCTAGAGGTGGAGCGGTCAGCACATGTTTCCATGCAGACCTTTTGGATTTGAATGCGAGAATTCCAAAGGGAGAAGTTTGGAATATGACCTATGACAGCAATGCACCCGAAGGATATATTGAAGATATTGGATATGAGGAACTTTGGAAAAGATTGAAATGGTTCTTAGAGCAGATTCTTCCTGTTGCCGAGGAGGCAGGGGTTGTAATGGCGCTTCACCCAGATGACCCTCCGATGCCTTTCTTGCGTAATACCCCAAGATTGGTTTACCAACCGGAGTTATATCAGAAAGTTCTCGATCTTGTGCCGAGTCCGAGCAACGCCATCGATTTCTGCATGGGCAGCATCCAAGAAATGAACAGCGGCAATATATATGATGCACTGGAGTGCTATGCCTCTCAAGGCAAAGTCGCCTATGCACATGTGAGAAATGTAAGAGGAAAAGTCCCAGACTATACTGAGGTCTTTGTGGATGATGGAGATATCAATATTAAGAAAACGCTCGAAATTTTGCACAAGCATCACTTTGATGGGATCTTAATCCCTGATCATACCCCGCAGATACAGTGTAATGATCCTTGGCATGCAGGGATGGCATATGCACTTGGATTCATTCGTGCTCAGATGATGGATTTGGAAAAATAATTTATATATGATGCTGAAGGGGGCTATTTCATGAAGCTATTTGATTTGACCGGTAAGAACGTGATCATTACAGGCGGTACTCGAGGAATCGGCTTTGCCATTGCCAAAGGAATGCAGGCTGCCGGCGCAAATGTTTGGATTCACGGAAGCAACAAAGAGCGTACAGAAGCAGTAGCTAAACAGCATAATTTCTCATTCCTATACGGAGATCTGCGGAATATTGATGCTTTGGATGTATTGTTGGAACCATTTTGGACAGAGTGTGAAAAATTAGATGTGCTCGTTAATAATGCTGGCATTGAGACACACAGATCGATTGCAGATGGCAAAGAAGATGCGATGGACGAAATTTATAATGTGAACACAAAAGCACCTTATTTTCTGCTTCAGAAATTATTACCTGCATTGAAAAAAGCCAATGGAGCTTCTATTATCAATGTAACATCTATTCATGAAAAAGTTCCCGTTCGTGAAAATGGATATTACTGTATGGCTAAATCTTCGCTTGCAATGTTGACTAAGGTCGCAGCATTGGAGTTGGCGAAATTCGGAGTACGCGTAAACAATTTGGCGCCTGGTGCTATCTTGACTGATATGAATCAAGAACTTGTAGAAGCCATGGATTTTGGGGAATGGATTCCTATGCAGCGTGTTGGGCGGGCTGAAGAACTGGCAGGACCTGCTATCTTTCTGGCTTCTGACGCATCGTCTTATGTGACAGGAACCACATTGTTTGTTGATGGAGGATATAGCGAAAATCTGTTGCGCTATTAAAGTGCGGGATACCAGCAAGATTGGGAAAGGAGGTAAATATGTATAGCCGTAATTATGGATGCCGAATTACTGATGATGTAATAATCAGCGGAAATAAGGCCATTATTATGGAGAATCAGAAAATAAGATTGACCTTTTTGGCTGATCGTGGAATGGATTGTGTAGAGATGCTGTATAAGCCGAAAGACATCGACTTTATGTGGCGTTCTCCAGCAACTCTGCACAAAAGGAGTGATTACTTCTCCAATACGGGCGATAGCATAGGAAATTATCTTGATCACAATTCTGGTGGATGGCAAGAAATTCTTCCCAATGGTGGTAGTGAGTGTTTCTATAAGGGGGCATGCCTGGGAATGCATGGAGAAATTTCTAGCGTTCCTTGGGACTGCCGTATTGTAAAAGATGATGAAGACGAGGTCTGTGTGCAAGCCAGCATTGCAACACTTCGTTCTCCTTTTCGGCTGACAAAAGAGATTTCTCTAAAAAATAATTCTTCAGCTATTGCAATCAAAGAAATGCTGACTAACCTTGCAGATGAACCAATGGAGTTGATGTGGGGGCATCATCCTACGGTAGGTAAACCTTTCTTAGAAAAGGGCTGCCGCATTTCCACGAACGGAACGATTGGCTTTACCATAGATACACCGGATTTTGAGACCCAGCGAGCAAAACCCGCAACCAAATTTCAATGGCCGGTAACTGAAGATGGTGTAGATTTTTCAATAATACCCGGAGAAGATGCCAAAACGGCAGATATGCTGTATATAACAGGTTTTCCTGAAAAGGCTTGGTATAAAGTCTTTAATCCAAACAAAGAAATTGGTTATGGAATGAGTTGGGATGCAACTCAATTCCCGTACTTATGGATGTGGCTAATCTGCAGAGGTGCTTATGGATATCCTTGGTATGGGAGAACTTATAATCTCGCCTTAGAACCGTGGACTAGCTATCCTTCTAACGGTTTGGAACAAGCTATTAAAAACGGAAGTGCATTTCAGCTGGACGCACACGAAAGCAAAAAGATATCACTTAACTTTTGGGTTGGACAAGAAGGAGATAATACATGATGAGCAAACAACACGAGCGATTAGAAATTATTAAAAAGGAATTATACACTCCCGTAGTTGGAGATATCATGGATCAGATGGGTCTATACCATCAGTTCCTGCCACAGGCGATTCGACCATTAAATCCCGATCTGAAACTGGCGGGATATGCAATGACGGTTCTTATGACTGATGTATATGAGGAGCAAGACAAGCCCTTCGGATATTTGACCGAAGCTTTAGATGATTTGCAGCCAGATGAAATCTATGTTGCCACAGGCGGAGCAATGAGGTGTGCCTATTGGGGTGAGTTGCTCACTGCGACCGCTAAGAAACGTGGTGCTGTCGGTGCTGTAGTAAATGGCTGGCATCGGGATACACCTCAGGTATTGGAGCAAAACTGGCCTGTGTTCTCAAGAGGATGCTATGCTCAGGACTCCTCTGTACGTACACGAGTAATCGATTACCGTTGCCGAATTGAAGTGGACGGCGTGACAGTGATGCCGGGAGATCTAATCTTTGGCGACATTGATGGTGTACTGGTGATCCCAGCAGCTTACATCGATGAGGTGCTGGAAAAGGCTTTTGAAAAAGCTAAAGGAGAAAAAACTGTTAGAAACGCAATTGAAAATGGTATGAGTGCAACGGAGGCTTTTGCAAAATACGGTATTTTATAAGGAGAAGCAATGATGCCTAATTACAAGATTTATGTTGGAACTTATGCGCAGGATGAACATCCGGGTATTTTCTGTTATCAACTTACAGATAAGTCTTTACAATTAGAGCTACTATTTGCTCAAGATGGTATTTCAAATCCTTCTTATTTAACCGCATCGGCTGATGGAAAATATTTATACGCGGTAATGGAAGACATGGAATTTCGCGGAATCAGCGGCGGAGGAGTTTGTGCGTTCCGCATCGATGGGGATGCCTTACATTATTTGAACCAACTGGGAACCAGAGGGACTTTGCCTTGTCACATCCTGTTGGATCAAGCCCATCATACCATTTATACAAGCAACTATATGAGCGGCAGCCTTTCGATGTTTTCGCTTGATGAAGATGGCAGTATTTTGTCTATGACAGATTTTAAGCAACATACTGGCTACGGGCCGAATCGCTTTCGTCAAGAAGGACCCCATGTGCACTTTTGCGGCTTATCAGCAGAAAAAGATGGGATTTGGTGTGTAGATTTAGGTCTGGATAGATTGTTCTTTTACAAAATTGATGATGGAAATATGCGTATCTTCCATCAACCAGAACGTGACATTATACTGCCGGGCGGAGTAGGTCCTAGGCATTTTGTACTTCCTCCAGAACATGCAAACCGGATGTATATTGTCTGTGAATTAAGCTCAGAGATATTCGTAGTCGATTTCTCAAAAACAGAAAACTGTTTCATCCAGCGAATCTCCACATTAGAACAGCCGAATGGGCAGAGCACATGCGCAGCAATTAAGTGTTCCCCAGACGGTAGGTTCCTATATGCTACAAATCGCGGAGATGACAGCATTGCTGGATATGCAATAGATGAGGAGACTGGTCTGCTGACTCGTATACAGGTGCAAAAAACAGGCGGGAGATCTCCCCGGGATATTTTAGTATTGGATAATATGGTCTTGTCTGCCAATCAGGATAGCGATAAAATCACCTGTTTTTTACGTGACAAATTAACTGGTAAACTGATACAGATGAGAAGTGAAGCAAGTTGTCCGTCTCCTGCCTGTTTAATTGCAGTAAACAGTTAGCAATTCAATCACAGAAGATTGATTAAAGCATAAAGAAGGAGGTATTCAAGAGAATCTTTAACATGAAAACATTCAAGGAGAGAAAGATAAAATTTGGATAATGAAGGTGAGAAAGTGAAAAATAACAATATTGCTGAAATCGGCAGCTCAACAAACGTCAAAACCAGTATTTTTGAGAAGTTTTCATATGGTATGGGAGACGTGGCGTGCAATGTCGTATTTGCGTTGACATCCGGACTGATTACTTATTTCTATACCAACGTAATTGGTATTTCTGCCGGTCTTGTTGGTATGATTCTGCTTATATCGCGCGTTTTTGATGGGATATCGGATGTGGCGATTGGTTTGCTAATGGATAAAGTTCATTCAAGACATGGACGTGCAAGGGCGTGGGTGCTTTGGATGGCAATTCCATACGCAGTCAGCGCGGTAGCTCTGTTCTGCATCCCGGCAAATTCAAGCACGACGGTGCAGGCGATTTACATTTTTATTACTTATAACTTATGCACAACGGTTGTATATACTGCGCTGAATCTGCCGTATGGTGCGATGGCACCGCTGATGACCAGCAATGAACAGGATATTGCAAAGATCAATCTGTTTCGCATGTCCATGTCTCCAATTGGCAACATGATTGTTACCGCGGCGACTCTTCCGATCATCAACCGCATGGGCGGCAATCAAGCAGCATGGATCAAAGTTACCATCATCTACGCAGTTATCTCGATAGCTTTCCTGCTGTGGTGCTTCTTCGGCACCAAGGAGCGTGTCAATACCGAAGCTGCGCGCGAAGCTGAGCAGATGCCGATCAAAGTACGTTTCGGTGCCTTGCTTCACAATAAGTACTTCATCATCTTGATGCTGACCTCCTTATGTCAGGCATTGTTCCAAACCATCAACGGCACATGCGGTACCTACTATGCGCAGTATATTCTGGGCAACAACGAACTGTACGGTGTACTCAACATGGCGGAAAATATCCCTCAGATTATTGTTATCATGCTGTTGGCACCGTTTATTCATAAGTTCGGTAAGCGTAATCTGATTCTGGTCGGTGGTATCATCGTCGTCGTGGCACAGGTATCGTTGATCTTTGCACCGGCAAACACCACTTATGTCATCGTGGTTGCTGCAATCCGCGGCATTGGCAAGGCACCAATCTACGCTTGTCTTGCAACCATGCTGGCTGACGTTGTAAACTATGGTCATTGGAAAACTGGTATTCGTGTGCATGCGTTGGTATTCAGCGCAGTAACCGTGGGCAACAAGTTCGGCACCGGCGTTTCCGGCGCACTTGTTGGTCAGCTGATGGACTGGTCCGGCTTCACCGGTCTCACACAGGAGATCCCATCCGCGGTTGCCATGGTGCAGAACCTGTACATCTGGGGTACCGCTGTTGCATGGATCGCGATCGTTGTTCTGATGATGACTTATAAGCTGGATAAGAATTATGCGGACATGATGAGCGATATGGAGCGCAAGGGCATGCTCAAGCAGGTGAACTAAGCGGTATTGTCATTATCGCGCCGTATCGTATGAAACAAGAGGGGATACCTTATGGGCAATCCCCTCTTGTTATTAAAAGATGAGTGGATACCTGAATGATGAAATAAGGTGGCATTATAATGGATAATACAAAAATCAAACGCGTCCATGTTGTATACAAGACGCACCTAGATCTGGGATTTACCGCCATGGCGGCCGATGTATTGGAAACCTATCGACACGAATTCATCCCTCGCGCACTGGATACCGCTGAGAAAATGAACCGCGACGGCAAGCGGAAATTTATCTGGACAACCGGCTCATGGTTGATTGAGGACTATCTGACCCATATGCCCGCAGAAGAAGCCGCCCGCATGGATGCGGCAATCCGGCGCGGCGATATTACATGGCACGCGTTGGCATACACGACTTATTCCGAGCTGATGGACGAAACGCTTTTACGCTACAACCTGAGCATTTCCCAGAAGCTGTGCAAGCACTACGACAAAACAGTCTGCACAGCCAAACAGACAGATGTGCCGGGACATACAATTGCGATGATCCCGGAAATGGCAAAAGCAGGCGTTAAATATATGCATATCGGTATCAACGGCGCAAGTCGGTCGGTTGGCGTGCCGCCCATGTTCCGCTGGAAGTACGGTGGGGATGAAATCCTCATTGACTACTCACCGTTTTATGGTGCGGTCAGTATGGTTGAGGGCTGTGACGAAGTGATGGAATTTGCCCACAGCAAGGACAATATAGGTCCTCCGACCGCGGACGATGTTGACGAGATTCTTGCAGAGATGCAGAAAAAGTACCCAAACGCTGTAATCGAAGCTTCCACGATGGATGCTTTTTATCAGGCGATTGCGCCGTTTCGCGACCGGCTGCCAGTGGTGACTGACGAAATCGGTGATACATGGATCCATGGTGTGGGAACCGACCCTTATAAGGTGTCCACAATGCGCAGCCTGCTGGCTCTGCGCCGCGACTGGATCGCCTGCGGCAAGTTGCAGGAGAACGGCTCGCAGGACCGTGGTTTTCTAGATCGCCTGCTGCTGATTACCGAGCACACATGGGGGATGGACTTCAAAAAGTACCTATATGACTTCAAAAATTGGGAGCGCCGGGATTTTGAAGCCGCACGTAAAAAAGATGTGACTGGCAGAGAAGAATTGTGCGCAGCAGGTCCGCTCCTCGAGGCTTCGGTTGGTAAGGAGCATCAGAAGTACACGGACGGAAAGTTGATGGGCTCGTACAGCCTATTTGAAAAGTCACAGCAGGAACAGCGGGATTACCTCAAACAGGCCGTAGAAGCTCTGCCAGAGACCGTGCAACCCGAAGCACTTGCAGCCATTCGTGTACCAGTGTTTGAAAAGTTTTCCGAGGTTGGCAATCAGACCGAATTTTGCATTGCCGGCGCGGCAATCCATGTGGAAGAGGACGGCGCGATTACGGTGCGGGATAATGGCGCTGCACCGCGCACATTGGGACGCTTTCATTATGAAGTATTCGACTGGAAAACTGTCAATCATTGCTATTATGTATATGGACGCGACTTTGAGGAGACCCGCGGCTGGGCGGAGCCGGATTTCTCCAAGCCGGGTTTAGATGCTGTCAAGAACCTGCATCGCAGCAGCTGGATGCTGCGATGCAAGGGGGCGGAGCAGGTGTCGGGCGATACACTGCGCATCGTATGCGAAATGTCCGGCGAAGCAGTCGGACGGTTCGGCTGTCCGGCTGAAGTGGAATACCTTTGGAAAGTCACGCCTCTGACATGTGAGTTGACTATGCGCTGGCGGGACAAAAAGGCAAACCGCATTCCCGAAGCGCTTTGGCTAGGTTTCGAACTATCGGCACACGCAGACGGACAGGTCGGCATACAGAAAATCGGTCATCCGGTCGATCCATTTGCCGTTGTTGCAGGCGGCGCACGCAAGCTGCATGGCTGCGAAGCGGTGCTGATTAACGGCAAGCCGGATATCGTCAACTGGGATGCGGCGCTGGTTTGTTTAGGTGAGCGTGCACTGTATGAGGTCGAGGACGATTACCCTGCCCAAACCAATATGGCAGAATTTCTCCTGTTCAACAACCGCTGGGGAACCAATTTCAAAATGTGGTATGAAGAGGATGCAATATTCCGCTTTACTATCAAGCGCTAAGAAAACGATTCTAGTATTATTTTGTAATACAATCTTTGTAACTATTAAAAGCACTGATTTAATGCAAATCAGTGTTGCATCCTGTAATTCCAAAGCCAACCCAAACAGCACGCTTTGTAGGTGCTAAAATTGGGTTTATCTTACCTCAAGAACGCTGCGAACTAAAAGATCGGGGGAGGGAATCCCTTCAGGCGTATCATGACGAGTGTCCTTATTGCATTTGAAACGCTGTAAGAACACTCGTCTTTTTGGTTTGTTTTCATGCAATAATGGTGAATAGGGCATAGTTCACGATGCTGACCTTTCTGGTGTTTATGGACACCTTCGGGGCAGGCTGCGATATAAGATCAGGGGTTTCGAGGGTTTTGTAGTGGTTGCGGAGCCGCTGCTGTCACACCTCGTTCATCTTCTCGGCATTGAACACCGCGGTCTTTTCGATACGCTCCTTAGGAGGTGACAAAACGTATTGGTTAGATATACAGATAAAAGGCATCCCACTTTGAGCGATGAAATCACGCAGAAGGGGGGAAGCTTGTGAGACATTCTGGAGTGGATATCTACTGGATCGAAAGACAGTTTCTGAAAAACTGTGCCCAAAAATCGCACTAGAGATTGGAGTGGATAAAACAACAAATTTCCCTTTATAATTTCCCCTAAAATACAGTCGCTTCTTGCAGAACAATGACTTTATCGCTTGAAACAGTAAATAAGGTTATCATAAACTTTCACATTTCGCAAGCGTGCGGCGAGACCGTTTCGTTTTATTGTGTAGGTGTATGTCAATATATGGCACAATTAAATAAAAAAGATGAAGGACAGAGTCTCGTGAGTTGTAGTTTAAGTTACCACAACAAAATTTAACGAGAGGAGACCATATCCTTCATAAGTATATGTTTGACAAATCTATAAAGCCAGTTTATTTATGACGTGAAAAGATAAGGGGGATACATCTGTTTAAAGCAGCAAAATCGAAAACGTGCAGCGGAGGACAATCCCTGACACGGTATATAATCCGGTGTTAGTCCTCGGATACTCCCTGTTCCTCGCGCGCCAGCTGGAGGAGATTTTGGTCAAGCTTTTTGCAAAGAGCATACATTTGCGCGTCGATTGCAAATATACCCATTGCGGTGCGCGTCACGCAGGAAAAAATTGGGAGAAGGGCGAATATTACCCGATTTTCCACAAAATAAGTGGCAGCCATGATAGCAATATGGGACAAGCTGCCGAGCCATACCTGAACAGCTGTGATATCGGTTACCTTTGCAAGCGTAGACATGATTTGATAATAAAAGAAAGTTACAAGGATAAAGCAGATACCAGCAAACACTTTGCATATTAAGGGTACAATGCCGAAGTAAGCAAGGAGCATGACAGCAAACCCGATACAGAAGAAAAAGACTTGCAGTCTGTAATATTTGGCATACATAGAAAAACCTCCTTGTTTGATGTTACATTATATGATAGAAAACAAGGAGAAATCAAGCAGGAAATTTTGAATTATATGTGAAAAGTCCAATCAGATAGATTGCACATGACACCGGACATGACCGCTACGCCCGCAGAGCCTGAGGCAAGGCAGTCCGATACATTTTGCGGACGGACACCGCCCAGCGCATAGACCGGAATCGGCACAGCGGCACATACCTCATGTAAAAAGCTAAGTCCGCGCGGGGGCAAATCGGGCTTGCAGTCCGTGGGAAAGATATGACCGGCAGTCAGATAGGACGCCCCATGCGCGTAGGCAGTCTGTGCCTCCTCGGCGCTGTGTACAGACACACCCAACTGGGAGAACTGTTTGGCAATGTCGGGCTGTGTGAGCAGGTCGGGCAGAGGCAGATGCAGGTTTGGACAGTCAAGCGCAAGAGCCGCCGATGAAAAATGATGCAGGATACAAGGGGTATTCCACTGCTTGCAGATGGCGAGGACGGACTGTGCAAGACTGTGATATGCGGCTTCGGATAAATCCTTTTCGCGCAGTACGATGCCGACAGGCTGCGCCATTGCGATGCGCTCTATCTGTTCTAGGAAATCTGTCTCACATAGATGGCGGTTTGTGACTGCAAGCACATGGTCAAACATAGACATAGTCGGTAAACACTGGCTGCAGGCCGCGGGAGCGAATCATATTGCGAATTTCCTCTACTGAGCGGTCGTCGGAAATCTCAAACTGTTCATCTCCTTTGGCGTCCTCATCATGACCGCCGACACCGACCTTAACGCCAGCGGAAATCCGAGTTGCCACCATACCAATTACATGGTCACGGAATCCTGCTCGCTCACGCGTAGAAATGGTAATGCCTGCACAGGGCAGGAACAGGCGATAGGCGAGCAGCACCTGTAAAAGCTGGGTTTCATGGACATCGTGTGGATTTACGGTGGCATCATTGATAATGGGGCGCAGACGCGGGCAGGAGAAAGAAATTTCTGCATGGGGATAGCGGCGCTGTACATAGTAGGCATGCAGTCCGGTTGCATACGCATCTTTGCGGAAGTTGCTCAGTCCCAAAAGCGCGCCAAAGCCAACCCCGCGCATGCCGCCCTGAAGTGCGCGCTCCTGCGCATGAAAACGGTAGGGGAATGAGCGTTTGGGACCGGAAAGATGCTGGGTTTCGTATTTTACAGGGTCGTAGGTTTCCTGATAGACCGATACAAAATCGGCGCCGCATTGCTGTAAGAAGCAATACTCGTCGGTATTCAGCGGGTAAATTTCAATGCCGATGGTGGAGAAATAACGGCGCGCGATTTGAACCGCCTCTCCAATATACGGCACCGGAGACATATTGCGGGATTCTCCCGTCAGGAGCAGAATTTCCTTGAGCCCGGTGTTTGCGATTGCCTGCATTTCCTGTTCGATTTCCGGCAGGGTCAGCTTGCCGCGATGAATCTGGTTTTTGCAGTTAAAGCCGCAGTAGATACACTCATTTTCGCAGTAGTTTGCAATATAAAGCGGTGTAAACATACAGATGGTATTGCCAAACCGTGCGCGTGTTTCTTTCGCGGCACGTTCTGCCATCTGTTCGAGAAAAGGCTCGGCAGCAGGGGAGAGCAGGACAGCATACCCTTCGGGTGTAATGGTACGCTGTGCAAGTACGCGGCGCACGTCCTGTGCGGTATATTGGGTATCGTCATAGCACGAAACGGCAGACAGGACTGCGTCCATGAGAGAGGATTCTGTCTCCTCCATTTCAGGTAGGTAGGACATATGGTCAAAGACTTTTTTCATGATGCACCCCCTGTATCAGTCGTGCAGAAATCCGGTGAGCGGGCTGGACGCATCACCGCCATGAGAAAGTACGCGCCCGAGACCGGAGAGGTAGGCAGCACGTCCGGCAGAAATTGCCTGTCCAAAGGCGCGTGCCATGCCGGCAACATCGCCCGCAGTTGCAATGGCAGTATTTGCCATGACAGCCGCACAGCCCATTTCCATCGCTTCACAGGCCTGACTGGGTTTGCCAATCCCGGCATCTACAATAATCGGCAGGTCAATTTCGTCCACAAGGATTTGAATGAATTCACGGGTACACAGACCCTTGTTGGAGCCAATCGGTGCAGCAAGCGGCATGACGGCGGCAGCACCGGCATTTTGCAGGTCACGTGCGGCATTGAGGTCAGGATACATATAGGGAAGTACAACAAATCCTTCCTTTGCCAGCAGTTCGGTCGCGCGAATGGTTTCTGTATTGTCGGGCAGCAGGTATTTGGAGTCCCGTATGACCTCGATTTTTACGAAGTCACCACAGCCGATTTCACGTGCCAGTCTGGCAATGCGAACAGCTTCCTCGGCGGTGCGTGCACCGGAGGTGTTTGGAAGCAGGGTAACATCCTTTGGGATATACTCCAAAATGTTCTCCCCACCAGCCTGATTGGCGCGGCGCAGCGCGAGGGTTACAATCTGTGCGCCGCTGTTTTCGATGACGGTCGGGGTAAAGTCCATGGAAATTTTGCCTGAACCAATGATAAAGCGGGAAGAAAATTCGTGTCCGCCTAAGATGAGCGGGTCGTTGACTGGATACATATAAAAACTCCTTTTTTTATGGGGTATCTTCGCCTACAATCAGGCGTAAAATCATATTGGCTTGGTGTCCGGCGCATACCGACACACGGGGTGCCATCAGCCCGCGTCCGGGCTGTGCGCAGGTATGTTCATCGCCGCACAGATAAAATCGGCTGGTGATACGGCGGGTCTGTATGGTGTTGCAGGAGTCCAAACCTGCCATGCCGCTTGCTGCAACCAAAATGGTGTCCGGACATGCGGACAGCACGGCATCGATGAGGGCTGCTTTGGAAGCGGGCGCGTCAAAGGCTTCGCATACGATGGGGTCTTGTGCAAAGAGAGCGGAAGCATTGCTGCTGGTGACGCGCACACAGTCGGTCGTGATGGTTAAATACGGATTGACTGCGCGAAGCTGCTCTGTCAGTGCCTCGGTCTTGGTTTTCCCAAGGTCACAGATGCGATAGCATTGCCGGTTTAAGTTGCTGGGCTCTACCATGTCGAAATCCACTAGATGCAAGTGCCCAACGCCTGTCCGCGCAAGGGCAAAGGCAATGTGTGAGCCTAGACCCCCGAGTCCAGCAATACCAACCCGCGCTGCCTGAACCCGTTCAAAGACACCGGGGGTGTGTCGGGCTGCCATCATGGATTGCAGGATATCCTGCGGCGGAAAAACACCCTTTTCAATGACGGTGATGGTATCACCGTCCGCGAGCGGCAAATCCACAGAGGTCTGAAAGCCGTTTAGAATGACAACACGTTCTGCATGCGCAGGGACAAGGGCAAAGAGTGAGCGGGCTTCGGTCTCAAGGGACTGCCCGTTATAGACAATGTGCATCAGCCACCCCCCACAAATTGTACAATTTCGATTTTGTCACCAGCACAGAGCACGGTGTGTGCATACTGGGCGCGGGGGACAATGGCACCGTCTTTCTCGACCGCAACAAAGTCAGGGGTATAGCCTGCCTGCGTCAGATAGTCGGAAAGCGTCAGCCCCTCAGCATCTTCGACTGGTTTTCCGTTTACTTTGATCATAAAAAGCCTCCTTTTATGCCTGAAAAAACAGGACAAAAAAAGACCGCGCGAAAGTTCACACCCGAGGTGGTGTGCCCCTTCGCACGGTCTTATACTACCGGAACGAACAACAGCAGTATAGCGCGAAATGCGCCTCCTGTCAAGCCCTGAATTTTGAAACGGCCTGCCGGATTTATGACAAAGGCGTCAATCAAGTCGTATCAGATTTTTTTTAGGAGGTCTCAGGTTGTCTGCCAGAGTGGCAGGGGTTTGAAAACTATGCCGCCAGATGTTGCAAAAAGCGCAATAATCATGTAAAATAAACTCACAATCGTTTGTATCAACATAGGAGGAAGGAAGATGGATACTCCCAAGTATAAACGCGTCCTCGTCAAGATCAGCGGCGAAGCGCTTGCCGGTGACAGGCATTTTGGACTGAATTTTGACGTGATAGGGCCGGTCTGTGATGTGATTAAGCGCTGTGCAGAGATTGGCTGTGAGGTTGGCATCGTCGTAGGCGGCGGCAATTTCTGGCGCGGTGTCAAGGATGGCGGCGGACGCATGGAGCGTACCCGTGCAGACCATATGGGAATGCTCGCGACTACCATCAATGCGCTGGCACTTGCAGATGCACTCGAGCAGCGCGGCTGTGAGGTGCGTGTGCAGACCGCAATTGCAATGAATCAGATTGCAGAGCCATACATTAGAAGCAAGGCAGCACGTCACCTGAGCAAGGGTCGTGTTGTGATTTTTGGCTGCGGCACAGGAAACCCCTATTTTTCAACCGATACTGCTGCTGCTCTGCGTGCAGCCGAAATCGGTGCAGAGGTCATCCTGCTCGCAAAAAATATTGATGGCGTATATGATTCGGATCCAGCAAAGAATCCCGATGCAAAGAAATATGATAAACTGACCTATATGGATGTGCTCAATCAGGGGCTGGGTGTGATGGACACGACCGCGACTTCACTGTCCATGGACAATCATATTCCGATTTTGGTATTTGCGCTGTCCGATCCTGAAAATATTTATCGTGCCGTTACCGGTGAACAAATCGGCACACTCGTCAAGGAGGAACTGTAATTATGAAAGAAATCATCAAGCAGCATGAGGAAAAAATGAGCAAGACCATTGATGTTCTGTCAAAGGAATTGGCTGCAATCCGTGCGGGCCGTGCAAACCCGGGCGTACTCAATAAGCTGACCGTAGAATACTATGGCACGCCGACCCCACTGCCGCAGGTCGCTGCGGTTTCTTCTCCAGACCCGCGCACGCTGCAAATCCAGCCGTGGGATGCCTCCATTCTGCGCGATATCGAAAAGGCAATTCAGACCTCTGATCTGGGACTCAATCCGCAGAACGACGGCAAAGTTATCCGTCTGTCCTTTCCGCCCCTCACCGAGGAGCGCCGTAAGGAACTGGTAAAACAGTGTGCCAAGATTGGTGAGGACGCAAAGGTTGCGATCCGCAACATTCGCCGCGATGCAATGGACAAGTTTAAGGACCGCAAGAAGAAGAACGAGGCAACCGAGGACGAAGTAAAGGACGCAGAGCAGCAGGTACAGAAGATTACTGACAAGTATGTCAAGGAAATTGACGGTATTGTTGCAAAAAAGAGCGCAGAGCTCAAGGAAGTTTGATATTCTAGGGGGGCGGCGTTGCCGTCCCCTTTCTGTGAGGTGCAAAATGGGGATTCTTGACCGGTTGACCGGAAAACAGCCGCCGAATGGACGTATCGTTCCGCGGCATATCGCAGTCATTATGGACGGCAATGGACGCTGGGCGAAAAAGCGCGGTTTGCCGCGAAAAGCGGGGCACAAGGTCGGTGCAGAGACCTTCCGCACGATTGCGACCTACTGCAAAGAAATTGGTGTGCAGTACTTTACTGTCTATGCCTTTTCAACAGAGAATTGGAAGCGTCCGGAAGATGAGGTGAATGCCCTGATGAACCTGTTCCGCACCTATCTGCGGGAGGCAGCGGAAACCATGGTCGAACGCGGTGTTGCCGTACGGGTGCTGGGTGATTTGTCGGTTCTGCCGCCCGATTTGCTCAAGCAGATTGATGAGGTGCACGCGCTTGCGGACACCTTGGGCGAGCATGCCGCAACCGCATCTCTGTGCATCAACTATGGCGGGCGAGATGAAATCAAGCATGCAGTGCAGGCGATTGCACGTGAGGTACAGGCAGGCAGCCTGAAACCGGAGGACATTACGGAGGAAACAATCGGTGCGCATTTATATACGGCACACATGCCCGAGCCGGATTTGATTATCCGTCCTTCAGGGGAAATCCGCACATCAAATTTCCTGCTGTGGCAGTCTGCGTATGCAGAATATTACTTTACAGATGTACTGTGGCCGGATTTTAAGACGGCTCACATGGACGCGGCAATTGATGATTTCAATCGGCGGTCGCGCAGGTTTGGAGGGGTATAAAACGTGAAAGCAAGAGTTTTATTTGGGGTAGGCGGCTTTTTGTTTGTGCTGCTTGCGCTTTATGTGCTGCCGCCGATTGTGCTTGCGCTGGCTGTCTCTGCGCTTTGTGTCTGTGCATCGTATGAACTGATTGTTCCGACCGGATTGGTCAAAAATCGCGCGATGCAGCGGGTGACCCTTGCTGCGTCTGCGATGTATGCGGCGGTGACGTGTATCCCGTCGGCGCTGCTGTTGCTGCCTGCACGCATGGCGGGCGGTGGCTTTGCGCCGCAGGCGGAGAGTTTCACTGTATTCGCAATCTTAGGCGATTCCAGCGGCTCCGTCAGTCTGACCGGGGCGGAAATGCGGACGTATCTTGAAGCCTTTCAGCAGCAATTTGGGCGGCTGCTCATGCTGTTTTTGCTCGTAGGTCTGTTTGCCTGCCTACTGCGTCACCATGATACCGTGCGCACGGAGGAAGTCATGGCGGGATTTGTCGGCGGCTTTATTCTGCCCGCGCTGCTCCTGTCCCTCTGGCGCATTTTCGAGATGGAGGGCGGTGCATTTCTGGTGCTTCTGCCGCTGGTTGCAGCGTGGGGCTCGGACACCTGTGCACTCTTTGCGGGCATGGCATTTGGAAAGCACAAGCTGGCGCCTGTGGTCAGCCCAAAGAAAACCGTAGAGGGTGCGGTTGGCGGTGTCATTGGCGCGACCCTGCTGATGCTGGGCGTCGTGTTCCTGATGAACCGATATGCCGGTTTGTCCATTCATTATGCCGGAGCAGCCGTGATGGGTGCGGCAGGCGCAGCGATTGGGCAGCTTGGGGACTTGTCATTCTCGATTATCAAGAGACAGTGCAAAATCAAGGATTACAGCCATATTTTCCCGGGACATGGCGGCGTGCTCGACCGCTTTGACAGTGTGATTTTTGTCGCACCTGTGATTGAACTTGTCCTTTCTATCAGTTTCTATCTGGCTGTGTAATATTGGGGGAGGAAAGGTGATACAATGAAAAAGCGGATTTCTATTTTAGGTGCAACCGGTTCGATTGGAACGCAGACGGTTGATATCCTGTCCTCCATCGACGCAGAGGTGGTTGCTCTGACCACAAACCGCAATATCAAGCTGCTGGAGGAGCAGGCGCGGGCGCTGAAGCCTAAGCTTTGCGCCGCGTTCGACGAAGATGCAGCAAGGGCTCTGAAAATTGCGCTTGCAGATACCAATATTCAAGTACAGGCAGGTATGGACGGACTGATTTCTGCCGCGACCCATGCCGACTGTGACACCGTTGTTACAGCCGTCGTGGGTATGGTTGGCTTACTGCCAACACTTGCGGCGATTCGTGCCGGAAAGGATATTGCGCTTGCCAACAAGGAGACCCTCGTCTGCGCCGGGCAGCTGGTGATGGAGGCTGCCAGAGAACACGGCGTGCAAATCCTGCCGGTGGACTCGGAACATTCTGCCATCTTCCAGTGCATACAGGGCGCGGCAGGAAATGCGTTAGACCGCATTATTCTGACCGCATCGGGCGGTCCGTTCTTTGGAAAGTCGGCGGAGGAACTGAAGCTTGTGACAAGGGAACAGGCTTTACAGCACCCAAACTGGTCCATGGGAGCGAAAATCACGACTGACTCGGCAACCATGATGAATAAGGGGCTGGAGCTAATCGAAGCCATGTGGCTTTATGGACTTCCAGAGGACAAAATTGAGATTGTAGTACACAGAGAGTCGATTATTCATTCTCTAATTGAATTTACAGACGGTGCGGTTTTGGCGCAGCTTGGTGTACCAGACATGCGCTTGCCAATTCAATATGCGCTCACCTATCCAGAACGTGTGCCCTGTAAAGTGCCGCGCCTTTCGCTTGCGGAGGTCGGCAGCATGCACTTTTTTGCACCCGATGATGCGGTGTTTCCTGCGATGCAGCTTGCGCGCAGGGCAGCCCGTCAAAAGGGTAATGCAGGAGCCGTTCTGAACGGTGCAAACGAAGCGGCAGTGGGACTGTTCCTCGCGGACAGCCTGCCATTCTGGCAGATTCCAGAGTTGGTTGCACGTGCGATGGAGAGCGTACCAGTACAGGCGTGTCCAACGCTTGAGGATATTTTGGAGAGCGACCGCGCTGCCCGACAAGCGGTGGATCGCTGGAAAATGAGGTGAATGGAATTTCTATGCTAACAAATGTATTTTGGATTTTGATTGCGCTGCTGGGCTTTGGCCTGCTCATCATGGTGCATGAGTTTGGGCACTGTGTTGCAGCAAAGCGCGGCGGCATACAGGTTGATGAATTTTGGATCGGCATGGGACCAAAGCTGCTGCAAAGGCAAATCGGAGAAACGAATTATTGCCTGTGCCTGCTGCCCATTGGCGGTGCCTGCGTCATGCGCGGTGAGGACGAAAGTTCGGAGGATCCACGCGCCTTTGGCAATGCACCATGGCTGACCCGCCTGATCGTTCTGGCGGCAGGGGTTGTGATGAATTTCCTTTTGGGTTTTGTCATTCTTCTGTGTTTGACATGGAATACACAATATGAGGCGGTTCCGAAGATTGAGGCGCTGGCAGATGGCTTTCCGGCAGCTGGGGAGCAGGGACTGATGGTAGGCGACCGCATTGTCAAAATAGACGGATATCGTATTTGGACGGGCGGCGACGTTGCAGAGGGCTTGCGCCGTGGTGCGTCGGACGGCAGCTTTGATTTCGTTGTCAAGCGCGATGGAAAGACGGTTGCAGTCAATGATTTGGTGCTGCGCAATGATTTGGATTTGGGAGACGGCAGAAAGGGTTATGGATTCCACTTTGCAACAGAGGAATTGGGTGTGCTTGGGCATCTCCGGTATGCGCTCGTGCTGTCGGCAAACAATGCGCGTATGGTTTGGTACTCTCTGGGCGACTTGATTTCGGGCGCAGTCGGTGTTGACCAGCTTTCCGGTCCGGTTGGTGTGGTCGCCGTGACTGCGCAGACAGCGCAGGCGGGCGCACGTCCGTTCTGGGCGCTTCTGGCATTTATTTCGATAAACCTTGGTGTTATGAACCTGCTGCCGGTTCCGGGACTTGACGGCGGACGTATCCTGTTCCTGATTGTGGAGGGGATTCGCCGCAAGCCGCTCGATAAAAAAGTGGAAGGCTATGTCAATATGGCGGGATTGTGCGCACTCTTTGCGCTCATTCTCTATGTGACCGGACAGGACATTATGCGCCTGTTGTGAGAAGTATAAGGTGATCGTATGACAAATCAAAAAACCAGACAGATTCATGTCGGGAATATCGCAATCGGCGGCGGTGCACCTATTGTGGTGCAGTCTATGACCAATACCGATACCCGTGATGCCGAGGCAACGCTGGCACAGATTCGGGCGCTTGCACAGGCGGGCTGTGAGGTCGTGCGCTGTGCCGTTCCCGATGCTGAGGCGGCGCGTGCGCTCGAGACGATTTGCGGGCAATCGCCCATTCCGGTTGTCGCAGACATTCATTTTGATTACAGGCTGGCACTCGATTCGATTGCTGCCGGTGTGCACAAAATTCGCCTGAATCCGGGGAATATCGGTTCCGATGACCGCGTGAAGGCAGTTGTGCAGGCGGCACGTGCCAAAAATATTCCCATTCGCATCGGTGTCAATTCAGGCTCGGTGGAAAAGCGTATTTTGGAAAAGTATGGCGCACCGACTCCGGAGGCGCTTGTGGAAAGTGCGCTCTATCATGCGTCGCTTTTGGAAAAATTCGATTTTTATGACATTTGCCTGTCTATGAAATCGTCCTCCGTGCCCTACACCATGCAGGCTTACCAGCTGGCGCACGAAAAGACCGCGTATCCGCTGCATCTGGGTGTCACCGAGGCAGGAACAACATATATGGGCACGATAAAATCTGCGGCGGGGATTGGCGGTCTGCTGGCGCTTGGAATCGGAGATACCATTCGCGTTTCGCTGACCGATGACCCCGTGAAGGAAATTTATGCGGCACAGGCAATTTTGAAAGCGGTGGGACTGCACGAGGACGGTATCAACGTCGTGTCCTGTCCAACCTGCGGACGCACCCGTATCGACCTGATTGGTATTGCCAAGGAGGTAGAACAGCGAGTTGCCAATATCCGCGGAAAAAAGCTCAAGGTCGCTGTTATGGGCTGTGCTGTCAATGGTCCCGGGGAAGCACGCGAAGCAGATCTCGGCATTGCCGGCGGCGACGGTGTTGGACTGATTTTCCGCAAAGGGGAAATCGTGCGCAAGGTGCCGCAGGAGCAGCTCGTTGATGCACTCATGCAGGAAATCGAACAGTATCAATGACATGGGTGGGGCGGCTTTGCAGCAGCCCCATTCTGCATTTGTAAAATAGGAGTATGTTTTTTATGGCAAAAATGCTTTCAGAGCTTTTTGAACGCTGCAATGATACACAGTATGCGGACTGTATGGCGGGAGAGGTGCGCTCGCTTGCGGTCAGCCATGACCATCGGCAGATGGTTTGCCACGTGGCGTATGATACCCCTATGCCGCGCGCGGCACTGGACGGGCTGGGCAAGGAGATTGCTGACCTGTATGGTTTGACACGGTTTTCGATTGCTCCGCGATATCGTGCGCTTTCCCCACAGTATATCCAGCAGCTGCGGTTGGATTTGTGTCATCGTATGCCCTCTGCGTCGGGGCTTTTGGCAGAGAGCGAGTGGGAGCTTTCGGCGGATAATCATTTGCGCATTTCCATGGGAGAGACTGCGCGCGGTTATTTTTCGGTCGCTCTGCGGCAGATGCAGGAGCAGATCACGGCAGAAACCGGCTGTCCGGTGGTTGTGGAGGCGGTTCCGCTTGCCGAGGCACAGGTCAGCCAGATGATGAAAGTCCAAAAGGAAGAACGCGCCGCAGCACTCAGGGAGGCAGTGCAGGCTGTGCCTGAGTATGCACCCATCAAAGAAAAGAATAAAAAGAGCATAAAATCGCGTCCGGCCCGTGAGGAGAACGGCTATCAGCGTCCCAAGGTGGAAAAGGTGACAGACGAAAATCTGATTTTGGGCAAGCTGTACACCGAGGAGCCGGTTGCGATTCGCGACGCGCTGGGGGCATTCGATCGTGTCACCATTGAGGGCGATGTGTTTTTCGTAGACCATCGCGAAATCGTCAGCAAAAAGAGCGGAAAAGAGTGGATAAAGCTGGCATTTGACATCACAGACCATACCAATTCCATTCGTGTTTCCAAGTTTATGGCAAAAGAACAGGCAGAGGATCTGGTGTCTGCAATCAAAACCGGAATGCACCTGATTGTACAGGGAAAAATCAGTTTTGATACCTATGAAAAGGAAAGTATTCTGGAGCCGACCGCAATTGTGAAAGCAAAAAAGAAAATTCGTATGGACAATGCGCCGGAAAAGCGGGTAGAACTGCACCTGCATACCAATATGAGCGCGCTCGATGGGGTTTCGGATACCAAGGCGCTCATTGAGCGCTGTAAGCAGTGGGGGTGGCGCGCGATGGCGATTACTGACCATGGCTGTGCACAGGCGTTTCCGCTTGCCCTGCACGTTGTCGACGGCAAGGAGGATACATTCCCGAAGATTCTGTATGGTGTCGAGGCATACTATGTCAATGACGCATCGGAGGTTTCTGTGGTACGTGGTACCGCAGACGGCAGTCTGCAGGGGGATTTTATCGTATTTGACCTCGAGACAACCGGACTCAAGCCCACAACCGAGGAAATTACCGAAATTGCAGCAGTGCTGGTGCGGGACGGTGAAATTCGGGACTCCTTCCAAACCTATGTCAATCCCCATAAGCCCATTCCTCCTGAAATTACCGAACTTACAGGTATTTCAGATGATACCGTGCGAGATGCGCCCGAACTTGCTGATGCAGTTGCACGGTTTTTGGAATTTGCGGGAGATCGGGTGCTGGTTGCTCACAATGCTGGATTCGATATGTCATTCTTAAAGGCGGCTTGCAGCCGGCTGTCCATCGAGCGGGAGTTTACGTATATTGACACGCTGGAACTGTCACGTATCCTGCTGTCTCATCTCAATCGCTTCAAACTGAATATTTTGGCAAAGGAATTGCAGGTGGGCCCGTTTGCGCACCACCGTGCAAGCGAAGATGCGGCGGTACTCGCACGGATTTGGATTAAACTCATGGATAAGCTTAAAATCGAGCATCGGGTGCGCAAAATATCGGACATCAATCCGGTTCTTGCGGGACTGCGCGCCAAGGAAGGCGGACTGAAAAATCTGCCGCGCTATCACTTTATTATTCTGGTGCAAAATCAGGTCGGACTGAAAAACCTGTATAAGCTGATTTCATATAGCTTTCTCGACCATTTTTACCGCCGTCCGCTCATGCCGCGCTCTGCATTGATTCGGCATAGGGAGGGACTGATTTTTGGCTCTGCCTGTGAGGCGGGAGAACTGTTTCATGCGGTGGTCGAGGGCAAGCCGTTGGAGGAACTCAAGCGCATTGGTGAATTTTATGATTATTTGGAAATCCAGCCAATCGCCAACAATGCGTTTTTGATTGCCAAGGGTACGGCAGAGAATGAGGAAACACTGCGGGACTATAACCGCACCGTGCTTCGCGTCGCAGACGCGCTTGGAAAGCCCTGCTGTGCAACCGGAGATGTTCACTTTCTCGATCCGGAGGATGAAGCATATCGCCGTATCCTAATGGCAGGACAGGGCTTTGCAGACGCAGACAATCAGCCGCCGCTCTATCTCAAGACGACCGAGGAAATGCTTCAAGAATTCGCCTATTTAGGACAGGAACGTGCTTATGAGGTGGTGGTCACAAATCCCAACCGAATTGCCGATATGCTGGAGCCTGTGCGCCCCATTCCCAAGGAGAACTATCCGCCAAAAATTGAAGGCTCTGCCGAGGAATTGGAAACCATGTGCCGCGAAAAGGCAAAACGTATGTATGGCGACCCACTGCCTGCAATTGTGCAGGAGCGTTTGGACCGTGAGTTGAAATCCATTATCGGAAACGGCTATGACGTTATGTATATGATTGCACAGAAGCTGGTTGCAAAGTCCCTTGCAGACGGTTATCTGGTTGGCTCACGTGGTTCGGTCGGCTCGTCGCTTGTCGCGTTTCTGTCTGATATCACCGAGGTCAATTCGCTTGCGCCGCATTATTTATGTCCCAAATGCCAGTACTTTGAACTGCACGAAAATGAAGGTGTGGGCTGTGGGGTGTGCCTGCCTGATAAGGTATGCCCGCACTGTGGGGAAAAACTCAAAAAGGAAGGTTTTTCGGTTCCGTTTGAAACCTTTCTGGGATTCAACGGCGATAAGGTGCCCGATATCGACCTGAACTTTTCGGGGGAATATCAGCCCAGAATTCACAAGTATACCGGAGAACTGTTTGGGCACGACCATGTATTCCGTGCCGGAACGATTGCGACGGTGGCAGAAAAGACCGCTTATGGCTACGTCAAAAAATACATGGAGGAGCGTGGGACACAGTGTTCGAGAGCCGAGGAAAATCGTCTTGCAGCAGGCTGTACGGGGATTCGACGCACGACCGGACAGCACCCGGGCGGGATCGTCGTGGTACCCAAGGAGGTTGAAATCTATGATTTCTGTCCGGTACAGCATCCGGCAGATGACCCGACCTCGGATATCATTACCACGCATTTTGAGTATCACTCGATTGATGCAAACCTTTTGAAGCTGGACGAACTGGGGCACGATGACCCTACGATTATCAAGCATCTGGAGGATTTAACTGGTGTCAATGCACAGGAAATCCCGCTCGATGATCCAGAGGTGATGAGCCTGTTCACCTCAAACAAGGCGCTTCATTATGCAGATGATACACCAGACCCGATTTTAGGGGAACTGGGCTGTCTGGCAGTTCCAGAGTTTGGAACCAAGTTTGTGCGCGGTATGGTCAAAGATACTAAGCCAACGACCTTTGATGACCTTTTGTGTATTTCCGGCTTGTCCCATGGCACTGATGTATGGCTCGGCAATGCGGCGGACTTGGTCGCGGCGGGAATCCCGCTCAATGAGTGTATCTGCTGCCGTGATGATATTATGAACTATCTGATTGCCAAAGGGGTAGAGCCAAAGCTTGCCTTCCAGACCATGGAGTCCGTGCGTAAGGGCAAGGGGCTCAAGCCGGAGATGGAGGACGCCATGAAGCACAATGATGTGCCGGACTGGTATATTGATTCGTGTAAAAAAATCAAGTATATGTTCCCGAAGGCGCACGCAGTTGCCTATGTTATGATGGCGTTCCGCATTGCGTGGTTCAAGGTGCACCGCCCGCTGGCATTCTATGCGGCATATTTTTCCATTCGCGCTAAGGGCTTTGACGCGTACAGCATGGTGCGCGGAGATGCAGTGTGTCTGGAAAAGATTCGGGAACTGCACCAGAAAGAGGTAGAAAAAACCATTTCGGCAGCAGAAAAAGATACCCAGACCACGCTTGAGGTCTGTCATGAGTTTTATAAGCGCGGCTTTACCTTTGCTCCTATGGATATCTATCAGTCGGATGCCACCCGTTTTCTGATTACGGAAAATGGACTCATTCCGCCCTTTACCTCCATGCCGGGTATTGGCGAACAGGCAGCACTCAATCTTGTAGAAGAACGCGAAAACGGCAGGTTCTTATCTGCGGAGGAAATCATTGTTCGCTGCTCTAAGGTTTCAAAGTCGGTCATTGAACTTCTGGATCAGATTGGTGCGCTTGGCAATATGCCAAAAAGTACCCAAATCAGCCTGTTTGGTTAAAAAAGGAAGGGGGATTTTGATATGCGGTGGGATTCTAGCACAAAACTGCTGCGCAACTTGTGCAGATATGAAAAGAGAAGAAATAAAAGGCCAAAAATCAAGGTGCGGTATATACAGTTTTCCAATAAGAGTGTCCCGCGGAAGGAAAGCGGAAAGCTGCGCAAAAATCGTCACGCGGCAGTAAGACGGAAGCAGATAGATATGCAAATTGCATCGATGTTATTTCAGTTTGGAGCGTTTATTCTTACCTTGATTGCGATCTGGTATCTTATGGAGTAAAAGGCTTCGGTCTGCTGCGCGTGCGCAGAGGAGAAAATATGTTTTGTGATGGGACAGAGACAAAGAAAAGGGGGATTTTGGTATGCAGTGGGATTCCAGCACAAAGCTGCTGCGCAACTTGTGCAGATATGAAAAGAGAAGAAATAAAAGACCAAAAATCAAGGTGCGGTATATACAGTTTTCCAATAAGAGTGTTCCGCGGAAAGAAAGTGGGACACCGCACAACAATCGTTACACGTCGGTGTGGTTTCAGTTTGGCATGCTGATTCTTGCTCTGAGTGTGATTCTTGCCCTGTTTGCGATATGGTCGCGTCTGTAGTCGGATCGGATTGCTGTTTGCCGAGCAGCAGATAACGCATTGCCTGATTTTTTGATAAGGCAGGAGATGAGACCTTGCATTTACACAAAATAGCTGAAATTTTTACAAAACACTTAAAATATCACAAGGGTGTTACGCATAATACTGCATAATATACACAAAATAGAACCAAAATAGACCAGTTTTCTTCGCGGAAATAGCAAAAGCCTGTGCAAAAAGAATATGCGTTCTGGTTTACAAGTTTGCCGAAAAACAGTATAATAAAAGAAGCATACGCTGGAATAAAGAGAAGCATCAGAATAAGTTCCAATTTATGTGAAAAACAAAATTTATCATGCAAACTCATAGACTAAGGAGAGAGAATCGTATGATTACAATTACTGGCAAGGGCGTATCAAACGGTGTTGCTTACGGCCCGCTGTATTTCTATCACCGCGCATCCGGCGAAATTATCCGCTGTACCGATGCAGATTCGGCTGTGGAGCGTGAGCGCTTTGAAGCTGCACGCAAGACGGCAATGGAGCAGCTTGGCGCCCTGTATCAGAAGGCGATGGACGAGGTCGGCGAGGAGGCTGCCTGCCTGTTTGAAACACACCAGATGATGCTGGACGACCCGGACTATGTGGAAACCGTGGAGGGTCTTATTGCAGACGAGCACCTCAATGCGGAAGCGGCGGTGTCCGATACTGCAAACCAGTTTGCAGAAATGTTTGCAAATATGGATAACGCCTATATGCAGGCACGTGCAGCAGATGTCAAGGATGTATCCGGTCGTGTTATTGGAATCCTGTCCGGCGCGGTACAGGGCGGTATCGATTCTGAGGTTCCGGTCATTTTGGCGGCAGATGACCTTGCACCGTCTGAGACTGTACAGCTGGACAAGTCCAAGATTCTGGGCTTTGTCACAGCAGGCGGTTCCGGAAACTCGCATACTGCAATTTTGGCACGTACCATGGGGATTCCGGCGATTATTGGCGTGGGCGATCAGCTCAAGCCTGAATTTGCAGGCAAGGAGATTTTCGTGGACGGTCAGACCGGTGAGGTCGTTGTAGATGCAAATGATTCCACACGTGAGCGCCTCACTCACAAGCAGTCCAAGGAGCGTGCGCTCAAGGAACTTCTCGACCAACTCAAGGGCAAGCCGAACGAAACCGTAGACGGCAGAAATGTCATGGTTTACTGCAATATCGGCAATCCGAGTGATATTGATGCGGTGCTGGCAAACGATGGCGGCGGTATTGGTCTGTTCCGCTCAGAGTTCCTGTACTTGCAGGGCAATGACTACCCAACAGAGGAAGAACAGTTCATCGCATACAAGACTGTTGCAGAGCGTATGGGCGGCAAGCGCGTAATCATCCGTACTCTGGATATCGGTGCGGACAAGCAGGCAGACTATTTTGGTCTTGACCATGAGGAGAATCCGGCAATGGGTCTGCGTGCAATCCGTATCTGCCTGACGCGTCCGGAAATCTTTAAGATTCAGCTGCGTGCCCTGTATCGTGCATCTGCCTATGGCAAGATTGCCATTATGTTCCCCATGATTACTTCGGTTTGGGAAGTACAGGAAATCAAGCGCATTTGTAAGAATGTGCGCGAGGAACTTGCTGAAGAAGGCGTTGCAATGGCGGATTATGTAGAACTTGGTATCATGATTGAGACCCCGTCTGCGGTTATGATGAGTGACCGTCTGGCAAAGGAAGTCGATTTCTTCTCAGTTGGTACCAATGACCTGACCCAGTATACACTGGCGGTTGACCGTCAGGGCAACAACCTCGATAAGTTCTATGATTCGCACCATCCGGCTGTTCTGCGTATGCTCAAGATGGCAGCAGACAATGCACATGCAGCTGGCATCTGGATCGGTATTTGCGGTGAACTGGGTGCAGACACCAGCCTGACAGAGACCTTCCTCGCACTGGGCATCGATGAACTGTCAGTATCTCCATCGGCTGTTCTGCCGCTGCGAAATGCGATCCGCTCACTGGATTCCCGCACAAATCACGACAAGATTTTGGAAGAACTGCTTTCCTGCTAAACACGTGATAATATAACCAAACAGAATCTCACCCCATTTGTTGGATAGTTTACGATACGAAAAACAAGTGGGGTGATTTTTATACCAAGAGTAAATGCCTATATGTGGTAAAGTAACATGAGAATGATAGTCTGCATCTGCTATTGCTTATGTTTATTTCGATATTCTCGCGGAGAGCAATTATAAAACCGCCGAAAGGTTTTTGTGAAATTGCTCGGGCTATCAAATCCGCAGGAAATCGCTATTTCTGAAATGCTGCTTGCAGGAGTGTCAAGCAGCATTTTTGCTCCCTGCATGACTCGGTATTTCAATAAATACTGGATAGGCGAAAGCTGTATTGTTTTTTGAAAGCAGCGCAGACATTCCCGCTCGCTAATATCTGCCACATCGGAAATCTCACGCAGCGAAATGTTATCAGAAAAATGATTGTGAATGTAATCCAGCATTTTTTGAATGCGAAGATTATTCCAATTCAAAGAAGAAGTTTTTGTATCAACATATTTTTCAAATTTTTCACAGCAAAAAAGGTTGTCACGAACGGAAAACTCAAAACCGTAGCTGTTATTTTTCATCGCTTCAAAGGCGCTTTGAAACCAATTGCATAACTTTTCGTTGCTCCTAGATGTAATCTGATAGGCAATAAAAGCACTACTGGATAAAAGCGGCTCTATATATTTTTTGGAAAAGGCAGAATCTGCATTGCCAGTAATCAATACAGGGCTGAATACTAAGGAACGCAAATCACACGCTTTCACTGCCGCCCCATAATGCAGGGTATTGGAGTTGATAATCAATAAATCATCTTTTTCCAGCAAAAAAGACTTTGAAGAGGTTTTTACCTGCATTTTTCCCTGTACGATATATACGACTTCTATTTCTTCATGCCAATGCCAAGGGATAATATCTTCTTCCCGTTCTGTATGGTGTGAGACATAGCCCGCACAAGGGAATTCCAGACTTCCATGGGGTTGCAGTTCTTTTAATGTCTTGTTCAGATTGAGTCCGCATTCTTGTAGTGCCATTGTATTTCTCCATTCTTTTTGGCGGTTTTTTTATATTATACGTCGGAAAATATATTGTATCAAGGATTGTTTGGCGGTATTATTCTTCTAAAGAAAGTTTTGAGGAGGACAATCAGATGTTTCAGCTTTTGTTGCTGATTATTTATTTGGCTTTTATCAGCCTTGGGCTTCCAGATTCCCTTTTGGGTGCTGCATGGCCTATTATGTATCAGGAATTTTCTGTTCCCGTTTCTTATGCAGGCGGAATTTCTATGATTATCTCTCTTGGAACAATCATTTCCAGCCTGCAAAGCGATTGGTTAACCAAAAAGCTGGGCACAGGGAGAGTTACAACCATCAGTGTTTTCATAACTGCGGCAGCATTATTTGGATTCTCGGTCAGCCACAGCTATGCTGCATTATGCCTGTGGGCAATCCCTTATGGACTCGGAGCCGGAAGTGTAGATGCGTCTTTGAATAATTATGTTGCACTTCGCTATGAAAGCAGGCATATGAGTTGGCTGCATTGCATGTGGGGAGTCGGGGCGTCCCTTGGTCCGTACATCATGGAATATGCACTGACAGGTGGAAAAAGCTGGAATATGGGCTATCGTTATATTGCGGTACTTCAGGTTGTATTGACGGCTATCTTATTTTTCAGCTTGCCTATGTGGAAAAAGAACCAGATTATTGATACGAAATCGTTTGGAGAAGAAAATACACAAGTGCTTTCCTTGCGGCAGATTATAAGAGTATCAGGCGCAAAGGAAGTTATGGTAACATTTTTCTGTTATTGTGCGATTGAACAAACCACTGGATTGTGGGCGGCGAGTTATCTTGTATTACAGCAAGGAATTTCTATGCAAACCGCCGCTGGATATGCAAGCCTGTTCTTCATTGGAATTACTGTAGGGAGAGCTGCTGCCGGATTCCTGACGATGAAATGGAACGATACGCAGATGATACGGCTGGGACAAGGGATTATACTGCTGGGAATTATATGTTTAGGATTGCCTTTGGGAAATGTGACCAGCTTATCCGGCTTGGTTATGATTGGCTTGGGCTGCGCTCCTATTTATCCTTCCATTATACACGCTACACCGGCATGCTTTGGAAAGGATAAATCACAGGCAATGATTGGCGTACAAATGGCATCTGCTTATGTGGGAACTTGTCTGATGCCGCCTGTATTTGGTTTTATTGCAAGCCATATCAGTATTTCTGTATTTCCGATATACTTATTGATAATCCTGCTTTGCATGGCTGCCATGCATGAAAAAATGTTATCAAAAGTGAAGCAAAATCAGGGCACATAAAATACTCCAAGAGTGGGCGGAATCCAACGTGTATGTTCCCGGATTTTGCAGATTTTCAGCTATTTTGTGAGAAATAGGTGTTTTTTTGATGTGCTGCGCAGTATTTTATGGTATCTGGATACAGGCAGTCCGAAAGAAAATGAGATATTGTGTTATGTGTCGCAGTTTGGTAAAATAAGAAAAAGGAGTTGTTGGAAATGAAGTATGATATCAGACCAATCGAAAGCTTTGACGACATGGATAACCAGCAAAAATATTGGCTTTTACAAAATGCAAAGCATTTGATTACGCACCTGTATTATACACAGGAGGGGTTTGACTATTGGACGGTCACAGAGGATTTGGACGAAGCGATGCAGTTCATCAAAAATGTGATGATGAACGGACAAGAAAGCCAGAAAAAATAAGCTGTGATGCAAAAAAGAAGGGTTTGCTGCCTGCGGCGGCAGACCTTTTTATTTTCCGCTTTTGGTTTTGTGGCTGACAAAGGCAGGAGAGCGGGAAAAGATTACGATTTAGTAATATTTTCGTCAGAGAAATTGACATTTTATATGGAACAGAGTATGCTAAATATCGGATAACCATTGGAAGAATACAGGAGTGACAATCTCATGAATATACAGCAAGAGCCAGAACATACACCGCCTATGCAGTGGTGGAAAAAAATACTGATTTTGTTCCTGATGATCGCGTGTATTGCATCTGCCGCATATCATCATAAGGATATTGATACATCGGCGGTTGCAGCCAACTCTGTAAGTCAGAAAACACCGCAGGTGCAGCCCGCACCACGAGAGCCGACAGAGGAGCCAGAAAAGTCCTCTACACCAGCAGTTACAGATTTTTCGGATGTTGCCCTGCTTGGCAATTCCTATATTGACGGTTTCCATATCTACAATTCTCTGCCGGGGGCAGATTGCTTGTACCGTGTAGGACTCAATGTCAAGACAGCATTTGAAAAGCCCATGTTGGGGGAGCAGATACCAGTTATGGATAAGTTGCTTGAAAAACAATATGCCTATATCTTTTTGACCTTTGGGGAAAATGAACTTGGGTGGCAGTATCCGGAAATTTTTATTGAAGATTATCGCAAGCTGATTGAGACTGTCAAGGACAGACAACCCAATGCAAAGCTCTATATTCAGTCTATTTTACCAGTGTCGGCTGAGGTTTCGGAAAAGAATGAGGATAATACGAATAATGAACGGATCCGAGAATATAATGAATTGCTGCGCGCACTGGCACAGGAAATGCAGATTTCCTATTTAGACGTTGCAGCAGCAATGCAGGATGCCGAGGGCAATCTGCCCGCCGATGCCGCAGCCGATGGGATTCACCCGGGGCAGGCATACAATAAAAAGTGGGCAGATTTGATTGCCCAGCAGGTAACAGAAGGAGCTGCAAAATGAAGCATACTATGATATGGAAGTGCTGCCTGTGCGGTGCAGCGGCGTTGACCATGCTGCTGACCGCCTGCGGCGAAAAAAAGGAATTGCCGTCTGCGGGAGAAATGCTGGACACTTTGCAGGAGCAGGTCACATTTACCGATGAAATGATCGAGAAGGATAAGGACGAAACCATTCTCTTTTATAACATCGATGGTGCGCTTGTCTCAGATGCCACGGCGCTCGTTGGCTCGGGGGCAACAGCGGAAATGCTCTCGGTCTGGCAGGCGCCAGACGAGCAGAGTGCGCAAAAAATCACAGAGTTCCTGCAAGACTTTAATGCCAATTGGCAGGAGGGCTATTCAGACTATAAGCCGGAGGAGGTTCCGAAGCTGGAAACTGCTGTGGTACGGCAGCAGGGAACCTATGTCGTTTATGCAGTGACAGCCGAAAATGATGGCGCTGCCGATGCCGTAGATGCGCTTTTGGGATAAGGGGAACGCAAACAGGTGAGCTTTTCCAGTCTGATTTTTATATATTTCTTTTTGCCGCTTGTGCTGTTGGGCTATTATCTCATACCACACAAGGGGCGCAATCTCTTTTTGCTGGCGGCGAATCTGGTGTTCTATGGTTGGGGCGAGCCTTCCTTTGTACCCGTGATTGTGGGTACGGCGCTCATCAACTGGGCAGCCGGCTTGGGGCTTGCACGCTTTGCGGAGCAGAAGCGCAGGCGCACCCTAATTTTTGCCGGAGCCATGGCACTCGATTTGGGGCTGCTTTTTGTATTCAAATATGCAGATTTCTGCCTGAAAACCATGGGCATAGACAAGCAGTTGGGGCTTGCGCTCCCGCTTGGCATTTCATTTTATACGTTTCAGGTCGTTTCCTATCTCATTGATGTGTGGCGGCAGACTGTACCGCCCGAAAAGAGTCTGACGCGCTTTGCCGCCTATTTGACCTTTTTCCCGCAGCTTATTGCGGGTCCAATTGTGCGATATGATACCCTGCGCTTACAGCTTGCTGCACGGCAGGAAAGCACACGTGGCGCGGTGCTGGGAATCCAATATATTGCAGTTGGACTTGCCAAAAAGGTGCTGCTTGCCAACCAGATTGCACTGCTCTTTGAGACGGTTCGCGGTAATCTGGCAGCGAGCGGCAGTCTGGGTGCATGGGCGGGGGCACTCGCGTTTACCTTTCAGATTTACTTTGATTTCAGCGGATATTCAGATATGGCACGCGGCTTGGGACTTTTGTTTGGCTTTGACTTGCCGGAAAACTTTCACTATCCCTATTGTGCACAAAGTATTACCGCATTTTGGCGGCGCTGGCATATCACGTTGTCCAGCTGGTTCCGCGACTATGTTTATATCCCACTCGGCGGCAGCCGCCGCGGTAATGTGTTCGGGAACCTTTTTATCGTCTGGGCATTGACCGGACTCTGGCATGGCGCTGCATGGAACTTTGTTCTATGGGGCATCTATTATTTCGTTTTGCTGTCCATTGAAAAATGCGTCGGAGAGGAGCGGCTTGCCCGTGTGCCCAAGCCCATTCGCCATCTGTATACCCTGCTGGGGATTGTAGTGGGCTGGGTATTGTTTGCCGTGGAGGATTTTGGTGCGCTGGGCGCGTACCTCAAAACCATGTTTTCCGGTGCTGCCATGGGGCAGGGGATGCAGGTCACCCTGCTTGCCTATTTGCCGCTTTTGCTCGTCTGCGCTGTGGCGTCTACGCCGCTTGCGGCGAAACTGTGGGCGCGGGGGAAATCCTCCGCTTGGGCAGATGGGGTGGCACTTGTACTTTGTCTCGCCGTGCTTCTTTTCTGTACGGCTGCATTCGTGGCAGACAGCTACAATCCATTTCTGTATTTCCGGTTTTGAGGTGGACAAATGAAACGAGAAAAATGGTTTCTGGGCGTGTTCGTCCTTGTAATTGTCATGATACAGAGTGCTTTTTGGTTTGTGCCGCATCAGGAGGTGTCGGAAAAGGAAAAGCGGGTGCTGCGTACTCCACCCGAGGTTTCTCTTACCCGTATTGCAGATGGACGCTTTATGGAGCAGGCGGAAGCCTACCTCATGGACCATTTTCCGAGCAGAGAGGCGCTTGTTGGTGTGCATGCGTATTTGCGGCAGGCAGAGGGACTGAACGCCGTTGGAGAAATCATACGCGGACAGCAGGATTGGCTGATTGCCGCGCCGCTGGCGGATGAGCACGAAACCTTGGAACGCAATCTATCCGCCCTGCAAACCTTTTTGGACAGCACGGGAAAACCATCGACAGCACTGATTGTACCGACTACAGGAGCCGTGGAAACGGATTTTCTGCCGCACCTACACCGACCCTATCCAGATGAAGCTTTGTTGGAAACCATTCGCGAGGGGTTGCCAGCAAAATGGTGTGATGTGTTGGGCAGCTTTCGCACCCATGACGCGCCGGAGCAGTTATTTTACCGCACCGACCACCATTGGACGACGATGGGGGCATATACTGCCTATGGGCTGTGGTGTACCGAAACCGACCGCGCACAGGTTCCAGAAGCGGTTTATACCAAAACGAAGGTGCCGGATTTTTATGGCACAAGCTATGCAAAAAGCGGTTTGTGGGCAACGCCGCCTGATACCTTGGAGGTATGGGACATGGGAATCCCAGTGACCGTAACCGTTGACGATGGGAAAGCACCTGTCACACGGGACAGCCTGTTTTTCTGGGAGCATAAGGAGGAAACTGACAAGTATCCGATTTTTCTGGACGGGAATCATGGGCGTGTCACAATCGAGACGGGGAACAAGGGCGGCAGACTGCTGGTTTTGCGGGATTCATTCGCGCATTGCCTTGCACCATTCCTGACCGCGCATTTTTCCCGCATTGATTTGATTGACCTGCGATATTTTAAGAAGCAGACGGTTTCTCAGTATTTGGAAGAAAATCCGGCAGATGAGATTTTACTCTGCTATGGGTTGGATAGTTTGATGACGGACAGCAGCATTGCACAGCTCAAATAAATAGAGTACAGCAGAAAAAGGGCGCTCCCAAACGGGAACGCCCTGAAATTTTATAATCCATTAGATTTCCCCATTGTAGAAGCGATGCCATTGCTCAAGATAGGCTGCACGATTGCGCGTCGCGTCTATGAAGAACAGCATGAGGAGCAGCCAGTGAATCCAGCTAAAGATAGGAAACCAAGTGGTTTTATTTGCCGCTTTGCCGCGGTGTTTTCGAATATTGATGGAAAGCAACACCAAGAATATGTCGATAAATTGATAGATTCCTGATAATGTAACAGTACAGGAGGCGGTGAAAAAGCAAAACTGAATGAGCCTTGCAAGGAGAAACACAGCACAAACGATATAGAATGTGTAAATGATTTTAGGGTTCTCAAGCCATTTTTGACGTCTCAAAATATGCTCCCTTCAGCGTACTAAGAAATCAATTCACCATGTTTTTCGACATATTGAAAATTCTTCTTATATGCAGAATACTTGGAAACAGCGCTCGTTATGTAATTACTGTGCTGCATAAGGAACACTTGTTTCCACACGGTCATCTTGTGTCATGGAATAATCTATGTGTGTAATGGTTTTCTTCACATTCGAAAAATCAATATGACCGTCCTCATTTTTTTCAAATGTATACATTCTTCCATCTGTATAAGCAATGACGATGCAATCTTCATTTTCCAACATACTTGCAATAATATTGCCATCTTTGGCAAAAAAACCATGAACCTGCATGCCGTCCTCTGTCACACTCGTGACAATATCATATTGATTTAACGGTTTTCCCTCCTCGGTGTAGTATGCAGCATCTTTTATGATAGATGCTGGAATTGGTGTTTCCGTATCATTTTCATTGGTCTGAGAGTCCAACGCAGAAGATAGAGTATGTAATAGAAAAAGAAACATCAATCCACTGCATAACAGAGAGCAAATCACCTTTTTCATTGCGAAGCACCTCGTATGTACACCATCTGTTCAATCTGTTGCTGCTCTTTGTGCTTAGAATAACACGTGTTTTTCCATAATGCAATTGTCATTGTCCACAAAAGCACACACATGATTTTGTGGACTATAAAATAGAAAAAAGGGCGCTCCCCAAACGGGAACGCCCTAAAAAAATTACAACAATCAATCGCAGAGGGAGAGTGCGTCTGCATCTGCAACAACAGTTACATCTGGGTGCAGCTGCAAGATGGACGCCGGAACACGCGGGGTGATGGGTCCAAAGAAAGCCTTCTTCACGATTTCGGCCTTGTCCTTACCGCTGACAACCACAAGGATTTTCTTGGCAGACATGATGGTGCCGATGCCCATGGTATAAGCCTGACGCGGCACATCGTCGATGGAGGCAAAGAAGCGCTTGTTTGCCTCAATGGTGCTCTCCTGAAGGTCTACACAGTTGGTACCCTTGGTGAATACATCTGCTGGTTCGTTAAAGCCGATATGTCCATTGTGACCCATGCCCAAAAGCTGGAGGTCAACGCCGCCCAGTTCCTCAATAATCTGGTCGTAGTCAGAGCAAGCCTTGTCTGCGTCCGGCTCCTCACCGTTCGGAATGTGCAGGTTATCAAAATTGATATTGATATGGTTGAACAGGTTGTCCTTCATAAAGTAATCATAACTCTGGTCGTTGGACTTCGGCAGACCGCGGTACTCGTCCAGATTGGCAGTTTTGACCTCGGAAAAATCCAAATCGCCCTTTTTGTGCCACTCGATCAGCTGCTTGTAGGTTCCAACCGGAGAAGAACCGGTTGCAAGACCCAGAACACAGTCTGGCTTCATAATGACCTGTGCGGAAATGATATTTGCAGCCTTGCGGCTCATATCATTGTAATCCTTTGCAGCAATGATTCTCATAGTAAATATCTCCTTTTCAGTTAGGGGCTATCTGAAACGTCGAAATTCTAGTCTTTTTCTACAATGAGCGTCATCTGCTGCGTGAAAAATACTCGGAATCAAGGATTCCTGCGTTTTTTGCATTTGCACACGCACTGCGAAAAATTTGCCCATTTCTTTGTTTTCAGACACGCCCTAGGCGTCGTTTACACATTTGTAAACCGTTCGGGCTTATTATACCACAGCGGAAAGAACTTGAAAACCCTTTTCTCTGTTCAATGTGCCGCTGTGGTATAATCGTGAAATATCTAGTATAATAGTCACTTTTGTG
>JAGZIY010000023.1 GCA_018365995.1 Butyricicoccus pullicaecorum | reverse complement strand
AATACCGACAATACAGAAGATTGCCCCCTCGCCGGATACCAAAGCGTTGCCGAATACCAGAGCTTTATCACATACTAGCGCGTTGCCGAATACCTGAGCGTCGCCGTATACATAAGCATCACAGCTAACCCAGCAGTTTCCTTCATCGGACAAATTCCACTCTTTTTCAATCCAACCGCCCCAGTCACCAGCTTTCACAGTATCGAAGTCCCGCCGTGCGCGGATACGATGTAGAACATGTCCATATACTCTTCTTGTTTCCTCTGTCAATTTATACTTTTCCATTTTTCTATTCTCCATTTTAAGTATCATGTTTGTATTGCGGTTCGTATTTTCATCATTCCTCCAAATCCATTTTCGCGCCGCAATTTGGGCAGTATCTTTCTTTCACAGCCGTGCGCCTGTCACAGTTCGAGCAGCAAAAAAATGTAGTATCACGGCAAATCGGATCTCCGAAATCATCCGTACCTCTGTATGCGCTTTTGGTGTACCCTTTCCACTTCCCATGCACCACCGGCGCAACGTCAGCTTGCACTAGCTCCCGCAGGCGTTCACCGCTCATATCTCCGACAATCTCTAAAATATCCCGCAGTTCCGATAAGCACCACTGCACATCTGGATCATACTCATCGGAACTAATTAGTTTTTTTACTATATCAAGAAGGGTCAACCTTTCCATCTTTATTTACTCTCCTTTCTTAAACCCCTCGAATTCGAGGGTTTTATTTTCTTACCAGATGCAAGCAAATCGGGAGCGGTAAGCACTCATGCAAGCCTGCTCCATACTCTGTCAGCACATATCTTCCCTTTGGGTGTACCCAGATGATTTTCCCATCTACATAGTCCCTTTTTGTCAGCTGTGCGTATCTATGAATCGGGATAAATCGTACTTTACACCCAGTCAAATTTTGGTATTTTGCTTTTTTACGCATGTTTCCCCCCCAAAGTCACTTGCTCATACTCTGGCGGCTTTGGCTTTTGCGCTGGCATTTCCTGTACCGGAAATTTATAAAAGCCTTCCCACTCCTGCGCAAACCGCTGCACCTCGCCGTTAAACCAAAACCGGATTTTTCCAGTAATTCCTTCTTTGCACTTTGCGATTTTGAGCCAGCGCAGGGAGTCCTGTTCTGCGAGTTCTTCGGGTGTCTTTAAGTCGGATTCCGGAGGTACATACAGCATCAAGATTGCGTCCGCGTCCTGCTCGATTTGCCCCGATGAACGCAGATCTGCCGCGTCCGGCTCGGTATACTTGTCCACATTTCGGTTCAGCTGTGACAGCGCTATCACGGTCACGCCCAGTTCTTTTGCCAGCATTTGCAGCTGTCTGGAAGTCTCAGATACGCGCGTAAAGTCGTCGTGCTTGGGGTTGCTGCTGCATATCAGCTGCAAATAGTCTACAAAAATGATTTCGAACCGTCCGGCTATCGTTTCGCGCCGGATTCGCTCCGCAGTATAGCCCGCCGCGTGAATTAAGTGAAAATCTTTTTTTGAGATTTCCGTTGATGCCATTGCAAGCGATTTCATTTCATCAGCTGTCAACTCGTGGTGCTTGATTTTGTCAAGCGGCACCATGGATTCTGCTGTAAACATACGCCCTGCCACCTTTTTCCAGTCGGTTTCCAGAGAAAAGAAGCCAACGCGCTTTTTCCTAGCTAAATGCAATCCGATTTGCAGCGCAAACGCCGTTTTTCCCACGCTTGGGCGCGCTCCGATGACTACATACTCCCCGCCGGAACACAGCACATGGCGGTTCAGCTTGTCAAATCCCCAGTCAAGATACTTTACTGGCTTGTCAAGCGTCTGTAAAAACTTGACTGCCAGATCCGTTGCCGTGAATGTGTTTTTTTGCTTGCTTGTCACACCCAGCGCGCCGACAATCTGCTCTGCTTGTGTCTGCACGTCCTGCAAGGACAGCGCGGCAGTCAAGTCCTTGTAAAGCTGCTCCGCCAGCGGCGCCGCCCGAAACATCGCTGCCTGTTCCCGTATGACTGACACATATGCCAGCCAGTCCCGCGGGGAAGGCGCGTAGTTTAAGCAGCTTTTGCACAGGTCGTGGATTTCGTCTGAAGTTTTTGCTCCTATGGTGATAGGCGTAATTGCGTCGCCTGCCGCAAACAGTGTCCCTGCTGTGTCAAAAATCAGACGGTGTGTGTCCTCCACAAAATCTTCTGACACAAAGGTCATCAGGATCTGCGCCGCCTCGGTCTTATCCCGCATCATGCAGCCGATCACGACATGCACAGCGTCCCAATATACTTTCTGGATCATAATTCACGGGTCTCCTTTCGCGGTGCCGCCGGTCTTGCAGCCGGCTTTTGCGGCTGCTTGTCTCGTGGGGGATACACGGAGTCCCAGCCCATCACAATCGCATGCTCCAGAAGTTCAATTTTTCCCGCGTTATCGTCGGCAAGCCTGTCCAGCTTGCGGCACAACAGCCGCCGCGCGTTGTCTGTCATGCCTTTTTTGCGGGTCTCACGGTCAGCCGCAAAGGCGAGCAAGGTGTTGAGCAAATCGGTGTCCGTTCCGGCGTACTCCTCAAAGACCTTGGACGGCTCTTTGGCTTCGGCTTTTTTCCGTTCGGGCTTTTCACCCGTGGGGGATATAGGGGGTATATTATTATTACTTGTATTATTCTCTCCGACATTTTTGTCGGTAGGGTAGCGACAATTTTGTGGGGGGGTAGCGACAATTTTGTCGGTAGGGGGTGTGAAACTTTCGATAATCCAGATTTTGCGTAATGTGATGACATCAAATTCATCGCGGAAAGTTTCAACTCGAATGTATGCAAAATCTTTCAACTGCCTTATGTACCGCTCTATTGTTCTCTTGCTTGTATCATAAATTTCTGCAAAGTATGTATTGCTTGCGGTGCAATATCCATACTTATTGCACAATGCGCTAATCTCTGCATAAAGCAGTTTTGCCGCCGGACACAGGTTTGTGTCATAGCGGACATTTGCAGGGATTACCGCAAAATATCCCGGCTTTTCCACCGGTGTCACTTTATCGCCCATTTTGCACCCCCATATACCACGCAAGCCAGCTGAGTACAGCCACGGCGGTCGCCATCGCTTGCAGTTCCGGTGACAGTGACTGATAAATCACAGTTGCCAAAATCATTGCGCTTATTGCCATTGCAAGCGCAAACCAGCGTTGTACAATAACCTGCTCTTTTCGCTCATCTTTCCGTTTCATTTGCTTCATACCTCCGTTTTTTTGGTTCTTTCAAGCGGCTGCATCGCTCCCGATACAGCCGCTTTTCGCCTATGCTTTTATCATGACCTCGGTCTTTTGGCAAATCCCGCCATCATTAAACGATTTTTTATGCAGGACTATCGGAACGCATCTGATCAATCATAAATGCCATTCCTTCTCCGAAACTTAATAGCTTCTCTTTCTCTATTTCGCTCATTTTGGGGATAGTTCTCGCAAAGATATCCATAATTTTCAAGTCTTTTTCACTCATATCGAAACACCCTTTCTTTTTATTGATTATACGATAATTATAAATCGGTAAATCAAATATGTCAAGCTGATTTTGATATTTTTATTCAATAAATATTGACATACCGATATTTATAAGATATATTATTGTTAGATAGAAAGGAGCAACAAAATGAATGAACGTATAAGAACTCTGAGAAAAGCATTAAATTTAACTCAACAGGAATTTGCAGATAAGTTGGGTATGAAACAAAATACGATTGCAACCTATGAAATGGGAAGATCTAAGCCCAGTGAGCCCACAATCGTTCATATTTGTAAGGAATACAATGTGAATGAAGAGTGGTTTCGCACAGGACAAGGTGAAATGTTCCACGAAAATAGCAGAGATGAGGAAATTGCTTATTTCGTTTCTAAAGTCTTATGCTCTGAAAAAGAAACTTTTCAAAAGCGCTTTATTAGCATGCTTTCAAAGCTCAATAGTTCTGAATGGGAGATACTTGAAAAAATGGCATTGTTAATAAATTCAGAAAAAAAAGACTAGGGGAATTTCCCTAGTTTTTTAATCCTTGCAGAAATGCGAAAACAATCTTTAATTTTCGTTCATTTAATTTGAACAATAACATGATAATCTCGTCAATCAGTTGCGTTCTTACACTTTTTTCATGATAGTAATGATGTGCTGATGAATTCTTATCCACTTTAGTTCCCCCTTTCTAGTTGAGTACATTTTCAGCAATAAGTATTGTACTTTTGTATTTTCCTCAACTTTAGAACATTTGTTTGTTTCGATATTATCGACATTATACAATTGTTTTCCTAAAAAAGCAAGATATATCTATATCTTTTTATTGTTTATTTAGGAAAATAATGGTAATATAAAGCTAACAAACGAAAAGGGGAAATTTTTATGTCAAAAGAGCCAACCGAAAAAAAAATAGGCGGGGAACTATCATCTTTATTTGGCGGAATTGCCCTTATATTTATGTCTATCATCTTAGGCGCATTGTATCCGCTTCTTGGCATCGCTGGCGAAATTTTTGGGTTGTGGATCACGACAAAATATCGAACGCAAAAAGAGCAGGCGCAAAATATTCCGATCACACCACTACACAAGCGTAAATTGCTTGTAACTGGCGTTATAGTATTGATTTGTTGGAATATTATTTCAATATCGGCTTATATGGAAGTGGAAAATCAAAAAAATGTGACTGCTCAGACAGAAATATCCGAGCCTGCGCCAAAGCCTGCTCCCGAAGCACAGCCGGAGCCAGAGCCAGAACCACCCGCTGAACCTAAGCCAGAAACGCCCGTAAAACCGGAGCCAGAACCTAAGCCCGAAGCGCAGCCAACGCCAACACCAGCAGAAGAAATTAAAAATCCTTTGCTTTCGGCTGCTTTTTCGTTAGATGAAGTAAAAAGTGGTATAGGTAACAATGTACTGGGGCAGTACGGATATATAAAAATTGATAAAAAAGACTTGAAAACGGTTACAAATGAGCAATTCACAGAGTTTGTGGAGCAAAAGGTGAAAGATAGTGGGTTGAATTGGGTCGCTATTATCTGTGAAGATGGCACAGGCATCTGTTTTGCAGGGTCGCTTTCCTATTTTGCAGAATATGGAGAAGTTGATACTGATGGCGCTATCCTCAAAAGTGCTGGTGTTATCATGCTGACTGATAGCGGATATACCTATGAGCAAACCACATAAAGTAATCAATTGAATATTCTCTTTACAAGAAGAAACCCACCATTATAATGGCGGGTTTCTTTTATGCCCTAATAAAAAGTAATTTTGTCTTATGCGTTCTTTTTTTGGTGAAAATCTTTTTGACTTCCGTTTTCCATGATATAATTTTGCTTAGACTAAAAGCAATGTAAAGTTGACTGTCAATTGACTGTAAAGTCTATCAACTCATTTTGTGATTGGAGTGCATAAAATTATGGGAGAATATATTAAAATCCGCGAGTTCGCGGACAGATTTGGCGTATCGAGACAAGCAGTTTACCAGCGTATTAAAAAGGACTTGTCAGGGTATGTCAAGAAAGATGGTGCGGAAACACTGATAGATACTGATGCTGCGAAACTATTTGTTTCTGCTGTTCTGCCTGACAACTCAGACAAGCAATCAAGCGATTCTGACAAGGTGATTGACTGCTTAAAAGAGCAAATAAGTGCAAAAGATGAACAAATAGGGGTTTTACAGGCTCAAATATCGCAACTTTTGAAAATCAATCAGGAGCAATTTGACAGGCTTGACGGACAAGCTGGTCAACTGCGCACACAGGTCGAAACGCAAAGCCAGCATATCATGCAGCAGAATGAACGGCTTTCCGTGTTGCTGTCTCAGCAGCAGTATCTGACTCATACCATAGCAGCAGAGCCGGACGCAGATGCGCCTGCTGATATCGTCGCAGACCATGTGGAACCGGAAAAAGATGACCGTATACCGCTTTGGCGCAGGCTTTTCAAAAAATAATTTCCTTTTGATGTGTTGACAAATTTTGTAATCTTCTCTATAATGGTGTTCAAATGAATATCAGACAACCGTAAGCAGACTGCTCGTTATGTTGTGCTTGCGGTTTTTTTATTTTTTAGGGAGGTGACGGCAATGGCAAAGCGCAAAAAGACGATTACAGCAGGAAATTTAGTGCTGACTACTCTTGCATCTATGCCACTTCCACGCGATCCCGACTATATTCGCGCCGAAAAAAGCCGCTGTATGTCAGCTGCACGTGCGCGTCTTAATCTGAAACACAGCTGCCAAAAATTAGAGCTGCTCTTGGGCGCAAATTTTAATGCGGCTGACTACTATATTACACTTTCTTATGATGATGACCATCTGCCAAGCAGCAGAGAAGCAGCAAAAAAAGTGATTGCGAAGTATATCAAGCAACTTCGCGCGCATCGCCGCTCCAGAAAACAAGACCTTAAATATATTTATGTCACTGAGGGACTGCATGGGAGCAAGCGTGTACATCATCACATTATTATGAATTCATGCGATGACATTGATGATATCATTAGTTTGTGGATATATGGGTATGTCTCACATAAGCACATCGACCCTAGACAGTACGGTGATCTTGCGAAATATATGACAAAAGAGCCGCGTGACGGTATCCCTCAGCATGGCAAGCGCTGCTGGACACCATCAAAAAATCTGGACAAACCTACTATGGAAAGTGAAATCGTATCAGATGACTTGGTACTGGTCGCGCCGCAAGGCGCTATTGTACTGGAGCGTGAAGAACATCACACCGAATTTGGCGAGTTTATATATATAAAGTATTTTTTACCAGACCCGCCGCCGCGCCCTCTGCACCGTCCCAGACGTACAAAAAATAAAGTCCCTTATTTTTTAGACTTGAAGCAATGTATATCTTTTCGGCAGTGAATATAGAAAAGGTTTTGCGGATATTGATTGGAGGGTGAAGCTGTGATAAAATCCAATATAGATAAACACGTATCCAGCAAATGGATTACATGCCCGATTTGTCAGCGCAAGCTTGCGTTGTGCGAACAGGGCGCAAAAATATCCGGCGTTTTTGTCAAATGCCCAAAATGCCGGCAAGAAATCGAGTTGAATATCCCGAAATAGAGACCGGGGAAAATCTATCCAGATTTTTTAAGTCCGTAAGTATAGCCAAATGGCTGTACTTGCGGACTTTTTTGTTTTTGCAAGGGGGATTTGATGCAAACTTGGGCGATTGCTTTTTATCATTCGCAAGCGTGGCAGGATTGCCGCGCGGCTTATATCGCTACGCGAATCGGGATTGATGGCGGTTTGTGTGAGCGCTGCCACAAAATCCCCGGAAAAATCGTGCACCACAAGCAGTGGTTGACACGGGAGAGCATACAAGACACTGCGGTCACACTAGGGCACTCCAACTTGGAGTACGTGTGCCACGCTTGCCACAACGCCGAGCACATAGGCGGCGGGGAGGTGCCAACGCGTTACCATGTGGACTGCTACGGCTGCATACTCCCCCCATCGGCGCCGCCGTTCCAGCAAAACGGGTGACCGCGCCCCAGTCAAGAAAGACCGAAACCGAATCCCTAAGGGGGTGTAGGAAAAACGAGAGGAGGAAATGCCATGGCGAGACCCGTCACGAACCCCGAAACAAGATTTAATCGCGCCCGCGAGGAGCTTGAAGCGGTCTTTTCAGGGCTGGACGAAAAGCGGCGAAAAACTGTATCAAAACTGCTTGACAATGCCGCATTTATGGGCAATCAGCTGGAAGATTTGCGCAAAGAAATCCAGAAAAATGGCGTCGTTTGCGAGTATCAGAACGGCGAAAATCAGTTTGGCACAAAAAAAAGCCCTGAGGTCGAAGTTTACTTGTCCATGATAAAAAACTACACACAAATTATCAACAACCTGTGTGCTATGCTGCCGGAGGAAAATGCAGCTGCTAGTGCACTGCTTGATTTTGTCACCAAGGGAGGTCCGCGGAAATGATTTGCAGTAATTTTTGTGTATTTTTGAACAAATTTGGTCATTGCGATATTGCTTTGCGTCCGCCTGCACGGATTGCCGTATGCCCGCATACAGTTATCCGGCGCAGTCCATCATTAGCCGTCTCCGGCGGTTCGTCGGGAGGTTTGCCGCATGCCAAAAAAGCAGACTGATCCGCGCAAGGCAAGGCAAGCACTTCTGCAAAAAATGCGGCGCGAGGCGAAGGCGATGCCAGACCCCAGCGAACGTGAGTACCTCAAGCAGTACTGCAAGATGATTTTGACAGGACAAATCATATCTTGTCAGAAAATTCAGATGCTTTGTGCCATGCTTTTAGACAAACTTTTACACCCTGAAAAGTACGCTCCTTATGTTTTTCGGCTGGATTTTGCCAATCATTTGGTGGATTTTGTAGAGCATTTTTGTAAACAGCCCGTTGGAAAATTGGGCGCTCCGCTGCGTTTGGAGCTTTTCCAGCTTGCAAGGTGGCAGGCGATTTTTGGCTTTGTCCATCAGGACACCGGCTTACGGCAGTACTTAGAGTGCATGATTGTGGAAGGGCGTAAAAATGGCAAAACTACCGAAATTGCAGCCCTTGAACTGGCTCTTTTGATTGCTGATGGAGAGGGTGCGCCCGAAATTTACAATATTGCCACTAAGAGAGAGCAGGCGGCAAAAGCCTTTGACGCGTGTGTAAATATGCGCAAGCAGTCTCCGGAGGTGTCCAGCGTCATCAAAAAACGCAAGATGGATTTATATTTTCCGGAAAATATGGGCTTTATTCGCGTACTTGCCAGCGCAACGAACAGCTTGGACGGCTTGAACGCCCATGGCATTTTGATTGACGAGCTTGCAGCCATTAAAAATCGCCAGATTTATGACGACATGAAACAGTCTCAGTCTGCACGGTCACAACCTCTGCTATTTTCCATCAGCACAAACGGCTTCGTCCGTGAAAATATTTTCGATGCACAGTACAGCTATGCGGAGGGGGTGCTTGATGGCTCGATTTCAGACCACACTTTTTTGCCGTGGATTTATGAGCTTGATGACCGTGAAGAGTATCTAGATGAAAAAATGTGGGTCAAGGCAAACCCCGGACTGGGTACCATCAAAAATATAGATTTCCTGCGCCGTATGGTCGAAAAGGCAAAAAAAGACCCGTCTTTTTTACCTACGGTGCTTGTGAAAGACTTTAACCTAAAGGAAAATGCGGATTGTGCATGGCTGACTTGGGCAGAGTGTTCCAACCCCGCCTATTGGTCTTTGCCTTTCCGTTATGGTATCGGCGGCTTTGATGCGGCTGACAGTATCGACCTCACGGCTGCAACTGCGCTTTGTATGCGCCCGGGTGACCCTCACATATACCGCCAAAGCATGTACTGGATTCCGCAGGCTGTCCTTGACCGAGATGCACAGAGCGGCAGCCGCCGAGAGCGTGACAACCTGCCCTACTCTTTATGGGTCAAGCAGGGACTTATGCGCACGTATACGGGGAATAAAGTGGACAAACAGGTTATTTTGGACTGGTTTGTGGAACTGAGAGAAACAAAAAGTTTGTATGTGCTCTATATCGGCTATGACCCGTGGCACATTGATGACAGTCTATTGGCGCGGTTCCGTGCGGAGTTCGGGGAGCGCTGCATGATACCCGTGCGGCAGGGAGCTATGACCCTTTCGCAACCCATGTATGACCTCAAGGCAGACCTGCGCGCCGGTCATGTCGTGGACAATAACAACCCAATCGACAAAATTTGTTTGATTAACACAAATTCCCGCACAGATATCAACGGCAATATTCAGCCGGTCAAGACCACAGACCCGCGCCGCCGCATTGATGGCACCATCGCTTTGCTTTGTGCTTACAAAGTTTTGCAGGATAACGCGGACGAGTTGAAACGCATGAATGAGGGGGTGCAAGATGGGACTTTTTGACAAGCTTTTCCCACCCAAAGCCAAGCAGCCAACTGAAAAACAGGTGCAGTCTTACTTTAAGGCATTGACTGCTTATCAGCCAGTATACACCACCTATGAGGGCGGTTTATATGAAATGGCTTTGACCCGTGCCGCCATTGCGACATTTGCGCGGCATGTGTCGAAATTGCAGCTGGAAATCGTAGGCGATGCGCGCCCTGATTTAACGTATACACTGGCGCATCAGCCGAACCCTTGGCAGACAACAAGTACTTTTTTAGCGCGGCTTGCCACCATTTACGAGGTACAAAACAACGCTTTTATCGTACCTCTCGAAGATGCCACCGGACGGGTCATCGGATACTATCCGGTACTTCCACAGCGTGCAGAAATCGTGGAATTTTCCGGCGTGCCGTATCTGCGATACAGATTTATGGGTGGGCAAACGGCGGCGATTGAACTGGAACGCGCCGGACTTTTGGTGCAGCACCAGTATGAGCATGATTTTTTTGGGTCATCTAACTTTCCGTTGATGCCTACTATCGAGGTAGCACACATGCAAGACCAAGGGATTATCAACGGCATTAAAAACGCTACGACAATTCGATTTTTGGCACGGCTTGCAGGCGTGTACCAACCGCAAGATATCGAAAAAACGCGGCAGGCATTTGCAAAAAGTAATCTGGACGGCAATGACACCGGCATTATGATGTTCGATAACAAATTTGCAGATGTCAAACAAATTGAAAGCGTTGCCAACGTGGTAAACCCCAAACAGCAGGAATATATCACCGAAAGTGTATTTGAATATTTTGGCATAAACCAGAAGATTTTAACCAACGCATACACCGAAGCAGAGTGGGACGCTTACTATGAGGGCAAAATTGAGCCATTTGCAATTCAGGTTTCTCAGGCTTTGAGCCGCATGACCTTCCACCCGCGGCAGCTCAAAGATGGGGCGATCATTTTGGCGACCACCAACCGATTACAGTATGCCAGCAACGCGACAAAATTGCAGATTGTGACTGACCTTTTTGACCGTGGATTTTTAACACACAATGAGGGGCTTGAAATCTTCAACTTGCCACCCATTGAGGGCGGGGACAAGCATTTTATCCGCCGCGAATATACCGAAATAGACAAGCTGGACACCCAGCAGCCGGACGCACCGGACACCGGAAAGGAGTAATTTTTATGGCGATTACACCGGAAACAAGGGATTACCGAACTTTTGAAATGCGGGCGATGCCGCAGGAAAATGGCGCAGATCCTGAAAAAAATTACCGCGTAGAGGGATATGCGGCAAAATTCAATGAAGAAACAGTCCTTTTTGAGATAGAAGGCGTGAAATATTGCGAAGTCATACGCCCGAGAGCATTTTCGGGAGCGAAAATGCAGGACGTTGTTATGAACTACAACCACGGGGGCAAACCCGTGGCGCGTACCAAAAACGGCACATTGACATTGACCACAGACCAGATCGGTTTGCATGTCGTGGCTGACCTTGGAGGCACTGAGGAGGGGCGGAGGCTCTACGAGGAGATTCAAGGCGGCTATATCGATAAAATGTCGTTTGCGTTTACGGTGCGTGCAAGTACATACGACAAAGCCACCCATCTGCGCAGTATTGAGCAGATCGACCGCCTCTTTGATGTGGCGGCGGTGGACATTCCGGCGTATGACGGTACAGAGATTGCCGCCCGAAGCTGGGCGAAAGCGGAGGCTTTACGAGAGCAGGCAGCGGAGGCTGCACGGCGCACGATCGAAATCAAGCTATCAACTCTTGGACTATAAAAAGGAGGATTTCACCATGAAAAAGACCCATACACGCGATTTTATCGGCTTGCAGTTTTTTGCTGAGCCTGCCGACCGCATGACCCAAATCGAGCAGCGGCTGTCTGCGATTCGCGGCGAAGTTGATCAGGAAGGCGCAGATCTGACCGCACTAAATACCGAAGTCAACCAGCTTTTGGAAGAGCGCCAGCAGCTGACAGATTCCGCGGAAGAGCGCACTGCGCTGCTTTCGAAACTGGGTGCGGGCTCCATCGGCACGCCAGTGCCTGCGATGGCACCTACCCCGTCTATGCCGGAACAGCGGCAGGCGACCGCTTACACCGCTGCAAGTCCGGAATATCGATCCGCATGGCTTCAGCGCCTGCGCAACGTTGACTTGACTGAGACCGAACAACGCGCTTTTACCACAGTGACGGATTCGGCGGGGGCTGTTATCCCGACCGATACCGTAAACAGCATTTTAACCAAGGTCAAGCAGTATGCGCCGCTGCTCTCCAAAATCAATCTGCTGCATGTGCCCGGTATGGTACGCTTTGCGGTGGAAAAGACAGTACACGATGCAGATTATCACGCGGAAAATGCACAAATCAGCGCAAAAGAGGATAAGCTGGAAACTATCGACCTGACCGCATACGAGATTACAAAGCTCGTTCAGGTCTCTAAGAGCGTGAAAACCATGAGTATCCCAGCTTTTGAAAATTGGCTTGTGGACATGCTTGCCCGCAAAATTGCGGACAAAATTTCTGATACCATTCTCAACGGCACCGGATCCAGTCAGGGCAAGGGCATCGAAAAGGCAAATACTTGGGCAGAGGAAAATTCTGTGGAAGTCGCGCTTTCTGCGAGCCTGACCAATGCTGATGTGCAAAAACTGATTGCTCTGCTCCCGGGCGGCTATGACGCACGCGCGGAGTTTTTGATGAGCAAAAAGACCCTGTTCATGGACTTTATGCCCTTGCAAGACAAAAATAAGCACGATATCGTGACGGTACAGGGCAATTCTTACTATATTTACGGTTATCCGGTTACTTTGGACGAGCGTATCGCAGACCATGAGGCGTATCTTGCAGACCTGTATACCGTCATCGGCAATCTTCCGGAGGATATCACGATTACAAGCGGCTTTGATATCGACACAAACAGTTTTAAGTTCCTTGGCTGCGCGATGTTTGATTGCAAGCCGAGCATGCCGGACGCGATCCGCAAGCTGCGCAAGGCGGATTCATGAGCAAAAAACGCGCAAAAAATGCGCAAACGCCCTTAGTCCCTCTGCAAAAGTTCTATGAGTATGCCCGTATCGATGCGCAGGGTGATGATGACACCATCACCGCCCTGCTCTCGGCGGCAGAAATGACTATCGTTGATAAAACTGGTAAACTTCCCCCCGCTGTGGGTGATGACCTGTATTGTCTGGCAGTTATGATGCTGGCGGCACACTGGTATGACAACCGGACCCCGACCGAAACAAAATCCGTTTACGAAATCCCGCACACCATGCAAATGCTTATCACACACATTGCTCTGTGCGGCAGATATCCGGAGGTGCCTATCTATGAGCCTTACCAATGACTTAAATTGCAGAGTGACCATTTGGGCACGGACAAATGTGACAACCGACTGCGGCGAAACGGATTTTATCCATGCGCCATTGTGTGAGGCGTGGGCGCAAATCCTGCCGCATGGCGGGGCAGGACGGGCAACCGGCGGCAATGTGACCCCCATGCCTGCCGATATGCGCGAGCCGTATATGCGGCACAGCATTATCCTGCGGGCAAATACCCTGCCGAGTTTCACAACTGATATGTATGTCACATATCGGGGACGAAGATATGATGTAGATTACTGGCGACCGCATTATCAGCATAACGACCGTATAGAGCTGATTTGTACCATGGTCATAGATGACCAGCTGCCGCCTGCTGTACCTGCCCCGGGATTTGGAGGGATACCATGACAGACGGCTTTGACGTAGAAGAGTTCATTGACTTCGCTCAGGTTTTGCGCACTGCGGCAAGCACAGCCCCAAAAAAGAGCAAGAAATTTTTGCGCACTGAGGGCAGCAAACTTGCAAGGCGCACCAAGGCACGGGCAAAGCGCGTGGTCGGCACCGACCATAAAAAACCCGCAAAATATGCTGGCAGCAAGCACTATGTTGACACCATCAAGCGCAGTAAGCTTTTTAACCGCTTTGACGGCAGCATGGGCGTAAGCGCTTATTCCTCTGCCCCGCATGCGCACCTGATTGAAAAAGGTCATGTTTTGTATTCCCACGGCAAGTCTACCGGTCACTTCGTCCCCGGGAAATTCATTTTTCAGGGAGAAAGCCTTGCTTTCCGCGATACTTACATCGATGACACCGAAAAATTCGTAGATGATGTGTTAAGTGAGGTAGACGGATGACAATAGCAGAATTTTATGCGGCGCTGGTGGATACCGTTAAGCGGAGCTTACAGGCACATGATATCGTGTCTACGCCGGTCATGGCAAGCGACTTATCAGAGCCGATTGTCCGCCCATCGGTCAAAATCATGCTGGACGAGGTGCGCACTGACCGCGCCACGACCCATCAAAATATCCGGCATGTGACCCTGCACATTTACTATTTTCCCCCCGACCGCCAGCACTGGCGGGCGATGCACTGGGCAATGCAGGAGGCGTTGACGGATGGGCTTCTGGACGGGATTTGTGTAAACAAATTCCATATGTATCCCGATGAAGGGATATCTTTTGATACCACGGACGGTATTTTGGTTGCCACACAAGCTTACTCGTGGTATGAGGACAGAGACACACACGACACAGGGGACATGATGGACGCACTTCATGTATCTCTGAGATAGACAGGAGGGATTTTTTATGGCAAAAGTTCCAGAAATTCTTGTGACCTTTTTGCAGCGTGCCGGAACGCTGATTGAACGCAGTCAGCGCGGCATTGCTGCCCTGATTATCCGTGATGACACGGACGAAAGCTTTCATATCAAAAAGTATACTTCTATCCCCGAAGCAGATGCAGACGCGGCACTGTATACGGCGGACAATCTGAGACAAATCAAAGATGTACTTTTGAGCGCCCCTTACATGACTTATGTTGTACGCATCGGCGCAGAAGGGACGTTGAACGACGCGCTGACACTCATTTCTAAGAACATCAAGACGTGCTGGGTGGGCGTATCTGCGGCAAAGCCAGAGGACGCGGAAGCGCTGGTCAGCTGGATTAAGGCGCAGGAGCAGCGACAGACCTACTACCGCGGTATTGTCTACAACGCATCTGCACCGGATAACAAGCACGTGGTCAATTTTTGTACAGAAAAGGTGACTTTTGCGGACGACCGCGGCGAAAAAGAGGGCAAAGATTATGTTGCTTCTCTGTTGGGTATTTTGGCAGCGTGCAACATTAAACGCGGCTCGACTAATTTCCGGTGTGCGAACCTTGTCAGCGTACAGGAGGCGGCAGACAACGCCGAGGCAGTCAAGGCGGGAAAATTTATCTTGTATAATGCGGACGTTGACGAGGTGCGCATCGTATCCGGCTGCAACTCTTTGACCACGACCAACGGCACGACACTCACCGAGGACATGCAGTACATTGAAACGGTGGAGGCAATGGATTTAATCGCTGATGATATCCGCATGACGTTCCGTGAAACCTATCTGGGTAATTACCGCAACAATTTAGACAACCAAATGTTATTCATTGCGGCTGTCAATGCCTATTTTCGTGAACTGGCTCAGCCCGGTACCGATGTGCTCGACCGTGAGTACAGTAACATTGCGGCTGTCGATATCGAGCAGCAGCGGTCTGCATGGCTGGGCACCGGCAAATCGGAGGCGGCAGAGTGGGACGCGGACAAGGTTCGCAAAATGACATTTAAGCGTTCGGTATTTCTTGCCGCAGATATCAAAATTTTGGGCAGTATGGAAAATCTGCATTTTGTCGTCAACATGGCATAATCAGGAGGTTTCAACATGGCAAAACGTAACGCAATGACGCAAAAGGCAATCAACCGCTTGTTGCGTGGACAGCACGCACATATCTGGTTCAACGGAAAAGAGCTTGCGACTGTGCAAAAGGTTGAGGCAAAAATGGAGGGCAATTTTGAGGATATCAATGTGTGCGGCGACCCTGCGACCTACTCCGTGTATAACGGCTGGTCTGGGTCTGGCACACTGGAATATCTAAAATTTGACACCGAAATCATGAAACTCGTGGCGCAATCGTTTGTTTCCGGCGAAATGCCGGAATGCGAAATGGTCACCTTGCTCGAAAATGAGAGCACCGGCAAACGTGAGCGCTGCCGCCTTGGTCTCGTTACATTTACAGAGGCTACCATTTTGAGTTTTGAAAAGCAGACTATTATCACAGAAAGTGTACCTTTTAAGTTTTCTGATTTTGAGTATTTGGAGACCATCGAATTTTAAGGAGAAAAAACATGGCAAATTTTTCGTTTGATGAGCTGCTTGCCAAACGTGAGCAGCGCAAGGCGGACAAGTTGTCCGTCACACAGCTACATGTGCCGGACAGCGATAAAACATTGACCGTCAAAAAGTTGACCGATTCCAAATTACTTGACCTTTTAGGACGCATCGCAGATGCACAGGGAGACCTAACGCAAATTTTGCAGGCTACAGATGAAGCACTGTATCACGCCTGCGACCAGCTGCAAGACCCAAAGCTGCGTGAGGCTTTGGAACTTTCTGACCCGCTGGACGTGGTGCCCGCGCTCTTTGACGTGGCAGAACGCAACGCATTGGGACATGAACTTGCGGTCTTTTTGGGCATCTGGAACGATGACCAAAAGGACGGGGACACGGAATCACCGGTAAAAAACTAATCGCGCGCGACTGGGTGCTGTCGCTGGCGGCATTTTATGCGCCGCGCGGTATCCCTCCGGCTCAGATTTTGGCAGCGTCTCCCTCTGAGCTGGCTCTGCTTGCTGAGGCGCGCGCGATCTACCTAAAAGAGACGTTTGCTGTAATCTATAACGCGGTCTGCGCCGCACTTAGCGAGGACGCGGCAAAGGAGGCGCAAAAGATTTATGGCTAAGGTAATTTCAACCATTTTATCCCTGCGGGATAACATGAGCGGCGGGCTTTTGCGTGTTGCGCGGAATACACAGGGTGTCAGCCGCGAAATGCGGACAGCTACACGCGATATACTGCGCTTTAAGGATAATATTTCGAAAGCCGTCAGCAATACAGTTAAGACCACGGCAAAGGTGGGACTTGCTGCCGGTGCAGGATTTGCCGCTTTCGCGGTCAAGTCCGGTGCGTCCTTTGAAGCACAGATGAGCAAGGTCAAGGCGATCAGCGGCGCTAGTAACTCTGATATGGTGCGTCTGACCCAAACCGCCAAAAAAATGGGCGAGAGCACCAAATTCACTGCCACCGAAAGCGGTCAAGCGCTGGAGTATATGGCGATGGCAGGCTGGAAAACAGACCAAATGATTTCTGGTCTGCCCGGTATTATGAATCTCGCCGCCGCCAGTGGTGAGGATTTGGGGCTGGTCTCTGATATCGTCACCGATGCACTGACTGCATTCGGCATGAAAGCAGAGGACGCAGGGCGGTTTTCTGATGTGCTTGCCGCTGCTTCGTCCAACTCAAACACCAATGTTATGATGATGGGCGAGACATTCAAATATGCCGCGCCGTTGGCGGGGGCATTGGGCTATCAGGTCGAGGAGGTCGCTGTTGCCATTGGATTGATGGCAAATGCAGGTATCAAAGGCGAAACCGCGGGCACATCGCTGCGCGGTGTGCTCACCAATTTGGCAAAACCGAGCGCCCAAAACCTGAAATACATCAAGGGTTTGGGCGTATCTCTGACTGATACAACGGGCAAAACAAAACCTTTTGCCGCACTGCTCAAAGATTTGCGCGGCAAATTTTCCAAATTGACCGAGGCGCAAAAGGCGGAATATGCTGCCGGAATCGCCGGAAAAAATGCCATGGCTGGTTTTCTCGCCATGATGAACAGTTCCGATGAGGATTTTAATAAAATCACAAAAGCCATTGAAAATTCAAACGGCGCCGCAAAAAACATGGCAGACACCATGAACAACAACCTTTTGGGACAAATTACGCTGCTTAAAAGCAGTATCGAGGGCATCGGAATCAGCTTTTATGAGAAGTTCGGAGAAAAGGCAAAAAATTCCGTTGTCATCTTGATTGGTTGGTTACAGCGTCTAAAGGACGAGGGGAAAATTGACCAATGGGCAGAGCAAGCCGGTGATGCTTTTGCTTTTGCCGTGGACAAACTGCGCGCAGGCTTTGCATGGATTCAGGAGCATGGCGAGCAAATTAAATCTATGTTCCAAAAAATTGCAATCGGATTTGCCGTGTTTAAGGGTGTGCAAATACTTGGAAATATTGCAAAATCTATCAATGATTTGATTTTATTTGGACGTACCATCGGACAGATTGCAAAGGTTGGTCTCCCACAATTGTTTGCCGGATTAAAAAAAATCGGCGGGGGCGTTTTGGGCGTTGGTAAATCTTTGCTGGGACTGGCGGCAGCGCACCCTATCATATCCTTATTCGTTGTCGGGGCTCTCCTTATCTATAAAAATTGGGATAAATTAAAGCCTATTTTTCAGTCAATCGGTGAAAAACTGCGTGCAATGTGGGATTCTCTGAAAGAATTCGGTCGAGTTATTGGCGTTGTTTTTGGCGGGCTTTGGGAATCTTTGAAGGCTGCCGGACAGCAGCTAACGGATTGGATTAGTGACCGTCTGAATGATATCGGCGCATGGTGGACAAATGTGACAAATTGGTGCAGCAATGCAAAGGATAACTTTGTCAATGCCTTTGGACGTATCAAAGATGCCATTGTATGGGCATTTGATACTGCAAAATCTAAAGTCGCAGGCTTTTTCTCATGGCTTGATGAAAAAATCAGTAATATTCCCATTCTGGGCGGCTTATATGGCGGCGCAAAAAATGTGGTGAGCTGGATCGGCGGGAAAATCGGTGCGAACGCCATGGGCACGCACTACTGGGGCGGCGGTTTGACCCGTGTGCATGAGCGCGGCGGGGAAATCCTCAATTTGCCGTCCGGCACGCAGATTATCCCGCACGATATCAGCAAACGCGCGGTTTCCGGTCAATCTGTACAAGTTGCCATACAAGTACAGGGAAATTTGATTGGAAACGAAGCGGCTGCTGACCAATTCGGCGAAATTATTGTACACAAAATCAAAAAAGCACTGGCGAACACGTGAGGGGGATTTTATGGATCTTGTTTTTTCAGCAGACAACCGCGCAGAAGTCTTGGTCATGCCCTTTGTGCCCGTAGATATCAGTATTGAAGAGCCGCAAAACAATGAGGTTTTTAACGGATTGTCCCGTGATATCAACTTAATTGGGACATTGGGACTGCGCACGCTCAGCCTTTCCGGATTTTTTCCGGAAAGACGGTACGCTTTCTGCAATCCGCTTGCCCCTGTCGGTGCACAGCCATATATCAACTTTTTCCGGCGCTGGCGGGCTGAAAAAGTGCCCTTGCGCGTAGTTTGGACGGACAACAACGGTGGGGAAATCCTCAACATGCCGTGCACCATCGACAGTTTTTCATGGCAGGCGGTTGGCAGTATGGGACGCATCGCTTACAGCCTGACCGCAAAAGAATTTGAATTTGTGGTGAGTTAAAATGTATAAATTACTGATAAACGGCACAGACGTGACCCCACGCGCCGGAGAAATCAGCAGCACGGAGGACTTGGAACAGCTTTCGGTTCAGCTGTCTTTTCGGCTGGCACACAACCCGCATGATAAGTACTTACCCTCCGGACGGACACAGCCCGGGGACAAAGTGCAATTTTTCAACGATTCCAAAATGATTTTTCGCGGTATTTTGATACAATCTGGGCTGGACGGTACCGCACAGGCAAATGATTTTGGCTTTTATCTCAACAAAAGCAAGGTGATTTTGCAGTGCAACGGCGTTCCGGCTGATGATGCAATCCGGCAGCTTTGCAAAAAGGCGGGCGTATCGCTGGGCAGTCTGCCTGCCCTGCCAACCATTATCACCGAAGTTTTTATCGCACAAGAGCCGTCCGCAATCCTCAAGACCATTTTAGAGCGTGTGACCGCAGAACGCGGCACCAAGTACTTTTTCCGTGTGGAGCCGGACAGCGGCTTGTGCATCTATCCGTATCCGCAAGACCCGATCCGGCTGTCTGTCCAGCTTGCCCGCAATCTGCGTCCTTTTGACCCTACTTGGAGCCTTGGCAGTATCTCCGGCACGGACAGCATGGAAAACCTCAAAAATCAAGTGGTCATCTATCGCGAGGAGGACAAAAAAGCCCATATCCTTGCCACAGAGACCGACAGCGGCAGCATAGAGCGCTATGGCTGGCTGCAAGACATGCAAACAGCAGACGAGGGCACGACCGCCGCACAAGCCCGCCAGATGGCGAAAACCAAGCTGGCTGAAAATAACCGGCTCACCGTGACACGTACGGTGTCCGACATGCTGGGCGCTGATGTCCGCGCCGGTCAGATGCTGCGGTTTTCTTCGGAAAAATTTGGATTTGGCGGCAATTGGCTGATAAAACAGGTCACGCACAGCTACAACCCTGCGGGGCACACGATGAGCATGGAGGTGATACAGCCTTGAGTTATGACAGTGAAATGGCGCAGCTTTTGCGCACACGCGACACGCCCCCGCCGCCTGCCGGTTACTATATCGGCACAGTGGTCGGGCTTTCTCCTCTCACCATCTCGCTTTTAGACGGTGAGGTGATGGCAACGGGCGCTTTTCTAGAGATTTCGGAAACCATTGCCCGCCTTTTGCAGAAGCTGCCGGACTGCACCTTTAACGGCTGCGACTGCGGCGGGAATTGCACGCATCAGTGTTTCCCCAAGCCGTTAAAAGTGGGGGAACAGGTGATTTGTGTGGGAAGCCGGCGTTTTTGTGCGCTGGACAGACTGAGGTGATTGTATGATATTTTCCATGTTCCCCGATTCGCAGGGCTTTGTGCCTGTGCCACCGGACGACAACAGCCAAAGCGCGGAGACGAAAAACACCATCATTTTTGACTATGATACAAGCCGGTTCCGCGTAGTGGACGGCAAGCCGCAAACCCGTGACGGGGCGGCAGCAGTACGCCAGTGGATAGAGTTGATGCTGCGCACTCACCTAGACCGCTTTGCAGTCTATCAGGGGACAGGCTTCGGGCACTCGGGCGAAGATCTGATTGGTATGCGGCAAGCGCCGCCCGGCTATCTGCACAGCGAGCTTGCCCGCGAAATCCGCGAGGCGTGCGCACTGTGTCCGGCGATCCGACAGGCGCATGATTTCACATTTTCCCGTGAGGGACGCACTTTAGTGATTCGATTTACCGTGACATTACACACCGGAGAGACAGAGGAGGTGACCTATCGTGTCGGTGGACTCCATTCATAACAGCATGCTGTCCGGAATTCCGGACAGCTACCAGAAAACAATAGGGTATCCCACATGGGATTTAACCCGCGCCGTGGCAATCGCGGCGGACAGCCTTGCCGAGGAAATTCGGAAAGAGGCGGCAAAGCTGAATATCGACAACCTCGCAGGCGCGGAGCTGACCCGATTCTGTGACCAGTTTCGCGGCATCGCACGCAAGGCTGCAACCCATGCCTCCGGCGTAGTCACTGTGACCGGATACGGTACGGTATCAGAAGGAGATTTATTTGAGACAGAAGGCGCAGTCCAATTTGTCGCCTCGAAAACGGTAAAAATCCGCGACAGCGGAACGGTTCCGGTTCGGGCACTGCTCTCCGGTCCGGTCGGCAATGTGCCGGAAAATACCATTACAGAGATTCCTGTGACAATCTCCGGTATCGTGACAGTATCCAATGCCGCGGCGACTGCCGGAGGCTATGACGAAGAGACAGACGACGCTTTGCGTGAACGCTACTATCTCAATGTCCGTGAGCCGCCGACCAGCGGCAACATTGCCCATTATAAGGCGTGGGCGCTCTCTGTGTCCGGTGTGGGTGGTGTAAAGGTTTTTCCCTTGTCACACGGAAATTGGACGGTTGATGTGGTGATTATTAGCGATAAACATGCTCCTGCACCGCCTGATTTGGTCAAAAAAGTGCAAGACTATATTGACCCAGACAGCACCGGACTGGGAGACGGTGTTGCGCCCATCGGCGCACACTGCTATGTGGAAAGTGCAAAAGCCTTACCAGTTGATGTGTCTGCCAAAGTCGTTTTGACTGCGCCGGAAGATATCGAAGTTGTAAAAGAAGAAGCCACGCGCGTGCTGACAGAGTTCTTTGCCGCGCTGCCCTTTGACAACAAAAATCCGTCTTACATCAGCCATGCCCGCGTGGGCGCTGCGCTGCTGGATATCCCCGATATTTTAGACTATCGGGAACTGACACTTTGCGGCGCAGAAGAGAATCTGACACCGAAAGAAAGAGAAATTGCAACGCTTGGAGAGGTGACGCTTTATGTGGTCGAATAACCTCACAAATTCCATTCACAAGCTTTACCGACAAGACCCATGGGTGCAGTCTCTCTACCAGACCGCCGGACACAAGCTTGATGAAATCGAGGCAGGTATCAGAGAATGGCACGAAAACCGTTTTTTTGATGGCTATACCTTTGCTTTGCCCATCTGGGAGCGCATTTTGGGTATGCGCCCGGGACGCACGCAGGGCGATGACAGCCGCCGCGCTGCCCTGCGTGCCAAGTGGCTTTCCAACCGTAAGTCAGACCGCGCCCTTTTGCAGGAAATCGCGGACAGCTGGGAGCCGGACGCGCTGAAAGTCGGCTTTGATGATGGCTATATCACACTGACTGCGGACGGGGCTATTTTACAGGACTGGCGCTATCTGCTGCGTGCCATAGAGGAGGCAAAGCCCGCGCATCTACCCCTTGTGCCCGTGATCCGGACGCACAGCACGCTGTACTTCGGCGGCACACTCGTGCCGTCCTACACGCATACTGAACTGCCGCAATGGTCACCCATGCGGACGCTGCGCACCAGCGCCACGGGCGGCGGCATGGTATGCAGCACGACAACCTCGACTTTACCACCTTGGGAGGTGACTTAAATGTATGGTTTTTTGATTCCTGCAAAAGGCAGGGAACTTATCGCAAGCCTGCTGGCGGGCGATACGCTCACCATCACGCGGTGTATGGTCGGCGAGGGCAAGCCGCAAGAGGGCGTAGAGCCGGCTGATTTGACGGACTTGGTCAAGCCCATTGCACAGGCAACCAGCACCGCGCCGATTGTAAACCGTCAACAGGTTGACTTGACAGTTGAATACCGCAATGACCTTAATGGAGGACTGGAAAACGGCTTTTATCTATCTGAATTCGGCATTTTTGCACGCGGAAAAGACGGCGCGGAAGTTTTGATTTACTATGCTTGTCTGGGCGATTATCCCCAATATGTACAGCCTTTTAAGGAGGGCGGCGCGGTCGATGTACGGCGCTTTCCGATTGCCATTGGTGTAAGCAATACACAGGACGTGCATCTGGAATGCAGTGCAGACGCTTTTTTGACCGCAGAGAACCTTGTTGAATACTGCAATGAAGTGGTTTTGCCACTCTTTTTAGAGGACGTGCAGAAACGAATTGATGCCCACAACGCAGACCCCAAAGCCCACCCGCATATCTTGGCGGGCATGGAGGACTTTGACGCACGGCTGAGCCTCATCGAACTTCAGTATGGCACAGATGTGAATGGAAATCCGTTTATCGTGACGTTTGAGACACTCGACGGCGTGACCGTACAGGGTGTGTGGAATGAACAGGGAAGGAGGATTGAATTTTAATGGCAGACTACAGATTGAAAAAGATAAAAGAATATCAGGAAAACCAATCGTTGTTTGTAGCACCGATTTCATCATATTCAAGCGTTATAGTTTTTAGCCCTTCCTATAGAATTGATGCTGAGGGAAATATTAGTCTAGAATCCCCACAAAGAGATGGAGTATATCCAGCCAATGCTGGATACGAAAGAACTAAAATTCCTGATGGGTACTATTTTTATTTTGAGAAACAAGATTATAAGCGAAATCCGAAAGAGATTTTCCAAATGAATGGGGGACATGGTTATTTTGTTGACCATGGCAAATCTGTTTCACTGTATTATGGAGAAAGTGTCACGCTGTTTGCTGCTGAGAAATATAACCACCCGCCAAACACTCCCGACAGCATTACCCTCCCATCTACCATCAAGGGCGGGTCATCATGCTCTATCAGCTGGTCGGCTGCTACAGATCCGGACAGCAACCTTGAGGGCTACATCGTAGAGCGGTCGTATAACGGCGGTTCCAGCTGGAACCAAATCTATCAAGGTGCCGCTACCAGCACCAGCACCACAATTCCGCACGGCACAGGCACAGTGATGTTCCGCGTCTGCGCCTATGATACGGACGGGGAAAAATCCGGCTGGCGCACATCGTCCAATAAAACGGTGCTGAACAACCGCGCACCCTCTGCGCCCCCGTCTATCAATGTGCCGCTGTCGCCGCAGGGTGGGGCATCTCTGTCAGTCACATGGTCTGCCGCCAGTGACCCAGATGGCAACCTTGAGGGCTACCGGCTGGAACGCCAATGGGACGGTAAGGGCAGCTGGACACAAATTTATCAAGGCTCGAATTTGTCTTATGCGGAAACGATCCCGAAAGGGACATATCAGAGTGTCGCTTATCGCGTGCGAGCATATGACAGCTTCGGTGAGACATCAGGCTACACTGCAAGCCCTGTCCGCACCATCAACAACAACGCGGCGCCAGTTATCCAGTGCGATTTGTCCGGCGATTTGGGAGACAAAAGCGAAGGATTTACGATCCCTTACACGGTGACGGACGCGGAAAATCAGACGGTGACCGTCACCGAAAAGGTCGGCGGCATGACAAAGCGCACCTATCAGGTGACGCTAGGACAATCCAATACTTTTCAGATTACCGGCTCATTTTTCCAGAAAATCTTGAATGGCAGGCAAACAGCGGAGATTATCGCCACGGATTCCGCCGGAGCGTCCACGACGCTTGCGCTGACCTTTACCAAAAAGGTACATAAGGCAGTCATCGCGCTGTCAGAGCCGCTTGCCGTAGAGAATCAAATTACAGTTTGTATTATTAAGGTTTTGGGAAATATTCCGGCTGATGCGGCTTACAAGGTCGAGGTCACAAACAATGCGGCAGATGATGCGCCCGCATGGGAGGACGCGACACAGGATGCAAAGCTGGGACGCAACCATGTTTTTGTCAACAAAACGCAGGTAAACGGCTGGAAATTTGCGTTTCGCGTCACGGCTGAGCGCGGAGAAAGTCAAGCAGCCGGATATATCACATCGGTTCAGGGAGGTTTTCAGTAATGGCTTTATGGTGGAAGTGTACAGAGGACGCGCACCGCCTTTCTATGGCGGAGCTGGAAAAGGAAAACGAACGCCTGCATAAGCAGGTGGAAGCCTTAGAGCAGCAGGCAGTTTTTCATGAAGCAATCTTTATGGAGCTGGCTCAAGAAGTCTATGCGTAAGGTTTGCGCGAATATCGCGCTAAAAGTATATTTTTTATTTGCATCGAAAGGAGAACAAGAAATGATGGCGATGCTATTTGCTCAAAAAATTATTTTAGAAGTTACTACTTTTGCAAAGGTACCGGCGAAGCTCAAGCAGCAGGTCGCAAAAATTTTAGTTGATGAGTGCGGCGTGCCGGAACTGGTGCCGCCGGAATTTGGCGGTACCATGTCTGCTGCATAATCCAAAGAAAGCGAGGTGCATAGCTATGGCACAGTGCCTCCAAGACCCAGAACGTGAGTGTTTGGGACTTATCAAGGCAAAAGAACTGGAAAAACAGATTTCCAGCCTGAAATCTGATGCCTCTAAAAAGCGTGAGGAGATTTTCAGGCGCTTGACAGATGTTGAGAGATCCAGCGCAAAGATAGACACCCACCTTGAACATATCCGCGACGCACTGGACACTGTAAAGACCGACCTTATTGATTTGAAAAGCAAACCAGCGAAGCGCTGGGACAGTATGACAGATAAAATTATCATGCTGATTGTTGGTGCGTTTATTGCATATGTTTTGGGACAAATTGGTCTTTCTTAAATCATCACAGGGCGGGGACTGCTCCGCCCTGTCTTTCTAAAGGAGTGATATCATGAGCAATAGATTCAAAAACCCTTGGTTCTGGGTTGGATTGGCGTCGGTTGCTCTGACTGCTATCGGCGTTGACCCGCAGACTTTTACCAGCTGGGCAGCGGTTTGGGACGGCGTGCTGTCTGTCTTGCAAAATCCTGTTCAGCTGACCACCATGTGCCTTGCGGTGCTGTCGGTCTTTGTAGACCCCTCTACACCGGGATTGCGTGACACACATCACGCAAAAATAAGAGGTAATCAGACATGAATTTATACAAGCTGTTTTTGACAAAAAACGCCTGCTATCAGTCCGGCAAGCCGCTCAAGGTATCGGGCTTGATGCTGCACAGCACGGGTGCGCCCAATACAAAACTGTCGCGGTATGTGGGACCGGATGACGGGCGGCTGGGCAAAAATCCATATGGCAATCATTGGAACCAGCCCAAGCCGGACGGCAGATCGGTATGTGTGCATGCTTTTATCGGCACGCTGCCAGATGGCAGTATCGCCACGTATCAGACCTTGCCTTGGACAATGCAGGCATGGCACTGTGCGGGAGCAGGAAATCGCACGCATATCGGTGTGGAAATCTGCGAGGACAAGCTGACAGCCCCCGTATATTTTGGCAAGGTCTACCGGGAAGCCGTAGAACTTTTTGCATTTTTATGCAAAGAATTCGCGTTAGACCCAATGAAGCACATTATCTGCCACGCGGAGGGATATCAGCAGGGCATCGCCAGCAATCACGGCGATGTGCTGTACTGGTTCAAAAAACAGGGCAAGACTATGGACGACTTTCGGCGGGCAGTCCGGCAGGAGATGGAAGCGCCGATACAGGAGGAGGATACAGGCATGCGATACAAGTACTATGACGATGTGCCCGACTGGGCAAAGCCGACTATCTCGAAGCTGGTCAAGCGCGGATACCTCAAGGGCGAGGGCGGCGGTGTGCTTGATTTGTCTGAGGACGCTGTCAAGCTGCTTGTCATCAACGACCGTGCGGGACTGTATGGAGATTGACCAATGACAATGCTCCGCTTTTCGCATGAGAGCACGCACAGCGTATTTGAACCGCCTTACCCTACAAGGATTACCCCTAAGACGTTAGAAACGCTCTGAGGGCGTTACAGCGCAAAACAGTTATATCATACACAGGACAGCAGATTGACGTTTCTTTGCTGTCTTGTTTTTTGCGCTTTTTTTGGACTTGCAAGCATCGCATTTGTACGGACACGCACAAATGCAGCGTATCAGGGGAAAGCCCCTGACCCCTAGCGTCACATATGCGTCACAATGTGACGCCAGAGAAGAGACAGAAAAAGGGGATGTAGAAGCGTGTGCCTGTGTACGCTCGTGCCTCTGCGTGTGTACACGCATACATGTGCGCTCGCGCTTGCGTGCTCGCGTGTGTACTTGCGTACATGTGCGCTCGCGCCTGCGTGCTCGCGTGTGTACCTGCGTACATGTGCGCTCACGCCTGATCGCCTGCGCGTGTGTGTGCGCTATAATCTTCTCTCTGTAGTATATACGTAAGGGTTTATATATTTATATATTTATATATTTATATATTTCTTTTTTATTAAATAAAGTATCGGTAAAATTAAAGCAGACGAATGGTAATCATAATACAGACGTTCGGTAATCATAATACAGACGTTCGGTAATCGAAGTACTGACGTTTGGTAATCGAAGTACTGACGTTTGGTAATCGAAAAGCAGACGCTTAGTAATCGAAAAACAGACGTCTGGTAATCTTATCAAAGTATAGGTTTATGAGACATAAAGCAGACGCTTAGTAATCGAAAAACAGACGTCTGGTAATCTTATCAAAGTATAGGTTTATGAGACATAAAGCAGACGCTTGGTAATCGAAAAACAGACGTCTGGTAATCTTATCAAAGTATAGGTTTATGAGATAAAACAGACATTTAGTAATCGAAAAAGCAGACGTCTAGTAATGAAAAAGGGGGGGTTTGGTAATTAAAAACAGAAAAAAATATTTGACATTTCTGTTTTATTGAGGTATTCTTCTTCTTGAGGTGAGTGTGATGAGTAATAGATTGATGAATTCTTCCGACGTGAAAGACGCACGGCTGCAAACAGTAGCGAAGTCTAACGAGTTGATACAGCGATCACGGTATCAGCTGAGCCTTCTTGAGCAAAAGATTGTGCTGTTTTTTATCTCTAAAATTAAGCCGGAGGACGAGGCTTTCACTGAGTATGAGTTCCCTTTACGTGATTTGTGCAGGCTTATGGGTATTTCTCATAATCCTAAAAATTACCAAAATTTCAAAGACGCAATTCAGGATTTGGCTGATAAGTCTTTTTGGGTGGAAACGGAAAAGGCGGATATGCTGTGCCGATGGGTCACAGATGCCAAAATTATAAAGGGGGATTCAGTAATCAAAATTCGTCTGGACGATAAATTGAAACCATATTTATTGCAATTGCAGCAGCAATTTACCTCTTTTGCCCTTGAATATGTGCTTTTGATGAAAAGTAAGTATTCTATCCGGCTCTATGAATTGTTGAAATCTTATCAGTATATGCATGGGTATACCTTTGAACTTGACGAATTGAAAAAAAGGATTGAAGCCAATGGATATAGCCACTATACTGATTTTCGGGTGAAAGTTTTAGAGCCTGCAATTCATGAAATCAATGAATATACAGATATTGATGTGGAAGTTTTCCCGATTCGGGATGGGCGCAGCATCAAATTTTTGGAGTTTTCTATCATGCCGAAAAATGATGTGGGCACGCGGTATGCGCATATGCGCCGGAAAAATGGATTTGAGCAGCGACAGCTGCATGCAGCAGGCAAAAAAGAGAAAAAAGAAAAGGGCTGAGAAATCAGCCCTTTTGTCTTTATTTTTCACGGGGATCAATTTCGTGAGTAAACGAAATTGATGTATCTGCAAAAGATTTAACGATTTCACCGTTTTGCCGATTGCATTTCTCTTATAGGATGTTTTATAATAAGGGCGGTTGATGTAAGGTTCAACCGCCCTTTGTGGTTTGGGTCTGCGGGTACTTTGGTGGTGTCGCAGACCCTTACTTATGCCTTGACTTTGCTGTCTCGGACAATTTTTGCAGCTGCTTCCGTATCCTTGGCAGTTGCTTCTATCAGTTTTGCAATGTTTTCAAGATACTGATTGAGTTCTGCGGTTGTCATCTGGTCCATTTCCTCACTTCCTTTCTTAACGGGGTGTCCCGTCCTTACATTTACTATAATACACTTTTTTTTATATTTTGTCAATACTTTTTTATAAATAAATTTATATTATTTATACATTATAGTTGACTAAATATAAAATATAATGTATTATGGTGTTAGTATAAAAGGAGGATTATCTTATGGATGTAAGAGAGTATATAAACCTTTGCCGTGTAAAACGCGGTAACATTAGTGAAGCTGAACTTGCCCGCCGCACTGGACAGACTCCGCAGAACATGCACAACAAATACAAGCGGAACACTTTCAAGGTATCAGAGCTTGAAAAAATTGCTGATGCCCTTGACGCGGATTTGAAAATTGTTTTTGTTGATAGAAGTACGGGAGAACCGATTATCTAAAGTTTAATGAAAATATTAAATATTTTACACAAAAACATTGACAAAATATAAAAAAAAGTGTATAATTAAGATATAGAAAGGGGGGAGCAAGATGCCAGCGTTATGTATGTTCTTCGGAATCATCATCTACATGTACAACGAAAAGGGCGGCAAGCACAACAGACCGCACATACACGCCATATATCAAGACTATGAGATAGTAATAGCGATGAATGGTGAAGTGCTTGAGGGTAGTATTCCAAAAAGCAAGCAAAAACTGATTGATGCATGGATGGAAATTCACAGAGAAGAACTTGAAGCCAACTGGAAACTATTGCAGGACGGTCAGCAGTTTTTCAAAATTGAACCACTGAAATAACATGTATGGCTCCCGCCCTGTGAATAGGGCGGGCATTGCCATAATATAAATAATACCGCAAGATGAGGTGATTGAGATGAGTCCAAAAGTTTTAGAGGTCACACCAATGGAACAATACCGCCTAAAAATCCACTTTGATACTGGAGAGATAAAAATATTTGATGTTACACCCTATATCCATGGAGATTGGTACGGTAAACTCGCAGATCCCACATACTTCGCAACAGTACGTCCCTCCGGTCGAACAGTTGCGTGGTCTGACGGGCAGGACATCGCTCCGCATGAGTTATATGAATTATCGGTTTCATGAAAAGTATGCTATCACTGCTTCCTTCATGTTATATTAAAAATGGCTGAGATTTTTCTCAGCCATTTTTGTTTTTATTCATTTTCTTCTATCCACTCATTTGCCTGCTCTGTCAAGTCTTGCACGGCATCAGCAAACCAAGGCGTTTCCATATTTTCTTGATTATAAATGACATCCATGTCGTCTGCTTCGTCCCATCCGTCGATTTCATCGGTATCGACTTTGTGAGTAAATGAGATTTCTGCATCTCTGAAAGATGTCACGATTTCGCCGTTTTCGTTGATATGCAGATAATATTCTACATATCCGTTTTCGATTTCTACGCTTTGATTGTCAACGAGTGCCTTCAGAACCTGCTCCAGTGTAAGTTTTTTCATTTTTTTGTACCTCCGTTATCTTGGTTGTTGTCTTGGGGTGTTCCCCTTAACTGTCTTTATTATATCATCGAATTTATATAAAGTCAATACAAAAATAGAAAATATATAAAATATTTTTTCACTGGGCAGATTGACATTGTACGATCTCCGTCCTATACTATAAGCATATCCCATGATGCACGGGTACAACTGAATTGACGTGAAGCACAAAAAAGACCGCCCAAAAGGCGGTCTTTTTGTTTTTGCGCATTAAAAATCCGGCTGTGGATAGGCAGCCGGATTATGTTGTTTCTGACATTCACCAAAAACAACAGAGGTATGTACATAGTATAGCACTGCAATTTGAAAATTGCAAGCTTAAAAAGGCACGTCGCTTCCGTCATCGTCCAGCTGCGTGAAACTGCTGTCTGAGGCATCGGGATACGCTGGCGCGTTTTGTTGACTTAGTTCACGCGCCTTTTTGGTCTCTCCAAAAGACATTTCATCAACATTGACTTCTACGGCGTGCCTCCGGTTGCCGTTTTTGTCCTCCCAGCTGCGCGATTGCAGTCGTCCGGTGATGATAATCATCATGCCCTTTGTGAACCATTTTTGCAAAAATTCCGCACGTTTTCCCCAGCAAACGCAGGGGATAAAGTCGGTTTGCTTTTGTCCGTCTGCCTGCTTTGGTCGGTCAATCGCCACGGAAAACTGGCACACCAGCTTGTCATTGACATACTTTGTTTCTGGGTCACGGGTCAAGCGACCCATTAAAATTACTTTATTGAGCATTTTTTTCTGCCTCCTGTACGCTATTTTTATACTCTGCAAGTCTAAGATACAAAATGTGTTCCGAAAATCCAAAAATTTCAGATATTTCCTTGTAAGTCGTACCTTTTTCGCGCAGTTTTATAATTTTTTGCATGGTTTCGGTCGGAATTTCTATTTTATTGTAGTATATTCGCTTATGATTTTTGCCGTCTGACACATACTCTGGACAGGCTTCTACGACATAGCTTTCCACGAAATCCGTTTTGTTTTGGACATATAAGTCTCGCCGCTCTGCTGTCCAGCCCTCTACTGGTTTATGCGCCTTGCTTGACCATGAGCACCCGCCGCACGCTTTTGCACACTTCCAGCACAGCGTATCTTTTGCCGTGCGTCCTTTTTTACGCATCTGCATACGCTCCTTTCTTAGAAAAATATTTTATATATTTTCTATTTTTGTATTGACTTTATATAAATTCAACGATATAATAAAGACAGTTAAAGGGAACACCAAAAACAACTAAGAGGTATATGAAAATGAAAAAGTATAATCTGTCTGAAATCATGAAAAATGCTTGGAACAACTTCCGTAAGGGCGTTAAGTCTTTCGCTGAGTGCCTGCATGACGCTTGGGTCGCTGCAAAGATGCTGGCTTGTGGCAAGCTGTGGGAAAAGTACGGCAAGAGCCGCATCTACTTCGATAAAAGCTTCCTGTTGGGGCTGTGCGGTCTGGACTACATCTACTACAGAAAGAGCGGAAATATCTGCTACTGTGAGCAGAACGGCGAGCAGATTTCTAATGCTGATGGCAGCCGTTGGGCGGTCACTGCATCTGATTTTTACTATGACCAGATTTCTGGCGAATTCTGTGGTCATGGTCGCCACTTCGATGAAATGCTGGACACTTTGAAAGTGTTTTTGCACATATAATCACTTTTCAGGAGGATTTCACCATGAAAAAAATCATTAACGGCAAGCTGTACAACACCGAAACCGCGAAAGTCGTTGGCGAGTACAAAAGCCCAGCAGGACCAGCTTCATTTGACTACTTTGAGGAAACGCTTTACAGAAAAAAAACTGGTGAGTACTTTGTTTTCGGTGAAGGTCATGCGAATTCTAAGTACGCAACCCATGTGGACTACAACACTTGGGGCGCAGGGTCTGCTTTTACGCCTCTGACATGGGAGCAAGCACGCGCATGGAGCGAAAAATATCTAGAGCCAGATGAATATGCGCAAGAATTCGGCGCCATTGAGGACGATAACAGCAGAATTACAATCGCTCTAAGTATCTCTGCCGCTACGCTCGAAAAAGCGAAGCGCAAAGCATCACAGACCGGCAGCAGTCTCAGCGGATACATCGAATCTTTGATTGAAAGTCAGGAATAATGGATTGCAGCCCGTCTATTGGCGGGCTGCTCCCTTTTTATGAATCGACTTCTATTTTTAACTTTGCCATCTGGATAGCAAGCTGGTACATTTTTGCGTGAATGTTATCGCCGTGCGTCTGCCTTACTTTCGCGGTAAATTCGTCGATGTTTCCATAAAAGCATCCGCATGATACGCGAATCTTTTTATCTTTGCAGGCAAAAAAAGTTGTCGTTCCGTTTCTGGAGCCAATACCGACAATACAGAAGATTGCCCCCTCGCCGGATACCAAAGCGTTGCCGAATACCAGAGCTTTATCACATACTAGCGCGTTGCCGAATACCTGAGC
>JAGZIY010000033.1 GCA_018365995.1 Butyricicoccus pullicaecorum | reverse complement strand
AGAGGAACCGCCGCCGCCAGAGGAGGGAGCGGTCACACTGATTGTGCGGCTGTCCTTCATTTCCGGCTGTGCAGCAGAGGTCACTGTAATGGTTGCAACCCCCTTGTTGTGTGCCGTGATATAGCCGTTCTGGCTGACAGACATAACATTTTCATTGTCACTTGTCCATTTTACAGTTGTATCGGTTGCATTGTCCGGTGCAATCTGAACGGTAAGCTGTGCACTCCGTCCCTCTCGCAGGGAGAGAATAGACTCGTTGATTTTTAACGAAGTGATTGGAACTTCAATGACGGTTACTGTACGGGTGTCTTTTCGCTCTGGATTATCGTCGGCAGTCACCGTAATGGTTGTTTGTCCTTCTTTGTGCGCGGTAACAATGCCTGTCTTGGGGTCAATGGAGGCGATATCGCTGTGGCTGCTTGACCAAGTAACAGAACGGTTGGTTGCTGTTTGCGGCAATACAGTTGCAGTGAATTTTGTGATTTCGCCCTTTTTCATGGACAAGCTTGCTTCGTTAATGGCAATGCTTTGCACAGGAATCACAGTGTCTGTCACGGTGACAGTGATGGTGTGTGTTTTGTCCTTGTCAGCGGCTGAGGTAGCCGTAATATGTGCCGTACCCGCAGAAACCGCTTGAAGGAATCCGGTTGTTTGGTCAACGGATACGATATTTGATGCATCGCTGCTCCAAGTCACAGATTGATTTGCACCTTCTGGCAATACAGTTGCAGTTAAGGTTTTGTTCTGCCCTTTTTCAATCGAAAAGTCTCCGCCATCGATTTGTACACTTTGTACGGGGATATCAGGCTGTGTGCTGTCCGTGACCTCTACCACAGCAGTTGCACTGGAAGCAGGATATTTCGATGAAGCAGCCTTCACGGAAGCAGAGCCTTTTGATTTTGCCGTTACTTTACCGGTTGATGCGTCGATATCAATTAGATTCGCACCATTTTCAACACTCCAAATGATTTTATCATCAGAATCGGCAGGGGTGATTTGTGCGGTAAATGTTTTGCTTTCCCCAACCTTGAGAGACATTTTAGATGGTGTGATAGTAATGACAGGCTGATTAGGCTTTGCTGTAACCTTTACAGTTGCAGTTGCACTTACATTTGGGTGTGCGGTAGAGGTTGCCTTCACAACTGCTGTACCGGCTTGTTTGGCAGTGACTTCGCCGCTGGACATATCGATCGATGCAAATGTCTCACCGCTTTGCACTTCCCATGTGACAGTATTCGAACTGCTGTTGGTCACAGTGGCAGTAAAAGTGTTTTTTTGACCCACCTCAAGAGTCATTTCTTGCGGATGAATGGTAATGACAGGGGTTGGTGCGGTATCTTCTGTAATTTCAATCGTTACAGAAGTAGATTTACTGGGGTCTATTTTTGATGTGGCTTTGATCCGTGCCTGACCTTTTGCAAGGGCGGTCACAAGCCCTGTGTCTGGAACAACGGAAGCAAAATCAGGGGTTTCACTGGACCAGATAATGCCTTGCTCTGCTTCTGCTGGCAGTACAGATGCTTGTAGGGTTACGGTGTCACCCTTTTTCAGCGGAGAGGTAGGTGCATTATGGATTTTTACTTCGGTTGGAGCCGGCTTTGCGGAGACTTCAATTGTAAAGGGGACTTCTTTTTTTCCAGAAAACATTCCCGTTCCGGAAATCACAGCCGTACCCGTTCCTGCTGCTGTGTTGTTTTTATAAGAAAGGGTGTAGTCCTCTCCCTGTTTGAGCTGATAATGATTTCCAAACTTAGCGATTACCGTAACAGAGGGAGTTGCCGCGCCGCCTGCGCTGATAATTTGTTTTTCAATCGGCGAAATTTGAAGATCCTGAGAAAGAGCACTGGACAGATTGTAGGAACCTGCATGGTACTCAATCGCTAATTGCCCATTCGGTTCATCTTTTGTGGTATACTTACCTTTCCCTTGAATAAAAAGAGATGCGAACCCTGTTTGCTGATTTCCAACAGTTGAAAGGGTATAATCTGTATCCTTCTCCAAGACCTTTCCGTTTACCGTGATGGTAGGTAAGGGAAGTGTGTTGAGAGGCTGTGGCTTGAATGGCTTTACATGCGTTGCTTGGATTGGAATGGCATCGGCAGGTGGGAGCGTTCCTTTTTGCAGGGATACCTTTAAGCTTCCAGCAATTTTGTCATCGGTCAGCGCACCTTTGAGCGTTCCGAAATTGACAAAAGGATCGTCCGGCATATCGCTGTTCTCTTTGAGAACCAACAGCGTATAGTCATTTATATCATCTGGATTATTGACCCGAAGCTTGTAAATCCGAGTGGAATCCTGTTCAAAGCTGAGATTATTAGAATACCAGTCGGTAACGGCATCGTGTTTTGACGTATTGCGTTCGTCCCAATATGCTGTCTTGACGCACACAACATTATCGGTTAGGAATGAGTCGACAGCATCGGAAGAAATCTCACCAGAAGAGGGTGTTAAACCAACAGCTTTTACTCTTTCAGAGGAAAAGGAACCTTGCAGTGCATCAACATCAATTGTAAGGCTTTGCAGATTGGTGTTGTTGTTCGGATCCTTGAACAGCATAGAACCAAGCTGGGGAATATCAACATCCTTGTTTTTTAGATACCACTTTGTTGAGGAACCCTCTACTTTTTTCTGTAATGTATAGACTTGCTGCATAGAATCCGGATCATAGGAAAAGGGTTCATCAGTAATTATGCTGTTTGCAGTGATGAATGGGTTTGACAGATTGGCGATTGAAAAGGGCACCCGAATTTTTGCCTTATTCTGAATGGCTCCATTGATGGTTAAGCTGGTACCGTTGTCGAGCTGAATGACAGCATTTCCGCCCGTATCTCCCGTAAAGTTCGTGATGGTCATATTGTGGGGATTTTTTAAGATGCCGCCATCTGTAATGATGATATTTTGGATTGTATTCAGGTTATTCGATGGTTCGTAGATCGAGTTTGTGCCGATTGTCAGCGAGCCAAGAGTACCTTCTATGGTGGTACTGCTGCCTACATTCGCCTGTGTGAATCTCAGGTTGGTCTTGTCATTGCCCTTGAGAAGGAATGCTGGAATGGTAGACTGGTTTGTTCCGGTAAAAGTGATATCTGCCTGCCCTGTTGTATGCTCGCTGAAAATTCCAGACGACATTGGGAAATTTGTTCCGCTGCCGTTCTCGAATTTTGTGGAGGAGTCTAAATTGAGTGTGGCATTACCCTCATAGGAATCCGCTACAATACCCTGCGGGCCTTCGGTTGTACCTGTATGGGACAGATAAATTGCCTGAAACTTTGTATTTTTGCCATTTCGAACGGTCAGTTGGGCGTGGTTTCCGGCATTTCCGTTGGCAGGATCACTGCTGCTGTTTTTATAGCTTCCTGCAAAAACGGTGGGTAAAAGATTGGTCTCTGTAATTGCAAGACCGCCTTTTACAGGGTTATCTGTGTGTACATTGTCCAGTGTTAGACTGTGCCCAGCGAGAAAGATTTCCCGATGCGGAACACTTTTTAATTCATCAGAACTTGAAAATATGAGAGAAACATTTTCAAAGGTTACATCGCCGTCGAGTTGAATCGGACCGCGAGACGAAACAGTGCCTGAACCTGTGACGACTGTGTTCGCGCCAAAATGAAGAGGCTTCATTCTGCCGTTGGATTCCGCCGTCATCTGGATATTACAGATTACATCATCTTCTAATGTAATGGTGGTATTTCCTTTCTGTGCTGCGGCAATAAATGTATCATGGGGGTTGGGAGTTTGCTTGTTGATGACAACAGTATTATTGGAGGCAGCAAAAGAAGAAATTTCTGTTTCTTCAGCATCGGGGGAGTCCATCTCCTCGCTGGGCTGTGCAGGTGTCAGCGGGGTTGCCGGAATGGTTTCAGATGGCGGCACATCGGGCTGTTCAGAGTTCTCTGGCGGTACGGAATCATCTTCCGGTGTATCTGGTGTTTCGTCTGGTACATCTTGCGGTGTCTCATCGGCATCTGTGTCGAGTTCCGGAAGGGTTTGTGGGGTGTGCTCCAGACATACAAAGGTACAGCTGCCGGTTAAGCCGCCACATTCGTCTGTATGTGTCTCGTGATGGCTGCAAAGACGGGAGTCTGCATATTCCTCCATGGTAGACGTGCTGCTGGAGTCCAGCGCTTGTACGGGAGGACTTGCAATTCCAAGGAGCATCACAGCGGACAGAACTGCTGAGACGGAGCGCTTGGTGTGGAAGTTCATACGTTCATCCTCTTTTCTTTCATAAAGTAAAATACATCACAATTGTATAAAATTCTAATACTATCATAAAGCACCATAGAAGTGGTGTCAAGAAAATTGCTGAAACGATTGGAACACTTCTTGTTTGACAGAAAAGAATCTTTTTCCCAGATACAGAGTCGATTTCGATTGAGGTGTTCATCCATTTCTGGATTTGTACCTGATGGTGCAGAGCGGGGGGAAAATCCAAAGTATATGCTATTGGATTTTGAGATTTTACAGTCGTAGGGAGCAAAGGAAATAGAATTCAGCAACGATGATGTAAGACAAAAAATCCCGCCATATTGTTGGCGGGATTTTTCAGGTTTAGCTGTGCAGGATTTTTTCCATAAAGCGGGAAATCAGGCTTGCTGCTTCTGCACGTGTCAGCTTTTGCTGTGGAAGCAGAGCGCCATCACTGCCCTTTAAGATTTCGTTTTCAACTGCCCACTGCATAGACGCAGATGCCCAGCTGGAAACCTTTGCAGTATCGGAGAATCCGGTCAGCTTTGCGCTGGAGTTCGGCACCGGATTTGCCAAACGGTGGAGCATGACAACAAGTTCTTCACGAGTTACCATGAGGTTTGGAGAAAACGTGTTGCTGGAGGTGCCGGAAACGATTTGATTCTCACTTGCCCAAGTCACTGCGTCCGTGTAATAGGTGCGCCCAACATCACTGAACTGATTGACAGCCTGTACAGTTGGTTCACCAGCCAGACGATACAGCACGGTTACAACCATACTGCGGGACATGGACTCGTTGGGGGAGAAGGTATTGGGTTCGGTTCCAACGAACAGTCC
>JAGZIY010000022.1 GCA_018365995.1 Butyricicoccus pullicaecorum | reverse complement strand
GCCCCGGCCGGTGGGGGTGCTCTTTCGCGTGGCGCCCGCCTTGGCGCTCCGCCGGGCCATTTCCAGCTGGACGGCGTCGAAGGTCTCCCGGCTGACGATCCCCTCATGGTGGTTTTGAATCAGGTATTTGGGGAGCTGTCCGGTGTTGGGGATCACCTTCTTGCTGATGCAGTCCTGGATGAAGGTCTTCTGGAGCAGGACGTCCCCGCAGTATTTCTCGTTGGTCAGGATGCTCCGGATATGGGATGCCATCCACTCTGTTTTTCCGGAGACCGTGGGGATTTCCCGGCCCTCCAGGGCCGCTTTGATCTCCCGGATGCTGTCCCCGGCCAGGTAGCGGTCGTAGATGAAGCGCACCGTCTCCGCCTGCTCCGGAACAATCCTTGGATTGCCGTCCGGGCCCTTCTCATAACCCAGCAGCTGCTTGTACTGCATGGCGACATGGCCGGATTTCATGGCCTGACGCTTGCCCCAGCGCACCCGGCTGCTGGTGCTCTCGCTCTCCGCCTGGGCGAAGGCCCCGTGGAGGGTGATCAGGAACTCGCTCTCCGGGTAGATGGAGTTGATGTTCTGCTCCTCGAAAATCACCGGGATACCCAGGCTCCGCAGCTCCCGGGTGAAGTTGAGGGTGTCCACGGTGTTGCGGGCGAATCGGGAGACGGATTTGGCCAGGATCATGTCGATCTTTCCCTGCCTGCACTGGCGGATCATCCGCAGGAACTCCTTCCGCTTACAGGTGGAGGTGCCGGTGATACCCTCGTCCGCGAACACCCCGGCCATGGTCCAGCCCGGTTCCTTCATGATCTTCTCGGTGTAGTAGGAGAGCTGATTTTCATAGCTGGAGAGTTGCTCCTCGCTGTCGGTGGACACCCGGCAGTAGGCCGCCACCCGCAGGTGGCGCTTTTTCTCCTGTTCTTGGGGTGTCTCCACTTTGGCTGGAATGACGATGACGTTGGGTACGGTATTATTCATATACCATTTCCTCCTTCCAAGGTCTGGTTATTTTTCAGCAGGACGGTGACCGTCCCGTTGCTGACGGTGATGCGGCGGACGCTCTCATGGAGCAGTTCCTGCTCCAGTTCCACCATAGGCTGGCGGTTTTGAAACAGCCTCCGAAGGTGGAGGGTTTCATACTCCTCTGATCCGATGGCATTTAACTGGAGGGCGGCCAACCGGAAGGCCAGGTTCTTTGCCTGGGCCTCATCCACCGGCGGGCGGTGCAGGAGCTCGTCCAGCCCCCGGCGCAGCTTCGTCACCTCTGGCGGTGGCTCATCCTCCAACACGGGGCAGGTGACGCGCTCCGGGCACTGGATCAGGCGGTTCAGGAGACCCAGCACCTGCCGTTCCACCCAGGCCGGTGGGCTGCCGCCGCACAGCTTCCGAAGTTCCTTCTGGGCTGGGCTCTTTTGGCAGGGCGTTGTCCGCTCCTGCCGTCGTGCCTGCACCATGTGGAACTGCTCCTCTGGGATGATGGACGGGAATCCACCCTCGCCGGTGTACCGGCGGTCCGCCAAAATACGGGCGGCCATATTCTTGTTCCAGGGCTTGTCTCCGTCATAGGAAATCCCCTGCTCCCGGAGCTTGTCTACCAGGGCGTTGTAGCTGTCCCCGGCCAGGTAGTGGTCGTAGATCCAGCGCACCGTCTCCGCCTCTGCCGGGTAGAGCACCACCTCCCCGAACTCCATCCGGTAGCCGAAGGGCCGCTTCCGGTTGCCCCCCATCACCGCACCGTCCTTTCTATGAGCTCTGTCAGCTCCAGGCCGTTGACCAGCCGGAACCGCAGGCGGTCATTGCTCTCCACGATAATCTTGTCCACGAGCTCGCGGAACAGCTCCCCATCGAAGGCGTCCAGGAAGTCCGGCCCAACCTCCAGGGCTTCGATCAGCTCCTGGGTCTGCTGGATCGTCTGGTCCTCCTCAGCCTCCAGGAACCGTTCCTTCTCCAGCTTTGCGGCGCGGAGCTGTTCCGCCAGTTCGTTTTGGCGGGATATAAAAATGTCAGGGTCGACAAGCCCCTGCTGCTTGAGCTGGGCCAACAGTCGATCCTGACGGGTAATGTCTGCAATTTTCTGGTTGAGTGCCACGATGTCCAGGCTCCAGAGCAGCTTGCCCTTCCGGGCGCTCTGGAGGTCTGCAAGCAGGTGGGTGAGAATGTGCAGGCCCTGATGCCGGAGATTATAATATAGCCGAAGGAATGCCCGCTCGATTTCAATCTCAAGAACTGGCATAATTGGACAGCCATTTGTTCGATTCTTATCTCTTCCAATACAAACCCAATACATATTCCCATCCATTGCTTTTCGGCGGAAAACCGAATTACAGTTACCACAGAAAACTCTCTGCTTAAACGGGTACATATGCAAAGAAGGCGGCATGATTTTTTCCCTTCTTTGCTTCATCAGCAGATTTGCGGCACGAAACTCTTCTGGTGTAATGATACCTTGATGGGTACTGCGTACATAGTAGGAATCCACTTCACCATGATTCACTTTTGACTGAAACGGAAGTGAGGTGGTCGTATAGTATTTCTGCCATTGGGAATCCCCTATGTATTTTTCGTTGGATAGGATATACCGTATCCCCGTTGAACTCCAAGCTGGCCTTCCGCTTCTGTTTGGGACATTGTCCTTGCGCAGCCCAGCTGCAATTTCTTCTACATTGATACCGGATAAATACTCCCTAAAAATTCTATGAATGATTTCAGCTTGCTCCAGATGAATCTGTATATCCCCATTTTTGTGAATGAAACCGTAAGGGAGATATGAGGGGCGATATGTGCCATCTCGCATTCGTACCTGATAGCTCCATCGCATATTGTGGGAGATATTTTCGCTCTCCTTCTGGTCCATCATGGCGAAGATAGCGCTGAGAAACTCTCCGGCCAGCTCAGAGGTGTCGATGCCCTGCTCCTCGAAGCACACCCCTACCCCCAGGGCCTTCAACTCCCGGATGGCTTCCAGGCACTCCTTGGCGTTCCGGGCAAACCGGGAGGAGGATTTCACCAGGATCTTGTCCACCCGACCCCGCCGGCAGTCCGCCAGCAGCCGTTGGAAGTCGTCCCGCTTTTCCGCCGAGGTGCCGGTGATACCCTTGTCCGCGTACACGTCCACGAACTCCCACTCCGGGTTGTCGGTGATGAGCTCCGTGTAGTGGGCGTTCTGGGCGGCAAACGAGTTGAGCTGATCCTCCGAGCTGGAGCTCACTCGGGCATAGGCTGCCACACGGAGTTTCCGATCCCGGACAGGATCGCTGGGCGGGATGGTAATCACCCGGGGCGCACCGTTCAGCGCCAGGGAACCCCTGTTTTTCTTCTGCTCGTCCATGTTGACACCCCCTTGTCAGCAACACACAATACCAGCACATTCGCGAAATATCCATATCCAACCCCAACAAAAATTAGGGGAAAAATATGACGTCTGCCCCGGTCTCCGCACGGAGCCGGGCGGCGATCCTCCCGGCCTCCTCCCGACTGACAAGGCCGGCAGTCTGGAGGTGGCGGAGGAGGTTTACCATCCCGATGTAGTTGATATTCTGGTTCATAACCAACCCTCGTTTCAGGAGGAGGCCGCTCCCAAATGGGCAGGGAGCGGCCTCCGCTTCCTATTTTCTGAAATCTTGGATTTCCAAAAAGCAATCATTCCACACCTGTATTCGACACTACTCCCCCAGGCGGCAGGGCGGCAGCAGACGGACTGCGCTGGCGCGCATCACGGGAATCTCACCCCTCCGAGGATCTCTCCGAGCTGCCCCCATTGCTTGATCCCGGTTTCACCCGGGGCTGTGGCTGGACAGGAGTATCATTACTAGATTGCTGACGAGGGTCGGACCGGGCAAACCAGCCTCAATGCGAAACAGCCCGCCACAGGCTGCTTTGTGGACGGATGGGCACCGCTCTGCACCTTCTTTGGCCGTCTTTGATGCGGGCTCACGGCCCGCACAGGTGGTCTTGGCGCATCCTCCAGCGTCGCTCCAGCCCCCCTTCCAGAGGGCTACTCGTCAGCGGACGTATCCCGCTGTCGGATATTCTATTTGCAAGGGTCAGGACGGAAATCGGTAGATCACCGATACTCCCAATACAGAGCAAATTGGGCCAAGATAGCATTTATGATCTGTAGGTCTTCTCCAACCAAATGTTGTCGAAGCCTCAGCAATAAAGCGGTCTGCTTTGGTGATAGCTTCTGGCCTTCGAGATAGAACCAATCCGCTAGTTGAATTCCGCCACCATAGCGGCCCCGTATCACTTGAATTGGATAATAACAAGAGAGGATTACCAAATCAGCACGGATTGTACGCTCAGAAACGCAGAATTCCTTTGCAAGGTTTGCAGTTGTTTCGTGCCTCCGTTTACAAAGAATCCTTAAGATTGCGCTTCGCCGCTCCGAAGGGGTCATCTCTCTCACCACCTTGCCCTGCTCTGTGTCTTGAGTATAGAGGTTAAAGCGGAAGGTTCATTTCCACTTTAAAAAAGTTTCTGGCTTGATCACATAAATTCAGCATTATGCTTCATTTAGGAGGGATATTTGTTGCACAATAGACAAAAGCAGGACAATGAGAGGATGATAAAAAGCCCGAGCTACTGTGGCCTAGGGCTACAGTAACACGGACTCTTTATCATAGGGCTTTGAAACTATTTTACTTGGGCGGACAGTCTGCTACTTTTCCTACAGATATCCGTCTTCCCTGCCTAAGCAATAATCAACTCAAGAGAGTAGCGTGAAAGTAAGTACCGGTCCAGCGCAGAGCCCGAACGGGCGCACGAAAACGCCCCTGCAAACAACTTGTTTTGCAAGGTTGAAGTTATATTCAATCAACGCTAAGCAACCGTTAATCCCTGCTTTTCGAGGAAGCGAGTAGCCTGTTTAATAGCCTTGGTCAGCTGTTGCTCTTTCAGATGTTCAGGCATATCGATTTTGAAAAGATCGACAGGATTCCAAACCTCGCCGGTGCAGAGCATCGAATAGGTTGCCGTAAGAATCATTCTGGCAATGGCAATGATCGCCCGTTTTTTACCTCTGCGTTTGGCAATGCGCTCATACTTCAACGCATAGTAGGAATTCGCTTTGTCCTTCACAGCGGCGTGAGCGACCTGAACCAGCGCGGGTTTGAGATAAACACCGGCTCTGGAAATACGGACAGACTTCTTCTTTCCGGCAGATTCGTTGTTGCCGGGAGTCAATCCAGCCCAACAGCAGAGGCGCTTGGAAGAACCAAACTGGCTCATATCCGTGCCGATTTCAGAAATGATGGTGATTGCGGAATTGCGGTCAACACCCGGAATGGTGCAAAGAAGGTTGATCGCGCCCTCATATTTTGCCACCATCTCATCGACACGGGTATCTACCTTGGCAATCAGTTTCTCAATGAAATCGTAATGTTCGCGAATGATTTTAATGCGAGCCTTCTGCTCGTTGGTGATGGAGAACCCTTCGATGGACTCCAGTACCTGCTCCGCCTTCTTTTTCAGGGAACGCTGTAACAGGGAAACGCAATGGTAAGGATCAAAGGATTCGTCGGATGTAAGGTAATCCGTAATGGCAACTGCGGATTTACCAAACATATCGGACACAACGGAATCCAATGCCACATTACAGACCGTGAACGCATTCTGAAAACGGTTCTTCTCGCTGCTTCTCACGGATGTGAGCTTGTAGCGGTAGCGGGTAAACTCTCGCAGGATGCGGATGTCCAGGTCTGGGATGAAGCTGCTTTTCACAAGGCCAAGACGAAACAGGTCACCGATCCACTTGGAATCTTTTGTATCATCCTTGTTTCCCTTTACAGCCTTTACCCATTTAGGATTGGCAACAACGACCCGGATTCCTCGCTTTTCCAGGATGTTGAATACAGGGACCCAATACTTTCCGGTGGATTCCATGCAGACATCCAGACAGTCGCGTTCCAGGAGCCAGGAGGCAAAACGGTTCAAATCCGAGTTAAAGGTACTGAATCGCTTTTTCTGATAGTGCGGCTGCAAGCTGTTTGCGGGAGTGGTGATGATGGTAGCCACCACAAATGTCTTATGAACATCTACACCGCAGCAGGTTGGGAATACGACTTTCACAGCAAAACCTCCTCGACAAATAATGGTGAGGAGAATGCAGGGACTGAACCGCCAAGCAATTAACAGGTGTTAAAACAATCCTTAGCGTACGGGCTCAAAACGCCACTTATTTGTGCTTGAAAAGGCAGTTCCGGCACTGATTAAGATACTGTTTTGAGTTTTGATACAATCTACGACTCCTCTTACCGTGCGTTGTAGTGTGCAACTCCTCAACACAATTTTACAAGAAAGGCGGTCGTTTGTCTGCACTCTTTCATCTCTATTTGTGCGGGCGCATAGCGGCCGAATGGTTGATTAAGATGCGCAATGAAGATAGTAGTTTTGATTCGTACTTTGGTAGAAGTAATCTTTTTGCTGATGTCCCGTTATTTTTTATATCGTCCAGATCCAACCACAAATTAATAGGATACACAGAATGCTATAATTGCACATGGGGAGGAGTTTTCATTCGATACAAATTCTAGATGCCACCATGTTTAATACTTCCTGGTGCGTTTGGTCAAACAAATGTGTATAGATTCGCCCAGTAATTGTAATATCTTTATGCCCCAGCGCTTTTCCGATATCGACCAACGGAACCTTTGCGCTATTCGCCACGCTGGCAAAAGTATGCCGGAGTCCGTGAATCGTAATATGCGGCAATCCATGGAGCTGAATAAATTGACGAAATATATTGGTGACTTGATTCGGTTGACAAGGGCTTCCATCCTTTTTTACCACTACATAGCCGCTATCCCAATATGCCTTACCGAGTTGTTTCTTCTGTTGTAATTGGTTAAAACGTTCTTCTCTTAATAGATCGACCAAGTCACTTATACCGGCAATTCCCAACTTTCTAATAGAACTTTCTGACTTCGGTTGTTTCTCAACTACTTTACCCCCCGCTGTAGTCCGTACACATTGGATTTGAATAACTCCATTTTCTAAATCAACATCTTCCCATCTCAAGCCGCAAATCTCACTTCTGCGCAGCCCAAGGTATCCAGCCAGCTTAACAACAATCTCAAGCCAGTCCCCTTCTACGGCCCGGAACAGCTTATTTAGTTGCTTTGGATTATAGTAAGACTGACTGGGCAACTGCTGGTGGGGAGCCTCCACTAGGTCGATCGGATTTTCTGGCAATAATTTTTGTCTATGTGCCATTTTCAGTGCTGTATGCAGAAGAATATGGTGTTTATACACTGTATTTGAGCTTAGTCCCTTTTCCCTCATAATTTGATTGTAATACGCTTGAATTTGATATGGTGTAAGCTGTTGAATCTTTACCTTTCCTAATATAGGGATAATGTGATTAGTAATTATGCTATGGTAACAGTAATAGGTGGTATCCTCCCGGTTAGGCCGTATTACATCTTCAAGCCAATATGATAGCCAATGTTCTAAGGTCATCTGCGTCGGAGGTGTCAGTCTATTTTGTAAACGCCTGATCTCAAAACGGCACAGCGCTTCCTTTGCCATCTCCTTCTGTGAAAATGTTTTGGTTTTCCTCATACGTCTACCAAATGCATCCCGGCCATAATCAAAGTAAACATAAAATAGTCTTTTCCCATCGTCATACGCCAAATTTTTTTCAATTCTCTTACGTGACATAGTTCTCTCCTTACTGAATTTTTATTCATCTTTCGAAGTTTATGTGTTAATTCTGTCAGCATTTTCTACTCATGTCAAGGCTACCAACGGGCTACCAAAGATCTACTAAATAATGCCCTATACTCCGCCTTTTATACCCAAAAAACGGGAGGTTTCCTCTTCTTTCGCGGACGAATAAAAATAAGGAGGAAATCCGAATGAGAAACCTCAAGCGGGCTCTCAGCCTGGCTCTGGCAGCTATCATGCTCATTGGTATGATGGTTGTCTCCGCCTCCGCTGCGGGCTACAACGATCTCACCGACAAGGATGAGATTGTGAACAAGGATGCGGTTTCCATGCTCACGACGCTGGGCATCATCGAGGGCAAGCCCGATGGTTCCTTTGCGCCTACTGAGGGTGTGGATCGCGCGCAGATGGCGAAGATGATCTCCGTCATCATGAACCAGGGGGCTGACAACAGCGCTCTGTATGAGAACAGCCCCTCTGGCCTGACTGACATCAGCAGCCACTGGGCCAAGGGCCACATCAACTATTGCTACACCACCGGCATCATCGCTGGTCGTGGCAATGGCAAGTTTGACCCTGATGCGGGTGTAACCGGCTCCGAGGCAGCCAAGATGCTGCTGGTTGCCGCCGGCTACGATCCCAAGATCGAGGGCCTCACTGGCGCGGACTGGGAGATCAACACCAACGCCCTGGCCTCCAAGCTGGGCATCTTCCGTAATCTCACCGCTTCCGTGTCCGAGCCCCTGACCCGCGACAACGCGGCCCTGCTGATCTACAACGCCCTGGACATCGAGATGATTGAGAAGTACGAGAACGGCTACGCCATCGGCTTCAAGGATTACCGCACCATCCTGTCCACCATGTACGGCGTGTATAAGCTGGAGGGTGTGGTTGTCGGTAACGAGTGGGCTCAGCTCATGAACACCGACGTGGATGACGCTCTGGCCACTGGCAAGACCCGCCTGGAGGATGTGATGCTCTTTGACTCCAACACTCTGAGCACCAACACCGGCATGAGCGGCACTGCCCAGCCCGACGTCACTATGAATGTCACCACCCCTGTGGAGTACATGGGCAAGACCGTGACCATGTACATCCGCAAGACCACAGTTCTGGCCGACTCTGAGGTTCTGGGCGTGGTTCTGAAGGATGACGCCAATGTTGTTAAGGTTGTGAACAACAACAACGAAACCAACAAGGACATCCTGAAGGGTTCCGGCCTGAGCTTCGACAACAACACCCAGTTCTATGTGAACTATGGCTATCAGAAGACCCAGTCTGCTGCTCTGAACGAGCTGGGCGTGACTGGCCTGAAGGATCTGAAGGCCTATCAGAACGTCAACGGCGTTGAGATGGAGATCATCGACAACGACAACGACGGCATCGTGGACTATGTCCTGTACACCAAGGAGGATCTGACTGTCGTTTCCGGCACCAGCAGCTCCAAGGAGACCACCACTCTGATCGGCTTTAACAAGAACAAGGCCATCGACAACGATGACATTGTGACCGAGCTGGATCTGGAGATTGATGACGTGGTTCTGGCCATCACCTATGGCGGCCGCTACTATGTCACCGCTCCTCAGGTTGTTACCGGCGAGATGGAGGCCTATTCCTCCAGCAAGCTGGAGAACCAGTACATCGAGGTGGGCGGCACCGAGTATAAGCCTTCCTACATTGGCAAGCTGACCGAGACCGAGACCTCTGCCAACGGCGTGGGCGAGATCATCGACTTCGATATCGAGCTCTGCGAGAAGCTGACCGGTGTTCAGTTCAAGACCTCCTATGAGTTCTTCCTGGATTCCAATGGCTATGTCCGTGCTTTCCGTCCCGCTGAGGAGAGTGCCCCCAACTACGCCCTGGTTCTGAATTCCGGTTATGACCCCGGCGTGTACAGCTCCGATGCTTCCGGCAAGCTGACTGTGCTTCTGGCCGACGGTACCGAGGGCACCTATTCCATCAACTTCTCCGCCTCTGCTTCCAACCTGGGTGAGCAGCTGTATGGCGACAATGCCACCAAGAATCAGGGTATCACTGAGCTGAAGGGCTTCATGGGCACCGACTACACCGATCAGTCCGATACCCGCCCCTGGCTGGCTGTGGACAGCAGCTATGTCTTTGCTCATAAGAGTGCTACTGCTGTGGATTACAAGGCTGGCCAGGCTGCTGGCAGCGTGATCTGCTACACCAAGAACGACGATGACGTGCTGACCATTAAGTACGTGATCGGTGCCATCAACGGTTATGCAGTGAACGAGGATAAGGTGACCAACGCTGATCTGAGCGGCACCCACACTCCCACTTTGAGCACCCTCACTGAGGAGCTGAGCAAGGCCTATGGCACCGGTGACGCCCGCGTGTACTACGGCGTCAACGATACTGTGGCCGTCGACAAGAATACTGTGGCCTTCTACTACGAGGACAAGGATAACTATGGCGTGGCCATTGGCTATGACAAGATGGCCAATGTGTCCGAGGGCCAGAACTTCCTGGCTTCCACCGTGGTTTCCACCAGCTACAACTCCGCTAAGAAGGAGTACGAGTACAAGAGCACCAACCTGGCGGATGTGATCCTCTTTGACGAGGCCAACATCATCAACGCCCGCGACTATGCTTACGTTCTGAGTGCGAACCGCACCGCCAACGACGACAAGGTCACCCTGAATGTTCTGTTTGAGAACGGCGATGCCGGCACTCTGACCGTGAAGAAGGATCACTTTGACTCCATCTTCAAGAACAGCACCGACTTCAACCGCGCCTATGCCTACACCATCGACGGCAAGGAGATCGCCACCCTGACCAAGACCACCAATAGCATGGTGTCCGGCGTCGGCTACCGCCTGAAGGCTGGTACCGTTGCCCTGAACACCGGCGCTGGCCGTGAGCAGTACTATGCTTACGACAAGGATAAGGTCAACATCTGGGACGTGACCGACGCCCGCAAGGGTGAGGACGGTGTGAAGGTTGCCGACTTGGGACATCTACGAGGCCTTTGACGAGGGCAAGAACGTTCTGATCCGCGATGACTACGATCTGGCCGACTTCAACTCCAACCGCCTGACTATTCCCGAGGGCCGCATCCTCTTTGTGGACGGCGACCTGACTGACAGCTCTGCTGGTAACAAGCTCCCTGTGGTCGGTAACGGCACCCTGTGGGTCAGCGGCAACTATACCAACGAGCAGGCCAAGATGACCGTCGACACTCAGATCGGCGGCAACCTGGTTCTGAACGCCAACACCGAGATTGACTCCACGGTTGCCGTTGAGGGTAACATTGTGGAGAAGAGCGGTGCCAAGACCCTGACTGTGGCCGCGGGTAACAAGGTGTACGCCGAGGGCAACGTGGTTCTCGATACTCTGACCGTCTATGGTCATATTGAGGCGGAGAACTTCGACTGCAACAACATCAATGACTACTCTGACAACTCCCTGGTTGCCCGGGGCAACATTGATGTGGCGACCGCTCTGTCTATCGGCAAGTCTGGCTCCGCCGGTTCCGTGACCGTGGGCGGTAAGCTCACCGGCAACACTGTGACCGTCGTGAACGGCACCCTGGCGATGGCCGCTGGCAACACCGGCGTTGACGTTGCCAAGGTTGACGTGAAGGCCGACGGCAAGGTAGTTGCGAACGACGTGACCGCTACCGACGTTCTTGTGGCTGCGGGCGGCAAGCTGACCGCCGATAAGGTGGATGGCACTCTGGATGCTGAGGCCGGCGCCGACGTAGAGATCAAGGATGCTGACTCCGAGGTTAAGGTTGACGACAAGCTGACCGGCGACTTCGCGGGCGATGTGACCCTGACTAAGGCTGCCTCTGTGGAGGCGGGCGAGTCCGTTGTCATCAACGGCAAGCTGACTGCTGGTAGCTACATTCTGACTGTCAATGGTACTCTGACCCTGAACGGCGCGGACACTGACCTGTCTAAGCTGTCCGGCGCGGCTGGCGCGAAGGTTATCTTCGGCGCGAACGCCACTGTGCTTGCCGCGAACGAGAACTTCGTCTACAGTGACGAGAGCACCCAGGTTCAGCCCAAGGACATCGCTGGCCTGACCTTCACCTATGATGAGACCGCCAGCAAGTTTGTGGCGAATGAGAAGGCCCCCGTGGGACCCACCGAGCCTGAGAAGGCCACTCTGAGCGTGTCTGGTACCTATGAGATCGACCAGGACACCAAGACCATTAAGGTGACTACGGATGATACTAACATCGAGCTCGAGGTTGAGCAGGGCGCTAAGAACGTCACCTTCACCGTGAAGCCCGCTGCTGGTGTGAACTACACCAAGGGTGCCGACACTCTGAGCACCAGCAAGTCCGGCGATACCTTTACCATCGGCAACGTAAAGAATGGCGGTTACGTCAAGTTCACCGCCAAGGGTGCCGATCTGGAGACTCAGACTTATACTGTCACCCTGAAGATCAAGGACGAGTAACCACGCTCTTCGAGATTTTCTCCTAACAATAGTCCGCCCCCGAGCCGTCTGGCTCGGGGGCGGACTTCTTATTACTCGCCTGCCCAAATGGCTAGGTAGCGGTAGGTGTAGCCCTGGGTGTTAGTGCCGCACTCCGCTCCACTAGTGACGGTGAAGCCATTTTCCGTCAAGCATAGGGCCGTATTGGACGAGTGGGACAGGCCTCCGCCACGCACCGCCAGCCCGCCGTACATGTAGTAGTCTACGGCCGGCCGCTTACCAAAGCTGATCTCCAGCAATACCACCAATGGATGAAAACCCAGCCGTATCTCCCGTATGGCCGCGCCGTCACCAGTATAGGAGCCGGCCACTGCGGAGCACTTTTCCCCTGCCAGGGCCCTGACCTGCGCTAACGACCGGTCGATTTTCTGAAAATCCGAATTGAAATCCGTCCGCAGAAACGCATCTCTGGGCTCCCACTGGTGCAGTTGATAGTTTGACGTGTATGTTGCCATAAAACATCCCTCCCAATGGCAGGGGGCCGATTGCTTTTGCAATACCCGCAAACGCGGGGCGGCGGTACTGGTTCCCATAGACGTCGACCAACAAATGTGCTATAATGACCTCATACTTTTCTTGGAGGACTGTGCCATGCACCGGGTTCTTTTTACTGCATCGACATACTCCCATATTGTAAACTTCCACCGTCCTTATTTGCAGGAGTTCAAACGCCGGGGATGGGGCGTGGATGTTGGATGCGGCGGCCGCCCAATGGAAATCCCGGAAGCAGATCGGGTCATACATATCCCGTTTGAGAAAAAGATGACCTCCTCCCAGAATGTGCGGGCTACCCGTTTGCTCCGCGGCCTTATCCGGGCGAACCGGTATACGCTAGTCAGTTGCCATACCGCTCTGGCCTCCTTTTTTACGCGTGCGGCAATTCTGGGGCTTCGCCGACGGCCAGCTGTGGCCTGTACGGTTCATGGATACCTCTTTGGTGAGCATAGCACTCCGAAGGAGGAACTTCTGCTGGGGACGGCAGAGAGACTCACTGCCCCGGTGACCGACCTTTTGATGACAATGAATCACTGGGATACCGCTTATGCCAAAGCCCACTGTTACGGTAGGCGGATCATCGAAATTCCAGGGATGGGGGTAGATCCCAGCCATCTTCCGCAGGTATCTCTCCAGGAGGCCGCTTTCTTCCGAACACAGCTTGGATTCCGCCAGGATCAATTTCTCCTTCTCTTCGGCGCGGAGTTTTCTCCACGAAAAAACCAAGCGGAGTTACTCCGGGCCCTCAGCCTTCTGCCCGAGCAGGTTGGGCTACTGTTGCCCGGCGATGGAGCCCTCCGGGATATGTGCATTCAACTGGCCAGGACATTGGGTGTAGAACAGCGGGTCGCCTTTCCAGGTCATGTGGACGATATGCCCCTGTGGTACGCTATGGCAGACTGCGTTGTGTCCCCCAGCCAGAGCGAGGGACTACCATTCCATTTGATGGAGGCGATGTATTATGGTCTCCCCATCGTCGCCAGCGATATTAAGGGCCATGCCGATTTGCTGGGTAGTAGTCATGCTGGTCTTCTCTTTTCACCTCACGGGATGGCAGAGGGGTGCGCTGCACAGGTGCAGCGCCTGCTGGCCGAGCCGGGCCTGGCCCGCCGCCTCGGCCAGGCAGGGCAAGAGGCCATCATCCCCTACACTCTGCCTCAGGTGCTACCCCAGATTATGGAGCTCTATCATCAGGTAGTTCCCCTGGATGAGCCGGAGAAGGTATATTCACTGGAACAGATCTCATAATGTAAAATTACTTATTTTGAGAGCATGTACTGGAAGCCGCATATGGCCGGCTCCAGTACATGCTCTTTTTCTACCTTTTCAACCGATTCGGCTGATAGCATCGGCCTTACGAAAATTTTTTAGGTGTAACCCCTCAAGATGGAGTTCTTTTGCCAAGGGACCACATGTTCATCCTCTGTTAGAGTGATCGTTCCCATATTTACCGTATTCCAATCCTGAAGCATTTGAGCCAAGTGAAGTATTCCCTCCCGGTATTCCTGGGTATCCTCCTGATACGTTCGCAACATTTGAAATGCGGAATGCCAGGTTTCCGGGTTGGCCGCCACGTAGGAGACATATTTTTGGAGCATCTGCATCCCGCTCACAGGCTGTTCCATGGTGAAGTAGTAGTCCGCTAAGTAGAGGGGGATGATGTTGGAGTCTACTTGGGATAGCCGTGCGGCGTAAGTCTCCGCCTGCTGGAGGATATCCTCGTTAAAACTATCCAGAGATTGGGCGCTGTAGACGTATGAGAGCATGTAATCCGCCCACTCAAACCGATCTAGCCGGATAGCCTTCTCTAGACTGTCAAATGTAGGCGATCTATTCACAAGCGCCTGGGCGCGCATGTTGCTCCCCAAAAGAACCGCAAAGGCTGCCAGTAGAGCCGCCAATAGCACACTGAACCACTTGCTAACCACCTCACGTGTTGGGTGCAGGCGTAGGGACGCACCACAGCACAAGCTAATGAGGGACAATACCCCTAATGCAATAGGGAGGTAGGCGTGAGCTGAGAATATGACCTCTACAGAGGCGTGGCCTGCCATGAACACCAAGGCTGCCCCCAAGGCCGCTGTCATTGGATGGGACTCGTCCTTGGGGCGCCGCCAGCTTGATAACACCGCCAATCCTGATGTCACTAAAACCGCCAAAAAAAGGAGCAATCCAAGAACTCCTGTCTCTACTAAAGATTGGACATAGTGGTTATGGGCATATTTTGTCTCATAAAAGAAGGACTGCACACTGGCAATACCATTCTCAAAGGCACCCATACCCAAGCCGACCACCGGGCTCCGTCGGAAAAGCTTCATGCCATCCTCAAAGAATACCAACCGCTGAATGGCATTCTGGTTGGCAAAGAGCCCCTGGAGGCGATTCGCTATAAAATCAGGCAGAAGCTTGTACTCCAAGGGCAACTTCCCATTGCCTCCCGTCCCCTCATATGTGACCTCCTCCAAATAGAGCGGTCCACCTGAGAGGTTAAAATAAACCACCATGCTATCCGCTGGTACAGTAAACGATGCCTCCGCTGCTGAACCTTGGTAAAGTATTGTGCTGGTGTGCATCATAGTATCCTGTCGGTTCTGGCTCTCAATGGTGACCTGTGGGTTGCCATTACTGCGAATAGAAAGTGTATAGGTTCCGGCATCAGGATAGGCCGACCGCCGCAGGGTTTCCCCCTCCTGAATCGTTGCCGGTCCAGTCAGCTGAAGTGCCAACAGGACAAATACCGCCATCAATGCAACTAAAGCGCCAATCAATAGCGGAATCATTTTCCCATGTTGTCCCAATAGCTGTCCCACATGCTGTCCTAATAGCTGATCCAGCAGACAAAGCAAACCTGAGCCAGCAACAGCGCAGAGCAATGGAATGGGCTGTATCCCCGTCCATTCGGTCAGGGATGAGTAAGAAACGAGGAAGGCCGCGATCATGGACACTATCAGCGTCTCTACCATTAATACAAGCAACTTCCCCCGACGTTCTCCCCGTTCCAAGAGCAAATATACCAAGAAGGCCAACATAATCATACCGCTGGCACCCATGCTGAAGGCTAAGATAAAGCCCATCGCGTTAAGGAACAGGCAAACCAAATGGAATCGCCGCGATCCGACTCTTTCGCTGGATACTGCTAGTCCGAGCGAAAGAATTACTCCTAGTCCAACACACCCTGCAAAGATGTTCGGGTTTCCCAATAAAGAGTTCATACGGATACCGACCTCCACTGGAATGAGGTTGGCATAGTCGTCCGAAAATAGTTCTAGAAGCCCAAGCACCGGAGTACTTAACAGGCGGGTGGAGAGCAAATCGATGCTAATAAGAGCCACTAGGGCTATACCACCCTCCAGCATAGTAGCTGCACCACGCCCCAGAGATTGTCCACTGCCATTTGAGAAGGAGAGAATTAGGACAGCACCGCAGAATGAAATCAAGACTTTAAGAAATTCAGAAAGAGCAAATTTACCTGACGTAGCGTAAAGTGTGGAGATTCCATTCATCAAAACCCAGGCGAATAGTATCAAAAATGGGATTGTTATACGACTGCAAAACTGCGAGAAGCGAAAAAAGATTGCAAAAATTGCCGCCACTATCCCTGTTATAGCCACCACTTTGATCGTAGATGGCGCAGTAAAACATAGGCTTAGAAAAAATAAGAGGGCACACATTGCCCCTATCCCCAATCGCTTATAGTCAATCCGTACACTCTGTATCACAGCTACCGATTCCTGTGCAGACACCTCATCCAACTCTGGAAGGATTGGTGTGGATGTCGGTAGGGGCTTTTGCCCCTGCTTCTTATATTTTTTCGACATGGCTTGCCTCCGGTACCATCATTTTCCCGCATTAGCCATCCCAAAGGTCAGGAAGCATCTGCAGATAATATTTGGTGTTATATTTTGTGTAATATTATACCACATTTTAGCGGCTAAGTCCACGCAGAAATCTATACTATTCGACGGAATTAACGTTTTCCTTTTTCATTCCATCTATATCCCAAAGCAAGACTTCAATTGACAGAATTTGTAGTCTAGTATAAAATTATACTATCTTCTGTATATATAAGTTCCGTTCTATTCACCTTAACACCAGCCAAGACACCAACTAGAGCCCCCCGAATATAATCACAAGACCCAATTTGGTGAACCCATTCGTAATGGTGCAACCCCAAGTACGTCCTAGTATCATTGGTTGGATCCTGGTCAACATCCTACAGGGAATGCTCCTATTAAGGCCCTATTGAGCACTGGGTAGATAGGCTAAGATTAGTCCTATCCCTTACTCTAATTAAGAGTATTGCGAATCACAAGCAACTATCTTAAACAAAACATAATATAGATGATGATAATTGCTATGAGTTATCACTATTCCCCTCAATATACCGCGCTCTATCTGCGTCGAGAGAGTTTTGCCCGCTATTCGAGCTGCAATTTGGGGCTTCCGTCCGAATGGAAGCCAAGACTTTTCTCTGGCGCTCTGGTTTTGGCTGGATAACCCCAATGCGCGACTGCTGGATGGTATGGATGCACTCTCGCTGGATTTAATGGATGACCGACTGGTGTTCTGGCTCAAAGGCTACACAGACCTGATCTGTTACGTTGACCGATATCCTATCCTCCGCCATGAATGGAACCATGTAGCCATCACCTACAACAACCAAGGACAGATATTCTTCTATATCAACGGAATGCAGACCCAAGTATATTCTGTCTTTCAAAAAACACCAGCAAGGCTATGGGGAGATATCCTGTTCTGCCCTGGGATGGAGGGCTACTTAAGGGGAGTGCAGTTCTTTGACAAGCAGCTTTCCGAAGTGGAGGTAGATCAGGTTAAGCGAGGCAGCGTTGGCGCGCCCACACCCATCCGCTGGTTTGACTTTGAGACTTCCGCTCCAGGAAAATCATTCAACATGACATAATACCCTATACAACGCCGCTACCATCTCCAGATCCGCCCCAGGATAGATATCCACCGTTGCCTGCCTTACTCGGACACCTATCTTTGCACCCGAGTCCTCCTCCATTTTCGCTGGGATGAGCTGCGCAAATTCTGCCTTTGCCTCCGGGAGCCTGTTTTCTCCTGCCATCTTCAGCACTTCTCGTTCCCACCGATAATAGGTCTACCGCTCTATCCCCTGCTCCTCACACTACATTGTGACCGACATCCTACTGCTCCGGCACTCCCGTACTCGTTTTGCCCATCCCACCAACGCCGCCTGCCGTTTCATTTCCCACGCACCCATCCAGATGGCTTCCTTACGACAAAATAGTCTTGAGAAATCCTGAGTTTTCTCAGGATTTCTTAAGACTATTTTATCCTATCTGTATACCCGGCCGCTTGTTTTACGCTTACAATAAGAGATTCTTGGTAATGTTTAGAGCAAGAACAAGGGGGCGGATATTGGGACGAGTTGCACTAAAGATGTTGCGCAAGAAAATTTCTGTGTTTGCATAAAAACACCTTTCATAAATATTTCCATAATATTACAAGATTGGGTGGGTAGACGGCAAGGGACAAAACTTCCTTGGTTTCCCATACCGAGGTACTATGATTCCTATTTACGCAAGTAAAAGCGGACCTGCCATTGGCAAGCCCGCTTGTCCCTGCTCAGGAATCATAGGGCTTCTGGCTCAACTCCTGTTGCACTCAGTTCGACAATCCACTATGCCTGCAACAGTTGCTTGAGGATTACGCATTGATCGCAGCCGTCGTATCCGTCATCCAGCGCCTTTTGATATAGCTCCATGGCCTTGTCAGTCATGGGTAGTTGGGCGCCGTAATCGTGGGCAAAGTGCTGGGCCAGGGTCAGGTCCTTGCACATCATCTTCATACCGGTGGGGTTTTCAAAGTTCAGGGGCTGGATGTGGCCTTTGTAGGTTACCTCCAGCACCTTGCTGTAGCCGTAGGAGGTCATGAGGCAGTCGTACAGTTTGTCCTCGTCCAGCCCTGCCCGCTTGGCCAGGGCCGCCGCCTCGCAGATGACGGCGTGATTCACCCAGGTAAGGATCTGGTTGATGAGCTTGAACTGCTGGGCGGATCCGTTGGGCCCCACGTGGACGATGTTGCGGCCCATAACCTGGTACACCGGCAGGATCTCCTCCATTTGGGCCTGGTCACCTCCCACCATGATGGTGAGGGTGCCGTCTCTGGCCCCCTGAGGTCCGCCGCTCACCGGGGAATCAAAATACCACACCCCCCGCTCCAGTAGGTCGGCCCCCAGCTGCCTGGCGGCGGTGACGTCGATGGTGCTGCAATCCACCACCCAGCGGACCCGGGTGTTTCCGGTAAGGGCGCCCCCCTCACCCAGCATCATCTCCCGCACCACCCCGTCGGTGGGTAGGCAGAGTACCAGCACCTCACACTGCTCCCCCACCGCCTTCAGGCTTTTAGCGGGCAGGCCTCCGGCCTGGAGCAGAGGTGCCTCCTTCTCCCGTGTGCGGTTGAAGCCCATCACCTCAAAGCCGGCTTTCCGCAGGTTGAGTGCCATGCTCAGGCCCATGGAGCCCAGGCCGATGAATCCGATCCTCTTCATCCCTTTCCCTCCTCCAGCACGCCGTTGGCGTCGCGGTAGCGGTTGATCTCCTTGATCTCATACACCATGTCCAGCACCGGATCCCTGGCATACAGGCAGCGGCGGTAGCCGTTCTCCTGGTCCTCGTCCTCATAGCCGAAGAACAGGTTGTGACCCAGGGCCCGGAAGTGCTCCTGCCAGTGGTCAAAGTCGTGGACCTTGAAGCAGATGTGGTTGATGCCTCTGCCTCCGGCCTGGATGTAGTCCCAGTGGTAGCCCCCCTCGGTCACCGGCTCCAGAAATTCCAGCTTGCAGGAGTGGTCGGCCAGGGTGACCATGGCGCACTTGCACTGCTGGGGGTGGTCCACGCCCCTGGTCCAGGCGTGCTGGAGGTAGGGCGACATGCGCACCACGCTTTTGACGCCGTATTGTTCCTCCACATGGCGCACCGCCTCCTCCAGGTCGGGCACGATGAAGCCCACGTGATCAATGCCGTATTCATTCAGCGGTTTCATGTTCCATTCCTCCTGTCTCTCCGGGGATAAGGATGCCGCCCCGGTCGGCAGAGCTGACCATGGCCGCGTAGCGGGCCAGATAGCCTATCAGCCTGGGAGGCTGATAACGCCACGCCGCCCGGCGGCGGGCCATCTCCTCCTCGCTGACATGGAGCTCCAGGGTCTTCTGTTCCACGTCGATGGTGATCTCGTCTCCGTCCTCCACCAGCGCCAGAGGTCCGCCGGCGGCGGCCTCCGGGGAGATGTGCCCTACAAAGCAGCCGTTGTTGGTGCCCGAGAAGCGTCCGTCGGTGATGACGGCGGTGGACCGGGCCAAGCCCTGGCCGTAGAGGGTCTTCATGGGCTTGTACAGCTCCTTCATGCCCGGTCCTCCCCTGGGGCCCTCGTAGCGGATGACCACCACATGGCCGGGGTGGACCCTCCGGGCCTCAATGGCCTCCACGCAGGCGTCCTCCGAGTCAAAGCAGATGGCCTTGCCGGTAAAGCGGCGCACGTCCGGATGGATGGCGGCAGGCTTGGATACGCCGGTGTCCGGGGCCAGATTGCCCCGGAGGATGGCCAGCCCGCCCAGGGTGCTGTGGGGCCGGTCCAGAGGACGGATCAGCTCATCGTTGGGCAGATAGGGACTGCGATAGGCGTCCACCTCCTCCCCGATGGTGCGCCCGGTAACGGTGAGGGCCTCCCGGTGGAGTTTTTCTCCCAACTGCCGCAGCACCTGGGTCACCCCGCCGGCATAGTAGAAGTCCACCGCGTCGTACCGGTGGGTGGCGGGGTTAATCTTCACCAGCAGGGGGATGGTCTCGCTGAACCGGTCAAAGGCGTCCAGCACGTCCTTTGTGTCAAAGCCCAGCTCGTGGGCTAGGGCGCAGCTGTGGATGACGGTGTTGCTGGAGCCCCCCACCGCCATCATCAGCATGATGGCGTTCTCCAGAGCCTCCCAGGTCATGATCTTCCGGGGTGTGATGCCCCGGTGCACCATGTCCACGATCTGCTGGCCGCTGCGCAGGGCGCAGCGCAGCCGCTCATTGAACACGGCAGGGATCGCCGCTCCGCCCGGCAAGGTCATGCCCAGAGCCTCGGCCAGGCAGCACATGCTGTTGGCGGTGCCCATGAACTGGCAGGAGCCGCAGGTGGGGGCGCACACATGGCCCAGCCGCCGCACCCCCGCCTCGTCCATCTCCCCCACCTGGAGCCGTCCCATGGCCTCGCTGACGCTGGTGGTGTCCGAGGTCTCCTGATCGGCGTAGCCGGGGCCGGAGAACATGCTACCACCGGGCACGAAGATGCAGGGCAGGTCCAGCCGGGCGGCGGCCATCAGCATGCCGGGCACGATCTTGTCACAGCTGCCCAGCAGCACCAGGCCGTCCAGCCGGTGGGCCCGGGCAATGATCTCAATGCTGTCGGCGATGTTGTCACGGGAAGGCAGCACATAGTTGTTGCCGCTGTGGCCGCCCGCCAGTCCGTCGCAACAGGCGATGGTGCCAAACTCCGCCGGCGTGCCTCCCGCCCGGTAGATGCCGTACTTTACCTGCCGGGCCACCTGGTCCAGAACGGTATGGCCGGGCACCATATCGGACATGGCGTTGGCGATGCCGATGATGGGCCGGTCCATGTCGTCATCGCTGTAGCCGCACCCCTTCCAGATCACCTGGTTGGAGATCCGGTCCAGGCTGGTCAGCGGGGGTATGGGGTCTTTCATCGTGATCCCCTCCTTAAACTTAAATGGGCATATTCGCCCATTCATGCAAACACAAATGGGCAGAACTGAATATTTACATCCGGTGTTTTTCTCCGCCGGCCGCAAGACAGGCGGGTTTTCGGGCATGCTGGGAGTTGGCACTGAATTTGCAGTGATACAATAAGAACCTGACAGACGCCACAGAAACAAGGAGGAAGCGCGGTATGGATAAATCCCAATTTGACCGGCTGGTGGAGAGCGGCGTGCTGGACCAGATCCTGGACACCTCCTACGACGGCTTCACATATACCGATGAGACGGGAACCATCGCCTATGTGAATCGGGCCTACTGCGAGATGACCGGATTCTCTGAAGAGAGTATTTTGGGCCGAAACATTTTTGAATTGATCCAAATTGGCCGTCCTCTTGCCCGGATGTCCATCAAAGTGTTCGAGACAAGGCAACCCATCACAGAGCTGGTGCGCTACCGGGCGGACACCAATCAGGAGATCATGGTCACGGTCCTCCCCTTCTACGAAAAGGGGACGGACACCTTCCGGGGCATCGTGGCCAACCTGCGGGACATGACCGACCTGACCGAGCTGCGGCGGGAACTGGAGCTGAGCTACCTGCGCTACGACGAGGTGGTCAAGCAGCACGAGGAGGCCAGCCAGAAGCTCCACCAGCGTCTGGAGGAGCTGCAGGTGATGTTGAAAGATTGCGACATTGTGGGGGAAAGCCGACAGATGCGGGGGCTGGCGGAGCTGGCCTACCGCATCGGCAGCGTCCAGTCCACCGTCCTCATCACCGGTGAGTCGGGGGTGGGCAAGGACGTGTTCTGCCGCATGGTTCACAAGTTCTCCGGCCCGGACAAACCCTTTATAAAGATCTCCTGCGGAGCCATCCCGGACAATCTGCTGGAGTCGGAACTCTTCGGCTACGAGGCGGGAGCCTTCACCGGAGCCAACAAGCACGGCAAGCCGGGCATCTTTGAGCTGGGCGACGGGGGCACCGTGTTCCTGGACGAGATCGGAGAGCTTCCCCTTCAGCTCCAGGTAAAGCTGCTTACCGTGCTCCAGGACCGGACCTTCTTCCGGCTGGGGGGCGTCAAGGCGCTGCCCATGAACGCCCGCATCATCGCCGCCACCAACCGGGATCTGAAGGAGGAGGTGGCCGCTGGCCGCTTCCGTCAGGACCTGTACTACCGGCTCAACGTGATCCCGGTGCACATCCCGCCCCTGCGGGAGCGGAAGGAGGACATCATTCCCCTGGCGGCCCACGCTTTGGAGCGGCTGGCTCACACCAACGGGGGGCGCAAGGTGCTGGACGTACGGGTACAGCGCCTCTTTACCAACTACGCCTGGCCGGGCAATGTACGGGAGCTGAACAACGTGGTGGAGCGGATGTATGTCTTTTGTCCCGGAGACGTGCTCACCGTGGACTATCTGCCCCGGGAGCTGGCCGGAGCGTCCGAGCCGACGGTGAACCTGGACAGCGCCCACACCCTGAAGGAGACCATGGAGCGGCTGGAGGCCAGTGTGCTGCTCAGCCATCTGGACGAGGAGCGCACCCTCAGCGAGATCGCCGCCGGGCTGGGCATCAGCGTGTCCACCCTCATCCGCAAGCTGAGCCGGTACCATCTCCCCCGCCGCTACCGCAGGAGCGACCGGGAGGACGGAACCTGAGCGGGGGCCTGCCGCCTGCCTTGGCGGCAGGTCCTTTTTTGTCTCTATCAGCCGCCGGTGAGGGCGCAGCCGATGGGATAGCCGATGAATCCGATGACAATGGAGGTAATGACGATCATCAGGATGCCGAACAGGTAGATCTTGTTGCGGCTGCTGTACTCATGGCCGTGGAGCATGGCAATGGTGGCAAAGGAAGAGGGCAGCAGGTAGGCGCAGGAGCCGCACATGGTGGTCACCAGGGCGATACCCACCGGGCTGATGGCCCCGCCGCTGCTCATGGCCAGAGCCACGCCCACGCCGGTCATCACCGTGATGGTGGACACATTGGAGGCAAAGTTGGTCATGATGATGGATACGGCGGCGATGAGGAAGACTACCACGATGGGGGCCACGCTCTGGGTCAGGGGGGTGATGTTCTGCTGGATGGCCGCCACGATACCGGTAGACTCGGCGCTCATGGCGCTGCCCAGATAGACGCCGATGCTGATGAAGAGCAGGATACCCCAGTTGATGCTCTGGTTGACCACGGTCTTCACGTCCAGCAGGGGCTTGCCGTTGATCTGGACCACCGCCATCACCACTACGGAGAGAATGGCCCAGAAGGTGATGCCCAGGCTGTTAAAGGTAGCGATCCAGGCCGCGTCGCTGATCATGGTCAGGATGCCGGGCAGGATCCACATAATGACGGTGACAAAGAAGATGACGGCGGTGATGCCCTCCCGCAGGCTCATGGGGCCCTGCTTCTTGAGCACGTTCTCCACCTTAAAATCCTTAAATTTGGACATATCGGGATGAGAGAGCAGCCGCACCACAATGCACAGCAGCACAAACAGGATCAGGCCGGTGGGTACGCCGAAGGCCAGATAGCTGAACAGGCTCAGGGTATTGCCGGTGGCTCCTTCATAGATGCCGATGCCCAGAATGGCCAGGGAGTGGGAGATGGGGGGTCATGGCCCCGCCGACGTTGACGCCGAACACCGTGAGGATATTGGCCACATGGGGGTAGGAGTCCTTGCCTGTGTAGCCAAGTTCCTTGTAGATGCGGGAGACAAAGGCCAGCATGAAGGCGGTGGCGGGCACTTGATCCATAAAGCAGCCCAGCAGCATACCCAGCACGCCCAGAGAGATGGTAAAGATCCAGGGGCTTTTACTGACCAGTTTCATACTCATGAACTTGGCCACCAGCCGGTCGGTGAAGCCCGACTCGTTGAGGGCGTGGGTCATGATGAAACTCATGAGCACAAAATAGATGATCCAGTTGCCGATGGAGCCGGAAATGGCCTCATTGATGGTGCATACGCCGCTCTGGCCCAGCAACACCACGGCCAGCATGGCGGGCCACACCGTGTCCACCAGGGAGAGCAATAGGATCACGCCGATAAATACGCCAATGACCCGCATGCCGATTTCGGTCAGGGGGGCCACCGGCGGGGCGAACCAGAAGGCGGCGATGACTGCCGCGCATACCAGGATCTTGATCAATACCGACGGCTGCATGTAAAATCGTTGCTTTTCCATCTGTAGATCCTCCTCTTCAACGTTTGCAGTGAGACCGGTCTGCATATCCCTGTTCACCGGGAACTGCCATTGTCTTATTGCAAACGTGATGCCAGTTTTCCGACAATGGGCTGTAACCCCTGATATCCGGCTCAAAAAAGATTTTTCACCCCTGTGACCCAGGGTGCTGTATCTTTATTTTAGGTTCAAAATGCGTATTTTCGGGCATTTTATTGAGCAGAATGGGCAGAACCGCCTGTTCCTTGGGACTCAACACTTTCTCCCCAGACCAACCGTTACCACTCCGGACATTTGCGCATAAATGCGCATTTGATCCTTCCCTGCGTTGAGATAAAAAGACTTTCCCATGCTGGGAAGATCCTTGCTGTGATGCGATTTGTCCGATCAGCTCTCCGTGGCGAAGAGGGTTATGAGCAACTGAGCCTATTGTTTAACGAGGCGGAGGCATGGCGGGCCACGGAGAAAAGGGCACAGGCAACAACCACTGTGGCTCTGCCCATACCCGGCAGAAACGTTCCTCTCGGCTGGAGGAGGTCTTGCCGGAAGATGTGCCGGTGGAGGTGGTGGAGCACCGTTTGCCGGCGGAGGAATTGGTATGTCCTACCTGTGGAACGGAAATGAGCGAGATTGGTAAGGAAGTGCGGCGCAGTCTGGTAATGACCCCGGCACAAATAAAGATCCGGGAAGATTGGTACTATACATACGCCTGCAAGCGCTGTAAGGAAGAAGAGATAAAGACGCCGGTAGTGAAAACTGAGAAGGCAACTCCCGTTATCTCCGGCAGTCACGCCTCAGCGGAGGCCATTGCCCATATTATGGTGCAGAAGTTTGTAATGGGCTCCCCTTTGTACCGACAGGAGCAGGAATGGAACCGACAGGGGGTAAAACTCTCTCGACAGACCATGTCTAATTGGATCCTGCGGGCAGCGGAGGACTGACTGCTACCGGTGTATGAGGAGTTGCACCGGAAACTGGTGTAGCGGGATATACTCCATGCGGATGAGACGGCGCTGCAGGTTCTGCGGGAACCGGGGAAATCCGCTCAGAGTAAGAGTTATATGTGGCTGTACAGAACAGGCTGGGATGTGGAACCCCCGATTGTGCTGTATGAGTACAGCCCCAACCGGAAACCGAGGAATGCGGAGACGTTTTTGGAAGGGTTTACCGGGCGGCTCCATGCGGACGGTTACACCGGTTACCACAGCCTGCCGGAGCGGATCCGGGTGGTGGGATGCTGGGCGCATGCGAGGCGAAAATTTGACGAGGCGGTGAAGTCTCTGCCCAAACAGGAGCAAGCGGAGAGTACGGCGCTGGAGGGCCAGCGGTACTGCAATGCCCTGTTCGCCCTGGAGAAAGAATTTTCCAATTTAACTGTGGAAGAGCGGTACCAGCAACGGCATGAACGGGCCAAGCCCCTTCTTGAAGCATTGTTGGCATGGGCGGAAACGAAGAAGGCAGCGCCAAAGTCTGCTCTCGGCAAAGCACTGCACTATCTGCGGGAGCAGTGGCCATACCTGAGGCGGTATCTGGAGGACGGGAGGCTGGAAATCTCCAATAACCGGGCTGAGCGCAGCATAAAGCCTTTCGTAATGGACCGGAAGAACTTCCAGTTTGCCAATACGCCCAACGGGGCACAGGGCAGCGCTGTGATCTTCAGTATGATTGAGACGGCAAAGGAGAGCAGGCTGGACCCGTACCGCTATCTGGTGTGGGTGCTGCAGAGCTTGCCGACAATGGCGGCCTCCGGACCCGGATGGGCGGAGCAACTGCTGCCGGAGAAAGCGCCGGAGGTGTGCCGGATATCTTGATCTGCCATTTGTTCATACTGAGGATGAGGGGCGCTATGTTCTTCTGTGACCGCTGCGGCCAGCACCTGGGTTGGAAAGGTTGCAAAAAAGCAAGAAAAATCTATCCTGGACAGCGTGACATAGTATGCATCTAAATCCTTTTGAAACACAGAGGCGAGGGTTTCCCTCGCCTCTGTGTTTTTATTTCATTTTTACGCTTACGCTAGACCTGCTTTGGCTGAATAGTTACTATACACTACAGTAAAAGCAAGTGACTGATATTTTGAATCGGTCACTTGCTTTTTTACTGCATTACTTGTTCTCGCGATAAGCAGAATTTTTCATGGGCAGATAGGGATAGATTTCTGGGATGATCGTGTATAACATTTCACTAGTAGAGCAGGGGGCTCCGTCCCTGTGTCCTTCACCGGTCAATGTTAATAATTTTGGATACTGCTATAATATCAGGCCAACGCCAAATTTGCCTGTTCCCAATCCGACGGGGGCTCAGGCAAAGCTGCCACAGTTTTAGCCAAATGTTCTTCAATAATTAGCTGGATTGGAGGTTTGACCTCGTCCTTCTTCAGAATCAGTTCGGCGATGGTAAACACAAACGCGAGCAGCATGATTCCCAAGCCAACGCCTGGAATCACGGACGCAATCTGTGCAGAAGCTGTGATAATTCCAATGCGAATCCCCATATCCGCCAACTCCAGCACAAAAGATACAGCCAGCAATATGGTATTGATAACCGAAACCGCACGCAAAGCTTCGGAATAATCGTACTTAAACAACTCTGCTAGAGACAGGGTTGACATAATAAACGCATACCCCAACAGCAACACATTCATCACCCGAAACGAAATCTCAAGACAAACGAAAACCTTGGAACAGAAGGAGAGCTTTACCTTCACACCCGACGAATCATGGATCTCCAGGGAATACTGCTTTGACGCGGAATTCAGCCGTTGGGACAGATCATAGGGGTTGGCAGGGTCTTGGGGGATCACGTTCTTGATGGCCTCAAGGTCTGTGCCTCCGTATTTCAGACAGTAGGCCGCCTGGGTCCGTACGTCAGGGGGGGTGCTGGGGTCAACCAGTTGGGAGACCGATCTCCAGGTGACCGCCTCCCGCGCCACACCTACAATGCAAAAGATACAGGAAAGAATGCCTTCAGCTTTCTCAGCATCCGTCAGGCTGTCCCACTGTGTAAAGACTGAACTGAAAGAGGCGCCAATCATCGCGTACATGGCACAGAATGTAATCTTGCCGAACACATTTGTTGCCGCACCGTATTTGACAATAGAGCTTACCAGGTCCGCTGTGAGCATGGAGAAGTTCAGATACTCCTCCAACTGGCAAAGCTGATCGACAATAAAGATATCCCGGTCAATCTCAAGGATCTTTTGCAGCTCTTTGAACACATCTTCCGGGATATCGGAGGGCTGGCCGCCAGTGATTTTGTCATACAGGTCACCGAACACGATCTCCATAATTTTAAAAAAATTTGCCTCGCTATCCGGCCCCTGAAAGCTGTTGCCCACCTCAGACAGCGACATATTGAACAGTTGGGCATAAAGAGCCGCGCCATAAGGCATTTCTACATTTTTGCCATCGTCGTCCTTAACCGGATCACCGTGCTGTGACTGCCTTAAAACATGCTTCCGGCTGTCCAGGATCGACAGCATTTTTGCAAGGTGAGTGCCGCGGTTGCTGCCGCCGATGGTTTGTAGCTGAAGCATGACCAGTCGGTCCAGCGCGGCGTAATAGAGATCTTCCGCCCATTGCTCGGACTGTTCCCCATAATAATCTTTGAGACGAGGAACCAGGCTCATATAGACATAGCGGTCGATAATACTCATGGCCACCTGATAGCCCTTTTCATGCTGCATCGCGCCCGGATGATTATTGGCCATATAGTATTGACAGCGTTCTACCGGCTTGGTCACCTTCGCAAACCCTTTTTGGATATATTTGTTGCTGGAACTGGCGTAGGAACTGGACAAGATAATATCTGAAAACATCTTGAGGAATTCTACTACATATTTCCTGCCCTTCTCATCTACTTCTGCTTCAATCTCCGTAATAATGGCAGGACTGACCTGGATGATCTGAGTTTTGGCATAGTCTTTGGTATATCCGTAGAGGTCAGCGTAGGTCAGCTGTTTGTCGCTGCTCTCCACACCGGCAGTATAGTAGGCGGCCAGGCAGCTTAACAGTTCGGTGGACTTTTGATGCACGTGCTGCTGACCATCCACCGTCAGATATTGGCCTGGGTTGTCTGGATCCTCAATCTGCATCTGTGGAGGGGCAGACAGGGTAAATAAATCGTCCACGGAAAGAGGGGCCGTATCAAACCCGTTCGCAAGACAGTTTTCCTTCAGGCGGGCAACAGCCAGCTTGTCCACACAAAAACGCCGGTCCCGATTTTGTAGTGCTTGGGGGAGCCTGATATGGCCTGTGGCGGAATATTTGACGATCTGCGACACTTTTTCATATACAAAGGCAGGGCGCAGGGAATCCTCCCATACGGTTAGAGAATCGGCGTAGCAGCCGCTTTCAAAAGAGGAAAGGCCTTTCGCGGAGAGCTTCCATTTCCCCGCAAGTATTTCGCAGGAAAAGATATCCTGAGCCAGTTTTGCCTCGTCGGTAGAGGGGATGGCAACAATCTGGGTCTGCCCATAATCTACACTGCCGTAGTAGTGATCACCGCCATTCTTCTTCAGGCTGTCAACCGTAATAGTAATGGTGTGCTCCCCCAAGTCGAACTTGCTGTTGTATTTCATCCGCAGTTTGCCCTTCAGGGTAGGAGAAACCTGCTGCATCTCCCACAGGTCCAAGTTGGCCTGGCACTGTTCCACCTTGATCTCGCCCTCTGTGACCGTGGTATTGCAGGTGTTATAGGTGGCGTCAAACACCATGTCCAACTGGGAAATTGGGAACCCGGCTGTCATATCCTTGTAGCCGCTGGAGTCAATCACAATATGGAGCAGGCCTTGCTCGGTGACATCCACCGACATAATGCGCTGGTTGATCTTCTCCCTGTCCGTTTTGGGTACGCAAATGATTTCCTTACCATTATAGATTACTCCACAGTAGTAATGGGACCTTTGGCTGGTATCGAAACAAATGCCAAAGCAGACCTCCACCACAGCATCGGCGGACTTTCCCTGCTGACGGTAGCTGATGGTGTAATGCTGCTCGGTGGAGGCGTTATGTATTTCCCGTACTCCGTCTTTTTGGAGAACTACTTGGGCCATCAGCCCATGATGGTACAGATAGAGAGCTCCGCGCTCCTTTTCTGCCTCCCAATAGAACATATTTTTGGAAAAATAGCTCTGTACCGGAGTGCCGTCCAGATAGAGCAGCCCTCCGTAGAGGGAAAATTCCCGGTTGGCCGTGTGAATTTTAAAGCAGTTCATCGAAATCGTCTTTAAACTTTTCATATGCACACTCCTCAAAATAAGCTGTTAATCCGTTTGGAAGCAACTCGTCAAAAAGGTCCCGTTCTGTTTGAAACAGCGTGAGAAAGCGGCGGCGGCGCCCGGCCTCCATCCCCTCAAGGGCCCGCATCAGCCGCGCCAGTGTAATGTCGGGATAATTCAGCAGCACCAACAGTCCGTTGGCGTAGTAGGATTTCTCTCCACTGATAAAATGCAGGTCATATCCCGTAAAATTTTCCTCTGGTTTCGCTTGTGCCACTGTAATTTTCTCTACCCGCACAGTCCCCTCCAGTGTAAATACCTGGTCGCCCCGACGCAGCAGAGTTACATTATAATAGGAGTTGATCTGGTTGGATTGTTCGGGGGCAAGACTTTTCCAGCCCTCAGTAGTCATCACCGCATGCTCCGGCGACATAAATGGCTCTAACTCGTTGATCCCGTACAGGGTTCTCAGCCGGCGGTTTACAATAAACTCATCCGAAAGCACAGAAATACCACCTGCGCTGCGTACTTTCATACCCGAGCGCAGACTGATGATGGGCTTCGTCATGCCATCGGACATCGTAATCAGAGTTTGGGCAGTTACACAGCCTGTTCCGGTATTTTCCCTTTGGCTCTCACAGTTATGGATGTGGTTATTCAAGGTATATTCACTGCGCAGATTGTACTGACACACAATATTACTGTTCAGCCACTTCAGCACAGCTTCGCCCACATCGTATTCGTGATGTGTTTCAGTAATGGCAGGTACGGTGTAGGCCTCTCCGGCGCAAAAATACCCATGGGACTCCTGTCGGATAGTATAGTCTCGAATGTTAGTTTGCCGTTTGATCGCAGTGGACACATCGTCCTTAATATCAAGATAAAGCCTGTCATCGCTGGCGTAGCTGTTAAAATAGGGAGTTTGAGCGAGTGCCTCGATCAGGTTTTGTTTTTCGGAAGGGAATGCAGAATAGAATTCCTTATATCTTGACGGCATGTAGGTTTTTACAAATCTAAACAACAGGACTGCCTTTTCCCGGCTACCTGATTCGATTTCAAGGATAGTCCCTAACACATAATGACTTGTTGTAATGATGGTAAAAATTTCAGCTTTAAAGTCGTCTGTCAAATCACTGGGGCTTATCATTTTGTCGATAAAGCGTCTCAGTACCCATTTACCCAGCGCATCGTTTCCGTAAAGCAGCGTTCCGATTACAGTGGGATAGGATATCCCGTTGATGCACTTGTTAAAGCCATAGTCTGTAATCTTTGTGACGGTATAGCAGACAAGCTTGACCGCAAGTTCACTGCAGCTATCAGGACAGGGGAGTGTTTCATTTTTGGGGAAAAATGTGCTTTTCAATGCTTCGTCGCATCCCTTGACCGCTTTTATCAGTTCGTGGTGTTCAAAGATGTTGTAGCTCTTGCTTTCTTCCGCAAATGCGGCTATAAACTCTGCCGCGGTCATACTTTCACCTCCAGAATTACTCGCTTTTTGTTGTTTCCATGGTAACATGACCCTTTTATGATTTCAATTATTTTTCTGAAACGATGGTACTCTGAAATACGAATATACCTGTAAAAGGCGGTGAGGCGATGGAGCGGGAACAGACATGGATCAGGGCTATCCAGCGGCGAAACTCCCGGGAGGCAGCGGAACAGCTGATTCAATCCTACTATGCCGAGATCTACCGCTTTGTCTACCGCCAGACCGGAAGCAAGGAAGACGCTATGGACCTGCCCCAGTCCATCTTCATCGCAGTCCTGCACTCTCTGCCTAGCTATCGGGCGGAGCGGGCATCTTTCCGTACCTGGCTATACCGCATTGCCGCCAACAAGGTAATCTATCCGGGCAACCGAGAAGTGCAGAGCTAAATTAAAACACAAGGGCGGAACAATACCAGCCCTTGTGTTTTTTCCTTTATTTTACGCTTACAAAGAAAAGGCGAGGCCCTCAAACTCCAAACGGAATACTAAGGGGCATACTTTTATTGGCGAACACCAGCGAGGTGCTGCATGTGTTGAATAAAGGTCATATTCTGGTCTACCAGGGTAATCTGTTCCATTCTTCCATCATTGTATTGCTGGAGCATATCATAAAACATAAGCACTTGCTGGGCATACCATGCGGCATTTTCCGCTTCCTCGCCAGGGAAGAAGCCCTCATAGAGGAAGAAGATCTCCTGCCAGGCACTTGCACGAGAGGCCGCCTGGGAGATCCCCTCACGGGTGGCCGCAAAGAACTGATCCCATTGACCCAAGGTGCTGTAGAAATAAGCAGATAGGCTATAATTGATCGAATAGATTCCCAATTCCCGAACTTGGATGGCATATGTGGCAGCAGTCTCAGCAAACTCCGGGACTTCAGAGTCACAGGCGTTTACGGCCATGTCCAGCTTGTATTGGGCCCAATTATAGTGATCCTTGCGTGCCAGCTGCGTCATGGTGTACGGCGTTTGCTGACGGGTACCCGCCTTCACTTGGCTGTATTCCAACTCCGCGGAGAGATTGCCGCCCAAAAACCAGGCGAATATGAGTGTAACGCCCCAGAGCAGCAGGGAGAAGATCCACGCAATTCCCTTTCCGGTCAGCTTGGCGACAGGCTGACCATAGACGACACACAGGAGCGCCAGGACGGATAGGGCAAAGGTTTGATAGACGCTGATTGACCAGACCGCCTCAGCCGCCGCGTGGAGGGACATCATGGCCAGACAGGCGGCCAGAGCGGCGAGGAGGGGGTCGCCCTCACCCTCCCGACGGCGTTTGAGCAGCGTTACTGCCGCTGCGCCGATGACAGCGAGGAAACAGAGCAGCCCAGGAAGCCCCATCTCAGCCAGGAGCTGAATATAGTGATTGTGGACGTAGCGGCTTTCATAGTAGAACTGCTGGACACTGGTCACCAGTCCTTCTACGCTGCCCAGGCCATTGCCAATGACGGGACTCTTCTGCCAAATGCGCAGACCGTCTCGGAAAAATTCCGTGCGCTGGATGGCGTTTTGATTCGCCCAAAGGCCCTGAATCCGGTTTGCAGCAAAGCCGGGAAGGAAACGGTATCCCAGCTTTACCTGCTCGCCGCCTGACAGTGACACCTGGTCCAGAACTGCCCCCTGCAGACTGATAAAATTGAGGTAGACCACTTTGCTGTCCTCTGGAACGGTAAACACCGCCTCGGCCAGCCCCCCCTGATAGAGCATGGTGCTGGTATGCATGATGGTTTGCGAATCATTCTGGCTTTCCACAGTCACCATGACCTCGCCGGACCAGTCACCTTCCAGGCGGTACTCGCCGCCGCTGGGATAGACCGAGCGGCGCAGGATCTCACCAGGCTGGAGCTGATAGGGGCCGGTTACATTGAAGGCCAGGAGAACGTAACCCACTGCCAGGAGTACAACGCCAACGGCGGCACCCAGGGCGAGGCGGGGCCGCTGGTTCAGCGCCTCGCCGAGCCGCACTCCGAGCCAGCCATGAAGCAGCCAAAGAAGGACGCCGCCCAGCGGTCCGGCCAGGACGGGAAGCCAGGCCGCTCCGCCGCTGCTACCCAGCCCCGCGAAAGAGGGAAAGGCTATCACCACGCCGATTATTGCGGTCTCAAGCATCAAAACTAGCAGGGGTAACCGGCGATCACGTGCCTCAAAAATCAAGTAGATGGCCACGGAGACGAGGAACATGCCGATTGCACCCATGCTGAAGGCCAGCAGGAAACCTAGCGCGTTGACCTCCAACAGCAGGGCGCAACCCAGAAGTCCGCGTCGGCTTTTGGCCGTCAGGACCAGATAGAGGCCCAGGAATACACCGAAGGCCAAAATCCCGGCCAGCACATTGGGGTTTCCAAATATACCAGTAATGCGGATGCCCGCCTCGTAGCCGGTGCTCATGGAGCCATAGCTACAGCCCAGCGCGTCCAGAATACGGATATAGACACCGCTCAACAGCTTGAGGGAGGCAGCATCAATACTGATCAGGGAGAAGGCGGCAGTGAGGGTGGCTAGGACCGCGGCGACTTGACGGCCACAGCCCTGCTTTACCCGAAACAAAAGAATGGCGAAGATGCAGAAGGAGGCCAAGATCTTGCCGAACTCGGGGGCCGCAAAGCTTCCAAATTTGCTGTACAGACCAGCGGCGGCGTTCAGCAGTAGGTAGGCGCACACCACCAGCGCGGGGATGGAAAGCCGTTGGGCGATATTGGCGATGGGAGTTTTCCCCATAGAGCAGGCTACGAGAGCTATCGCAGCCACGATTGCCAGCACACGGTCATCCCCTCCCCCCTGGAAGGCCAGGAAAAGGAAGAGCAGAACGGCTGGGATGAGGCACCACAACAGGGCCTTGCGGTCAAGCGCGGGAGATGGGGCTTGAGGCGACTGGCGCACTGGGATGGTCGGCTGCGGAGCGGCAGCCTCCGAAATCGGCCGCTGCTCCGCACCGCCCTGGCGGCCAACGGCTGCCTGCTCTTTTCTGCGGGCGGCTTTGCTTTGCTTCTTACTCATGTCGTTCCACCTTTACGTCAATCTTTCGCTGTTGATCAGTGCTTTGAACAGGGTCATAAACAAAATTCGGATATCGAATCCCAGTGTCCAATGCTCAATATAGAAAATATCGTGCTCGACACGCGCCTTAATTGAGGTGTCCCCGCGCAGCCCATTGACCTGTGCCCAGCCAGTGATGCCAGGGCGCACCTGGTGCTTCACCATGTAAAGGGGAATCTCATCCTTGAACTGCTCCACATAGTAGGGTACCTCCGGGCGCGGCCCCACGAGACTCATGTCGCCCTTAAGTACATTGAAAAACTGCGGAAGCTCGTCGATGGAGCACTTTCGGATAAAGGCACCGAATTTGGTTTTGCGGTCATCCCGGTCGCGGCTCCAGCCGGTATCTTGCCGGTCATTGACCCTCATGGAGCGGAATTTATACATTCGGAAGGGCTTCTTATTCCGACCAATCCGCTCCTGAGTGAAGATCACCGGTCCGGGCGAGGAGAGCTTGACTCCGACCGCGGCGATGAGCATCAGTGGGGAGGAGAAGATGATCAGTACCAGCGAACCCACAACATCCAAAAGACGCTTCAAAAACGCGTTCACCCAGTTGTCCAGCGGAATGCGGCGGATATTCATCAGAGGAATTCCGTCCAGATCGTCAAACTGTGGATTGGAGGGCATATATTCCGCATAGAAGGGAATTATGGAGAGCTTTACGCCGGCCTTCTCACAGGCCTCGATGAGGACGGGGGTGTAGCGGAAGTCCTCAGGCGACAGCGCACCCACCACCTCGTCCGGCTGGCACCGCTCCAGCACCCGCTCCAGTGCACCGATACCACCGTAGTACTTAATTCTGTGAAGCGAAGCGCGGTTGGCCACATATCCGTCCACCAGATAGCCCAGCTCCCGGTCACTCTGCACGGTCTCCAGATATCGCTTGGCCATAACGCCGTCTCCCACCAGAACGACGTGCTTCTGGTTGAAGCCGCGCTGGCGGTAGTATCGCAAAAGCGTCCGGAGCACATATCTCTTCCCAGAAAGCCCCACAAAGGACAGGACAAAGAAGATTGCCAGCGTACCGCGGGAGAAGTGAACTCCCTTCGCCAGAAACAGGGCGGTCTGAAGCAGCACCATATCCAGCGCACAGGCCCAGAAGAGCCGTCCAAGCTCCTGATAAAGGCGCTTCTTTCTGAAGGACTCGTACAGGCTGAAGGCGGCAAAGGTAAACAGATAGACCGGGGTCAGAATTGCGGCGAGCCAGAGATAGGAGGCAAACGGGACTGTAATTACGCCTCCGCGCAACACGAAGAACCGAATGACAAACGATACTGGCATGGCAAAAAACAGAATCAGGCCGTCCAGCAATACATTGAGGTAGTTCAGCATCCGCTGATTCTCTTTGATCATGCCTCTTGGCACCCTTTCCGATAATATAACGCTTTATTTTACTCCCAGACGGCCTGTTCTGTCAAACAAAGGATTCCTCCCTGGGCGTGCTGCGGCGGATTCGCCTCAATAGTACGTTCCGGAAGGCGTGAACCGGGAAACCGGTGGCCGATGCGAAGTCCGACGCCAGTGCTTGAAGCTGGGGAATCAACTCATCCGGGAGCGCTTCAGCCTCTTCCGGATTCAGCAAATTAATGAATTCAAAAAGATTGCGCAAATCCTCCGGGAGGTAGGCATCCTGCGCTGCGTTTGAGGCGCGGACACGTTCGCTAAGACTGCGGATGACCTTGGGCAGGGACTCAAGGCTGAGGTCACCTATGAGAAAGCCGCGTTCAGCCTCCTTGAGGGTAGCTTCAAGCTCGTCGAGCAGGCGGAGGAGCGCTTTGATTTCTGCGACGGTTGTCCACATACACGCCAATTCACACCGGACATCATCATAGCCAGAAAACCCGTTCTCCGCAAGAATCGCCTCCGCACTGTGAGCAAGACGTTCCAGCCCGTCTGCCCCATGGAGCGGCTCTGGTATACGCTCAAGCCATGGCTCAATCAACCGGGTATTCTGCAGAAAGCGATCTAGGATCTTGTAGAAATCCTTCTCTGCGGAGACGATCTCTATCATGCGGAAAAAGCGTTTTGAGTCCTTTTCCTCCATTCCGTAATCCAGCACCCGAGTGAACGGGGTGCCGAACTGGTAGAGATAATTCTGCGCAAAAGAGACGGCAAGCTGATGAGATCTTTGAGGCAGCCCCGTCAGTAGCCCAATTCCACCAGCGCTGTCGTAGGTAGATGTGAATGCGTCGACAAAGGGGACTACCCCGGAGGCGCTTACCAGATAGTGCTTGCTCAAGGCGGAGAAGTCAAAAAGCTGGAAGAGCATATCGGCGCCCCAGCGCTCCTCCCGCACCTGCTCCCATCCGAATTGAAGCAGAGTATCCAGAAGATTTCTGCCATCAAAAAGTTTAGGGTAGGACTCCACCACAGCGTTTATGATTTCAACCCATTGCGCCGCTATAACGTCCATGTTGCGTTCCCGTACGGCATTGAACCACGCCTCCTCCTGCGAGGTGAATCCATCCATGATTTCGGGCAGGCTCTGTGGACTGCGGAGCAGGATGCGGAGGAAGCGGCGTCCTTTTTCCTGGCGGTAATCGCGGTAAGGCAGTAACCTCTCCTTCGGGAGTAAGCTTTCACGCATCAGTTCAGCAAGGAAGGGCCTCGGCTCCTCATCACTGCACTCGGAAAGCTCATCCAGATAGATGCTGGCATCCCCTTGCACCAGTGTGTCGAACTCTTGGGGGAAACACGCCTCAAGATAGGACAGGAAAAAGAGGCTCTCCCCCAGCGGGATTGTGATAAAATAGCAGTCCAATTGATCAGCCGGAACCCTATGATAGATCTCCTGAAGCTGTGTCGCCCAATTTCGATAGGCTTCACAGACTTTTATTACCGAACGCGGCCGGAACATGGATTCATCAAGCTTTTCCACACATTTAGATAAATATGTGCTTTTCTTGCTTTGCTCTGCCCACCCCGCCCCCTCTGCTACGTCCTCTGCATGTTTTAGGCACTCCTCTGAACGACGGGTCAATATACTCCTAATTCGCTGGTAAATAACAGATAAAGGCTCAACCTTCTCCCAGTGGCTTTTGGCATCCTGGCCGCTTTCCTGGACGCGTATTACATCAAGTGGGGAAATCGGCGCAAGATTGAGCCGGTAATTGAAGAACTTGTCATAAAAGTCCGGTGATGCGTCGGAAGCCCCCCCCCCCCCGGTCGGGTTTGGAAGATGCTCATAATCCGTCAGAAAGACCGCGATACAGCAGCGCATGACCGCAAACTCTTTGATGAAGAAGAGAAATTCCAGTGCCTTTTTCGGCGCACACCGCTCAATATCGTCCACCACGATGATGAGCTTGTCATCTTTAAAGACCTCACATATCAGCTGCTCTAGCTGGTCATGCTGGCTGCGGTAATCCTCTGCAGTGTGGAAAAGCTTCCATTCAAGCAGAGAGGTGATGCGCTCATTTGTAATCAAGCCACCCGCCGAGGCCAGTAGCTTTTGACACTCACTCCCGGCTCCGACATAGGCTCCGCGCTCTTTCAGCATAGCCTTAATCCGACCGAACACATAGGTAAACAGGGCAGTCAGCGTATCCAACTCCAGCGCACGGATAAAGAGGACTTCATTACTTCGCGAGTCTCCCTCACAGCGCAGCTTGTCCAACGCGCCCAACATCAACGAAGTCTTTCCGCACCCCCACGGCCCGGAGACGCAAATTGAGGTGCCACTGGAATTTTGGCTACGGATAATATTGACCAATTTGTCGGCCTGCGCCTGCCGAAGCGGCAAAAGCCCGTCATAAGCGGCAACAGGGTCAAACAGATTCTTCGTTGTTGGCAAGCCGACGGGGGGCGGACGCAGTGCGGCCAGCTCCAACCAAGCAAAAATCACGCCCACCAGCAGAAACCACGGAACATTGTACCAGACGAGCGGAATCTGACCGACCAGGAGAGTCGAGAACACAGAGAGAAAAATAAGAAGCCGAGTCACGAAGTTGATGGGTTGGAGATATTCGTACCGACTTCCATGAAGTACCCTGGCATACAGTGCCGCCAGTAGTACTCCGATAGCCTGCAACGGCTCCAGTCTCAAATAGAGGTCTGCGGCCCAATCCAGGAAGTCCAGCGATTGCAGTAGGCCTGTCTGCGGTATGCCAGCCAGAAGCAGTAATGCATAGGCAGCTACTGTAGCCGACGCGCGGATTCGCTTCCCGTACGGAAGTCTTTTCCACACCCCCTTCATTTGCACAACTCCGCTGCTCTCAAACGCATCCCAATAGAAGCAATAAAGGAGCGGGAATGCCAGCAACAGTAAGAGGAGTGATAGTTTTATTCCGGGCAGATGTCCCCAGGTAAAGAATACACTTTGCGTGTAACTTGTCATATGCAGGCACCTCCTGAGATAAAATTCCATATTCTCTTTCTATTATATCAGATCGTAGGTGTAGCTGCATAGGTACAATAAGGGATAAAAACACACCCCCGCGCCGAAGCGCGGGGGTGAAATCAGAGCTAACCTCTAGTTACGTCTATGTATCTTGCCGGATTAGCCGCGCTCAATGAAGACGTACTGAGCGGTGGTGGTGTTATCCTCATCCACCAGGATGGAGATGGTATCCTGAGCGCCACCCTCGGTGATGATGCTGTCCACGCTAGCGGAGGTATTTACATCATCCTTACCGCCACCGGTGATCAGGATAAACACGGTGTTCTCATCGTAGAAGTAGCCAGTACCGTTATTGATGGCCAGCACGCCATCGCCAGCGGTGGTAGCTTTACCGGAGGCAACAATGAGAGCGCCGCTGGTGCTCGCGCTGTTGGCCTTGTCGCCCTTCAGAGTGACCTTGTTCAGGCCAGCGGCGCTAAACACGGAGGCAGAAGTACCCTCAATGGTGGTCACCTCGCCGTTACGAATGACAGTGTAGGTGTAAACGTCGTTCTTGCCGTCACTGGTGACATAGGGGGTCTTGTTCAGGACGTACATGTAGTTGTCTGCGTTCTCGGCACCAGTGCCGCCGTAGGCAAAGAGGACCTTAGCGACCTTATTGGTACCCACAACTGCAAACACGGAGGTGTCCTCCTTGCTGGACACGTTATTGATACCAGTGTAGGCGCTGTAACCATCCTCGTCACCCAAGATGAACTTGGTAGCGTTGTTGGCGGTAATCTGACCGGACACAACGGTGGGGTTACCCTTAGTAATGTCAACGGCATCCTGAGTTCCAACAACAGTAGTCTCAGTGGTCAGGTTATAGGTATTGTCGGAGGTCTTGGTGTAGGAGTAAACCTTAGCAGTGGTGTTGCGACCGATCTTCTGATTGTCCAGCAGGCCCTGGACATTGGAAGCATTAGTGCTATTGTTGACAGTGGTGGTGTCCAGCTTGTTGACCTCGATCTCACCGGTGGTGCCATCCTCAAAGACAACGCGGGCGGTTACGCTATCCTTGTAACTGCTCAGGGCGGTGGCAGTAACCATCAGGTAAGAACTGCTGGTCTCGGCATCGGTCACGTAGACCACGCTGTTGGCCGCATCCAGATAGAGGACAGCCTCCTCGCCCAGAGTCACGGCACTAACCAAGGTGGCCTGAGCACCGGTCTCAGCAGAGAGGTCGGTAGTGCTGGCCAGGTCGGAGGTGCCGTACTCAGTATCGCCGGCATAGATGCTGTCACCCTTGGTCGCGGTAATGTCCTCGGTTACAGACTTGGCGGCCTCGACGTAGCACATGCCACCGTTGACCTCATAGTAGAAGACATAGTCATTCTTGGCCACGCCCAGGTTGGCAAAGTCATAGACATCCTCGTTGGCGTCGGTGGTGGACAGACCAGCACCGCTAGTGAGGCCGTCAGCACCGTACTTACCCAGCTTGGAGATGCTCAGGCTACCGTCCTTAGCGTCGGAGTAGACAGTGACCTTACCAAAAGCCTTGATGACCTTCACAACCACATCTACAATGCCGTCACCGTTGTTGTCAATGTACTGGGCCTCAACACCCTTGGTGTTCAACAGGGATGCCAGATCGCTAGTAGCAGGGTTGCTCAGAGTGCTGTCAGCATAGTTGGTATACAGAGTGACATCGTTGGCGTTATCAAACTTCAGGCCCTCGGCCTTCAGGGTCTTGGTAATGTCGTTGGACTTACTGGAGTTGTCAACCAGAGCCTTGGCAGTGGTGTAGACCGTATTGTTGCTGTTGATGATGGCGGAGCCCACAACAGTCGCCTTGGAGGCGGCATTGGTGTTCTTGGCGGGCTTCACATACAGGGTCACGCTCTTGCCGACCACATCGGCGCCAGAGGTGACGGCAAAGGTCTGAGTGCCGTTGGCAAAGACGCTCTGCTCACCCTTCGTGCTACCAGCATCGCCGTTGGTGACGGTCATTGTGGTCTTGCCCTTCAGCGCAGAGCCCTCGGTGAACTCATTCTCAGTAACAACACCCTCGACCTTGACCACACCGAACTTCTCGCTCATCATGGTCTTGGTCTCGGACAGCTTGTAGCTGTAAGAGACCTCGCCGTTGGACAGAACCTTGTCAAAGGTCTTCTCCATGATGTAGGCGTCCAGAGTATTGTAGATCATCTGGGCGGCGTTGTCACGGGTCAGAGCATCGGAGGTGGTAACGCTGGCAGGCAGGCCCTCATACAGCTTGGCGTTGTTGGCCTGCACGTCGGTGTTCACCTGCCAGTCGGAACCGGTCAGGCCGAACACGGCAGCATCGTACCCTAGGGCAGTCAGCAACATTTTGGCCGCCTCGGCCACAGTCACAGTAGCAGCCGGGTCAAACTTGCCGTTGCCGCGACCGGAAATGATGCCCACGCTGGTGCAGTACTCAATGTAGGACTCAGCCCAATGGCCCTTGATGTCGGAGTAGCTCGGGTTGGTCTTGGTGCCCAGAACGGGCTCCTCGCCGCCGTGCAGAGCCACGGTGATCATCTTCGCCATCTCGGCGCGGGTCACGATCCCGGTGGGATCAAAGTAGCTGCCGTCTTCCTTGCCGTTGATGACGTTCAGAGTCGTCAGAACGGAGACGGCCTCGGTGTTGACGATCTCATCCGCGTCGGTGAAATCGCTGGCGCTCACAGCACTGGCACCGATGGTCATCATGCCGATCAGCATGGCCATGGCCATTACCAGGCTGAGAGCCCTCTTGAGGTTTCTCATTTTGGATTTCCTCCTCATTTTTATTAGTTCGTGAGAGGAGGAAACCTCCCCTTCGCGAACTTACGTGTATAATATACACGAGCCTGGGCCCCCCGTCAAGGGATGCTCTCTCTTTGTAACGAAAGCGTAATATTGCAACCGATTCTTTTCTTTCATTGGAAATTCGTGATATAATAATATAAAATTGATTGGCACTATGTAGCACTGGAGGAATACTATGCCCTCGTTTTCGGATGCAGCACCCAATCTGCCGGGCTCCCTAAGCTCCGATGCCCTGTCTTCCCTGCTGTCTTTGGCCGGCCATTACCGAATTGACCGTCTTCAGCAGCCGGTCGTGGAGGATTTGCGTCAACGTCTGTCCCGACGTGGCGTCAGCCTTGCGGCGTTTCGCCGGGACTATCTCCCCATTCTCCACGCATTTGTAGCCTACGGTGTCTCCTTGGGTAGCCCAAAGGTCGCCCCAGATTTATTTGGATATCAGCTTCCTCCTCTGCAATTGGCGGAAGTTGTTCCACAATGGCTCTCTTCGTTTTCCGAGCAAAACGAACCAGCCACCGTCCGCCGTTACTACTCCATTTTGGAGCGGTCGCTTCTCCCCTATTTCGGACAGACAGATCTTCAGCTTCTGGATGGGGTTATGCTGGAGCAATACCGGGTATACTATTTAGAGAAGGGTGGGGCTCCCTCCAGCTTTCAGTTTCATCCCCGTATTCTTTATGGTATTTTAGACTTTTACGTCGGCAGGGCGATTGATGCCTCCGGCCTGTTTGAAGATCTACCCAAGCCTCTCCTGCTAAAAGAGCTCGCTCCCCTCTGGCTATCCAGTATAGAAGGCCATACCCCTCCGGATCAGATGGAGCGTTATCGCTCCTACCTTATAAAAGACCTCTTGCCTCAGCTTGGCTTTTCCGATGTGCGTAAATTCAATCAGCGCCGTGTACAAGACTATCAGCGCGCGCTGCGGCACAGTCACCGTAGCCTCAAGAACTTTCCAGAACACATTGCCCTTCTAAACCAAATACGCCAATTTGCTGTTAGTTCCGGTTTCATGGAATCCGCTCCGCCCCTTATGCTGCCTGAAAAATTCCGCCCAATCGCCGCTAGTCGTCCCACTTCGGAGCTTATGTCTCACTTGCTCCATATGGAGCGCTATCCAGATGTGTTGATTATTCGCTTGGCGTGGCAACTCGGCCTGCATTATAAGGAAATCCGCTTACTACAATGGAAGCATGTCGACCTCATCTCCAGGACTGCGCATGTCTCCGGCCGTTCGATTCCTATTCCCGAAGATCTGGCCGCTTACCTGTCAGAGCGGGTCGAATTCCCGGATGCCTATGTCGTACACACCACTCAGAAACAGGGTCCACTCTCTGTTCCCTATTTGTTTTATTTGACTCGGAACCTATTGCGGCCGCTTCACATGAATCATCTGAGCTTGACTGACTTCCGGCACGACTATGCAATCCGCCTGTTGGAGGCAGGACATCCCGCCGAAGAAGTGGCTGGCCTCTGCGGTTATCAAGACCTTTCCGAGGTACTATACCTCTATGCGGATTTTATTGCTCATGAGCCATAAAATACTTTATCTTTGAAATACGCCTACGAAGAACGGATCTGCTGACAAAGCTGTGCTCTTAAAGCAAGACTTTGTCAGCAGATCCTAAATTCTATGGCGGTGGAGTGGCAGTGTCGATAGCGGGCAAAGGTACCTTGCTGCCCACAGAGCTCCTGTGATATCCTCTACGCGCCGGACGGAGACATCGGCCAAATATATCTACAAACTTTTCTGGCGGTGCTACTGTCCAATGACGTGGGGTCTGCCTGAGGGTAACTTATCAAGAAGTGATAGTGAGGTTTCGGCTGTGATGGCTGCCACAGTAATTCTGGCACTGTTAATTGGGCTCGTACCGGATATCCTGTATCAACTTTTCCCCTTCGGCCTCTAGTAGCAGCTCGCTTCGCTCGATGCTTGAAGCTAAATCTTTTTTACGGGGCACCTCCACCGGCAGAGCCAGTGATTTCCCTACCCAATAAATAATACTGGGTATGAATCAGTTGCTTCATACCCAGTATTTATCTTCAGGCACTCAGAGAAGACTCTGGCAGACACCTAAAGCCCGCTCCAGTGCCTGATCCATGTTATAGTACTTAAAATCAGCCAGTCGACCGCAGCAGATCAAGTTGGGTACCGCACTGACCAATTCGAAATATTTTTTATATTGAATCTGGCTTTTCTCGGTTAGGACAGGATAGTAGGGTTCCAGTGAGGCCCCCTCCTGGTATGGGAGTGGAAATTCCAGCGCATAACTGCTGCCTGGACGAGCTTGAAAGGGAAGTTTTTTATACTCAGTGATCCGAGTATAGCCGGCTTCCTGAGGATAGGCCACCACCGGGGCATCTTGAACGCTGTCTGCCTCAGTATACTTCCATTCAAACCGCAAGGAGCGATAGGGCAGTCTGCCAAAGATACCCCCGAAAAGTTCATCTAATGCGCCGGTGTAGACCAACGGTTCATCCCAGCGATTCCCGTCCACATAGAGTTGCCCATCGGATACCTGAATTCGCTCCAGTGCCTCCACTCCCAGTTCAATATGGATATTAGGATGATCCAGTAGGGTTTGAAAAAATCTAGTAAAGGAATGGGCTGGCATTATTTGATAAGGATCTTCAAAATAGCCTTCGTCGTAAGAGAACCGTAGGGGAACCCGCTTGAGCACGCTTGGGTCAATTTCTGAAGGAGAGACTCCCCATTGCTTGGCGGTATAGGGGGCATAATCGTTGCGGAAAAGATATTCGGCATAGCCGCGAATGTCGGGGTCATCGTGCTCAAGCACTTCCACTACCGTAGCGGTCTCGCGGCCAGCATAAGCAGTCTGGAGCTTATTCTTCAACCGCTCAGCCTGTTCGTGGGAAAAGAAGGTATCGATCGTCGTAAAGTTGAAGGGAGTCGGGGTGTATTTCCCATCCCACACAGCGCCACATGTCAGCTTGTAATCCTGCCAATCCTCAAAGCGGAGCATGTAGTCGTAAAGCTCCTTTTTTCTGGTGTGAAACGTATGTGGACCGTACTTCTGAACCAGAAATCCATGCTCGTCCACATAGTCGTACATATTACCGCCGATATGGGCCCTGCGCTCCCAAATAGACACCTGTTTTCCCTGCTCGGCCAGATGGCGGGCAATTACTGCGCCCGACAGGCCACAGCCAATGACCAGACTACCCATATTAAAAACCGCCGTAGTTGCTCATAAACTGAGCAAAGGATTGAAGGTTTTTATCCTTGTCCGCAAGGATTAGGTTGGCTTCTCCGCCGATCCTCTCCAAGGGCCAGTTTACGGCCAGATCAGGGTCGTTCCACATTACGCCGTCGTCATACTCCGCATAGAACTTCTCTCCGCACTTATAGGAAACAATGGAGTCCTCCAGCACGAGATACCCGTGAGCACAGCCGGCAGGAACAAGAATTTCGTTGTGCTGCTTACCCACAAGGTCGAATGCCAGCCATCTTTTGAAGGTGGGACTGTCCTTGCGGAGATCCACCACAACATCCCAGACATGGCCCCAGATGCAGCGTACCAACTTGGGCTGTTGCTTGACCCGCTGGAAATGGAGGGCGCGGATGACGCCTTTGTGGCTGGTGGTATAAAAGACCTCTATCAGATCGTGGTGGATGCCATTGGCCTCAAAGACTTCCCTGGAGTAGTCCTTGGTGAAACATCCACGAATATCATCGGCGTTAAAAGGGATGACCTCAATCAATCCGGGGATGTTGGTTTCGTGAAATTCAAATTTCTGAATCATTGTGTGACCTCCATCTTTTTCCACCACTCCATTGTGCGCCTGCAACCCTCTGCAAATGTGATTTCCGCCCGGAATCCGGTGTCCCGTTCCGTCTCCGTGCAGTCGAATCTGGACAAGGGAAGATCGGTTCCGGTAAAAGGGATGTCCCCGAAGAGGAAGGGTAACTCCGGCGCGATGGCGGCCTGCATTTCTGTCAGGAAATCCCGCAGGGGGCGGGCGGTGGAGCTGCCGATGAGATACTCGTGGAAGGGTTTACCGTTTTCACCGATCAGTCGGAAGGCTCGGGCAACATCGTCGATGTATACGAAGTCGTAGTTCTGAGTTCCTGCCGTAAACTGCGGAGCTTCTCCACGGATGCACTTCTGAATGGTGGTGTTGACCATGCGGGGGCTCTTCTCGCCTACGCCGTAGGCGTTGGTGATCTCCGGCCAGACCAGTTCCATACCGAGTTCCGCCGCCACGGACATGCACATGATGTGGGCAATCACCTTGCCACCGCCGTAAATATAACCGGGGCCGGGGCGGTTTCCCTGGGTGTATGCGGCGGCCATAGTCTCGCGCTCCATGATGCTGCCTGCGCCGACAAACCGACGGCAGCCCAACTCATTCGCCGCCCGCAAGGCGTCCACGGTCCACTGAGCGTTTTGCAGCTGAAGGGCGGTATCCGCCCGGGCCGAACCGGCGCTCCCCTGCCAAGCGAAGTGGTAGAACAGGTTGCCCTCTGCCCGAGGGAGCAGGCTGGGGAGATCCTTCATCTGCTCTAGACCGCAAGAGAGAACCGTCAACTCCGGAGCATCGGGGAGGTGGTCCCGGTGTCCGTCTCGAACAATGGCACAGACGGAATAGCCGTTTTCAAGCAGTTCACGGACTACGTTACTCCCAACAAAGCCGTTGGCGCCGGTAACAATGGCAGATTTCATATCAGCATCCCTCCTGATAGACGACAATCTCCCGGTCCATCTCAGCGGGGATATCCCCGCCGGAGAGCCAGACCCGGGTCCAGTCAGCTGTCAAGCGGACGGCATCCTCGATGTGCCAGCGGGGGCGCCATCCAAAGACAGCCTTCAGCTTGGAGCAGTCCAGCTTGAGGAAGTTGGCCTCGTGGGGGGCGCCGACTTCGGCCTGATTGATCCAGGTCGCCTCCCCCCCCCAGGAGCGGCAAAACAGGTCGGTGAGCTGCCCGGTGGTGACGCAGTCACACTCGTCGGGGCCCACGTTGTACCAACCCGAATATTGTTTATCCTGATACTGCCTCTGGGCGATCATGAGGTAGGCGAACAGAGGCTCCAGCACATGCTGGTAGGGCCGGGTAGAGTGAGGGTTGCGGACAATGATAGGTGCCCCCGCCTGGACAGCACGGACGCAGTCCGGAATGATCCGGTCGTTGGCAAAGTCGCCGCCGCCGATGACATTGCCCGCCCGGGCAGTGGAGATGGCGGGGGTGTCCTGTGCGGAGAAAAAGCTATTGAGATAGCTGTGGGTCACCAGCTCCGAGCAGGACTTGGAGTTGGAGTAGGGGTCGAAGCCGTCCAGCGGCTCGTCCTCCCGGTAGCCCCATACCCACTCGTTGTTGTGATAGACCTTGTCAGTGGTCACATTGAGGAAGCTGCGGACGGTGCCGATGCGGCGCACGCACTCTAGAATGTTCACCGTTCCCATAACATTGGTCTCATAGGTAAAGACCGGGTCTTTGTAGCTGTCCCGCACAATTGGCTGGGCGGCCAGGTGGAGGACAATTTCCGGCTGGGCGGTGTCAAATGCGGCATTCAGTGCGCCGCGGTCTCGAATATCGCCCAGCACAGAGGACATCTTCCCCTCCAGGCCGGCCAGGGAAAAGAGGTTTGGCTGGGTTGGGGCGGGGAGTGAATAGCCAGTCACCACCGCTCCAGCACCCACCAAGATGCGGCACAACCACGCGCCCTTAAAGCCGGTGTGGCCAGTGACGAACACCCGCTTGTCGCGGTAGAAATTGAGATCCAACTGTTCCATCAGTCTGCCCACACTTTCCAGGGGGCCTGTCCGGCGGTCCACAGCTTCTCCAGCTGTTCCTTTTCCCGCACGGTGTCCATGCACTGCCAGAAGCCGTCATGCTTATAGGCCATCAGCTGACCCAGCTTTGCCACCGTCTCCAGGGGGGCCTTCTCCAGCACGGTGGCGTCGCTATCAATATAGTTGATAAACTCGGGCTGGCAGACCATGAAGCCAATGTTGATCAGGTTTCCGTCGCCCTGGGTCTTTTCCCGAAACTCTCGCACATGGCCCTCGCTGTCAGTGTCCAGCACGCCGAAGCGCTGCCCGGCGTTGTAGGCGGACATGGTGACCAGCCTGCCGTGGGACTTGTGGAACTTCACCAGCTCGGTGATGTTCAGGTCGGCGACGCCGTCGCCGTAGGTGAGCATAAAGGGCTTGTCCCCGATGTAGTCCTTTACCCGCTTCACCCGGCCGCCGGTCATGGTGTTCAGACCGGTGTCTACCACAGTCACCTTCCATGGCTCCGAGGTGTTCCGGTGGACAATCATCTCGTTTTTCCCGTTGGTAAAGTCGTAGGTAATGTCGGAGGTATGGAGGAAATAATCCGCGAAATACTCCTTGATGACGTGCTGCTTATAGCCGGCGCAGATAATGAATTCGTTGAAGCCATGGGTGGAGTATAGCTTCATAATGTGCCATAGAATGGGCATACCCCCTAGCTCCACCATGGGCTTGGGCTTGAACTGGGACTCTTCTGAGATGCGGGTGCCAAAGCCACCTGCCAAAATTACAACTTTCATAAATATAACCCCAAATCCTTACTATTCGGCTTCTGCGATCAGAAGTGTCTCTGTGATAACAGACCCGCATACTGGATGCCTGATTTTAAAACGATACCCCAAATCCAGTTGTTCCAACATAGGTTTGATGTGGAAGAAGTCATCTGCGTTGTGGTAGATACTGATAAGAAGGGTCGGCCTTTGGTGCTTAATGGTCTGCATTGCCCCCTTTAGAAGCGACTGTTCATCCTGGACAAATTCATCCAGAGGAACCACCTTCACCTCTACTTTTTCCGCATATTGACAGGCATCATTTTCAAACTGTGTACTGCTTGAATCGTTTACAGATATTGATATCGTCCCGTTTTCTTCCCCGAGTGCGGCCTGAACCGGCACAACATTTGTCAGGCCGTTTAGTTTTATAGTGTCTTGCATATAGTGATAGTTTTGAGGGACCGGCTCAAAAGCATACACATTGCGATTGGTAAGTGGGGAAAAAATAAGTGCTGAATCTCCAATAAACGCGCCGGCGTCAATGATATCCGTATCTGAAAAATGTTCCGGCTTTGTCAGATGGCGGATTCCATATCGATCCCAAAAGACGCATGGCTCAAAATGATTGATCGGAAGCAGATATCCACGATAATAAAAAACATTGTGTGATAGCGGAAGAATGCTGCTGAACATATGCTCAATAATTTTCCGCATAATGTTCTTTTCTTCCTGAGAGTAAAGCGCAATGACAGGGTCCTGCGTATTTTGAACAATTTTCAACCGCTGAATCGACAGCACAACATCTTCAATGCTCTTTATGTCAAGTCCACGCACAAGATTTAGAAATTTCTGTTGAAAGTCTGGAAATTCTTCCGATGGAGCCGTGGGAAATTTCTTGTAGTATTCTCGCTCAAACCGTACATCAATTGGATACTCTTTTGCAAATATCGCAGAACATATAGAATCTGCTTTCTTATTCAGCTCTGATAACAGATTATATTGTTTTCCCGCCTCCTCGCTCCTCTCCGCATTTTGCTCTGTGCTCTGCTCTCCCAACCGCTTTACCATTTTCTCTATGACAGGAAGTTCATTTGAGACAGCTTGAATCTGCTCCTTCAGTTGCTGAAAGTGATCCCACATTATCTTGAAGTTGAAGTCCGATTCGTTGGAGGACATGGGCCAAAAATTAGACGGCATCGTCTCCCCCCTTTCTAATTATTTTCCCTTCTTATTTTTTCGGGCGGTACTCTGGTTTAAAGATATAGTAAACCTGTTTGCAGAAACGCCAACGTAGTGAACCTTTCGGTAAAAGGATTTTAACAAATTCTCTGCGTTTTGATCCTTTGGGCAATATTTTATCCGCAAATTTTCTTGCCCCAGAACGAGTATCAAATATACCCATCCGGTTTTGAAGGTCAAACACAACCGGATGAAGAGGCCCAAGTTTAGTATCCATCATCCTAGCAAGAATTAATTCGTAAAATGGGGTTTCCCTTGCAACAAGCCACCATTCTATTCCTAAATCAACATTTGGATCATTCCAAGGCTTTGGTTGCGCTGCCCAATGAATCAATTTTGGGTTTTCGTGAGCAGTATGATAAGCATTCCTTTCATAAACTGGCGCAAAATCGTCTATTGATTGTTTTATGAAGTCAGACGATAATACATACATATTCCACGCTATATCTAAGTTCTCGATTTTTCCTTCCAACAAAAGATTTAAGGCATCTTGTTCCTGGATATTGAATTTATGATTTTTGATATATTCAACAATACCATCTACAGTAAATATTCTACGATAGGCAACACAATCAAACACAATAACTCCAGTATTTACGTAGGAAAATGGATTTTTAATTGGGAAGTCTGTTTTACAATAGTCATTTACTTCTTTGATCATTCCATTTGCCCAACCATGCCAAACCGCATCTGGAACAATAGCAGCTACATTTCCATTCAAAGGAGTCTGTAATAATTTTGCTATATCGCACTTTGCGATTAAATCACAATCCATAACAATAGCTTTATCATATTGGCTGAGTATAAATGGAGCAAGTACTCGGTAATACGCCTCTTCGGACTGGTTTGCCGAATTTATAAATAATTTTGCACCACGTAATAAAGGCTTTGGATTAAAAAATCGAATGGACATATTAGGATGGCCATAGGCCAGTTGCTTTAACAATTTTTTATTACTTACACTAATAGCACTCTCCAAAATAATGAAATCATAATTATTAGTTTTACTTGATTGTTTTATCACAGACTGAATAAATACTGCCGCAAATGGTGCAAAATAATCGCTAGAACTAAATACAATTGGAATATTATTGTTTAAAAATGCAGGTGTTATATGGGATGTAAATACTTGTGTTTCTTGAAAAAATACCAATTCTCGAACAGAAACATTAATATTATTAAGATCAGTATAATACTCCAAGAATATCCCAAACAAATGTTCCCCCAGAAAGCCAGGCATCCGTGTTTTCCATACATTGTAATACTGGGTATCGAGTTTTTTTTCAACTTCAAAAAGTGTCCCAAATAGGAATTCACAAAATTCATCAAACAGCTCTTTTTTCATAACAAAGCAGTTATAAAACTTAGCATATTGGGAGTTAAAATATTTTTTTGAAGAAGATAGAAATTTAGGGTATTTCTTTTCAATAACTTCAAATAATAATTCAACTCCGCGCATATCAAAATCTCTACGACGGTCTTCACATAATCCATATACTGTTCTATGATTTCCATCACCTGAACAAGTCACATCTTCAGGTGGTGTAGTAATTATATCACTCTTCTGAATAGTACAGCACATTTTCCCTTGGTTTTCTAGTTCATATTTGTCAATACTTCCTTGTGAAAGTACTTGCTCAAATAAAATTCCTGACTTATTATACGAATCGGAATATGTTCTATCTGAAAAAGAAATATACCTTCTATAATGGCAAAGGCCATAGAAATCTGCTTTAACATTTTTCCACGCCCAATAAAGAACCGTTAACTCACAAAAACTCTCTCTTTTTTCCGAAATATTATCCCCTGTATCATCCCCCAGCATACTGATTCCTTCACGCTCATCATAGACCGCACCGCAACGGATTGGAATATAGAGTGGATTGTCAATGGTCATGCTATCCTGATCAATGCGGTGGGAGACGAAGATCTTGATATCCGGCTTGTCCGGAGTCCCCTTATAGCGGAGGGCCTCCACATCGGGGACGGGCTTGTACTGCTTCTCCAAGTCGTTCACATCCTACGTATTATTTTTCTTTGATAGTTGCCACGCCTCTCCGCTTAATGGGGGTGAGGCGATAGAAAATATCTTTGACCTTCTCCCGCCGCCGGGAGCCCTTAGGGAGGATGGGGTCAACCACCGCCCGCAGCAGGCGATTCGCGCTGTCCCCCACATACCGCCGGAGTAAATCCCCCCGGCCGCGGATGCGCTCCGTGTTGCTGAAAAAAACCATCTGGCGGGTCTGGATATCCCGCCCCTCGTGGACGGTGATATGGTACATGAAAATACCGTAGAGCATCTCCCCCAGAAAAGCCGGGGTGCGTTTCATAGTCTGGGTGTAGCCGGTGGTGTCCAGCCGCCGCTCTGCCTCAAACATGATGGGGAACTGGAACCGGCACAGCCGGTCGAAGAGTTCCCAGCGCAGCACAAAGCAGTTGAAGCCCCGGTGCTGTCCGCCGTTGAAGTACTCCCAGGCCGACTGACTGTACTCCGGCGCCAGCTCATCTATGAGGGTGAAGAGCAGATCAATGGAGGACTTTTCAAAAAATTCCCCGTAGTGAGCTTCCCACATGTCCCGTACCGTCCTTTGCGGCCCTTTCGGCGTAGGGATCCGAGTTACATCGGCGCATTCAGATGCCACTCCGTCATGCCCCTCAATGGCCGCCGCCATAGCCGCACGGTCCAGCAGGCCATACCGCGCCTTTCCCGCCGGCGTCAGGGAGGGGACATAGACCATGTTATACTCGTCCGTGCGGAACCGCCGGGGGGAGAAGGAGAGATACCGCCGGTAATGACACAGCCCGCAGTAGTCCGCCCGGATGTTTTTCCACGCCCAGTACTGCACGGTGAACTCACAAAAGCTCATCCTCCGCTCCGAGATGTTGTCCCCAGTGTCGTCCCCCGCGATCCCCATGGGGTTCTCCTGGTCAAACACCGCTCCGCACCGCATCGGAATATAGAGCGGGTTGTCCACCAGCTCACTGTTAATATCAATGCGGTGGGAGACATAGATTTGAATCGAGTTCATGAGTGTGCCTCCTCATGGTAACGGCGGGATTTCAGCCGCCTCAGCAGCCCGGAGGGGATCAGACCTACAACGAGCGGCTTTATCACATAGGGAAAGGCTCCTGGAAGTAAGCCCAGCGCCCGGAAGCGGACGAAGCGGGTCCGAACTTCGTTCCAGCGGTGGTGTAGCCGTCGGCTACCCTTCGGGTTCAGGGGCAGGGTATAGCAGATCAGCTTTTCCTGGAGATTGGCCCCTCGGCTGCCTGCCTCATAGAGACGGAGTAACAGGTCATAGTCCTCGCACAGAATGCACCGGGGCAGCTCGGAGTACCCTCCCACCCGCTCCAGTGCCTCCCGTCGGAACAGCAGTGTGGGGTGGAGAAAGGGCTGCTTAAATAGAAAATCCCGGACGGTGGGCTCTGCGGGGAACATCCGTTCCCCGCAGGCTGAGCCTTCCCGCCAGAGAATCGCGTTGGATCCTACAAAGTCAAACTCTGGATGAGATTTCAGGAATTCCATCTGAATAGACAACCGGCTAGGAAGAGCATAGTCATCGTCGTCCATTCGGACCAGATAAGCTCCTTTTGCATGCAGTAGGCAGAGATTCAGCTTCTGCGGTAAAGTAAAGGCATCTCCCCGGCGAATCAGCCGAACGCGGCTATCCCGGGCGGCGTATTCTTCCAGGCAGCGGCAGACGGAAGGCGCGGAACCGTCGTCACACAGAAGTAGCTCCAGCGCGGGGTAATCCTGAAACAGCATGGAATCGACAGCGCGGCGGAGCATGGATAAACTGGACGGCTTGGGCTGGTAAACCCCCATCAGAACGGAGACCAGAGGCTCACGATTCAGCATAAGCGGAGCATACCTCCTCGGTGGGGCCGAGCATGCGCATTTCTCCCTGTTCCAGCCACAAAACACGGTTGCACATTTCCTGGATTTGCTCCAGACTGTGGGAGACAAAGAGCACGGTTGTACCGCCGCCCATCATTTCCATCATGCGGGCGCGGCTCTTCTCCTGAAAAGCTGCATCGCCTACGGAGAGGATTTCATCCACAATCAGAATTTCCGGCTCAACCATCGAGGCAACGGAGAAGGCCAAGCGGGCCATCATACCGGAGGAGTAGTTTCTGATGGGGACATCAATGAATTGGCCAAGCTCGGAAAAGTCCAGAATTTCCTGATATCGGTCGGTCAAAAATTCTTCCGAGTATCCGAGAATAGCACCGTTTAGGAAAATATTTTCGCGGCCAGTCAAATCAGGGTCGAAGCCAGAGCCAAGCTCCAACATGGGGACGATATTGCCGTGACAGCTCACGGCACCTTCCGTCGGCTTTAAAATCCCGGAGATTACCTTCAACAGCGTGCTTTTCCCGGAGCCGTTGCGGCCGATGATGCCTACCACCTCGCCGCGGAAAACCTCAAAGGAAATATGCTTGAGCGCCCAAAAATCCGTGTGGCTTACTTTGCCACGCAGCTTTCGTGTGGCGAATTCCTTGAGGGAAAGAATGCGGTCGTCCATCAGCTGGAAGCGCATGGAGATATCCTGTACCTCAATGGCCTGTTTCTCTTTTTTCACGACAACACCTGCTTACAAATAGAGGACGAACTTGTCCTGCGTCTTTTTGAATACCACCGTCCCCAGAATCAGAAAGAGCATGGCGGACAGGAAGCACTGCACATACAGGACAGGTTCCGGAGATACGCCATCCATCACGCATGTCCGCAGGAAGGTGATAAAATAGTAGAGCGGATTGACGCCCAAGACCCATGCAACCTGTTCCGGCAGAATGTCAGCCGGATAGAAAATGGGAGTCAGATACATCCACAGCATGGTCAGCACCCCCCAGAGAAATTGAATGTCCCGGAAGAAAACCATCGCGGAGGCCAGAAGCATCCCAAGTCCGAGACAGAACAGCGCAAGGCAGATCAGGTCAAAAAGAATGAGCGGATATGCCTTCGTCGGGAGCAGTCCGGAGAACAAGATCACCAGAAGCAACGGGATCATGGAGATGACCAGGTTGACCAGAGAGGATAGAATGCGCGTCAGGGGATAGATATATTTGGGTACATACACCTTTGTGATCAGATTAGCATTTCCCACAATGGAAGAGAGTGCCATACCGCAGGACTCGGAAAAATAATTAAAGATAATAATGCCGGTCAAAAGATAGACTGTATAATAGGGAATATCAAAGCGGAAGAGATTGGAAAACACAATATACTGAACAATCATGGTAAGCAAGGGATTCAAAAAGCTCCAAAATACCCCCAAAATTGAACGCTTGTATTTTGCCTTGAAATCCCGATCTACCAATTGCTTTATGAGGAAGCGGTACTTCTGAAGGGCGGCAATGCCTTTGACCAGCAAACCATCTTTCCCCTTACTCCAGCGCCAATAGGTAACAGTCAAGTAGACCCCCAGCACCGCACCAAAACCAGCTACAAATTTCCAGTAGTGGAGTCCAGTCCAGATATAATCCTCTCCAGAAGCAGAGAAGCAGAGTGTTCCCTGGACCGGTGTCCCATTAATGGAAAGTGAAAAACCATCAGGCTGGACGGAAGAAGACATCAGCGGTGATGCAGCACTGCCAGGTTGGGAGTCAGCGTAGATACGCAACAACAGAGGTACATCATAATATCCCTCCAATGGGGAGAAAGAAGAGAGCGTCAGCTGCGCACCTTCTGTGAGCGCAGACACGTCGAAATTTTGACTCAGTAATACTGCGCCGCTACGCAGATCGAGGAGTTCCATGTATGCTGTACCCGTGTTTTGGCGCAAGTATGTCCCCCATTGAACGGAGACAGATTCCAAACGTTGAATTTTTGCAGTGAACACCTGTTCAATTGTAGTGCCTTGTACTAACTCTACAGTGCCTGATTCAGCGACTGGGAATTCAAGATTACCACGAGATGCTCGAAAGTGGAGTTGATAGCCAGCTAAAAAATAAAAAATAACAGCAAACACAAAATATAGAACGAAAAGAGAGATGAACAGACGCTTCAATGAAAAAGAAGCGGACGGAATCTGTCGTTTTTTCATGAATTATATTATCCAACCTTTATGTAAAAAATGGAGAAAAGTCATGTGAAACATGATATTAAACTAAGAAATAGTGAAGTCCCAAATGAGTTTATGATTAGATGGAATATAAATAACGCGGGAGGATGTAATCGAAATTTAGAGTGTTTTTATTATAATACAAGGCTATCACTAAAGCAACAAGTAAGGAACACCATGCGGGAAATAATCTGGATATAGTCGCAGACCTCTTGATATGCATCTGCTGGAACATTTAACATCTTGAATAACGGCTGGTAGGTTGCCAGACTCACAATAGTCACAATCAAAGAAGATCCCAGTGAGAGCAAGGCCAGTATTTAAAAAGACTCCGTCTGCCCCCTTACATTGAGCAATCAACACGGCTCCGCGCACCATCGTATATAACGAGAATGACGGCCAGCACCCTAGCCTCAGTACCTTTTATCAGATGGTGGCAATGTTCGATATATTGGTAGATCAATATTTCTATCCGTCCAAAAATAAAGGGAGCGAGTACAGAAAGCGGATTTACGCCGTGCTCAACGCCCTGGACGAAAAAGAATTAAAAATTGTAGAAGCCGCAATTCAAGCGATGAAAACGGCTAAAGAAACTGGGGATGTGTATGATATGTACCCCCTTTACTGGACACCCAGTAGAGGGGGTATTATTATGCGGTACACATATGAGTACAAAAGGAAATGTGTAGAACTGTATCGAGAAGG